>NZVR01000179.1 GCA_002701545.1 Blastopirellula sp. | reverse complement strand
CCCACCTCCCTGAATTCGACCTAAGTCACCAACCTACTGAGGGAAGTTGGTCGACTGTTGATCATTACGAACACCGATCTGATATCGGGTCAGGTGATCAATGGTCTCATAAACAAACTGAACACTACCGTCAGCCATGACTGCTTGAGCACCACTCGGGTGGTTCGAGCTCCAGCCGTGACAACGACGGTCGCCTTGACCTTGCAGCCAAGCCTTGTTCTTGTTGTTGATTGGGTTACGCATCGAGTTGATGCCACCAATCGAAGACAACCAGGACGCGTCATCACAACTACGCTTGTCGTGAGGACGGTCAGCACGGTTACCACCACGCCAGTGCATGTCTTCAAAGACCATCACGGTGTAAGCGGTGCCGTCGAGGCAGTCACGCAGGCGGACACGACCGTGGTAACGGAACATGCCGTTACAACGAGGCATATCGCCAAGCCAATCGCCGTTGACCCATGGGGTGCCTTCTTCGCCACCCGACTTGCGGAACGGGTTGAAGGCCGCAGCGCTGTCAGCGGGCATACCCGGTGCAACAACGCGAATTCCCCAGTCAGAAGGAACAGCATTACAATCTTTCCAACCGCCCCAGATGTGACCCAGGTTGCCGGAGTAGTCCGTGCAAGCTGCGACGTTACCACCACCGTGGCGATAGCCAGAGCGTTGGTTCGGACGGACAGCGTCTTGCGTGTTCGAAGGACAGAGCAGCGTGTCGATCACACTCTCTTTGATGTCTGGAGTCTGAGCGTCCAGAAGATTCTGGCGGTCCCTGAGCACGTTGTCGTAGACACCTTGTTGTTCCATGTAAGGAAGAACAGAATAAATCCAGGACAAGTTGTTCCAACGATTCATTGGAGCATTCAACGAGACTCGGTCGGGGATACCGTTCAGGTTACCGCTCATGTTACCCAAGTCATTTTGCCAACCCATCGACTCCTTCCACTTGTCACCGTAGTTTTGCAGTGCCAAGCCAAGTTGCTTCAGGTTGTTGCCACATTGCATGCGGCGGGCTGCTTCGCGTGCCATTTGCACTGCTGGCAGCAGCAGTGCGACAAGCACACCGATGATGGCGATCACGACCAACAGCTCAACGAGCGTGAACGCGCGCCTCTTCGAGGAATTCCTCATATCGAACCTCCGAAAGAAGAATAAAAAGAAAAAGAACAGAAAAAAACCGAACCTGCCACACATGCGGCGGGTTCGGCTACAAGCTTTC
The DNA here is from genome assembly GCA_002701545.1 of Blastopirellula sp. Taxonomy (GTDB): domain Bacteria; phylum Planctomycetota; class Planctomycetia; order Pirellulales; family Pirellulaceae. The sequence continues at coordinate 14,205 of NZVR01000179.1, read as the reverse complement.
AATTATCGATGGGATTGATGACCATTCATCAAACCTTAGGGAATCTCGACATTAATTGTGTTATTGCCAGATTTGACCTCAACTTCAACGCTGAAGTCTGCAGGAATTTTTGAACCTGCAGGAGCGCCTGGATCAGCGCTGGTGTCTGCACCACCCTGGGCACCACCCTCGTCGGACATGTAGCCAGCCTCGGAAGCTGCTTCGTCCATGCCTTCTGCGACCTTCACGACGTAAACACCAGCCATAGCACCAGGCTTGCCTTGAACACCGGTGTACAAGGTGTACTTACCGCTGTCATCGGTGGTTCCGCCAGCAGTTTCGAGGGTTCCATCGGGTGTCTTTGGGGTAAACGTCACACTCGCGTTGGCCAATGGCGTGCCACCAACGGTTACGGTTCCAGAGACAGGTTGAGTCGTCGGACCGGAGGGACCACAACCGATGACGAAGAACAGAGGCGTCGCAAGACAGAGATAAGTACAGAGTCGGAGCATTTTTAAGACCTTCGCAGAAGTGTAATGCTATGTTGAAAAAATAGACCGGTAAGGCTGATCAACGGTGAATAATAGTAAATGCGAAACCCATTCGCAAGCATGTGCGACAACGATTTACGAGTTCGTCGCTTTTTTTTGCGCAACCCGTGCCCGCAGTTTATCCGCCACATCCTTCTTGCCCGAAGCTTCGGTGAACATGATCATTCGGTCGAGAATATCAGGGTCAATATTGATCGTACTCGGCATTTGCAGGATATCCCGCCGCAGTTCTTTGCCGAGCATACTGGAAGCCTGGTATTTTTTGACGGTTTCAAAATCATCTTTCAGGCGGTAAATCGCCGCCAATTCATGCTGTGCCTGCCAATCGTAAGGGTGCAGTTCCAACGCTTTCAGATAAGCCTTTTCGGCTTCTTCGAGTTCCTGCCTGCCCGCATGCACGGTGCCTTTGGCCCGCCAGAATCGGCTGTCATCAGCAATGGAGGCCGGTGCCCCTGAGAGCAGCTCTGCGACGCGTTTCTGATTACCACCCAGCGTCGCCTGACTTACGTGAAACGCCAAAATCTCCAGGTTGTGCGGATAGGATTCCAGCATGCCATCCATCAACATCTGGTTCTTTTCCATCAACCCAATCGACTTGCTATCCTCTTCCTGAGCCAAGGCACTGGTGCGGACCATGTGGTACGACCGCGCGACGACGAATGGCTCGTAACCCGGATTGGTCATCAACCAACGGTTATTCATCTCGGCTCCGTTGGTGAATGTCATCCAATCGGCACCGATCAGATAGATGTACGTTTCGGGGACATCAAATCCACCTTCGATGGCGCGATTCGCTTCTTCGATGATTCGATTGCGCTGCCGCGACATCGCGTAGTAGAAAATCAAGCGGCGATGAGCTTCTCGACGGAAAGCGACATTATTCTCCGTCCACACATCCATGTTCAGAATCCGCTTGTAGGTCTCCTCTGCAGCGATCGGCTGATTGAAATCCCAGAATTGCAAATGACTAAGTTCCAGCAGAGCTCGCGGAGACCGCTCGTCATCATCTGGCAACATCGACAGATAAACACCCGTCTGAACGGGCTTGCTCTGGTTATTCGCTCCCTCGGCAGCGTAGATCCAGGGCAACGCTTTATCGGGTTCGAGTTGAGCCCACTCGTAAGCAACTTCTTCCAGTTTCCCCCACTCGTTGGCTTCCAAAGCCTGCTCGCATTGTGTTTCGAGTGCTGCGCCGCGCGTCCCGATATACCGCTGGTAGCCAAGTGATGCCAAACTAACCAAGCATGCCACGGACAAGACACCAATGATCACCGCTTTGTTTCTGAACATAGGTTGGGTTCCTAATTCCCCTCTTCGGTAATCTGCAACAACTGCCCGGCATCAATCGGCCCAGGAATGGTCTGCTGCTGTCCCGACGGCCAAACCACCTCGATACGATCAACCGTCGTCTTCCCATCCAAGCCGAAATATAACGGCATACTACTTTGTCCAAGATAACCTGATTGGCCATCATGTACACGCGCCTGCTGATTACCATCCGCAGTCATGACCCGCACCACGGCCCCCAGCGCGTCACGATTCGACTTGGTGCCCTGCAAGCGAATCTTGAGAAAAGTACATGGTTTCTCGTCACTCAGATTGCTCAGCAGCAATTGTGGTGACGAATTGAATTCATGGGTCACGATATCGAGATCCCCATCATCATCCAGGTCAAGAATGACCGTGGAACGTGTCCCCAGCGCAGACCAGACGGTAATTTTTCCAGTTCGGCCAGCACACACCGGGCTTTCCCGATCCTCGGGCAGGTCACAATTCGCCTCGAACCAAGGCTTGAAACGTTCGCCTACCGGACGTGGCTCGACTCCCAATACAAACTCCGAGTCGACAAATCGCTGCCCCGCTTCGTTGAGCAACACGGAATTGATCCCATAGCGATACGGGATGCACATACTCGAAGCGAGGAAGGCATCGACATAGCCATCTGCGTTCAAGTCTCCCACACTCACCCCCCAAGGCCAATAGTTTTCTGCGCCGATGCTGTCAGAAACCTCCTCGAATTGGCCTTCGCCTTGGTTTTGAAAGAATGCGTTGCCGAAAATACTGCGTGCAGTCGAAGTCCCCAATTTGGCTTCGTCCCACTGCATATTCGACTTCTGTTTCTCTTGATCCGGCCCAACATCTTCGCTCATATCCGAATGCATATCCGTGATATAGAGGTCAAATTTGCCGTCATTGTTGTAGTCAAACCACTTCACCCCCATCGCTCCCCAGGGCGTGCGCGGAAAGACATCGCGCCGCTCAAATCGTTCGCCGCCGATGTTTTCGAAGTACTGATCCTCGCCTTGCATATTCAGCAAGTACAAATCCTGCCAACCGTCCTGATTCAGATCTAACGGCGTGGCCGCACCGGACCAGGCATCGTTCGTCAAACCCACTTGCGCGGTCNCATCGCTGAACTGGTTATCACCCTCATTGCGATACAAAACGCTTGTTTCGGAAAGGTTCGAATCGAGATGGCCGAAGAAAGCATTCGGACGGCCTGGGTAATACTCATACTCGCCTTCGGGCAAGGTATTCGTGGGATCGAGACGCACCAGAATTTGCTCGTCCAGTGTGTATTTCCCAACGTTGGTTACAAACAGGTCCAGCAGTCCGTCCCGGTCGTAGTCAAAAAACACGGCGGCCGACGAATGCCCGTCATAACCGACGCCAGCGTCATCGCTGACATCCTGAAATTTCCCCTCTCCGTCATTCTCGAACAGCACATTACCGCCACGGATACTCGTCACATACAAGTCGGCGTCGCCATCGTTATCAATATCTCCGAACGCCGCACCCACACAAATACGATCGTCTAATGCGACCCCCGACTCGGTCGTGATGTCTTCAAACTTGCCGCCGCCAAGATTCTTGTAAAGCCGATTCGCACCGACTTGAGAAACAAAGTAGAGGTCAAGTTTCCCGTCGCCATCGACATCAGCCACTGCAACCCCGTTACCGTGGTCATAGTGATTGACCTGCAGGTAAAAACGTTGCTCGTCCACAATCTGCGGATGGTAATCGATCCCGCTGTCAGCCAGCGCACGCGTGAAACGAAACTGATGCTCCACCTTGGATTGCGAGACACTTTGCTGTTGCTTGGCCGCCAAATCATCCAGCCAACTCACCTCGGTTAACTCAGGTGGGATGGCCAGATGCGTACGTTCGGTACCGTCGTTCGACCGATCCGTCGCCCAATTCACCGGTGGCACGATTTCAGCCAAGACCTGATTCAGCGTTTGCCTCAATCCCTGCATACCCTCGGGTTGGATGATCTCAAAATAGCCCCGAATGTTTCCAGCACGATCGACCAAGGCACACTTCGAGTCGTGCATAATCGCGCCCTGGCCCTCGGCGCCACCATCACTCACCGGCAACCTGAAACCCTCAGTACTCAATTTCCAGATCTTGTCGCGGTCACCGGACAAGAATTTCCAAGTCGCATGATCTGCACCCACCTCGTCGCCATACTGCTGAAGCACTTGCGGCGTATCATGCTCCGGATCGACGGTGATACTGACGAGTTGAACAGAGGAACCTGCCACAGACTGACTCAGCTCATTCTGCAAACTCAGCATGCCGGCAGATTGCGCNGGACAAGTCGCTTTNCAACGCGTGAAAATAAAGTTCACGATCCAGATTTTGCCGGCAAGGTCGTCCGAACTGAACTGCGCGCCGGTCTGATCAGTCAACTCGAAGCTGGGCGCCGGCAAGGCAGGCGCGTCCGAGGCAGGACTGAGCGCAAACTGGTTTTGAGGCGCCGGTTCTGGCGCGGGTGCGCTCCGCTGGAAATAGACGTATAAACTGATGCCAGCAACGGCGGCAATCAGACCTAGCCAGATGACTGTCTCTTTTTTCACGGCAACTCAGGTCCTTTAGGGCGAGGCGGGGCTTGGCGGGGCTCACGGGGGCGATACCCCACATCCCGATAACCACTCGCATGGGGTACATAGTTTTCGTCAAATCGAGGGTCACGTGCCTCAAGCACGTTCACCGCGGGATCAATCGTCTTCCTCAAATCACTAATATTGCCTCGAATTAGACAGCCTTTCACATTACGTGCGGATGCCACATCGAGTTCATATGCCCCTCCGGGGCGCGAATGGTCCGAGGCTGTGTTCTGCCAGAAGATGGAGTCCAGGTAGTAATTATCCGGCCCTTTGTCATCGACCCCATTCCAGTTTCCTGTGAATGTGCAGCGGCGAACCCGCACCTTCGACTCGGGAAAGACGGTCAGCGCGCCGCAGCCATGCTGCGGGTTGTAACGCAGCCCGAACTCGGCTGCGATCTGATCCATCCCGGTGTTGGCGATGTTCCCAACAAACAAACAGTTCTCGATTTCGGCCGCACTTCCCCCTAACAGGTCGATCGCCGAGCCGGTCCCCGGGCAGCGATTGTTGATGAACACACAATCGCGAAACGTCGCGGATTGGGAGTGAAACCCTCGGTGCTCAACCGAGACTCCACCGGCACACAGCGTCGAAAAATTATCGCGAAACGTCACTCCCTCGATGACCGGATACGATCTCCCAAAAATCTTCATCGCACCACCGTCTCGGAAAAAGAACAGGCCCTTTTCCAGTTCTGGAGTTGTCGGGGGAGGTTCGATGGCGGGATGCGTGACATCATCGGCGATGAAACCATTCGCCCCAGTCAGGGTGACATTACGGAGTACTGTCTGGCTGGAAATTCCATCGCCAAAATAAACGATGTGACTAACCACTGCAGGAAAGGCCGGGTCCTCCGAGTTAGCAATCGCAATCTGACCTGCATCGAGAATCACCTCTCCGACTCCAACAAGTTGCACACCATCATGCTGCCGGTTGAAGCGCACGAAGGCCTGTCCCGGCTGCAGTGGCCGATAGGTGCCACCGTGCACATGCACCACTTTATGGTTCTCGTCCGCAGCGGCCGCATCCAGGGCAGGCTGGATGCTTTCCCCTTCATAGACATGGTAGACACCAGCCTCGTCGGGCTGCGGCCCAACGGTCGGCGGAACCTCCTGGGAACGGCAGCCCGCAAACCATGCCAAAAGAGTCATTGCCAGAACGAGTCGTACGATCATCATGTCATGCGGTGTCCGAATGAGTAACACAGGATTCAAGCTGCTTCGAAACCGCGCGCATCGGCAATGACCCTGGAAAACACCGCATTTGCAGACAGCCGCCGATGGACGATGGAATAGGTGGTCTTCTCATTGTAAGGCAGCCTCACCACGGAATCGTTTCACACCTACGAATTGATACAAGCTGGGCACGGTTTTACTCATCCTCGATCCGCCACCAGGATTTTGCCCATGACTTCGTCATGAAAAAGTCGGAATCCGCACAGCGGATCAGCAATCAGTTCGATCGACTGCGGTGGCCCCGTCTTGAACTGGCAGTGATACGTGCGACCGGGAATGACCATCTGGCGAACTCCGAAAGTGTCCAGGTCAAACGCATAAATATAGTCATCGCTTGCCAATCGTAATTCCACCTCACTTTCCGCGGGAAGCGTCAACTGAAAGTCCTGGCGCAACCCCGCGTGCGGGGTGATCCATTGGAAATACCAGACAAAGTTTCGGCAGCGAGCTTCCACCACGATCTTTTCATCCGACTCCCACGACTCACGCGCTCCCGGATGCGAAGTCGCTGTGGAAGCAACGGAATCGCAACGACCTGCGGCTAGTACCGACAGGAGCGGATATGCCGCCGCCAGCGTCAGCAGAGTCAATAGTCCACGACGCAACCAGTTGGTCATCTACGAGAAACCTACTACAGTGGAAGTTGCCTGCCCCAGCCCGGGCGACCGGGCCGGTTTGGAGACCAGGCGAGCTGATTGTTCTATGATACCCACAGGCACCCTGGCAGCAAATCACTGCTGAAGGCCGCTTTTCCATTCCGCATTCCGTCTAGCGAACGCATTCATGGCAAAACTCCTTCCCCGTCTCATCGTCGCTATGCTGGCAGTCGGGTTCTTGTCACTCGCGGCAATTGTCGGTTGGAAGTACCTGGAATTACTCAAGGGACAGCCTGGCGGAACATCTGGTCAGACTACCGTCCTGGGCGATCCCGACCAATTTCAACTCCCAACTGCCCGCGACGCCAGCTACGTAGGCAGCCAAGTCTGTCGCGAGTGCCACGAGCAGATCTACGATGACTATCGTGCGACCCCCATGGGTCAGTCGATGGCGGCGACGGCAGACGCCGAGCAAATCGAGAACTTCACCAACGTGCACTTCGAGCCCGGGGGTGAGCAACACTACGAAGTGATTCGCGACGGCGACAAGATCCTACACAAACAAATCACCATGAATGCCGACGGTGAGCCAACGCTAACACAGGCAGAGGAGATCTGCCACATCGTCGGCTCCGGCCAGCGCGGCCGCACGTATCTTGTACGTCAAGGAGATCGCTTGTTCCAGTCTCCCATCGGTTGGTATGCCCAGGGAAATCGCTGGGACCTCTCTCCCGGTTACGCCCCAGAGAACCACGCCGGCTTTGAGCGCGCGATCGGAGACAGTTGCTTGTACTGCCACGCCGGCCGAACCAACACGCTGGAGCATTCTTCCGAGCGGTACCATCCGCAAGCATTACTGGAAGCCAGTATCAGCTGTGAACGCTGTCACGGACCGGGTGACCCCCACGTCCAATATCATCGCGAGGAAGCTCAGGGCAAGGATCCGATTGTGAATCCAGCCAACCTGGATCCCTACCGCCGCGAAAGTATCTGCTACCAATGCCACCTCATGGGAGATCTGGTGATTACCCGCAAGGGTCGTGGATTCTTTGATTTTCGTCCCGGCGATCGACTCGAAGACTCCCTGGTAATCCTCCGCAAATCGCTGGCGGAAACCCACGGCAAGTCACTTCGGGCCGTGAGTCAAGTCGAGCAAATGCAGCAGAGTACCTGCTTTCAAAAATCCGACGGTCGCTTTGGCTGCACCTCATGCCATGATCCACACCGCACTGCGCCGAAAGACAATCTCGATGCTTACTATCGCGACAAGTGCCTCCAATGCCATCAAACGGAACATTGTCCGGAAGACATGACCGTTCGCAATCAAACACAAGACTCTTGCATTGCCTGCCACATGCCTCAGTCACCAGCAGGGAACGTTCCGCACACCTCGTTTACGGATCATCGCGTTCCGCGTCACAAAGAAACGCAACCTGTGGCGGCACCTCCCACAACAGGAGCCGAGGACGCATTTCACCTGTTCGGCATGGCAGACCAAACACTGACGCGTGAACAAATCGCGCGCGCATTGGGCATCGCACAAACTTCCGCCGCGAAACGCAAACGTGACCGCCATCTGGCTGCCGCCGCCCTGGAGCAACTGGAGCTGTCGCTCCCCGCCGGCGATGCGCCCCTGGCGGAACGACTGAGCTGGGTTCAGGACACTCACCTGTTAAGCAAAATGGCCGATTGCTACGCGTTAATGGACGTCTACGACTTAGAACAACTTTGCTGGCAACGGGTCTTGGAAGTCGATCCAGAACACGAATCCGCGCTCTTTGAATTAGCCCGGACAGCAGAACTGCAGACGGATTTTGCGGCCTATCGTGAATACACCAACCGACTGTTCCAACTCGACCCCTGGTCGCGCGACGTGTCGCTCATGCGATTGAAGGTACTGCAAAAGGAAGGTCAAATCCCAGAGGCGCTCGCCTATGGCGAAGAGGTGCTGCAGCGGAAACCCAAGCACACGCTCTTGCGACAGCAACTGCGCGCTCTGTACCAGCAAGAGGGCGACACCGAATCTGCCCAACGCCACGCCAAGATCCTCGATGACGGTTCTGTCGAGACTCCCAAGTAATCTCAATCAGCGGGTTGCGCCGCTGGAGCCACCGCCTGCAAATCACCCGCTTGCAACGCACTGCGCAACTTCGCCAGCGGCTCGCGTCGTTCGTCCGGCGTCATGTAAAACTGATAACCGTAGTCTTCCAGTTCGATTGCGAAGAGTGCTTCCACAGCAAGTCGAGCAAACTGTCGATTGAGCAGAAACGGATCATCTAAAGCCTCAATCAGTTCCGCTGCCGCAAAGGCATCCAGATTCTCGCGCATCGCGCCGAGCGTAACCAACCGGACCGCCTCGTTTTCACTGGCCAACCAGCCAAGCCCCACCGCTTGCGTCCGCGCAGGATAGGCAGCTGCAAGCTTGGCCTCATCAAACGATGTGCCATACCACTCCTTGAGATGCGTCAGTGTCCAATCGATCGGTTGCTCGGTGTGACACAGGTTACAGGCATTGAGGTGATTCTTTTCGATCATATCTTTTTGCGTGGGCGAAAAGATCGTGTGGGTTCGCACGACATCCTGTAAGCCCTCATTGATCTTCGGCATATGGCAATTCATGCAGCGGGACCCCGAGGTACCGGCGGGATGATGCGTGTGCGCAACGAGCGCCTTTTCGTCCTCGTATTGCTGGTGGCACTTCATGCATTTCGCGTCATCTTCGGCGGGTGTGTGCGACCACTTCAATCCGGTGGCCTGATGCGGAGCATGACAGTCAATGCACTTCAGTTGGGAATAACAGTGACCGAGCATGGCATCCGAGTACTCTGTCGAATTCCACGTCGACATGCCGGCAGCGAAGCGGGGACGATCTCCCGTATGACAACGCGCGCAGGCCCAGTTGAGATTGGCATGTGTTTTTCCTGTTTCCAACTGCTGCTTGCCGTTCTCAATTCGCAAGTGTTCGCTGCGCGGAGCAAAACTGGGCAGCTTCTTCGGATTCTTGACGTGCTCGTCACAACCGAAGTGACACGCTTCGCAACTGATTCCCAAACTGACTGCGTGCTTGCTGGCCTCGTAATTCGCCAACGTCGAGGGGATGCGTTCGATCTGTTCGGGCGTGGCGGATTCCCGCGTCATCCCGGCATCCCAAAGTTCTTGATGGAAGTCTTCGATATACCCGGGCATATCAATGTGCATGATCCCAGGCGCATGCTTGGCCAGCGTATACGTTTTGCGGAACAGATTATCTCCCAGAGGAAACGTCGTGTGGCAGACGTTGCAATATCTGGCGTAGGGCAGGAAATTCACACCCCGCATGATTTGTTCGGGCGGAGCGAACGGGTCAAAACGCTTGCCATCCGGCAACTCTGGGCCAACGTGCACGATCGGCACCCATTCGTTTTTCTCAATCCAGAAACCAAATGGCAGCACATGCTGCTCCTGGCGATAAGGGTGCTCCTCAGGAAATCCACCTGTCACCAATCGACCGATGTAATACTGGAAGAATCGCGACCCCAGAGTCTGTTCGACCGCATACTCCAGCACCCGCCCATCACGCTCCAACCGCATCCGATAGTTCTCGTCAGTCTGCGAGAAGTTGGCGGTACCTTGCAGGTACTGAATCTGAGCTTGTTCGGAAAAGTCACCTTTGACCGTCTCGTTGGAGGCGACGGCATTCATCCAGCGGTGTGGATGTTCGGACCATTGCTGATGGTTCTTTTTGTGGCATTTCTGGCAGGCATCCGATCCCACGTAATCGTCGGGGTGAATATTGCTTTCCGGGCCGGTGGCAAAACTCACGCGTTTCGCCCCCTCAACCATCTCGTCCCACCAAAAGAACAGTTTTTCTCGCCCTGGCTCGCCTTTAGGAAACACACGGAAGCTGGCGGCGTTCGATACTTCCGGCGCAGCACCTGTCGCTTGATCCTGCGAACCTTCTTGGTCACCCTCGGTCGATGCGTCGCCCGTCGCTGGTCCTCTCGCCCCAAGACGCGGCTTTTGCAACCATCCGTTAAGCAAAAAGGCAATGCTCGCACAAGCCGCCAAAAGCGTGAAACCGAGCAGGTAAGGTTTGATTTTTTTCATCGTTCCAGATGTCCTGTCACCATCGATCGCTGCAGTATTCGCTCACGCCGACACGGTAAACAAGCAGCGCAGCCGCAATTCTACCCGACCTCGTCCTCTGTGGAAATCAAAACGGACTGTGGCACCGTGTCGCTGTGCGTTCCTGACGCACCCGCCGGGAAACAGCCTTTGATTACGCAGAACACCACCTGTCAGTTCCGATCGCCAGCCACAAATCTGAATCTTGGTGCCACAGCTGCTGACCGATAGACACGCTGAGAGTTCTCGACAAAGATAGAATAAACTGACGGGGTGTCCAATCACGGCGTCCACGCCGGGCACTCCCACCGCCGTTCACGACGACCTGTGCGTCTCGCGCAAAGGACGAACATGTTTGCCGAGCTGGAAGCACTCTTGTTTGCCGCTGCTCTATCGGCCATCGTGCTGTTGGTATCCGCCAAACTGCTGACTCGCCTCCTGGCCGTCGTCCTGGCGGTTGCCGTATTCGCGGTCGCTTTTATTGGCGGTAGTGTGTGGCAAGCCACAACCAGCATGCGCGCCGAAGAGTTCCAAAAATTTCGCCCGATCGAAAACCCGATCAACCACTACGTTTCCTCGACCGCCTGCCGTGCCTGCCACCCGCAACACTATGCGAGCTGGCATGCGTCTTACCACCGCAGCATGACTCAGCTGGCCAACCCGGATTCCGTCGTGGGAACATTCGACGACCAACCCTTCGTATTGAAGGGAAAAACGTATCGCTTGCAGCGACGCGGCGATCAGTATTGGGCTGAGCTTGATGGCAGCGACCCGGACGGAAAAGCGATCCGCTACTGGACTCGACTGGTCATGACCACCGGATCCCATCATCAACAAGTCTATTGGTATTCCACGGGAGACACGCGCGTCTTGGGGCAACTGCCCATTGTGTATCTGATTGACGAGCAACGTTGGGTGCCTCGCGAATCAGCCTTCCTGCGACCACCGCAGGAAACGTCCACATCCGAAACCGGACGCTGGAACACCGCTTGCAACCAATGCCACGCCACGCATAGTCGACCTGGTTTTTTTGACGAACACACGATGGACACGCAAGTTGCCGAATTGGGTATCGCTTGCGAAGCCTGTCACGGCCCTGCGGAACAGCACGTTCAAGCCAACCACAATCCTCTGTTCCGTTACCAACAACATCTTGCCGCCGACGCCCTCGACACAGATCAGGACGCGCCGATTCGGAATCCCGCCAAAATGCCGCATCGCCGTTCGACGGAAGTCTGTGGGCAGTGCCATGGGGTTGCCTGGTTTCACAATGAACAGGATTGGCAAAAGTGGCTACAAGAAGGATTGCCTTATCGCCCCGGAGACACCTTGGCTGACAGTCGCTACCTGTGTCAGATATCCAACAGTTCGGAATTACCTCCAGAGGTCGTCTCCCGCCTGGAACAAGATCCGATGTTTCTTGCCAATCGCTTCTGGTCCGATGGCATGATTCGGATCTCAGGTCGCGAGTACAGCGGCCTTCTCAATACCCCCTGCTATCAGCAAGGCGAGATGTCATGCCTGTCCTGCCATCGCATGCATCAGGCAAGCGACGACGACCGGCCACTCGACGCATGGCGTAACGACCAGTTGCAACGAGAAATGGAAAGCGATCATGCCTGCCTCCAATGCCACACCAACATCGCCGAGTCGATCACCGCACATACGCACCACGCCGCCGACTCCAGCGGCAGTCGCTGCTATAACTGCCACATGCCACACACCACCTACGGTCTCCTGAAAGCGATCCGTAGCCATCAAATTGACAGCCCGAACGCGACCGTCACAGCGGAAGTGGGTCGACCGAACGCATGCAATCTCTGCCACCTCGACAAAACGCTGGGCTGGACGGCAAACCAGTTGACGGAATGGTATGATCACGAGCGTCCGGAACTGACAGAAAACCAGGAAACCATTTCCGCCGCAGTATTGGATTTACTGACTGGTGATGCCGGTCGGCGAGCTTTGGCCAGCTGGCATATGGGATGGCAACCAGCTCAACAGGCGTCCGGGACAACGTGGATGACACCGGTCCTGGCCACCGGTTTGGCCGATCCTTATGAAGCAGTACGCATCATCACCCATCGTCGCCTGAAAGAGTTAACCGAAACCGAGCTTGAGTACGACTTCCTCGCCCCACCGGAACAACGCGACCAAGCGATTCAGGAAATCATCCAAGACTGGCAGCGTCGAAACGCTCGGGACAACCAGCGTCGCGGTCGCGCCGTGCTACTGGACGACGATGGAAATTTGGAATTCGATGAGCTCCAGAAATTGATCGGCCAGCGGGACAATACCCCGCTGAGCCTTGCGGAGTGAGCGGTGACACAACCAGACAACAGCAAACGTCAACTTGATTTTGATAACCCGTACGTTCTCCGCCATGTCCGTTTCGGGTGGTGGCTACTGCTGGTGTTTCTCCTGCTGGGGATCGTGCTCGAAGCATTGCATGGACTGAAAATCCGCTGGTACCTCGACGTGAGTCATGAAACGCGCCGCCTGATGTGGACACTCGGACACGCTCACGGCGTGCTGTTAGGTCTGGTCAACATTGCCTTAGCCGTCACCTGGGCAGTCTTCCCCGGTTCCGCAACCGCTCGGCAGCCGGTCATCAGCAAGTGCATGCTGGTTGCCGGTACGTTACTGCCCGGCGGCTTCCTGCTGGGCGGATTCTTCATCTATCAAGGGGATCCGGGGATGGGGATCTGGCTGGTGCCCCTCGGTGCACTGGCCCTCTGTGTGGGGGTTTTCTTGACCGTCATCAGTCTTCCCAAACCACCGGCTGCCACGGACGGATCGACAAAAACCAAGCAGAAAAAGCAGAAAAAACAAAGCTGATCGCTCAGGAAGCCTGCAGACAAAGCCCGCCATCCATATCCCTCGCAGATGACTCACCCGCGCCAGGATGAACCAATTAGAATCAGCACTCGTATGCAACAGCTTGGTACTCTCCTAAGGTGCTTCCCGTGATCATCGGACCCGTTTTTACTCGCGAAGCCGTCCTCGCACCGCGTCGTCCCAAGCATTACTTTCAACGGGTTGTCTACGTGACCACCCTGTTGATCTTGATGTGCACGTCGTGGCTGGTGCTGAATGGCACTCAGGTCATCAGCAACTTGGGTGATATGGCTCGCTTTGGCGCGGTCCTGTTCAGCTTCATTGCTCCGCTGCAACTCGCCTGCGTGGTCTTCATGTCGGCGCTCGGTTCAGCCAGTGCAGTCTCACAGGAAAAGGATCGCCGCACGCTGATCCTGTTATTGCTCTCGCGACTTACCAACAGCGAATTGGTGGTGGGAAAGTTACTGGCGAGCTTGTTGAATACCCTGACATTGATCGTGGCGTCGATTCCGGTGTTCATGTTGATCACTCTGTTTGGTGGCGTTTCACTCGACCAGGTCCTGCGGGTGTTCCTGGTGACCTTTGGAACATCGTTGGTCGCCGGCAGCCTTGGCTCGACATTTGCGCTCTGGCGGGAAAAGACGTTCCAAACCCTGGCGATGACCGCCTTGGCCATCGTCCTCTGGGTAGGCATCTGGGAAGTCGTCAACCGCGGCATCCTGGGGACGCAGTTTGGCAACCTGTCCTGCCAGGCGTTGGCGGTTTGCTGCAGCCCCTGGCACGCCATCCTGGCAGCCACGCGCCCGGTATTTTCCAGCGGCACGACAGGCGACCCCATTGCCTGGTGCGTCTATGTCTTTGGCGCGGTCTCGCTGGCGGGCGCCAGCCTGCTGAATGGCGTGGCCATTTGGCGCGTCCGCATCTGGAATCCATCACGCGAAGTACGTCCCGGTCAGCAAGCTGCCGAGAGCGAGAGCATCTGGGGGGTCGAGCATGGCCTCACTCAAGAGAC
>NZVR01000178.1 GCA_002701545.1 Blastopirellula sp. | reverse complement strand
CATGGAACGCACGACGGGGAAGTGACCTCTTGGGACCACGCCCCCCATGCCCTCCACCACCACGCCTGCCATCATGCCTGCTTGCCATTCGTTGTTCTTTGCCTGTTCGCTCAGTGTCATCTGTCTGCAGGCGTTGACTGTCCAAGCTCAATCGGCAAACGGTGCGGGCAGCCAATCTGGCAAAGCGATTTTCTTGGCGCGCTGCGCCGCCTGTCACGGCCAGTCGGGGGAAGGAGTCGCCGATGAGTACGACGCTCCACTTACTGGCGACGCAACCGTCGAGGAACTGACAAAAACGATCGCCGAAACGATGCCCGAGGACAATCCTCAGGCCTGTATCGGCGCAGACGCCGCCGCGGTCGCTCGTTATATCTATACGGCTTTCTACAGTCCCGCCGCAGTGCAACGTAATCAACCGCCTCAACAACGTCTTGCGCGCCTGACAGCAACACAACTGCGGCAAAGCCTGGCGGATCTGTACTCCCGCTTTACCGGTGCGGAGCGGGCTCAGAAACATGGTGGCCTACAAGCAGAATACTTTGCCGGTACGAATCGCCGCCGCGAACAGCGCCGCATCGAGCGGACCGATCCGGGCATCGACTTTGACTTTGGAAACGATGGCCCAGGCGCCGAAATCGACCCCAAAGAGTTTTCGATTCAATGGCAGGGCGGTGTTCGTGCCGAGACCAGCGGAAGCCATGAATTCGTCATCCGCAGTACCTGTGCGTTTATCTTTTACCTGGGTACGGGAAAACGTGAATTCATTAACAACCATGTGCAGTCCGGCGACAAGACCGAGTTCCGCCAATCGATCGTTTTAACAGCTGGCCGTTGCTACCCGTTGAAGCTGGTCTTCTATCAACGCAAACGCAAGACCAAACAGCCACCGGCACGCATCTCGCTGGCTTGGATTCCACCGGGGGGCAGCGAGCATATCATTCCGGCCCGCAACCTGACCTCCGAAAGAGTTCCCGACACCTTCACACTCCAAGCCGCCTTGCCACCGGACGATCGTTCCTACGGCTACGAACGCGGCATTTCCGTTGATCGCCAATGGGACGACTCGACCACCGCGGCCGCCATTGAGTTTGCAGAAGTGGCGCATGCGGAACTATGGCCGATCTACCAGCGTCGCCATCAACAGGATCCCCAAGAAAACCGGCAACCCTTACGAAACTTCCTAGCCGAAGTACTGAAAACGGCCTTTCGTGGTCCGCTCGATCCAACACTGCGCGAAGTTTATATCGATCGGCAAGTCGACGCGACCGACGATGACGCTGTCGCCATCAAACGCGCGCTGCTGATGGCACTCAAGTCGCCACGGTTCCTCTATCCGTTACTCGACGACCATCGCAGCAAATCCCAGCAAGTCGCCAACCGTCTGAGTCTGATCCTGCACGACTCGCTGCCGGTGGATGAGTGGCTGATCAAGCAAGCGGCTACCGAAAAGCTCCTCACGCCCACTCAGATCCGGCAAGCGGCAAACCGTCTGGCTGCCGATCCTCGTAGCCGGAACAAGACCCGGGCACTGCTGCACAGCTGGTTGAATCTGGAACATTTGGGCGAGATCACCAAAGACCCGGAAACCTACACCGACTTTGATGCGGCGCTCGTACAAGATTTGCGCATTTCCTTGGACGCTTTTCTGGACGACGTCGTGACCAGCGAAGCGAGTGACTTCCGACAGTTGCTCCAGGCGGACTGGGTTTACTCGACACCACGGCTGGAACGCTTTTATGGTCAATCGTGGCAAGCCGCCGCAGACGCGCCGACGCGATTACGGCGCAGTGTCAGCGCCCCGGATGAGCACCTGGGCGTGCTAACTCACCCCTACCTGATGAGTGGTTTGGCTTATCGAGACTCGACCTCACCGATCCACCGTGGCGTATTCCTGATGCGTCACATTCTCGGGCGTACGCTGCGGCCTCCCCAAGAGGCTTTCACACCTCTCAGTCCCGACTTGCACCCGGACCTCACCACCCGCGAACGGATCGCCTTGCAAACCAGCCCTGAGGGATGCCAAACCTGCCACATCAAGATCAATGGGCTGGGCTTTACACTGGAGAACTTCGATGCCGTTGGGCGATATCGAAAGAAGGAGAAGGAGCGCACGATTGACTCGCAGGGACACTACACGACCCGCGATCACCAACGGGTGACGTTCCAAGGTTCACGCGAACTGGCTGATTTTCTGGTCACCAGCCAAGATGTCCATCGCGCGTTTGTTGACCGGGCATTTGAACATTTCGTCAAGCAGCCAGCGCTGGCTTTTGGCCCCCAAACGCTTGATCAATTGACAACTTCTTTTCAGGACAATGAATTTAACATACAAAAGTTATTGATTGAGATTGCCGTGATCGCAGCTCAGCAGCCCCAACCGGCAACCGCACTCTCGGCAACGCCGGACTAACTGGAGACCTCCCTATGTTGAAACCAACCACCCGACGCGATTTCCTGACCCAAACCGGCGTCAGTGTTGCGGCAGCTAACTTGGCGCTCCATCTGCCGAGCCTGGGCTTTGCCGCACCGTCAGCAGGTCGGAAACAACGTCTGATTTTTGTCTTCAGCCCGAATGGCGTGATCCCCAAACATTTCTGGCCCGACCAGACGGGAGAGACTTTCGAATTAAAGCGGATCCTGCAACCTCTGGCCAAGTTCCAGGATCGCATGTTGACGATGCACGGGGTCTGCAATCGGATCCGGGGAGATGGCGACGGTCATATGCGCGGCATCGGCTGTCTGCTGACCGGCATCGAGCTGTTCCCGGGGGATATCCAAGGCGGCTCAGACACTCCTGCGGGTTGGTCCAAAGGCATCTCGGTCGACCAGTTCTTGAAACAGAAACTGCAATCCGATCCGGCAACACGCACTCGCTTTGGGTCGCTCGAGTTCGGGGTCATGGTGCCCGATCGCGCCGATACGTGGACGCGGATGTCCTACGCCGGACCGAACCAACCCGTCGCGCCCATCGACAATCCGTATCAGATGTTTAACAAGCTGTATGGCCAGACAAAGAATCGGGAAATGCTGGCCAGTGTGCTGGATGGCCTGGGCGAAGACATCCGCCTGTTGGAGAAGTCCAGCAGCGTGGAAGACCGACGGCTACTTGCGGCGCATCTGGCCATGATTCGCGATGTCGAAAAAGAATTGCAAACCGAACTGACGCAACGTGCTCAGCAAACGGATTCGACGCATGCCGTTCCGGAACTGCCACCCAACGTCGCAGATGCCAACGACAACATGCCTCAAACAACCCGGATGCAAATCGAACTGCTGGTCAACAGCCTGGCTGCCGACTTCACCCGGATTGCGTCTCTGCAGATCACCAATAGTGTCGGACAGCCCCGCATGCGATGGCTCGACATTGACGAAGGCCACCACACGCTGTCGCACGAACCGGANAGCAACGAAGAGGCTTACGAAAAACTGATCAAGATCAACACGTGGTACTGTGAACAGGTGGCACACCTGGCCCAGCGACTTGCGGAAACACCAGAACCCGGTGGAGAAGGCTCGCTGCTGGACAACACCACGATCGTCTGGACCAACGAATTGGGCAAAGGCAATTCGCACACCCGCGACAATATCCCGTTCGTCCTGGTCGGTGGCGGTTTGAATTTCAAGATGGGCCGAGCCTTGGACTTCCAGCGTGTTCCTCACAATCGCCTGTTGATGAGCTTCTGTGAGGCGATGGGGCATCCCGTGGAGTCCTTTGGCAACCCGCAGTTCTGCGGTGCCGGTGCATTGTCGGGCCTCAGCTGACCCGAACGAGCCTCCGCAAACGGAGCTGGGCAAACCGCCACGCGTGATCTTCGTTCGCCACGCGTGATCTTGGTCCGCCGCGCGGAAGCGCAAGGCCGGCCAAGCAATGGACGCCCGGGGAATTCGCCAGCTCCCGGCAGGGCTGAGACCAAGTTCCAGCGCCAGCGGAACGGCCCCTGGATGGCAACCACCCCGCCCTCGCTCACCTGCAGCAGACGCCGCGGCAGTGAACTATACTGAGGGCTTTCATTCCCGCCTGGTCTACCGACACACCGCAATTTTTTCGAGGAGCTTGCATGTTGACTCCATCCCCTATCGCCCGCCGTCGCTTTCTCCAAACAACGGCTGCCGTGGCCGCCACCCCCTTACTCTCGGCGGTTGCAGACGACTCGCCCGCCCCGAGTCTCAAAGGCCGAATCTACAAGACCCTGAAAATCGGCATGGTGGGAGTCAAAGGTTCCTTGACCGACAAATTCAAGGCCGCTCAGGCAGCTGGATTCCAAGGCATCGAAATGAACTCGCCCGGGATGAATGTCGACGAAACCAAGAAAGCGATTGCGGAAAGCGGTTTGCCCGTTGATGGGACGGTCTGTGCCGGCCACTGGGGAGTACGTCACACCGATCCCGACGCAGCCGTGCGCAAACAAGCGCTCGATAATCTGAAAACCGCCATGCGGGACACGCACGCTGTCGGTGGACACACCGTCCTGCTGGTCGTTGGCAAAGGGAGTGACGGCCCGGAAATGGATATCTGGAAACGGTCCATCGAGAACATCTCCAAAGCCTTGCCGTTGGCTGCAGAACTCGGCATGACGATCGCCATCGAAAACGTGTGGAATCAATTCCTCTACGATCACAGCGGTGACGCCAAGCAGACGGCGGACAAATTCGTGCGGTATGTCGACGAATTGAATTCTCCCTGGGTCGGCATGCAATTCGACATTGGCAACCATTGGAAATATGGCAGCATGGGAGATTGGATCCGCACGCTCGGTCGACGCATCGTCAAACTGGACGCGAAAGGATTCTCGCGCCAAAAGAACTCGTTCACCAAAATTGGCGAGGGAGACTTGGATTGGGCCGATGTGCGCCGCGCCCTCCAGGAAATCAATTTCATCGGTTGGTGTGCCGCGGAAGTCGGTGGCGGTGGCCCGGATCGCCTTCGCGAAATTTCACAGAACCTCGATCGAGTCTTTGATCTCGCCTAAGGTCCTGCGCCGCCTCAGATCCTCGCGTGACTTGCGGACGATCGTGCCACAGTGATCCCGGTCGACCCTGCGCCCGCTGCAGCGCATTACGGGCCGATTGTCTGCACGCGTCGCGTCCAGGCGACGGTCGGTTCGCTACCGGTGTACCCACTGAGATACTCGGCAGGTGCCTCAACAAGCACCGCAAAAGAAATCACGACCGCACCAAGTTGACACTCCTGCGCCGGGTCCTGCCAACTCCACAGCGAGATCGTATTACCCGTGGCGTCCTGGTGCCGTAAAGTTGTCTTGTAGAGGCCATCCACCAGTTGGATGTCGTCCACCACTCCCAGCAGCAGGACACCGTGACGCGCCCGATCACCGGCTTTGCAAATCGAACGAGCAATGGCGCTCAGCACACGCTGCTTGGACTCCGTGTCCGTGATACTGGCCACCGCATCCGCCACCGAGGACATCACGCGACTCAGCTCTTCCTCGGTCGCGGTGCAGAACGTCAACTCTTCGGCAAACAACTGTAAGGTCCGGATGAACTCAATGGAAAGCGCTTTTTTGTCTGCATCGCTTAAGGCTCCCGGATTCGTCAACATCGGCTGCACCTGGCGGCAAGTGGCTACGAGTTGCTCGCTGCGATTGGTCACCTCTTGCAACGAGTAGTCAGGGGCCCAGGTGACTCGTTTCGACGCGTCTGCTGCTGAGCCGGCGGCAGGCGGCGTTGCCGCACCGAATGCTCGATCGAACTCAGAGACCTCACGGTCGTCAGGCACGTCAGCAGGACGCTGCGGGCGAAACGGATCCCCTCCAGTCGCGTCCGGTCCCGACGTTTCGCCAGCGGGCGACGTTGCAGCGTCAATCCCCGCGTTCCTTTCACCTTGAGCCACCGTCGGCCGGGGCGGTGCTGGCTGAGAACCGCTCCATGGATTCACTCCCAGAACAAACAGCAGCACGCTGGCGATGGCGAGACCGACCACGCCACCGACGACGATCTTGATGAGCTCGATTGGGAAACTCCGTGCCGACGGACGTTTCCCCGCGACACGACCGGCTGCTACCGAAGCGGATGCTGGAACCGAACGGACCGGAGTTGGCGGTTGTTTCCCCGTCGGACTTACTGCCATGCGCAATTGCGCATCATAAGTAGCCTTCGCCTGTGGGTCAGACAGGCAAGCCAACGCCACGGATAACTCGCGTAACAATCCAGTCGCCAGAGCCCCCTCCTGCTCGGTGGTCACACAACGACTGACCTGACTTCGCCGCGCATCGTAGGCAGCACGTATCTGCTGCAGGTCTGCTTCGAATTTCGGTAATCCCAACAATTCGTAGTGAGATCCGGGCCTATCGTCCGTCTGAATCCCCAGCCACTCGCGATATGGATTCAAGACAACACCTCGGTGGAAGAAAGCAACTCGCCGGGAGGATCAGACGTCCCATCCAGGGGGAGGCGAAACAGCTCTGGCAGGGTAAGCTATCACAGTTGATCTCGAAAGCAAGCAGAGAAAACGATCAGCCACAGGCAAGAATCTCGGAAAATCGTCGCCCAGCCGCGAAACTCCGCAGCCGTTTGTGTGTTTATTGGTTAGAACAATCAACGGACGAGTGCCGAAGACCAGCTGTATCACATCAGCCATCATCAAACTGGGGAGAACATACCGTGCGTTTCCGACTGCCAACCGCCCCGCTAGCAACGTTGCTGACCCTTTTGCTGCTCGGCTCCATCGCCTTTCCTGCGCTGGCGCAGCGCCCTCCCCGGCGTCCTGGTTTCCCTCGGGACTTTGGCCCGCCTCAGGGACGGTCGCAATTCCGGCGCCCGCCATCAAATCGGCCGCCATCGAATCGTCCACCGTTTAAGGGATCACGGGACCGCCAGCCAGATCGTCTCGAGGAAGGTGACGTCGCCCCCGACTTCACCTTGAAAAGCCCCGATGGCAAACGCCAGGTCACCTTGAGCGACTATCGCGATAAAAAACCGGTCGCACTCGTCTTCGGTTCCTACACGTGACCTCCCTTCCGGCGTCAGGTTGGCGCCTTGGATGCAATGTACGAAAAGTACGGCGATCAAGTGGAGTTCTTCATGGTGTACATCAAGGAAGCGCATCCGACCGACGGCCGGCAGTCGCAAGCCAATGTGCGCGCGAATATCTTGATCAAACAACCGACCTCACTCGAAGAACGCAAAGAAGTCGCGTCAGAAATGTGCAGCTTGCTGAAGATCAAACTGCCGCCGCTGGTTGACACCCTTGATGACAAAACGAACCAAGCCTATTCGGCATCACCCGACCGACTGTATTTAGTCGGTATCGACGGCCGCATTGTCTACAAGGGAGGCAAGGGCCCCCACGGGTTCGACGCGCAAGAGCTCAAGGAAGAAATCGAGAAGGTTGTCAACAACTGACAACTCCCGCGTTACCGTCGCAGCAGGAGAGTTGCCATTTGCAAGCCGCATCTTGGCAACTCACAGGCATGACTAGTCGCGCAAGCCGGCCGCCTGCATCAGCTTGTCCGTTTCGCGGTACGCTTCTTCGACCCATTGCACGATCTTGTCGGGCTCGGGCGAGTATTCCAGCTCAATCGAGATGGCACCCTCCATTTCGAGCGCCTTGATTTCGTTGAGGTAAGGTTCAAACGGCACGACGCCTCGTCCCGGCGGCAAATCCCCATGCACTTTCCCATCGCAATCGGAGATGTGTACGTGGATCGCTTTACCGGCCAAGCGGCGGACTTCTTCCGGCTCGACGTCGGCCAACAGCAGATGCGAGACATCAATATTGGCCTTCACCGCTTCGTGATTCACGTCGTCAATGAAACGCACCATCGTGTCCACGGAATTGACTAACGAAAGTTTGAATGGCTCCAGTTCCAAGGCAATCTTAATCCCGCGTTCGGCCGCGTAGTCGCCCAGGATGCGGCAGTTTTCTACGCCGATGCGCCACTGTTCCTCGGGCGGAATCACCTCTTGTTGCCAGATGTATTCGCCGATCACCAACAGCACATTATCGGCCTGATACCAGTGGGCCAGATCCAGAAATGCCTTCACACGTTCGACGTGAAATCGCTGCACGCTGGGATTGAAGTCGATCAGTCCCACGGCGACACAGCAGATCGAGACAATTGGCAAATCGAGCCGATCGCATTCGTCTTTAATCAACTTTTGCTCGCAAACGTCCGCATCGAGTGGATCGATAAAGATATCAATCGTATCGAAGCCGATCTCTTTTGTTTTCTGCAAACCGAAAACCGTTGGTTGATTCGCTTGCACCCAAGCGGAATTGATCAGACCCAGTTTCATTATGTTTCTCACTGATACCTGGAAGACTTGCCAGACGAGAGTATACCGCGCGTTCCCGCGTCAGGGCATCATGGCCGCCATTCCCCTGTGCGGGTGATCGTCGGCGTGATTCCACTTGGCGACACGCCGTATTGTCTCACACGTCCAGCCCAGCGGGAACGCCCCGCAAAAGGTGGCCACGTGAGCATGGTTCAGCGGCTTTGCTTGCGTTATGCTGGAAGACAGAATTCATCATCTCATGAGGTAGCCATGCGTCCGCGAATGAAATCCCTGTTCCTGCTTACCGCGACTGCTCTGACCCTGCTGACATCTGCGACCCAAGCGGCTGAGCGGCCGAATATTCTGTTCATTTTCACGGACGACCATGCGTTTCAGTCGATCAGTGCCTACGGCTCCAAGATCAACGAGACTCCCAATATCGACCGACTGGCACGCGAAGGCATGATCTTTCACCGATGCTATGTCCCCAATTCGATTTGCGGTCCGGTCCGAGCCGTCATCCAGACCGGCAAATACTCGCACCAAAACGGCTTCCTGGTGAACGGCAACAAGTTCAACGGCAAGCAGCAGACCTTTCCCAAACTGCTACAGCAAGCCGGTTATCAGACCGCCGTCGTGGGCAAGTGGCATCTTGGCGAACATATGCCGCCCCAAGGTTACGACTATTCCGAGGTCTTGATCGGCCAAGGTCCTTATTACAACCCGCCCATGCTGAAGAATGGCAAACGGACCAAACACATTGGCTACACCACCGATATCATCACCGACCTGGCGCTCGCCTGGCTGCAGAAAACGCGCGATCCCCAACGCCCGTTCATGCTGATGTACCAGCACAAGGCCCCGCATCGCAATTGGCAACCAAGCCCCAAACATTTGCACCTGTACGACGACGTCACCATCCCGGAGCCGGAAACCCTGTTCGATGACTACAGTGGACGCGGCACGCCAGCCAAAACCCAGGATATGACGATTGCCAAGACCATGACGGACTCGGACTTGAAACTCGTCCCGCCCCGTAACCTGACCCCAGAGCAACGCGAGGTTTGGGATGCTGCGTATGAACCCAAGAACCAAGCGTTCCGCGCCGCGAACCTGACCGGCAAAGCATTAGTGCGTTGGAAGTACCAGCGGTATATCAAGGATTATTTACGCTGCATCGCCTCGGTTGACGATAACATCGGTCGTATGCTGGACTACCTGGATACCAGCGGCCTGGCCAAAAACACCATGGTCATCTACAGCTCGGATCAAGGGTTCTATCTGGGAGAACATGGCTGGTTCGACAAGCGGTGGATGTACGAGGAATCACTCCGCACGCCGCTGATCGTACGCTGGCCAGGTGCCACAAAACCTGGAAGCGTCAACCGGGACATTGTCTCTCCGCTCGACTTCGCCGAGACCTTCCTGGATGTCGCCGGCGCTCCGATCCCCAGCGATATGCAAGGACACAGCCTGCAGCCGATCCTGCGAGGAAACACCCCCAAAAACTGGCGCAAATCGTTCTATTACCATTACTACGAGTTCCCCGGCTGGCACGATGTGCGACGTCACTACGGCGTTACCAACGGACGCTACAAACTGATTCACTTTTACGAACCAGACATTGACGAGTGGGAACTTTACGATTTGCAATCGGACCCACATGAACTCCAAAGCGTCTACGACACACCGCAACTGGCCAAGGTGCAAAGTCAACTGGTCGCCGAACTCGCCCGACTGCGGCAAGCACTCGACGTGCCAGCAGAAGACCCTCCGGCATCGCTCGGCGGTGGCAAAGACAATCCGAATTCGGTAAAGATTCGGCAGCAGAAAAAACCCGCTCCACCCCAACGGCAACCAGAACGGAAATCGTCTCCGTAGCAGCACGACCGCGGCACGAACCACCGAGCAGCCCGGTTCACGACCGGGCGACTCGTTGCGACTCCGCAGGGGCTAGGCAAACCCGCAGGGGCTAGGCAAACCTCCGCAGGGGCTAGGCAAACCCTTTGCGGCGTTGCACGCTGTAACGCTCTAATGCGTGCTCGACGATCGGGGCGGCAAAATCGGCCGGTCGAAATTCATCGACTTCCACCGACTTCCCTTCCAACGTCTTGTAATCCTGAAAGAAACGTCGCAAAAAGGCCAGGCGATGCGCCGGCAAATCGGTCGCCTCGCGAATATCCATGTACTCAGGGTCGCTGCTGGCGACGGCAAGAATCTTGTGATCCTTCTTGCCGGAATCCAGCATCGTCATCACGCCAATCGAACGGGAATGAACCAAGGTCAGCGGCGCTACGGGTTCCTGACACAAGACGAGCACATCCAGGGGATCGTCGTCTTCGGCGAAAGTCTGCGGAATAAAACCGTAATTCGCCGGGTAATGGACAGCCGAGTAGAGCATGCGATCCATCTTCAGCAAGCCGGTCTCTTTATCCAGCTCGTATTTGACTTTTGCCCCCTTGGGAATTTCGATGACCGCAATGAACTCTTCGGGCAAGTTTTCACCGGGGGTTACGTCGTGCCATGCATGCGTCATGTTGTCGCGCTTTCAAAGGTAAGGGCCTAGCTCTTGTCTACCACTGTTATTCGGTTGCCGCCACCGCTTGCTCAATAAGAACTTGCAAATTCGAAACCCCGCTCAACTCTTCGCTCAACGAGGGGTGTACAAATACGCGGACCCGTTTGACGTAATCATCAAACTGTTTGCGTGCCAGTGTCTGCACGACGGGTGACACCTCGCCCAGAGGCCGATAACACGACTCCTTGGAAAAGTGCACCGAAACGTTGAATTCCACTTCCAGTCCCACCGGTGGGGCATCGAAAATCACTTCGTGCGGTGCGATCCGCCGTCCCACCTCACGGCTGATTCCCTCGGCCAGCGTTTCCGAACAAGCCACCAACCAGGGATAAGGCCGACGTGCCAAACGCGTGTACATCTCCTGATTCTCAAAGTAGCTGAATTGCGCCAGTCGCTTGTACAGACTGCGGGTCGGTCCAAACAACCCCGACAATAAATCAGCCGCTGGTCCCTGCCCGGCTAAGCGGGTTAACTCCGAAATCATCGGAGCCTCCGTTAATCGAAACAAAGCATCCAGGTCTAAATCCGCATACAGCAAATAAAACGCCCGCTGCAGCATGGCGGTCGCGGACCGCACAGTATGATGCCAGTAAACTTCACTGAACATGACATACCGCGCGAATACCATCATCTCCGCGGCCGTACGACCTTTGTTGGTGATCGCCAGACCATCCCCCGCCTCGTTCACACACAGACTACCGATCAGCCGCTGTTGATCAAAGTTCTTTCCGTACGGTACGCCTGCGTGCAGACTATCGCGCACCAGATAATCCATTTTGTCGATGTCGATCGGCCCCGAGAGGATACTACTCAACAACCGCGCACGACGGTCCCGTGGCTTTTCAGAAAGCAGCGCCACGACCTCGCGCGGTTGAATCTTCCAATCATGCCGTAACGTGTCGGCGACTTCACCTTCGAGCAGAAAACTATTGGCGAACAATTCGTGGCTGGGCACGCCTGGCAACTGAATGTCTTCGATCGGATGACAAAATGGCCAATGGCCTAGATCATGTAGCAAAGCAGCCACAATCAGCCGCTCTGCCTCTTGCCGCGAGATCAATTCGCAGAATCGCTGGTCGTAAGACAATTGCCGTAAATACAGCAATGCCATCCGATACACACCCAACGAATGTTCGAAGCGACTATGATGGGCCGCCGGGTAGACCAGGGAGACCAGTCCCAACTGGCTGATCTGCTTCAAACGAGAAAACTCAGCCGAATCAATGATCTGCCTGACCCGCGGCGTGAGTGGCACATCCGTTTCATGGGGAATGCGGATCAGCTGATCTCGCGCATCCAATGCTTGGAGTTCAGGAATTTCGCGAATGGGGTTCATAAAACTCGTTTCCTGATACCAGATACCGTCATGCTATCGAGCGAAACCTGTATTCGCTAGAGTGCGACGCAGCGTCGGCGTGCATTCCAGAAACCGCGTCCCGTCACAAACGATGCTCGGCCGAGCCTGCATCTCCAAGCAGTCGCGCACGGCAGCTGCTACGGAAGCACCTCGGCAGGTGTTGCGGCGGGAGTTTGCTCGGTCGGCGTTTCGGCTGGCTCGTCTGGCGAAAAGTTCACCAGATTGACGCCCATCACAAATGCCAACGTCATGGTAATGATCAAATAGAAGCCGTAGTGAATCGCCCCGGTTCCCAACTCGATATCCAACGACGCATGGGACGCAAACGCCCCCACGCCAAAAGCAACCACGGCGAAACCGACCACATAGTAGATCGTCATGGCTTCGTCCTGAGTCAGTTCGAGGTACCAGGGGATGCCTGCATACACGAGCCAAATCACACCATACACA
Source organism: Blastopirellula sp. (assembly GCA_002701545.1). Classification (GTDB taxonomy): domain Bacteria; phylum Planctomycetota; class Planctomycetia; order Pirellulales; family Pirellulaceae. Next base: position 57,631 of record NZVR01000178.1, on the reverse strand, counting down.
ACACCACACGCACCAACCCGGACCCACAGCGAGACCCCAGTGTAGGGTTCCAATTCGTCATCCCGCAAAAACGCATAGGCACCGTAGCACAGCGGTGGCCCCAACAGGAACGCGCCGGCGAACAACAGTGGCACGGGGGGACCACCTTCGACAAAACGCAGAATCAGCGCCACGATCAAAGCGACCACCGCGCTGGCTCCAATCGCGCCCGCCATCACCGGATTGAACTTGGTTTCCTTTCGCGCAATCGGCTTGAGAACCTCCCGTCCCTTGGAATCGGTCGGTCCCGTCGGCTTGGGCGCATGGACAACAACTCCCTCTTCCTGTTTCGGAATGGAAATCACCGTCTTGCACTGGGGACATGGACCGGTCTTCCCCGCAAACTTGTCACTTACATTGAATCGCTTGTGACATCCCGGGCAGGTAACTTGGATGGCCATAAACGTACGACTCGAAAGAAGTAGGGGAGTAGGGGAGTAGGGGAGTAGGGAAGAGCGAATGCTCGGTCGGTTCCGAAAAGTGATCTAATGCTTAGTTTGACAGATCGCCCGACAAGGTCAATAACGGCAATTGCCAGCCGCCCAGGTCCCGGCCCCTTAGGGAGCAACCACAGGCGCATCGGCAGGATCCGCTGCAGCGGCAGACTTCGGCTCCGCCAGTTCGTCGAACAGGTTATGCGTAGGCCAATCTTGCACGGCATTCGCTGCGCGATGCAACAGCTGGTCGACGTCGCTTCTCAACGAATCCTCACTGGGCGATACCCGGGCATTCAACAAAGCGACGAAGTTCCGCCCGTCGTGCCGTCGGATCAAAATCGTGGCTGTCCCGGGCAACGATCCGGTGTGCCAGCGATTCATCCGATCTGGCCCCACAACGCGATTGGACCACCCTAGCGAATAGTACCAGTCGCCGCCTTGAGGCTTGGGACGCTTACCTGACGCTTCCTCAGGGCGCGCGTACATGAATTCGATACTTTCACGTGACAAGATCGGGCAAGCATCTGGATTGTCGAAGGCGCTTGCGAACCGGGCCAGATCGACTGCCGAAGCGATCCAAGCACCATGCGCATCCATCGCTTCGAGAAACCAACCCCCGTACGGTGAAGGAACAGAAGATCCCAGGTTCGAAGCGAACACCGAAGGGACCACCCCGGGATGGTAATAACAGACCTCCGCCGGTTGTCGCTGATCTCGCAACGTACGCCCCAGACGCATGGTCCGAATCCCCAGAGGCGCCAGCACATGCTGCCGAACATACGGTTCGTACGGCTGCTTAGAAACGACCTCAATCACGCGCCCCAGCAGACAATAACCGTAGTTCGAGTAGGCGTATTTTTCGCCCGGATCAAAATCCAGCTTGACGCCCAACATGGCACGAATGATCGTCGCCCGGTCAGCAGGCGCCGGCACATCGAACTGCTGTGCGAATCGTACTGATTGAAACATTGCATCGAAAGATGCATTGCGATCCCAGCCACCTCGATGCTGCAACAGATGCCGGATGGTGATGTCGCGCTGACGCTCGTCGAACGATTCACTCGCCTCAATTTGCGCCTCATAATCCAACACTTCGAATACTTTATCGTCCAAATCAAGCTTGCCTTGTTCGACCAGTTGCAAAATGGCCACGGCAGTGATCGGTTTGCTGATACTGGCGATACGAAACAAGCTCTGGCTACGCACCGGCTCGTCTGTGGCAAAGTCGGCAATCCCATATCCCTGGTGGTACACCAATCGTCCCTGGTCCGTCACGGCCAGCGCCAACCCGGGCGTGCGGTGCTTGCGCATCAAATCAGAAATCATGGTGTCAAACGATCGCATCCGCGTATCGCGTTTGGCGGATTTTCGCAGATGCGGCGCGCGCTGCGGATCATACCCTGGTCCTCGGAGCACACGCCCTGGTCGGCGGCCGGTGAACTTGCCATCAGTCAGCACCGTCACCCCGTTGACCAACACATGCTTCATACCGACGGCGGGACGATGAGGATTCGCAAAGGTGGCTTGATCCGTCAGCTGTTGATAATCGAATACAATCAGGTCCGCTGCCAAACCTTCGGCGATCCGGCCGCGATCGTAGGCCATGATGTCGTTACAGGCAGCGGCGCTGGCCTGGGACACTGCCTGTTCCAGCGAAATCGCCCCCAAGTCGCGTACGTAACGTGCCAGCAAGCGTGGAAAGGAACCAAAGGCTCGCGGATGCGAAGCCGAACGGCTGCCTCCCGCTGGTCCGACATCGGTACAGAACGAAATGAACGGCTGCTGCATGGCCATGATCTTATTGGCATCGGTCATGCTTTCCGGTAACGCAAAGGCCCCGGCACGCACCAGTTGAAAAAACGTCTCCCACACATCTTCCTGGTTCGTCCGCGCCATCTCCGCCACGGTACTGCCAACCTGGGCTCGGTAGCCCGGGTGGCTGGTCTGACCGATCACCACCCGCCCCCAGTCGTTCCCGACGTGCCGATACCAGTTTTCCCAACCTCCGGTGGTCTCCATCTCGCGTCGGATTTGCGCCCGCAGTTCTGGATCATCCAAACGGGCCAACAACTGCGCTCGCCCTTGGGCAAAGTGACGTGGGTGGATAAAGGCGGCGATTCCCAAACCGTTATTCACGTACGGATAGATATCCGCGGTCACCTGTTGGCCTGCGGCACGTGCTGCCTTGATCTTGGCCAGGGCCAATTGCATTTTCCCCCAGTTTTGTCGGCCGGCAGCTTTTAGGTGAAAGATGTGCACGGGAGTCTGCCCCGACTTGCCAATGTCCAACGCTTCGTCGATCGCTTCCAGTAGCTGATCTCCTTCGTTCCGCATGTGCGTGTAGTAGCGTCCTCCCGACTGCCCGGCGACTTCTGCCAGTGCGGCAATCTCCTGAGTCCGGGCATACACCGCCGGAGGATAAATCAAGGCCGTCGAGAGACCGATCGCACCTGCCTGCATCGCTTCCCGGACCAAACCTCGCATGCGGTCCAGTTCCTCGTCGCTCGGCCGACGCTCGACGTCACCCAAAACCAGCTTGCGCACCTGCGTGTGACCGACCGTCTGGACCACGTTCACCGGCAAGCCATGCAGGTCCAACAGCGCGAAATACTCGGCCATGGTCGTCCAACCGCTCGCTTTCCCTTCCGCATCGCTCAGTGGCGCGGCAGAGGCCCCTTCGCCGGCGTTAATTGTCGTGATTCCCTGAGTCAGCAGATTCATCGCTGACCTGGCATCCCGAACCATCGGCGAGGCCGTCTGCCCCATCATGTCAACAAATCCGGGAGCGACGACCAAACCATCAGCTTGTATCACTTGCCGACCCTGGTCCGGGGCAATGCGCCCTACCCGTGCGATCCGCCCGTCACGGATCCCCACATCGGCAACGAACCAAGGTGCACCGGTGCCGTCCACCACGCGCCCTCCGGTGATCACAACGTCATACTTCCCGATCGGTTTTTCATCGGCAGCACGCGTGACGAGCCCGCACGCGATCAACATGCTACAGAAAATCAGCGGATGCAAGATCGACTTCACGGTCATCCTCCCCAGCCAACGTTCATGATTCTTATCTGAGCTTTATCTGAGCTCATCCGCATCGCATCGCATCGCCCGCGATACCGCACTGTCGGTTGTGGTGGCGATTGACGCGTAATCCAAACGCTCGGCGTCAACCGAGGCGTGGTATTCCACCACGACTCTCGCCGTGCGCCTTAGCATAGCATGCTCGCCAATCGCTGTGCGAGCAGCGACCACGCACCTTGCCGCAACACCAGGCACACAAGGCACCACCAGGTGAGCTCTCCGAGACCCATGTCATCGAGCACCGTGACCACACAACGTGAAGCTCATAAAAAAAGCCGTCTGGCAACCACAAGTCACCAGACGGCTTACAACATGTCAGTTAGCCAGGGGCGTTTTACAGCTCCTTGATGCGAATATTACGCCAGGCAACATCGAAGGGCCCGGTTCCGGCTCTAATCCCGTGAACCTGCAAACCAATGAACCCCTTGGGATGGGTCTTGTAGATCGCTTCGTCAGTCAAGTCCGAAACTTGCTTGCCATTGATCCACGTCTGAATGTGCGGGCCTTTGGCCACAATCCGGAAATGATTCCACTCGCCATCTTTCATCAATTTATGCGGTTTCAGGTCCTCTTTCGAAGTCAACCAGCCACGACCAGTCGCTTCACCGTAAACGTAACCGGCTTCGGCACCACCGCTGCCACTCGCTTCGATCTCTACCTGCGGACCATAGACACGGCCGACCTTGCTGTTCTTGCCTTTGCTTTCCGTCTCTTTGGTTTTCGAACGGATCTGGCAACCAGAATTCAATTGGTCGTGCACTTTGACCTCGAATTCGAGCTCAAAATCACCGTAATCTTTGTTGGAGCAGAGGAACGAGTTGGGGCTCCCTTCGTTGGTCACACCACGAATGGTCCCATCTTCGACACTGTACTTGGCCGTCCCATTCTTTTGGGTCCAGCCGTTCAAGGTCTTTCCGTCAAACAGTTTCACCCAACCGTCTTCAGCCGACAGTTGGCCAGCAGCCGTCAGGACGACCGCCAAGGTAAGGATCACGCGGATACTCATCAGATTTCACCTAAATGTTTGTGGTCAAGTTTGCTAAATAACTTCCTGCGACTAGTGAGATTCGGCAGCCTTGCCATCAATGGTCACCGGTTTGTATCCACCCTTCGACTTAAAGTAAGCAATCAGGATCAGGTAACAAACCAGCATGAAGATTGGGAAGACGGTCACTTTTGCCAGAGCACCTTGCTTGGCTTTCTTGACGACTTCCGTGATCTCGGCAGCATTCGGTTGCTCAGCAACTTTCGCGTCATCAACGGCTTGGTAGTTACCCAGCAAGTAGGATCCATCTTTCGAGATCTCCGGGTAGACGCCCGGCATATCGGCGTTGAGCGCCACTTTTGCCGAGTCTTCCTGCATCGCTCCGATCAGGGGACCGCCCACAATACCAACGGTCAACATACCGATGCCGGCGATGGCGTTCAGAGTCAACGCGCCACCTTTCGGGAATTGTTCGGCCACCACACCCAGCATGGTGGGCCAGAAAAAGGTCTTACCCACACCGTACAGTGTGGCTGCAGCAAAGATCGTCAAAAAGGTGGTCGTCATAGACAAGGAATAGAGTCCGGCGACCGCCAGAACCGAACACACGGCCAACAGACCGAGTGGCGTGAACAGCTTGACAATCGGGCCGGCAAAAAACCGCAGCACCATCATGATCGCCGAGGTGTAAATCAACACCCACAGCGGGTCCATCCCCTTAGCCTTCATCGGCTCTTCCATAATGCCGGTAATCGCAGCATCCGTACCCAACTCGGTCGTCGCCAGCGGCATCATGATAATACACATGAAGACCATCATTGGCCGACCCAGCGATTTGCAATACAAGCCATAAGCAATCAGCGAGACGATAATGACTCCCCAAGTGATTACTGTGGCTGGGACTTCACCTACCGTGTCTTTTAGGTTCATGACGTCAGCAATCTGCTGGAAGACCAAAAAGGCCGCGATCGCAGCACCAATCACACCAAACTCACCCAACATGTCACGATAAGTCGCCCCCGCAGATACACGTTCGCTGACTGGGAACTTGGCAGCAATCAACATCACCAGATAAACCAGCGCCGGGATCGCAATGATATAAATCAACAAACGCCAATCGTTCTTAGCAGCCTCGCCAAGCCCCAGCGTGATCAGGCCACCCACAACCAATCCACCGGGCCAGCCGGCGTGCAGGATGTTTAACCATTTGGTCTTTTCTTTACTGAACAAGGTCGCCACGACAGGGTTGATGAACGCTTCAACCGTGCCGTTACCGAGGCCCAAAATGATCGACCCAGCAGTGAGATATTGCAGGCCCGTCGCTTGAGCGGCTTGCAAGTCCGCGCCCTCCGCACCTTTGACTGTGTTATAAGCGAGCAACGCTAACGCCGCGTAGATTGCGTAGCAGACGAAGCTGAAAACCATGGCAACACGATAGCCAACTCGGTCAATCACCAAGCTGAACAGGATGATGCTGATCGCGAACGGCCAGATGCCGTGCCCGAACAAACCCTGGGCTTCGACCTTGTCGAGGCCAAAATCAGCCGGCCACATCTCGGGCGTATTGATCATGAACGCACGAGTGATGAAGGCAAAAGCGGTGGTAATCAGGGCGATAAAGCAGCCCCAGAACACAAACAGAGAAGGTTTTTCGTCGGTAGGCTTATTCATATTCACTCAGGTTCAATGGTGGGCACGAAACAGGAGAGGAGGCACCAACTGGTGGTCAAACAAGCCGCGATTATAGTCAGGGCAGTGTCGTGAGAGAATCCTCAGAGCCTCTGATTAACGCATTTTCTTTGCTTTTGCGCCTCACACGCCCACAGATGTCCAAACTCGACCTAATCGCCAAAGTTTGTCAGCGCGACAGGCTCACGAACACCNGCCTGCCCGGGCCAAGTGTATCCGNACGNTACAAAATGGGCTGCTCGTCCACCGCCTCGAGCAAGGCCGTCCTAATCTCCTCGCGCCGCCCAGCATCATCAATTTTGCGCCCTTCCGAATCGGCCACGTAAAACACATCGACCACTTGGTCCAGATAGGTTCCCACGCGCGCAAGGTGAACGCGCAAACCAAGTTCAAACAAGGTACGGGTGATGCTGTAGAGCAGCCCGAGCCGGTCATAAGCGAAAACCGTCACGATGCTGAAGCGATCCGAGCTGTCGTTGTCGACGGTTACGCGTGTCGGCATATCGTCAGGAATCGAATCGGCAGCATGCCCACTGGGGGTCCACAGGCGCCGAAAGGTGGGCTGACCCTCACTGGGCGACGTCAAGGTGTCCGCCAGCTCCTGGCGGACCTCTTCCAGGCGTGATTCGGGCGGTTCTCCGGTAAATTCCTGGTCGACCACCCAGAATCGATCCAGCACCAATCCAAACGCCAAGGAGTGGATTTCGGCGGAGACGATTTGCATCCCCCGGCTGGAAAGTNCCCCTGTCAGCTGATGAAAGACGCCCGCCGCAGCGTCGTCGTGCGCACCCACCGTGTACTCCACCAGATCGCGATCGGCAACAAACTGAGCTGAAGTAAAGACCTGATCATCTGGCAAGTCATGAAGTTGTTGCAAATCGGCAGCAATCCGCTCGGGAGACTCACTCGTCAGGTAGCCCACAGGCAAGTCGTTGATCTGCCGATCCCACCAACCGGGGTCAGCTTGGTCGCGCACCAAGTCACGGATTTGTTCTCGCAGGTCTTCCAGCCAATCGGTGCCTTGCGGTACGTTCGCACTCTGCAAGTGGTCATAGGTGCGTTGATAAAGTGCGGTGATGAATCCCAGTTTCCAGTTATTGAGCGTACCTGGTCCGACCGCCGCAATATCGGCGCAGGTCAAGACATACAGCATCTGCAGCACGGCAATGCTCCCCACCTCGCGCGCGAACTCGACGATCACGCGTTGATCGTTCAAGTCTTTGCGGAGGGCCAGGTGCGCCATGAGCAGATGCTTATGCACGAGAAACTCGACCACATCGGATTCTTCGGTGCTGAGCCCCAAACGCTGGCATGTGCGTTTGGCAATAATCCGCCCTTCCTCGCTGTGATCGTTAGGCAGACCTTTCCCCAAATCGTGCAGCAACAGTGCCAGGTGGAGGATGCGCTTGTCCTTGATCGACCGGTAAACGTCCCCGACCGTCCGCGCATCTAACATGAAGTCAGCCGCTTGCTGCACGGCACGGATGGAATGTTCGTCGACCGTGTACTTGTGGTATTCGTTGAACTGCATCAGGCAGCGGGCGTGTTTCACGGCCGGAATGATTTTTTCCAGCACGCGCATTTCATGCAATCGTCGCAACAATTCCCCCAGTCGGCCTGGTCGCGAAACCAGCGACAGAAACCGTTCAGCCGCCTCCGGGGTCAGCTCAATCGAATCGCGACTCAACATGTCGCTGCGAATCGCCTCCCAAGTCGAGTGGGCAATCCGCGCTTGTGTTCGATTCGCCAAATCCATCAAACACAAGACTTCTGCCAGATTGCCCTCCAGCTTGCTCAGCCCTTCCGGCGTGGCGGCGATTTCCGTAGGCCGAATCAGATAGTCACCTTCTCGGCGCGTGAATAACCGACCCACGAGTGATGCCAGGGTATTGCGTGACTTGGCTGTGGCGACGAAGTGAGCCACCGCGTAACGCACNGAACTGGTGTGCGCAAAGTAGAGCCGCATGAACTCTTCAGTCGGGTGTTGCACNTCGCTCTCCGGAAAACCGTAGAGTCGGGCCAACCGCAGTTGCTCGTCACGCAACAACATATCCTGTGCTTTGCCNGCATGAAAATGCATCTCGTTGCGCAGCCGCAAAAGGAACTCACGTGCTTTCCGCAACTCGCGGTGATCATTCTTCGATAACACTCCGAGACGCACCAGATTATCCGGTTCGGCTTCGCCATAGCGTGCAAACCCGACCCAACGCACCATCTGCAGGTCGCGCAGCGCCCCCCGCGACTTCTTGATGTTCGGCCGCAACAGGTAAACCGTCTCACCAAAGTGATGTTTTTCGTCCCGCCGCGCTTTCTCGATCCTGTCGATGATCGAGCGTGATCGGCGGCGGGCCACCACGCGAAACCGATCCATAAAGCGACTGTACAGCGAAACGCTGCCACCGAGATATCGTGATTCAGCGAGCGTCGTGAACACCATCGCATCTTTGGGCGCCAGCGAACAGCACTCGGGAATGCTGCGCACGGAAAACCCCAGTGTCAGACTCGCGTCCCCCAGATGTTGCACTAACCGCACGGCCAAAGGTTCGACGCGGGACGCCTGCCCGCGCTCGTGCAGCAGCATCAAATCGACGTCCGAGTAAGGCGCCATGTCGCGGCGACCATAACCACCGTTGGGAACCAACGCAATTAATGACTCCAACCCCGGATCATCAATTTCCGACAAGGCCAGCGCGTACAAGTCCAGTACAATCGCATCCACCACATCGGTCATCCCAGCACAGACCTGAATCCCAGGGGATCCGCGGTCATGCTGTTTCTGCAGCCGCTCGCGTCCCGCCACGATACGCTCACGCGCTTCCAGCACGGCTGGATGAAGACGAGGCATCTTGGTTAACCCGCCACTCATCTTTCCCACTTTCGGCCGAGGTCAAAAAAAGCCGGGTCGCTGAAACCAACGACCCGGCGAAAGCAATTCATCAATGAAAACGTAGCGTCCGTCCTGCCTGGGAACGGTACGGCAACACCACACCGTGTCTCAACAACGGACGGTTCACTCAGAGGGCATCCTCGCCGGTCTCGCCCGTGCGAATCCGGATCGACTCTGCCAACTCCGTCACAAACACTTTGCCGTCACCGATCTGGCCGGTTTGAGCGGCCCGTAAAATCGTATCGATGACCGTTTGCAGTACGCTGTCGGCGCAAACCACCTCCAGCTTGACTTTGGGCACAAAGTCCACTGCGTACTCGGTTCCTCGATACATTTCCGTGTGACCTTTCTGACGGCCAAAACCACGGACCTCCGCGACAGTCATGCCGTGAATTCCCTGATCCGTCAGAGCATTCTTGACATCCTCCAGTTTGTGATGCCGAACAATGGCTTCTACTTTCTTCATCGTATACTCCTCGTTCAGTGATCTTGCCTTACACTTTTCACCGTGCCGCCAGATCACGGGTATTTAGAAATCTTAGCCGATCTTAGTAGAAGATGTAGCCCTCTTCGCCATGCTGACTGACGTCCAGACCTTGCGTCTCGTCTTTCTCGCTGACGCGCAGTCCCATGGTCAGGTCCAGCACTTTCAGCAACACAAACGTCACCACAGCCGCGAAGACGACGGTGATAATGACCGCCACAATCTGACCGATGAGGATCCGAGTACTTCCTTCGATCAGCCCCAAAGGCAGACCGTTATCAATATCCCAGCACGCGCGGGTGGCAAAAACACCAGTCAATACCGCGCCCAATGTCCCGCCCACACCGTGCACACCAAAGGCGTCCAGTGAGTCATCGTAGCGGAAGCTGTTCTTGATGGTCGTACAAGCGACGTAGCAGACGAGTCCCGCCAGGAAACCCATCGCCAGCGAGGGCATCGTATTGACGAACCCTGCCGCAGGAGTGATGCAGACCAGGCCGGCAACCGCACCCGATGCTGTTCCCAACACGGTCGGCTTGCCGCTCTTAATCCACTCGGCCAAAGCCCAGGCGATTGCACCCGCGGCTGCGGAAAAGTGAGTTACTGCGAAGGCACTCGACGTCAGATCGTCGGAAAGCAGTTCACTACCCGCGTTGAAACCAAACCAGCCAACCCACAGCATCGCGGCGCCCAAGGCCGTGTACGTGAGATTGTGCGGCGGCATCGGCTCGGAACCATGCCCCAAGCGTTTGCCGATCAACAGAGCACAAACCAGCGCCGAGACGCCCGAACTGATATGCACGACCGTGCCGCCGGCGAAATCCAACGCGCCACCCAGGATGCCATGCCCCTCGCCGGCTTTCATATCCGCCGTGGTGACAAAGGCCAAGATCCCTCCATCCCACACCCAGTGACACAAAGGACAATAAATGATCGTTCCCCAGGCGATGCTGAATACCACCATCGTCTTGAATTTCATCCGCTCGGCAAACGCACCGCAAATCAACGCCGGGGTGATAATGAAAAACATCCCCTGAAAAAGCATGTGCGTCAGCGTGGGAATCCCACCCGACATCGGTGTCACGGGACCGACATCGTAACTTCCGTTTTCGTTGAGGTCCGTGAACGTTTCGCCTTCATCCCACTCACTGTTATCATTCGCGTCTTCGAACGGTTCGTCCCAGACGCGCTGGACATTGTTCATGAACAGATATTCACCATTTCCGACGAAGGCACCACCACCGCCGAAAGCCAGAGAATAACCATACAACGCCCACAGGACCGTCATCAGTCCCATGAGGAACAGACATTGCATGATGACGCCCAACACATTCTTTTTTCTGACCAAACCGCCATAGAACATCGCCAAGCCAGGCGCTGTCATGAACAGTACGAGGGCACACGACGTGAGCATCCACGCGTTGTGCCCTGCCAACGCCCCTTCGTCAGCTTTGGCTTGTGCTGCCTCGACCTGAGCTTCGAGTGCTGCAACTTGTTCAGCAGTCGCCGCAGGAGCGTCTTGGGCGAGGGTAAAATGAGAGATCGAGAGGAGCGCGCAACCAACGAGCGCGCCAATGAGAAACGAGCGCATAAGACCGCCTTTTGATACTGGGCCGAAAAGGATGAAACCGCCTGACCAGTGCGCCGCCTACGCACCTCAGAACTANCNCCTGCCGGCCAACGGCCGAGCAGGTCTTACCTGATTTTCGAGCGTCTAGCGTAACGAGCTAGCAGGCAAAAGTAAAGCCTTCGCCACAATCGAACTGTCCCCCACACCTCCTCACCGCTCGCCGGGTTGCGAGCTGGCGCATCGCAAATAATACTCGAAACTTCGCCCCATCCGCCTAACCCGAAAATCTACGCATGTCACGATTGCTGTTCACCGCCTGCCTGCTGGCCCTCTCCCTACCTTGGCAACCTGCTTTGCAAGGTGCCGTAGCCGCCGAAAAACCGAACGTCATCCTGATCCTCGCCGACGACATCGGCATCGAAGGGCTGGGGTGCTATGGCGGCACCAGCTACCAGACGCCGGCCTTAGATCAATTGGCTCGAGACGGTCNNNGGTTCACCCAGGCCTACGCGCAGCCCCTCTGCACCAACACCCGTGTGCAACTGATGACGGGACTCTACAACCATCGCAATTGGATCGCCTTCGGCCTGCTTGATCCCCAGGCCCTGACCATCGGCCACTGGATGAGTTCCGCCGGCTATCAAACCTGTATTGCGGGCAAATGGCAGCTGCAAAGCTACGACCCGCCGACCTACCCCGGCGCAGTCCAACGCCGCGGGCGCGGCATGCGTGTCGAAGATGCCGGGTTCCACGAGTATTGTCTCTGGCATACCGGGCATACCGAAATGAAGGGGTCGCGATACGCCAACCCGGTGATCAATCAAAATGGGCAGTTCCGCCGTGACCTGGCCGGCAAATACGGCCCCGACATCTGGGTCAACTACATCAACGGTTTCATCGATCGCCATCGTGAAGAACCGTTTTTCGTCTATTACTCGATGGCTTTGCCGCACTGGCCCATGGTCCCCACTCCGGACAGCCCCGCATGGCAAGATCCGCAGCGGCGCAACGAAGAAGACGTCCGTTACTTCAAAGACATGGCCGAGTACATGGACAAGTGCGTGGGCAAGATTGTGCAACACGTGGACGAAGCCGGACTCGCTGAAAACACGTTGATCCTGTTCTTCAGTGACAACGGGACGCATCTGAAAGTGACTTCACAAACCCGCTCCGGTCCGGTCTCGGGCGGCAAGGGCAAGACCACCGATGCCGGAACGCGCGTCCCCCTGATCGCCCGTTGGCCGCAACACATTCAACCGGGTGTCTCCCACGACCTGATCGATTCAACCGACCTGTTACCGACGATGATGGATGCTGCGGGAGCACCACTACCGGAACATTTCCCGATCGATGGCCGCAGCTTCTATCCGCAACTGATGGGTCAACCGGGAACGCCGCGCGAGTGGATCTTTTGCCACTTCGACCCACGACCGGGCTGGGATAAGGATCGTTTCCGTTTGCAACGTTTTGCGCGGACGGCGCGATACAAACTTTACGCCGATGGCAGCTTCTTTGACGTCCCCGCAGATCCGCTGGAAACCAAGTCGATCGCCACCGGTCAAGGAGCCCCGGCCGCCGAAGCAGCCCGCGCGCTGCTCAAGCAAGTCTTCACCCAAATCGATCAGCCGCTCACCCCCGCGGTTTCCCCAGCCGCTCCCCAACGCAGCCCGTAACTTGCACGCAGCATCTCGGGACACGTTCCACGCGCCCCAGCCCTGCGCACCGGCACCTCGTGCACCTCGCATCTCTGCAGGGTGCTGGCACCGAACTATTCATCTTTCACGCCGCCGAGTGTCACGGAAATCTTGTATTTCGTTTGCAGGTGCGCGTGTGCCGCACTGGCATGACTGTCTTTGGGATATTTACGACAGACTTCTTGAAACGACTTGATCGCTGGCTCTTTCTGCCCCGCCTGCTCGCGCGTGTACGCGATCTGCAGGGTCGCCCAAGGCGCCGAAGCGGCGTGGCCTCCCACGATTTGGTTGTACAGCACAATGGCTTCGTTGTACTGTTTCAAACGACGGTGACAGGCCGCCATCTGCTTGTAGTTTTCCGGAAAGTTGTTGGACTGCCGATAATACGCCACCGCCTCTTTGTCCTTTCCTGAGTCCCGGTAGCAGGTCGCCAGCTCCCACAGCCAGCGATCGGCGTTTTCGACATCGGTTTTCATCAATCCTTCGTAGATCGCAATCGCCTGCGGATAGGCTTTCGCTTCGCGATGCGTCATGGCGGCCTCTGCCTGCCAGCGGGCCGCGTTTTCGGCATCTTGGCCGGCCAACTGTCCGTAGGTGCGTACCGCCGCGGCATAGTTTTTCTCTTGCCGATAGCTGTTAGCAACCTGGTTCAAACCTTCGAGTTGATCTTTGAATTTACGATAGGTAGCCCGCGCCTGCTCGAACTCAGTTTGCGATTTCTGCCATGCCGCTAATCGGCCCAGGGTGACATCGTCCACGCCAAACTGTTTGATAATCTGTTGAAAGACTTCCGCCACGCGAGCTTGCCGTCGAGCCAACATTTCGGTCTCGGCAATCAGATACCACATCTGTTTGGCCCGCGTTTGCGCTTCTTCTTCGGTTCCATCGGGAGCCGCCGACTTCAGATATGCAATCAGTGCGTCCGCGAGGCGTCGCCCTTTGGTTTCNGTCTCCGAACTGGCGATCAGCCGACCGATCGGGGCCCGGGCATACGCAAACACCTGCTCGGGTAAATCCACTTCGTTGTACGTTGTCGCCAGCGCCGTCACCGCTTCATCAAACGCACCCGCTTCGAATTGGAAAGCCGACAGCTGCTGAGCAGCCCGCGCGCAGAGTGTCCTGGTCTGCTTGGTCCGAGGCACGTCGAAGGTGAGACGCTTCCACATCTCAACCCGCGTCTTCTCGTCCTTCTCCACATTGCTGACGTCGATCAGATCCGCCATCGTCCGCACAGCCGCCAGATGCTTCGGGTGCTTGGCCAACACCTTGCGGTACTCGCTTTTGGCCTTTTTCAGCTGGCCAATATCTTTGTAGGTTCGGGCGATAAAATACGCCGCGGCCACCGCGTCAGGAGAGTCCGGCCAATAGTCGACGACGCTCTGAAATCCGTCCCGGATGGCCGTATTCGCTTTCCGCAGTTGAATGTGAGCCAAACTCCATTTGAGCATCGAATACGACGCAGCATCGCTGCGCTCATACAAACTCAAATACTTGTCGTACTCGCTGATGGCAACCGCCCATTTCTTCTCGCGATAGTACTTCTCCGCAATCTGTAACTGATGCCGCTCGACCTCACGCAACTTGGCCCAACGTTCCAACGACATGTCTTCCAGCCCATATTGCTGAGCGGAAGCGACCGTGACCGAAAGGAGACAGATACAGGTTGTCAACAGACAGCGAGTCATCATGGCGATTTACCTTGTTTCCGAGCTTCAATCCACTTCGCATATTCTACNTGAGCATAAAAGATCACGTTGGTACCCAGCTGATAACACGCTTCCCAGACGTCCGGGTCCACCCCGGCATGTCCATCCGCCCACGCGTCCCCAATGTCACCGGGATGGTAATAGGCCAGCCAACGGCCGTCCTGGTACCACCCCAAGGCCTCTTTGCCGCCATGCGGCGCGACGTAGGGCAGATACGGAATCTGGAACGGAACCCGATGAATCACGTCGTCCAACGGAATCGGAACAGGTCGCACGTCAGGCAGGACGCGATTCATCAGCGAAAGAAACTGGTTGTGAAAATGCCGACTTCCGCCGTTGTCGCAAAAGATCATGCCGTGTTTGTCGGTCACAAACTCACGGAGAATCTTGACTTCATTAGCGGATACCGAAATGTTGCGTTGCCCCGTCATGTAAACCAACGGGGGGCTTTTCCCAATCGGAAAGTTGCGCAGCTGGACAATCTGTCGAAACTCGGTCTTGTCCGCCACTTTGTGCTGGGTGCGAATTCCATACTGAATCAGCATGTTCAGGTCGCCACCGATCCCTTGATCCTGATCCCAGTCCCCGCCGTTGTATTGCAACCGTATGAAGCGGACTTTGCCGCGTTGTGTCCCACCTGCGAAACCGGCTCCGGCGCCTTCACCATAACCTTTGGTGTAAGCATGCTCGGTGACCTCCTCTAATTCCAACTGGACTTCATCGATCGGTGGCACTTCGAAAATGATCGCACTGTAGGGGTTCACCACAAATTTTTTGCGGACCACCTTTTTCACCTGAACACGTTTTGCCACCGTTTTTTGCTCACCTCCGCCCGCTGGACTCTCGTACAGCTCTCGGCAGCCCCGCAATTGCGAAAACAGCGTGAACGCCAAGGCGAAGGTGGCAACGTACGTCATCAGTCCCAACAATGACTGATCGAGTTTACGGTTCCGCGTACCAAGTCGGTTGCCGTAATACCAAGCCCGCAGATCGAGAGGGTTCCAAGTTGCTGACGCTTCATCACCAGCGGCATTTTCCTGCCGAGCCTGTAGCGCCAGACGCTGGTAGAAGTCACTGCCACGTTCGAGCAGGTACACCAGCCATAGCAATCCCAACAAAAATAATCCGGCCAGCCCCGTGCGGGCGACCGCAACACGACCGGTATCCCAAACGATCGCTTGGCAAAAGAATACTGCCAATTGCCACCAGCTGACGTAGACCAGCGTCGCGACTCCCCAAAAGGCAGCCGTGGTACGTTGGTGACGATACCACCACAGGCAACCGAGACCGATGGGCACCGTAGCTCCGAAGACAACCCCGCCCCACCACAGTGGGAACAAGGGCATCGTGCGCCACGCGAGCACGGAGAGCAGCCACAAAGCCACTCCCAGCACGACGATCGCGCAGTAAAGCCACCGAGTCTTCATGGACGCTACTCAAGCCCCTTCAATAAATCATCGATGCCACTTTCCAGTGAATTGGCATCCGCATCCGCTTCTTTGGATTCGCCAATCCCCATGGCCTGGATGGCCGCATCCGGATCCACCGCCTCTGCGGAAGCATCTCCCGGTTCCGCTGGCTGTGTCGCTGCCGCCGTCGCGGACGATGCGGAATCGTCAGTTGCGGGCGTTGCCGAACCCTGTGCCGCGTCCGCCGGAGTAGCTACCGCCGGTGTCTGCGGACTCAGCTTCCCCCGAACCAGATTCACACAATACATACCGCTGGTCGTCACCACCAACAGTACCAGCGTTGCCAGGGCAGACAGGATCGTCAGGTTCGGCAAGTGGCTTTTGGTCGGCAAACCCAATACCTCTTCGGGAGATTTCTCCTGCATCTCGCTGAGAAAACTACGGATCTCAGCGACCGAGGATGACGCGTTCGGCGAAGCATTCGTGCTCATATCAGCTACCTGTCAGATTGCTCAAGCAATCCTGAATAGAGGGGGGATTCAGTTGGGTCGCGAGCGGAGTACCCGGATTCGCGCGTCACACACTCGGGTGGGTTTTCGTTGCTGCGATACCGGCAGGTGAAACCGNCACCTCTCTCCATTGTACGGAGATTGCGTCACCTTGTCGCGTTCTCAGGCAGAAACAGGACGTTTGTTGGCTTGCCCCGAGCCTGGGATGAAAGCGTGCAGGCAGGGGGACAACCTGCTGAACGCCGCTCCATAACGCCAACTCGCCCAGAATGCCAAACGGACCGTGAAATGACCGCCTGACNCCTGTTTTTTTTACGGCAAGGATCACTGAATCCCAAGGAAAACCACCCTTCACTCGTGGCCGCTTGGCCCAGACGCGCAGCCGGAAACCCGTCCAGAAAGAGGGCGCGGACACCTCACCGGTCAGCGGTTATTCGACACCGGCCAACTTGGGAGACCACGTTGGCTCAGGCGGAGGCTGGGAACGGGAGGCTGGCCCGTCAAACATCCCGCAAAACACCGACCCCAGCAGATAACTGAGCGCAACCAGCATCAAGATGCGGAACATGCCTGGTCGTGCGTAATCGGAAATCATCGGATGGTAACGCCTGTGACGGTTATCTGACTCTCGCCTGAGCGAGACTTGACAGACAACTCTAGGTCACAAATCGGCGCGCCCATGCGGGCGCCGATCCGCCACAGCAACTGCGACTGGTCGCAAACGATGTACACCCCAGCGCGAGTGACCCCACAGAATCAGGCAAAAAAAAGAACCGTGCTCGATCCCGNAAGATCGAACACGGCTCCGATGAATTAACCTCCGGTCGAATTGCGACGAGTGGAGTCGCTGCGAGACTGACGCGAGCCTGGCGTGCTACTGCACAAGCCGTGGATGACTCGGGTCAACGCTAAAAATTGGTCCCTCAGCCGAATAGCGACCGCGAGGTGTATTGTAGTGAACAGCTTCGCTCCGTGAGCCAAGTGCTCGAGAGTATTTTAGCTCGTCCATCCACAAAGGGAATGGAATAGCAGAATGATCGGCATAGGAATAGGGTGGGTTTCGCGAAATCGGCAGAATTTGTTCAAATATCAACCCAGCGGACGCTCGCAGCAGGGATCCAAGTCGGCTGATGCGATGAACGGGCCCAACCGGCGGGTGCTGGACCAGCCCAACCTACGACTTCGCCAACCGACAACTTGGTATTGAGGAAGCGGACGGATGATCGAATGGGACGCGTACCATGAAGCGGGACATGCCTTTGCCGCGACCTATCTGGGAGCTGCGGTGATGTCCGTCACGATCACGCCGGACAACGATGACGGACCCGCTCGGACGGGTGACGCACGGATCGCCTGGGATCACGGCCGCTTTTCCGGCCAAGAGTTGGCCCGCAGAATGTCTCTGGTGGCTCTGGCTGGCCCCGTAGCCGAAATGCTCTACCGTGACGAACCACGGCACCCGGGATTCGTCCCCGAATGGGCTACCGATTGGAAACACGCGTGGGAAGCTTCGGCGAGTACCGTTCCGAACGAACGCCAGCGGCTGGCGTACCTGGAGCGTCTCGTCTTTGAATTGCAGGATTTGCTGCAGCGCGACTCCCTCTGGGCAGCGGTTGCCGAAATCGCAGACCAACTACTGACGCACGAGTATCTCGAACAGGCAGAAGTCGACGAAATTGTTCGCCTTTGGTGCACCCTGGAGTCCCACTGACACGGATGTCTTTGGTGATGTGCGGCGTCGGCAACCGGACTACAGCGAGAAACCGTGAGGCAACAGTTCGCTCAGCGCGTGTCGACGCACCGCATGCTCCTGGTCCACATCCACCAGAATGACGGACATGTCACCAAATTCCATCAGCACCTGACGACAAGCGCCACAGGGTGAGACTCCGCCGGATGATGCCACGGCCACTGCCGCGAATTGCTGATGCCCTGCTGCGACCGCAGCGCAGATAGCCGCGCGTTCGGCGCAGATCGCCAGACCGTAGGATGCGTTCTCAACATTGCACCCGACAAACAACTGTCCGTCGGGTGTCACCAGTGCTGAACCGACACGAAAGTTCGAGTACGGTGCGTAGGCCCGTTCCCGCACAGCAATCGCAGCTTGGATCAGAGTGTCATCATCCACAGCACGCTCCTCGAAACAGTGCGAACGGTTCCGTTTTCAACGGTGTCTCTGCGAGGTCTCTGTGTGGTCCGGCCGGCCACAGCGCTGACCCGTCGTCCTCACCGAGTTGCGAGCCAAACGTTGCGAGCCAAACGATGGGGGCGTGCGCTAACTGGCCGATTCCGTCGTCTGTTGATCACACCACGCCAGTAAATCCTCTTGACCTTTGCGGTCGCAGAAATCCCCGAAGGTTTCTCCCTCCGTCCGATCCTGACGAAAATATCGGAAGACCGGCACCAATGTCGAAATGACCTCTTCCGCAGGAATCAGGTCTTTAAAAATCCAGTTCAAGCGATTCCCGAGCGTCCGTCCTCCGAGCAGGATCGTGTATTTCCCTTTCGCCTTGCCGACCAACCCGATATCGGAGTTGTAGGGCCGGGCACATCCGTTGGGGCAACCGGTCATCCGCGTGGTGAAGACTTCATCCTGTAGACCAAGCTGGGCCAATTCGGATTCCAATTCATCGATCATCCCCGGCAAAGCACGTTCGCTCTCGGTGATCGACAGTCCACACGTGGGCAGTGCAGGGCAGGCGATGGAGTAACGCCGCGCCGTCGAGATCTGTTCCGTCAATTTGATCCCGTGCGATGTGATCATCTCTTCCAGCTTGTCTTTATCTGCCGGCTCGATATCCGTAAAGATGATGCTCTGATGCCCTGTCAAACGAATACCAGGTTGGAACGTCGTGCAAATGGCTCGCAAGCAGGTCTTCAGACGAAATTCACCTTCGTCTTTGATACGGCCATTTTCGACATTCAAGCCGTAGAACAGCTTCCCGTCACCTTGCTCGTGCCAGCCCATGCCATCGTGAAATCCAAACGGCTCGGCGGGGCGAGGTGGTGGCAATTCAGCACCGTAGTATTCTTCGACTTTCTGCTTGAACGCAGCATGTCCACCCATCTCGGCAATCGTGTATTTCAAGCGAGCTACTTTGCGATCCGCTCGATTACCGTAATCCCGTTGGACTTTGATAATCTCTGTCGCCACATCGATGACCTGCTCGGGAGTCACAAACGCAATCGGGGAACCAACGGCTGGATAGGTCTTCTTAGCCGAAGGCGTGACGCCAAACCCACCGCCGACAATCACGTTGTAGCCAACGATCCGATAGTCTTCGCAAATCGCCATCAACCCAAGGTCGTTGGCATACAAATCGACGCTGTTGTCGCCGGGCAAGCCGATCGCGGTCTTGAATTTACGAGGCAGATAGTTTTTGCCGTACAGTGGCTCGACCTCCTCGCCGTTCTGGGCAGCACCATCGACGCGTTGCTTTTCTTCTGTCTCTGGATCGGTCAGCCAGATTTCGTGGTAGGCCGTCGTTCGCGGGCACAAGTGCTCGGCCAACCGGTCAGCCAGCGCCTGCATTTCGGTGTGCACCGGATCGTTTTTGAACGGCACCGGCGAACACATCACGTTGCGCTCCACATCGCCGCACGCGGCCAACGTCGAGAGTTGCACTTCATCGAGCCGTTGGATCGTCTTCTGCAAATCGCCCTTCACCACCCCATGCAACTGCAGCGCCTGGCGGGTGGTGATCCTGAGCGTGGTGTTGCCCACCTCATCACATAAATCCAACTCGGCCAGCAACTGGTCGCTGGTCAGACGCCCGCCGGGGATCTTGGTCCGCACCATGAAACTGTACGACTTGCCCGCCTTTTCCCCATCCGCCTTCTTGGCTCCCCGCGTGTCGCGGTTGTCTTGCTGATAGATACCGTGATGCTTGAGTAACTGGATGGAGCCTTTGCCAAAGAAATCTTGACCGTCCACCAACTCTTCTGGAATCTCCCCTTTCAGCTGCTGACTGGCTTCCTTAAAACCTTCAACGGGGCTCAGTTTCTTCTCTTCTGGCATGAGGTTACGTCAATCGTATCTGGAGGCGAATGATAACAGCCCAGCAGCAGCTTGGCTGTGCAACTGGGTAAGTGCCGTCAATTATAACGCCAGTCCGACTGCTCAACTACGGCAAAGCGGCGAGTGCCGCCCGCGGACTCCTGTCCCCGCGCCCCACTCACGAAACCAGCCCGGTTGGGCTAGAATTCCACCTGCGCAATAGACCCAACGGAGACCGCACGTGGCAGCACAACTCATTGACGGCAAAGCGATCGCGAACGAAATTCGGACCGAACTGACCGAACAGGTAGCCGAGTTCATTGAGAACAATGCGGTTGTCCCCTGCCTGGCTGCCGTTCTGGTGGGCGAAGACCCCGCCAGCGAAGTGTACGTGCGCAACAAACAACGGGCCTGTGAACGGGTCGGTATCGAAGGCCGTCTCCACCGCTTGCCAGCCGACGCCACGGATGATGATCTGCTCGACATCGTTGCCCAACTCAACCAGGACAACACGGTTCACGGGATCCTGGTCCAACTGCCGCTCCCCAAGCAGCTCAGTGAAACGCGCATTTTAGATGCCATCCATCCGCTCAAAGACGTCGACGCTTTCCATCCAGAAAACGTTGGCCTGTTGTCGCAGGGCCGACCACGGTACCTGCCGTGCACACCGCATGGAGTCATGCAATTGCTTCACCGCAGTGGCATCGAAGCGACCGGCAAGCATGCCGTGATCGTCGGGCGCAGCGATATTGTTGGCAAGCCGATGGCGATGCTGTTGGCGGCCCGCGACTCGAACTGTGGTCCGCAAGCGGCCAATGCGACCGTCACACTCTGCCACAGTCGTTCGCAAGACATGGCTTCGTTGACACGCCAAGCCGACATTCTGGTCGCGGCCGTTGGCATCGCCAACTTTATCCAAGCCGATATGGTGAAGCCGGGCGCAGCGGTCATCGACGTCGGGATCAATCGCACCGACGAGGGTTTGGTCGGGGATGTCGCTTTCGACCCGGTCTCCGCAGTTGCCGGGCACATCACCCCGGTTCCCGGCGGCGTCGGCCCGCTGACCGTCACCATGCTGCTACACAACACCTTGACCGCTGCGGGACTGCAACTGCACAGCGCGTGAAGCCGGTCACGCAAGCCGCTTTCAAAGCAACTCGGCAAACCAGTCCATCTCGCGGGCAATCCCCTCAGCCAACGATGCCGCCTGCAACTCGTCTGGCAACACACCCCAGGCGTACGTCTCCACTTCAAAGTGCTTGACATCGCCCATCGTGCGAGCAGCGTTCAAACAGTCGACAATGTCCGCTCGTGTCGTCCGCAGAAACCCAAAGGACTCCAGATAGATCGGCATGTGAAAATGCACACGCATCTCGTCCGTGCAGTGCTCTGCCTGATCGATCTCGGCCAAAGCCGCCGGCAGGTCCTCATAGAACATGTGGTCCGCACTGCCGTTGCGACGCACCGTGGTTTGATGCAAATACCGGTCTTCGGCAAATTGCTGGAGTTGTTGGACTGCCTGAGCTCGTTCGTCGGCGGGAATCTCGGCAAATGGCAGACAAATTGCCGAGGAGACTTGCACTTTCCCCACGCGAATGCCAGCCGCCGCATAGGTCTGCAAGACGTCTGCTTGAGGCTCGAACATCACTGCGGAATGGCACACATCGTGGCAGACACGCAGATGGCGTCGCAAATGCGACTCGTTCGCACAGTGTGGCAAGAGCTGCTCTTCGAATAGGCGCACGATATCCTGGCCATAGGTGAGCACACAGCCTGGCTCCGGTTCCAGACAGACATAAATGCAGCGACCTGTCTCGGCCTCCAGCTGGGCGAGCACTTCAGCCACATGACAAAGATGCTCGACCATCGCAGCAACGTCCTGATCCGAAGCTTGCGGTTGCCCCCAGCCAATCGGGAGCGTCGAGATACTACCTTCCAGCCCAGCCGGTAACAACGCATGTTGAATGCGAATCAAATCCAAGGTGTAATCGCGGCGCGCTAACTCAGACCACGTTGGCTGATAAACCCGGTGCTTGACGATCGGCTGATGAAAATCACCGAACGGGAAGCCGTTGAATGTGAACGGCACGAGCCCCACGTCAGCCAGCCAGTTGGCAAACGCTTCACAGGCCCCCTCTTCGGCCAGCAGTTGCGATGCAGCGGGCGCGGCCAGCCACAAACCAACTCCCATCGCACGGTCTGGGGAATGACGCTGCTTCACCTGCACGGCATGGTCTACAAGATTACGCTGAGTTGTGGCGAGATCCACACCTGCATGCACATTAGTGCAGTAGCCGGTTTGTATATCGGTCNTCATCTTCACTACCACGGAGAAGGTCAAAAAATGTCATTCTACGACAAACCTGCGCGGAAGTCGCCGGGAGGGGATACCGTTTCCACCAGGAGACGTCGGGACCGCGCCGCGTCGAATGGCAACCCAGGTTCCCCCGTTTGACGGCCGCACAACTTCCTCTAACAATCAGCTTGACCACAGCGCAGGTACCTTGAGCGCCCGCAATGAACGAACATGGCAAGGGATCATGATGACCGCCGATACGACACTCCGAGAACATCTCACTTACCTCCTCTCCGGAGGTGGAGCCCACCTTAACTTCGAACGCGCCATCGCCGATTTGCCCGCATCGCTACGTGGCGCTCAGGTCGAGGGGACAACGCACACCCCCTGGCGACTCCTGGAGCACTTGAGGATCTGCCAGTGGGACATACTTGAATTCACGCGCGACCCAGACCATATCTCGCCCGAGTTTCCGGACGGCTGTTGGCCCACCACCACGGCGCCCCCCAGCGCCGAGGCTTGGGACGCCAGTGCAGACGCGTTTCGCGCCGATCTCCAGGCGATGATCGAACTGGTCAATGATCCAGCAACCGACCTGTATACCCCATTACCTCACGGGGATGGCCAGACGGTGCTGCGTGAGGCGTTGCTGGTCGCGGATCACAACGCTTACCATCTCGGGCAACTGGTCCTCCTGCGTCGCTGCCTGGGGGCTTGGGAGTAACGCACCGGGTGACGCGAGGTTGCCGGGGTTTGCCGGNGTTTGCCGNATCACGTGCGGCGCAGAACACAGCTCGCCACACGAGGGGCCTGCGCTGCGTGATCACCGGAGAGCGACCTGCAACTTCGTGGCGGATGCCGGCGCACGGTGACTGGCCAACGCAGCGGCTTACTCGAACGGATTCGCTCCGCCACCGTCGAACGGGTTGGCAGCACCACCGTTGTTGCCACCGTTGTTGCCACCGTTATTACCGCCTTTGTTGCCGCCGCCAAAAATGTCGTTTCCGGCTCCACCGCCACCGAAGATATCGTTGGGATCGTTGCCGCCGCCCCCCTTGGGGTCATCGCCATCGCCGCCCTCTTCGCCGTCGGCTTTCGGCTTCTTGACACCGACTTTGAAATCCCCGTCATGAATCAAGGGATAACGCAAGTCGCGTTCGTGCAAACACTGCAACTTGCCCGTCCGCGTCCCCATAAAGATGCGGTCGGTCTGGGTGTTCACATAGTGCCAATCAACACCACGAGCTGACATTTGTCCTAGTCGGCTACCAGAGCGTGCGTCCAGGATGACCAAGTCACCGAGGAAATTACGAACATACAAGCGATTTTCACTGGCGGAGACAAAATCACGGATTCCGGAGATCCACCAGCGTTCTTTGCCGGTGGCCACATCAATCGAGTACATCGTGTTTTCGTCGGTGATAATGTAAACCGAATCCTTAAAGGCCACGGGCTGATGACTGATCGGAATACCGGTGGAAAAACGCCACAGAACTCCCGAACCTTTTTCATTAATACAGTAGCAATAGCCGTCCAGCGAAGTCACAAACAGTCGGATCATATTGTCCGAGCGAAGGTAGCATGGCTGGGAAACTACATTGGTCTCCGTCTCCAGGCGATAGCGAACGCCTCCGCGGTCTGAATTGGCAACGTAGGTATGACCGCGATCGGTCGGCCACACGATGCTTCCCCCCACCAGCAATGGTTCGATCATGGAACGGCCGTGTGAGACGTGACGAATCGGCGCCCTGAGGCGTTCCCCAATTTCGTAGCCGACCAACGTGCCACCGGACAATGGCACAAAAATATGCGTGTCCGCCGCAGCGGGTGGCGCACCGGGAGTGCCCTCAATACGGTGTGACCACAGCAGACGCCCATCTTTCGAATCGAGCAGATAAATCTTGCTGCCGTTCACGACGCTGACACGATCATCGTTGGCAGACAACCCAGTGCTGGGTAACCGCGGATTACCAACCGACACGAGCCAGCGCGTCTCACCTGTCTCTGCATTGATCGCCTGCACGGCCCCGCGATCGGTCAGCGCGTACATGGTGATTTCGGGCTGCACTGTTTTTTGGAGTCGCGGGATTACATTCGGGGACTCTTTGGCAAACGTCAGCAGGTCCTGTCCGATATTGAGGCTGTTGACGTCAATTCTCTGCAGCGACGTGGCGGTTCGTTGACGATCCTTGATATCGTCAATCTTCTTGATCGTGGCCAATACGGGTCCGAGCACGGCATCGGTCACTTTGTGGTCCCCTTTCGGGTCCCGCTGTTTTTTCTCGAGCAGGATTTCGCGCATGAACTTGGCAGCCGCTTCGGTGGCCCCAAAATCACCACGCACGTCACCATAACGATCGATCCCGAATTCGGAGAACGTCTTAATCCCCCGATCGTAGACCACTTCGTACAACGTTTCGGCACGTTTGGAATTGATGTGGTGGAAGATATGCACAACCCCACCGCGGGTGCGATCCACCTCGACCTGCGTGTACCACGGTCGTACCAGACCGTATCGCGCCGCTTCGGCAGAGGAGATAATCCCGGTAGACAGCGATCGATAACTTTGTGCTGTCAGCTGTGACGCAGGGACCAGGAGGGTAGTCAAGGTAATGACGAGAAGTGAAACACGTACCATAAGGGAGCTCGCAGAACGCCAGATTTCCGAGATATGGATGGGAACAAGACGCCGGTCACTCAGAAAGAGCTTCACAAGAGTGCCAACGCACTATTCATGATACTCCAAGTCCGCCGAAATGAGAATGTTTCTTGGAGGATTTAAGGGAAGTGGTTTGGCCGCAAGTGTAGCCCCATAGACCAAAACCTTCCTCAGGCATACCATAATTCTTCACCGGAGACGGTAGTCCCGTCTCCGCCCGTGGGGGGATTTCCCCCTACGAATCACGTACCCGGCCCCCGCGTGGCCAGTGCCACAGCGTATCGGAAATCATCGACCGCACGAGAGATTCAGATGCTGCACGGAGATCTGAGCCACGATGCCGCCAAGGCAGCAGAAACGGTGCTCGGCTATCTCAATTTCTCCACCGGTAGTTCCGATCCTCAGGTTTATGCGGCTTGGAACGAACTGTTTGCGGCAACAGCAACCACCGGACAAGAACCCTGGCGTGCTGTCATTCTCACCCTGCAAACGGAACTGGATCGGCTGGCGGAATCCTCTCCAGCATTCCGGGACAGCCAACAAGCGCGTGCGGCGTTGGCCATCGTGGCAGATCACATCCTCAGCGACTACTTGGAATTTCATCGTGACTTGTTGTTCCACCAGCAACAATCCGCTCTCTTCGGACCGTTCTTTCTGGGGCGCGTCTGCGAAGCGTTGCTCAGCGATCCGCCCCCCTGGGACGATCATGCGACTGTGGCAGCCCGCACCATCCGCCGCTTGAATGACTACATCGGCTACCGACCGGTGGCGGCTCTGCAAACCCAGCGCATTGAACCCTACGAGCATGAATGGGTGCGCCCGGTGCCGCTGTTCATTCGTGGAGCGGGCGCGGCAGTTGGACCTTACCAAAACGTTGTCGAACTCACGCTCGAATTGTTGCGCGATACCAAACCGGAAATCTGCGAAGCGGCGTTCTTTGACCTCGCACTACTGGATGAATTGGCGTTTGATCCACGGGCTTACGATTTTGACCACCCCGCCAACAAACGTCCCAACTATCACTTTGGACAATGGGACCCCAATCACATTGACAATCGCGGGAACTATCGACGCTTTGTCATCCAGCAAGTGACACTGGACGCGTTGATGAGTCGCCCCCAGGAACCGTTGGACATTCCGGACGAAGACGCTCGCTTCGAAGCGGCAGCTGTGCTGGCCGGAACGATCTTGATGGCTTCCGGCATCAGCGGCCGCGGCCCCGATTCCCACGACTCCGCCACCTCACTGGCCAGCCTGCTACCCAAAATTGCCGCCTATCGTGACGCGTTCTACAAACACCTCATCTCTCAGACCCATGGCGCCCGCGCCGAGCGCCTGTCCCACGAGGCGAAACAACTGCGACAACCATTCGGTGGTGCGCGCCAGCATCTGAACGCCGAATTAGCGCGTCGCCGCGCATCCCAATTGGAACATGTGCACCTGGCCATGATCTTTGCGCGGATGGGGTTTGCGGATTCAGCCAAGCAGCAAGCGGATATTGTGCCCGTTGCCTCAGCCCGCTTGCTATGCCGCGTTGACTGCCTCCTGGCCGGCGGCCAGCGAGAACTGAGTCGTGGTAATCTGACTGCTGCGGCCCAAGCTGTGCCGCGGATCCTGGAATTGATCCGACGAGGAATCCATTGCGGGGCAATCATCGACCCGTGGAACATCATCGGTTTTGACGCCAACTTCAGCCTCTTCCCAGCCATCGAAAACAGCATCCACGACCATCGAGCAGACGAGTTGGTGGAACTGATGGACCGCCTGTTTGGATTTTGTTCGGCACTCTGGAGTGAATCCGCAGCGGTGGACGACGAGGAAGTGGCCCAAGTGATCGAACGTGAATTCCATACCATTGCAAACTGGTGGCGGCAGTACGCAGTGCATGAAGTCTCGGTCGTGGACTGTGCAGATTCTCAAGAAACATATCAAGCCGCGCGACACGTCGCCGATGCGTTGCGACTGTGGCACCGCGCCGGTGCGGCAGCAGGCGACGTGCGGTTTTGGGCACCGCATGCCGAGACGTTCGATTCGCCGAAAGCCTACGGGCTGGTGATTGACGCCCTGCTGCAACGCAACGACTTTGTCGCCAGCCGCGCGTTACTCATCCACTGGGTAAGCCAGTCTCACCGAGTCCCTCTGGAACAGGGTGACACCTCCTTCTATACGCTCGTTGAACGCTGGCTCATGCGACTCGTCGGGCAACCGGAGGAACAATTGGCGAGCGACGAAGCGCGGGCCGAAGTCTGGCAACGCATTCGCCGCTTCTTCGATTATCTGGAAGCCAATGCGGAAGAACTCTGGTCCGTTCCAGGATTTGAGTTCNCCGCCGATANGCCCCGCGCGGGTGAACGCGACGAAGCATTGTTCGCGTCCGAAGAAGAGACGGATGACCTGTTCAACGCGGCCTACGAAGACATGGTCTATCGTGACAGCACCAACGACGGAGTCGATGGAGAAATCTTCGATGACGGCAACGTGGCTTACGATGCACTCACGAATGAATCCGATCGGATCTGCGAACGCTTGTCGTTCATCGAATCGGTGGCGCGTTTGTGGCAATTGGTTGCCATCAGCCCAGTCATCGACCGCCACGCCCAATGCGATGAAAGTGTCCAAGGCCAAAGCGACGCGCTGTCACACTGGATTGCNGTTTCCCGCGATCACGAACGCGCCCTGCTCGAATTACTGGACGATGTCCGTGATTTTCACATCGCCAGCTCGTCTGGAAATCACGAATCGATGATTGAGTACGATCGCAGTCGACTGGTAAAAGAATCTTTGCTGGAGCGGATCATCGGCGCGGCGGTCGAGGTCGCCAATGCCAACTTGCTCCTCCGGGGTGCACTTACAGCCCTCGGTCAATCCCCAGTGGAAAGCGTCACCACCGAACTGGACGAAGACCCCACGTTCGAACTCTTTGCCCAAATCTTGGCTGCGATGTTGCGACGTGACCGGCAAGGGATTGAAGAAACCTGGGATGCCATGATCGACGCGCTGATGCAACGCCCACTGTTGTATGNCCCCCTGGCAAAAGGNGGGACGCCTCGCCAAATCGTCGAAGTTCGCGTGCGGCAGCGCGCCATTCGCAACTTACTGACCTGGTTGCCGCGCATCGGCATGCTGATCAAAACTTCGGCACTGCTGGATACCTCCCGGGAAATCGAGCGAAAACATCCGGTCGGGCCCGGCGCCGTCACCGAATTCGATGACCTGTTCGCCATCGGGTATCGAGCGGTCATCGAAAGTATGGTCACCTCAGCCGAACATTGGCAGTTGTCAGACGACACCGATCAGGACGACAGCGACGTCTCAGACCATCTCGTGGCCTGCTTGGAACAATACACCGAATCGATGCTGGTCAATTGGCTGGCGCACAGTCATACGCTCCGCCTGTCGGTGCTGGAACGTGTTCAGGACAAAAAGCATTGGCAATCGCTGGTCGCCTTTATCCAACGTTACGGCAGCGAATTGTTCTCCCAACGCTTCCTCAATCTCGCCAATGTGCGAGCCATCTTGCATCAAGGTGTCGATGCCTGGTTCGATCAACTGCAAGAGAACGGCTGCGAAGAGAGTGACCTGCAGCTCCTGGACGAAATTGACGATCGGATTTCACGCCGCGAGGCCGTCGGGCAACTCTCTCTGATCCTGGAAGCGATCATTGAGAACTACGCTGAGTACCGTGACTACAATAGCACAACCACGCAATCCGACCGTGGCGAGATGCTCTACACGCTACTCGACTTCCTGCGGTTACGCGCCCGCTACGATCGCGTCTGCTGGAATCTGAAACCGGTCATCCTGGCTCACGAAATTCTCGTCCGCAGAGGTTTCGACGGAGCCGCCAGGACGTGGCGACGGGCACTGGCAGAACGCGTCAACGAAGAAGCCGATGCCTATGTGGACAAACTGCAAAAACTGCAACAAAAGTATGCCATGCGGATGCCCACCGTCGCCGATCGAATCCACGAACGGTTCACCAAACCGCTGGTCATCGACCGCATCAAGGCGCTGGTCGAACCCGCTTTGGCCGAAGGTAAAGCGGGAGAGCATTCCAGACACTTCGAAGTCCTCCAGCATGAAACCGCCTCGCTTGCCGAAATCCCCACCGGCGTCGGCCTGGATGTGCCCGCTTGGTTGATCGCCCTGGAAGAGGAAGTCGACCGGCTCACCATGCCGGAATCACACCAGCACGATGAACTGCAACTGGACACCTTGCTGCCGCGGCAATGGATGTCACTCGACGAGCTCCATCACGAGCTTGATAGCTGGCGATCGCCAGAGGATTGAATCCGCCTGCACTCCCGGATGCCCTGGCGGCCGGCACGAACGCAACGCTCATTCGGGTGGCGATGTCGGCGCGGCAGGAGAAGTCGGAGGGGACGTACTTTTCCCCGCCCGGTACACCTCGCGAACGCATCGCCCCTGTTCATCGTAAAATTCCCACGGACCCTCGAACTGATCGTTCTCGTAGGCACCGCGACTCTCGAGTGTGCCGTCAGGATACCAAGTCGTCCACGTCCCCACTTTCTTCCCCTGACGAAACTCACCCGCTGCTGAGCGTTGACCATTCGGATACCGAAATTCCCACGGACCGTCCGGTTGCCCGTCGACATAGCCTCCCGAAGCGTGACGGTCGACTTGGATTAACCGTCGGATTTCCAAGTCCATCGGATTGCCTTGAGGATCCAGCGGCCTGACAAGCACAATGTGGTCCACTAAATCAATCTGTTCGGATTCTGGGTGCGACTGATTCCACTGACGCATCCAATAGTTGGTCACCGCAGGAAGGAACTTGGCGTGCTGCGCGGTACCCAAATGGAGCAAAGTCAACATCCAACGTTGACTCGCGGCGCGCGGATCGACGGTTGTCGGATCATCCAAGCTGACCGGCATCCCATCGTGCAGCAGATCAACCAACTGCCCGTTGGGCAACGTCGCCACCGTGGCAAAGCGAAAATCATGGCGTTTCGGTTTGCTAAACATGTTCCATTTTTGCGTCCAACCGAACACTTCACCCACACGCTCGATCCCCTGATCCAACCCAGCACTGATGGGAACCGGCAGGTCATTGAACTTGGCGAGAAACAGCAGGTTGTAAGTAAATGCATAACTGATGGCGAATATACTCACCAGCAAAATCAGCGGTCGCCCCCACCGATCATGCCGACCCGGTGCCGCCGCAGTCGAGTTGCGCGAAAGCGAGGAACCCAACCAACGTTCCACATCACACCAGTCCCAAAACGTGGTCGGCAAAAAGAGCATCAACCCCGACAGGGAGACCCAAGAGAAAATCAACACCTGCATCGTCAATTCAATACCAAAATGCAGAGCGATCAGGGAAACGACGGCAAATAGCCGAATACGATAACGAAACTTGGAGATCAACAACAACCAAGGACTCGATAACTCCAAAAACAACGCACTGATCGTCAACCACCACAACAAGCGAGGCATCCCGAGCATGGACTGGCCCAACGGACGCGCGATCAGTTCAAAATGAAAAACGCGAAACAGTGCGTCCCCGCTCCACCAGGCTTCATTGCACTTACTCAACCCCGTCACCAGGTACATCAGGAAAACCTGCAACATCGCACCGCAGCTGGCAGCAGAAAAATAACGCTGAGGAAGATCCGTGTATTTCCCTCGCCAGGCAGCCACTGACCAGCGTGCGTCCGTGGGCAGCATGATCGACCAAAACAACAACATCCCCAACAGCACATCGCCGCCGGAGAGCAACAGGGGATTGCGATGATGCAACGAAACCAGCAGCAACCAAGCCAGACAACTCGCCAATCGTGCGCGGTACCCGACCAGCAATGCCACTCCGGCCACCGCGTGCAACAGGAACAGGAAGACAACGAAGGTCGTCTCACCACGTAGCCCATGCAGTGACCAGAACGACACGTCCACCGTGGCACGCCAGGTCGCAACCGGTAAATAGCCGCTGTCGGTGTACATCGCCACCAGATCACGACTGCGAGTCGCCAGGTTGTACAGCAGGGTCGCAGCGAGCCCCATCCGAAACAACGCCAGCGATCGCAGGTCGATCGAGAAGGCATCGCGCCAGCTGCGTTGTGCGCCTTGGATGAGGGAATTTTCAAATTGCATGCCAGACCTCATCAACAAAATAGCACGTTTGCTGTCTGGGACCGAGATTCCGAGCAATCTTCCCTTCTGAGCCGACAATCACCAACAGCACAACCGCCCTAACCGAAAACATCACAACGACTTACGGACAGCCGCTGAATCGATGAGTACATCTGGCCCAAAAAAACGCTTTCCCGTTAGGATTGTGGCCATAAAATCACGGATGGCTTCACCAAACCTCCGCTATTTCGTCACGGGACACATCACGCATGAGATTGCGCACCGTTACCTATCGGGATGGACGCTGCGAAATCATCCAAGTCCTGAACGACGACCAACTGCAAGACTGGTCCAAAAGTGACCCCTTGGCGTTCGAAGCGAGCATCATGTGGCTCTATCCGCCAGAAAAGATTCCCTATGTCCGCGTGCTGACGGTGCGGAACTGTAAAAGCCGCCGCGGTCGGCTGTCGACTGGCGGCAATGGCAGGGTGCTGGGCTACTCGCGTTTGACNTCGGATGCTCCCTTCAACGGTGATAGTGGCGGGTTCGTGCGGCGCGTGTTCTATGTCCGCGAAGACGACTTGCAAAACAATCGCATCATCGCAGATCGTATCCCCAAGAAGGCCGTCACCCCAACCAGCTTGGCGCCGGGAATCCATGGCGAGCACGCCCGCAGTCAGGTCACGCGCGACGCCGATTCCAAACGTCCGTCCGCGGCCGCTTCGCCTTTTGACAACGATGTTTCCGATTGGATTGGTGAGGAGCCCGAACCACTGGTAAGTGATGCAGAGACCGATATCCAAGAGCAGGAAGTCGGTACCGACGTGGAACTGGCTACCGATAGCCGCGGACGTATCCTGGGATTTCTCGTCCCGATCAGTGGCAAGAATCCTATCCCGCTGGCCAAAACCGACATCCACATGGGGCGCTCGCAAGAATGCGATATCGTCGTCAACGATGTCGAAGTCTCAGGCCTGCACTGTGAACTGACCTATGAAGACGGCCGCTGGTTCGTTCGCGACGTGGGGAGCACGAACGGCACCTTTGTTGACTCCGAGGCGCTCGAAGTTGGTGAACGCCGACAGTTGGCCCACGGTGCCGTGCTGTCGGTTTCCAAAGTCGCCTATCGCCTGGAAACCTGAGCCGCACATTCGCAGTGTGCCGCCCCTCAGATCATCCATCGTCNGCAGGCTGCTTGCCCGTCATAGCTTGGGCACGCTCGCGGACATCAGGTAACAATTCGCGCCAAACGGACTCTGCCGGCGGCTGCTCCAACGAATCCTGATACTCGTCCAGCAACAACCGGACTCGCTTACGGTCGCCCCGCAACACGAGCGCGACGAGTAACGCTTCGGCGATCCTCCCGCTGTCGGCTTCGGTGCCCGGCTGTGTTAACAACCACCCCAATAAATGCTCGGCAGTCAAACTGCGGCCACTGTCGTACAGTTCGAAGGCAAAATCCAGTACCGGATCGACATCCGGTGCTTTGGCCAGAGCGGCAGCAAAGTCATCCGCCGCACGATCGTTGGCATCAAAATGCACCATTCGCTGCCCGTTGCGAAAACGATCCTGGGGGCTGACCGGTAAGGTCTCTTCGTAAAGACGCTGCCGTCGCGCCCAGTTTTCCAACCATTGCACACGTTCACGAGCATCCACCCAGTAGTTGATACCCAGCGAGTCAAAGTGTCGTCGATAGGCATCCCGACGTTGCGTGACCGTCCAGCGAGGAATTTCACCGGCCAGACGATGCTCTCGAATGGTCTCTGCCAGTTCCGTGGCGATACGTTGATGTGCGGTAATGGTTGGATGCACATGGTCGGTATAGACATCGCTGCCGGGAATCTGCTGAGCACTCATGTCAATCAACAGACGTTCGGCGTCCACCCACGGCGTCTTCGTCTCGGTGGCAATCTCGCCCAACCGTTGCGACATCGTCGTCAGCATCCGCAGGGGGCAGACATCCAGATCACGCGCCTTCTGATAGTAGGCTGCTGCTTCCTCGTAGCGTCCTAGTCGATCAAGAACGCGTGCGATGCGAAACGCCAACAAGGCATATTCACCATCGATCGTTTCAGCCCGCTGGTAGGCCTCCAGCGCTTGCTCCGGTGCATCCTGTTCCAGACTGGTCGCTTCTTCGAAGGCGCCCTGCCAGGCATTCTCCTGGGGTAACGCCAGGTCCTCAGGATGCTCTGATTTGAACGGTGCCGTGTCGCGCAAGTTCGATCCTAAGCGGACCAGAATCAGGGGAACACCGGCCTCCCGGCAGCGATTCACCATGGCGCGGACGGAGATATCAAAGTGCGAGATCACATCCTGTTGCCAGGCGTCATCTCGGTGATAGGTCCCGTAACCACCGGGCGCATCCAACCGCGTCTCGACCTGGTCTCCCAAGACCACTTTCCCTGAAGACGACTTGGAGGTCGGAGTGGCGCGCCCCAACAGGGCTTTCGTCGTCGTCACCAGTCGCAATCGATTAGCACGGTCTTCGAACCAGGCGCGCCATTTCGAGCGCGATTTAATCGCGTCGTAAGTGCGATCTTCCAAAAACTCGTTATGTCCGGTCGCCAGGACAATCAAGTCAGGGTCGTATTGCAGCACCTCATCCAAGAGCACGCGCAACCGGTAACTCGCGTAGGAGAGCCCGCCACAATTGACGACCTCGTAGGTTCTGCTCGGGTCGCAAGTCGCCAGTTCCAACTCCAGCCAGCGAGCGAACGCCGTATCGGTCTGGTAGGGCCGACCTCGGACCGTCGAACCACCCAGACAAAACACGCGATAGCAGCCCTCCGGCTTCTCCGCTGCAAAACGCTGCACTCCGAAGAAAAGCTCTCGCGACAGCGCCGTCTGATAAACTCCCTGATCGGACTGCCGTTCAAACAGAGGATGGACTTCGCTGAAGCCGACCAGCGGGTCTCCGGCCGTTTGGCGCCCCAGATCGAAAACGCGCAGCCCCATTTCCAGACACACGAAGGGCAGCACCCCAAGCATGACGGCGCACAATCGGAATATCCAGCGTCGCTGTGTCTTCGTTCGAGCCATAAAAGCACCGCTATCGGTGAAGCAAGCTATCGGTGAAGCAAGCTATCGGAAATAATACATCAAACCGCAGGGGCTCGACGTAAACTATAGTTTCCACCACCTGCCCCCCGAGCGATAGAGGGCCATGACAGACCTTACCAATCTTGAACAACGGATGGCTGCACTCGAAGCCGCAAGTGCTCAACGGGGTAAGCGGGGCAGCCTGCCCATCGTCCTGGCCGCAACCACCTGCGCGCTCTTGACCCTCACCTGTTGGCTGTTGATGCTGCTGGTCCAAGTGAACACGGAGCGTCGTGCGGCAACGCAGCAACAACAATTCTGGTTGCTGTGCCAACCGGGCGCAACGGTCGAGTCTCGCGTCGAGGCCTTTCTCGCTCTGGTCGAAGCTGGCAATCAGGAATGGAAAAGCGCCCGCTTGAATCGCCTGCCGTTGTCCCAAATCAATCTGGATCAGGTTAACTTGAACGAAGCCACGTTCGAGTCCGCCGATCTTTCCGGAGCCAGTCTCGTACGCGCCCAACTCATCAATGCCAATCTGCCCACTTGCAACCTCTCGCAGGCCACGCTGGACCGAGCCCAAATGGATGGCGCCGACTTACTGAAGGCCAATCTCGAACAGGCATCGATGCAAAAAATACTGGCACGTGGCATTTCGCTGCAACAGGTCACAGCCACGGAAGTCAACCTGAATCTGGCCGATCTGTCCGACGCGGATCTACGGATGGCCAATCTGACCCGTGCCGACCTGAGCGCAACCAATCTGGCTGGTGCGGATCTCACTTCGGCTGTCTTGGAAGGCGCGAATCTGTCATACACCAACCTCTCCAACGCCATCCTCGGCAACGTCGATTTTGCTGATAGTAACTGGTGGAAAGCACGTGGCTTGACAGCAGACCAGTTGGATTACCTAGCCAGCAAATTTGCTCCCAGCGAAGCCTGCGACCCAGAATGGCAACAGGACTTTCTCGTCTGGCAAGAAACACGAGAAACGCGTTTAGATTAAATCGGCAAGCCGGCGCTCGCTGCCTACCCGATCTCCCGTGGCCTGCCTCTTACTTTGCCTGCACCTCAAAGTCGCCCCAGGGAACGACTTCGCCACCCTCCGCCGTCATCATGGCGCGCAGCAGGTTTTGCGTTAATGTTTCGTCCAGACCATGTGTCTGCCCATCGCCCGTCACCACGTAGGCCACACCGGAAGGATTACTGGTGAAAACATCTGCGCCCTGAGCGCCGTTCACCCCAACGGTCATCCCATTCAACCGCAGGTCGCGCGGCTCAAGCCAGGAAATACCCGAACCATGCGACTCCACGACCATCACGGTATCAGCAACCCCATCCAGCACGTCAGCCGGCGCGAGGGCTGTGACACCGGGAAACATCGTCTCCTCACCCACCACCACCAGGTAGCTGGTGCTGTAACTCAACGAGGCATCTAAATCTGCTTCACAAGCGTAGACAGCCGGCATTTGAAACTGCAGGGCAATGTTGTTAGGGCTATCCCAGGGTTCCGAGAAATCATACCGATCATAGAGATTCTGGCGGCCGAGATAAGGCAGCAAGAGCACCCGCCAACTATGCATCGGCTGGCCCGCTGAATCAGGCAGGTATGCTGGTGGATAAGTACCATGATCTGCCGCGTAAGCCTGCATGGCCGCGGCAATCCGCTGAAGATTACCGGTCGTTTCGAAGTGCATCGTCGAAATCCGAGACTGGTTCACAGCGGGCGCCACAAAGACGAACAAGAGCATGCTGAGCGCGCCCATCACCAGTACCCCGCCAAACAACACCAGCCCGACCAGCAATAACATACCATTCTTACCGCCCGCTTTTCCTCGCGCTGGCACTGGCGATTGCCGTTCGGAAGTTACCATCGCCTCCGCGCTGTCTGCCTCCCGCGGCAAGTGCAAAGGGACTGTAATCAGCTTGCCACAGGTTGCACAGGGCCCACTTTGCCCGGCGAATTGATCTTCGACCAGAGTTTTCGTTCCGCAGTAGGGACATTGATATGAAAGCGACACGCAGCATCTCCCAGGTTAAACGCGTGATGAACCAACAGCTTTCGTATCTGCCAGCTGTTTCAGCGCGGCAGCAGGCCAGAACTGCCGGGTATCAGTCGCCTCGGGTCTCCTTGACGATTTGGACATATTGGGCGGCCAGCGTCTCGATGCGGCGCATGTCACCCGCCGCAACGGCTTGCTTTTCGACCAGCGCCCCACCAATACCCAGAGCGCAGGACCCTGCTTGAAGGAAACGAGAAGCCGTCTCCAGGTTCACTCCACCTGTCGGCATCATGCGCACCTGAGGCAACGGGCCATGCAGCGCCTTGATATAGTCCGGTCCGGTGAGATCCGAAGGAAAGATTTTCACGATATCGGCGCCCGCCTGCCAGGCGGTAACGACTTCGGTCGGCGTCAGTGCCCCCGGCATGACGGACTTGTCATAGCGACGGCACAATTCGATGACCTCCACGTTGGTCGACGGAGAAACGATGAATTCCGCGCCCGCCAGAATGGCAGCCCGCGCAGTTTCGGTATCCAACACGGTGCCAGCTCCCAGCAGGATGCGGTCGCCCAACTGACTGGCAACACGCTCCAACACACGGACGGCTCCCGGAGTGGTGAAGGTCACTTCCATGACTTCCACACCACCGGCCAATAAAGCTTCCGCCACATCAACCAGCAGATCACCGCTATCGGCACGAATGACTGCAACAATGGCACTACGCATGACGCGTTCAACGTTGTCGTGACTACTCATCTTATTGTGGATTCTCACTGAACCAATGAAGGGGATCTGCGTATCTTATTAAGCCACCTGGGCCAAGGTCACCCTCGGCCCAATCTGGCATCTTGCTCACGATGGGCACCGTCGGCGACCAATCGTTCGATGATGAACGAGCTCAGGGATATTTCGCCAACTGTCACCTTATCTTGGCCCTCGTGCTACCTCGTAACCTGTTTACGCTGGTCAGCTTAGGCAACAAACGCACGTTTTCCTGGACTGCGGGTAGGCAATGTGCATAATATTCGATGGTTTTCCGCAGGCATAGGGACAACCTGTGGCCATCGTGCCCCTCGTCGAGATGTAATCATGCTGGAAGTCCTGACAACTCCGTCCGGAAAGGCTGTGATCTGGGTAACGGTCTTTTTGATCATTTCGGTTATAGGCTGGTTCGTCGTGCTAAGGTTTCGGGATATCTCCGGCGACGACAACCCAACGGCCAGTGAACTGCTGACGAATTTCCGAGAACTGCATCAGGAAGGTGACATCAGCGAGCAAGAATACCGAACAATTAAGACTGCCCTTCGACCAGACATCGAACGCGAGTTAAACGTCCGCGATGACGGAACTTAGCATGAGTTGTCGGGATCACGTAGGGCCTGCCGCTAGCACCGGTTGTACCGGCGAAAGTGGCGACACGAATAACGGGCCTGGGAGGCCTGCGTGGTGAACTGATCCGATGGAATGCTCGGGATAGCGGAAGGGATGCACTCACGTTCGGAAGCCGACGATTGGCCGCCGCAACGACCTAATCGAGCGACAACTTTGATGATAGGAGAGACGACCTCGCAGGGAGTGTCTCTGTCCGAAAGGAGTGAATATGCCCGCTGGAAAAGACTCGAGTGGAGGGCGACGTAGCGGTACGACCAAAAAGAACGCGTTCTGTTCGTTTTGTCGTAAAAGCTATCGAGATGTGGGGCCACTGGTCGAAGGACCTGGCGACGTCTACATCTGTGGTGAGTGCATCGACCTTTGCCAATCAATACTCGAACAAGAGCAGAAGCGTCGCGGATCGACCAAGAAACTCTTCAACGAAATCCCATCACCACGGGAAATCGTAGCGCAGCTCAACCAATATGTGATTGGGCAAGCACCGGCCAAGAAAGTTCTTTCGGTCGCCATGCACAATCACTACAAGCGACTGTCGCTGGGGTGGGAAGGCAACGATATCGAAATTGAGAAGTCGAATATCCTGCTCGTCGGTCCCACCGGCTCAGGCAAAACGCTTCTCGCAAGGACTCTCGCAAGGGTCATGAACGTGCCGTTCGCCATCGGCGACGCCACGACCCTCACCGAAGCGGGCTATGTCGGGGAAGATGTCGAAAACCTGCTGCTCAAATTGCTGCACGCCGCCGACTTCGATCTCGAAGCCGCGCAACGCGGTGTGCTCTACATCGACGAAATCGACAAGATTGGCAAGACCAGTCAGAATGTCTCGATCACTCGCGATGTCTCGGGCGAAGGTGTCCAACAAGCCCTGCTCAAAATGCTCGAAGGCACCGTTGCCAACGTTCCACCTCAAGGTGGTCGCAAGCATCCTGAGCAGCAGTACATCCAGATGGACACCTCGAATATCCTGTTCATCTGCGGTGGTACGTTTGTCGGCATCGATGAACTCGTCCGCAAACGCCTGGGTCGCAAGACGATGGGCTTTGGCCAGGAGTCGGGTTATAAGAACGAAGCGGACGTCGCAGAACTCATGCCTCAGGTCAACACGGATGACGTGCTTGAATTCGGCTTGATTCCCGAACTCGTCGGTCGCCTCCCTGTCTGTACCTCACTGGCTCCGTTGGATGAACCGGGCCTCGTGCAAGTGCTCACGGAACCCAAGAACGCTCTGATCAAACAGTACCAAAGCCTGTTTGAAATGGAGAATGCCGAGTTGCAGTTCACCGAAGCCGCACTGCACGCGGTCGCTGCACGGGCCAAAGAAAAGGGAACCGGAGCTCGCGGACTTCGCAGCATCATCGAGGAAGTCATGATGGACATCATGTTTGAACTTCCTGATCAAGAGCAGGGTCAAA
Source organism: Blastopirellula sp. (assembly GCA_002701545.1). GTDB lineage: Bacteria > Planctomycetota > Planctomycetia > Pirellulales > Pirellulaceae. The sequence goes on along the minus strand of NZVR01000178.1, from coordinate 18,252 downwards.
CCTACGTGATCAACGATGATATTGTGGAAGGTCGGGACCAACTGTTTAAGTTGCCCGAAGCCAAGAGTGCCTGATCGCACGTTCCATCGGATCTTCATCGCAGCCTGCAAGTGCCCTCACTTGCAGGCTTTTTTTTGCGCCCCACAGCAAATGGGGTGCTCAAAAGACGGCGCAACCAAAAGACGGCGCAACCAAGACCAGGCGTCTCCCGAACCAACATGCGCTCCACCTGACTTCACGCGGTTTTTCACGCGGTTTACCAGGTGGCAAGACGAGCACCCTACTGTGCTGCCGAATGAGTTCCTCGCGGAGAACCACCGATCAGCTGCCCCTCTGGCAATGGCCGACTGGCTGTCAGATATCCCCGGCGAAACAGTTCGTCTTTGAGTTGTCGAAACTCCTGAAAACTGTCCGGGTAGGTCCACACGGTCACCGTGGTCTTGTTGGGGTCGTACAACCGCAACAGTTCCTGAAATTCGGAACCGGGCTGCAGCGCCTGAGCGAGTGGTTCTCCCAGATATTCCGTCACTGGAATCAATTCGAATTTATCCAGTTCGAAACGTACTTGAGAAACGGTACTGCCGCCGATCGAGCCAACCCGCGTCGTTCGTCGAAACGTAAACCGCATTCGAAAACCGTCCAGCGGGCCCATCATGTCGGTAATCTCATCTTGATTCCGAGCGCGTTCCAGGACGCTACGGGCATTGGCCTTGAGTTGCTCAGCAAACTCTTCCAGGGGCACAAATACCAGCCGACCGGCTTGCAGCCGCAAATGCAATTCTTTGCCGAACACGGTTTTTGCCATCGGTGTCGGCAGATGCCGAACCACCGTCGGCGGCACCACCGCCGTCTTGATCGCTTCACGCGTCCGCTTGAGATCCTCGTAGGCATGCGTTGCCGCCGCCAGTTCGCTTCGCACCTGATAGGTCTCACGATCTGCTTCGTCCAGCGTTTGCGCCTGCTCCTCGATCCGGTGCTCGATCTTCTTGATCAACACCAACATGGTATCGCGTTCTTTTTGCCGATAAGCAATCTCGTTTCCCTGACGCTGCAATCGTTGATCCAGGTCGTTAATGTTCTTTTCCAGATCCTGAGCCGCACGCTGGGGTGTCTTGATATCGATCTCATCCACCGCCTGCTCCGCCACGGCCTCTTGCACGGGAGCCGCTTCGATGAGTGCATCTTTAGCGCGTGCGCCGACGACCATCACCAGGATGATCAAGATCCCGACCAAGTTGGCCACGATATCGAGGAACGAGTCTTGCCCAGGCCCTTCTTGGGATTCGGTTCGCCGTCTCATCGCCGCTTCCTTTCCACCCGAATACCACTGTCTTGCAACAAGGTCACGAGTTCCTGGTACCGCTGTTCGGCATCGGGTGCCACTTCGACACTCAAAATGGGCTTCCAGTAACCACCGGGTAGTGCGATATCCCAGGTCTCGACATGCTTCCACATTTCGGCCAGAAACGCGTCGACCTGCGGTTGCATCTGATCTTCCAGCATGATCACACGCGGGGCGCGGTCCTCGCCTGCTTCTGGGAGAATCACCAGCCGGTCGGCCAACACGGCCACGCGGAGGAAGCGGGTGACTCCCGTCATCCCACGCTTTGATTTGGGGACAGCAAAGTTCTTACCGCGAGCCTGGGCGATGGGTGCCACCTGAGAGGTCTGTCCTGCCTGACCGCCGCCACCGGCTTGTCCGCCACCGCGTACTGGCCCTCCGCTTGAACCTCGCGCAGTTTTCCCAGTGTCATCGGTTTCCTGTCCCTCACGTCGAGACCCGCTTGTCGCACGACCATCGCGTCCTGTTCCACCTGATTGCCTGGTGTTCCCCCGCGTTGCAGCCGTGCCGCCTTGGCCTGTGCCAAGCGTGGCTCCACCGCTGGCGGCAAGCCCCGAACCTTCACCGCCCACGACATCAGTAAAGCTTTGCGCGGCCCCTCCGCGAAACCGGCTGGGCATGGCAGCCGCCAAGGTCGCTTGCCGACGACGGGCCTGGCGGACAACGTCGACCAGTTCCTGCCCCAGGTTCGGGTCCGCTGGCGGGTAAGACAATTCGACATCCTGTTCCACTAACTCGTAACCAAATTCATCATCCCACGCTTTCATCGCAGCCCGCGCAGCGACGTAAGCCATCACGCCATCGGGTCGCACGATGATCAACGGATAAGGCTCACCCACCTGCTGTGCACCGACCACGCGTGCGTAGTATTCACGTTTCGCCCGCAGCGCCGCGTCCAACGGATTCCCCGGCCCCAGCATGCCATTGAAATCTTCCGCCCGCAACAAGATCCCTTCCGGCTGCAGCATCACTCCCTGCCCTGTGCATTCGATGAACAGCGGTCGCCGACGCGTCCCGTTGGGTCCTTCATAGGGCACAATCGCAAACGACTTGGGACGGCTTGCCAGCTCTTTTTGAGCAGCGGCGATCTCGTTCTGAATCTCCGCGATGGCGGTACGCAGTTCCGCCAGTTGCCGCGTGTCATCTTCCGCTTCCCGACCCCGGTCTTGCTCGACCAGACTGAGCGCTTCCGCGCGGGCTTGCAGATTCTTCCAGGTCGTCTTCAATTCACGCAGGTGCTCTTCGAGGTGGCTCAAGGCCAAGCGCGCTTTGGCAATCTTCTGCGTCTTTTCTTCTCGCAAGCCTTCCAAGACTTCCTGTTGCCACTGATAGTCCTCCTCGATCAGCGCTTCCTCAGAGGGAGCCACTTCTTCGACAATCGCCGCCTCTGCCACCGCATGTGCCGACGCACGAGCTTGCTGAACCACCATGATCAGCAAGACGATCAATGCACCCATCGTGCAGATCAATACGGCCAGGAAGGGAAACAGTGAGACCTGGACCGCTGGTTTGCGAGTGACCCTGCGCCTCATGCAGCTTGTTCCTGGTGCGATTTACGTTGCAACTCAACCTGCTTGCCATCCGTCGGTGCGGAGCCCAATCGTGCATTCAGCAAGTGAATGGCGGCTGACAGGCTCATCACGGTGTCCTCAAAGTTCTTGGCACCTGAGAGGCTATGCAGATTCTGGTTGAGTGCCGCTTCTAACTGAATCACTTCGCCTGTCGCCTGCATGACTTGCTGCATCAACTCGCCATGCTCGGCCATCTTCTGGTACTGGTCACGCATCAACTGATGCGATGCCGTTAACTCCTCATGCCATTCGCGGCGCAGCGTGGCACTTTCGTTGATCGCCAGCTGTTGCGTCGCAGCCACCGTTTCCGCGTGTTTTTCCAGCGACCCATCCAAGGCGTTGCCCAAGGCCGTCTGCAACTGCGAGGTCGAGGATCCAACAATCTGACTCCAATGCTGGTGCGCCGCCTCAATCGTCTCTTGCCAGATTGCGCTCTGCTGGTGAACCAGTTTCTCCGTCGTCCCCATGACGGCTTCACACATGCGTTGCACCGAAGCGATGTGCGGATCGCTGCCCGTTCCCACCTGCTCGAAACGCCCCACCAATTCCTCGTTCGCCCGCGCGTCCACAATCGCCAGCAAATGCGTCTCGAAACGATCAATCAAGAACTGCACAAACATCAAAATGATCGACAACGACAAAGCCAGCGCCGTGGTATCAAAGGCCACGTAAAGCCCGGACAACAATTTATCCGTTGCCGTCTCAATCGAGCTCGCCATCTCGGCAGGGTCCAAATCGCCCAAGGCCTGCGTGATACCGATCACCGTCCCCAGGAACCCCAACATCGGGGTCGCCCAAATGATGATGCGCGGCAACGCGTAGCTGTCTTGCTGCCTGCCGACATCCAGATCCGCCAGATGCTTCAGCTCGTCTTCGATCCCCGTCGCGTCTTTCGTGCGGTGGACAAAATTCAAAGCATCTCGGAGACGCGTTCCCAAATAGGTCGCTTGCTCAAACGACGTCAACTCGTCCAACTGCTGTAACAGGTGCTCGGCGCCGGCAGCCGGCTCGGCTTGCGAACGATCGCCGAAACCGATCCTGGACATCACCGCCGACTGCCCCATCACGTTCAACAACTTCATCCCCATCGCCGTCAGACCGACGAAGAACATCGCGGTCGCCGTGTAAGAAACCGGGTGCGAAGCGAAATAGCGTTGGAGCGTGGGATTGGCCAGCGGTCCGTTCAACAACAGAGCGTAAAACGCCCCGCAAGCACCCAGGCCGACAACCAGTGGCCAACCGAGAGAGCCCAGAGCGGCGGTAAGTGACCTGCGATGATCCTTGTTCTGCACGGTGAGCGTCCTTTCTGAATGCTATCCTGCCACACTGCCCTTAAAGTCGACCCAATCGTTACATTTTCTTAGCCTAGGTTGCGAAAAAATCAGATTCCGGTCGTCCGGCACCTGCGCGCCCAGCAAGATGCCAGCAGTGCAGGCTAGGCCCAGGCGTCTCCACCGGTACTCTCCGCATAACCGTTAAAATTTGCCAAAGTCGCAGTCAGGCAATTCCGATAGATAGGGTGCGGCCAAGTAACATACTGGGAATTCCCAGGGGGGACTTATAGTCCGGTGCCAGTTCCAAGGAACTGCCCGGGCTATTTTTTTTTGCCTGCGACAGACGGGAATCGCAGCGTGGGGCACGCAAACCGGCTGGCACACGGCGATGGACTCACACCCTCAGGCAGTCGTCGTCAGCGTTTTTGTGCCGCAGCGATAATCCGCTTCATCTCGGATACCAATTGCGGCTGTTGGTCTGCAAGATCCTTGGTTTCGCCAATATCGTTGGCCAGATCGTACAGCTCCAAGGGCCGATCCGGTGCGAGCTGGACCGCTTTCATGGCACCTTTTCGCACGGCCTTTTTGGAACCATAACTCCAAAACAGGTACTCGTGACTCGTCTGCGGCCGGCCCTGCAAGGTGGGCACGTACGAGATGCCATCGATGTCAGCAGGGGCATCCACGCCAGCCAATTCACAGGCGGTCGGTAACCAGTCGTACCCTGCCAGCGGTTCGTCACTGGTCACTCCTGACTTGATCTTGCCCGGCCACCAGGCAATGGTCGGCACGCGTATCCCACCTTCGTAGAGATCCCGTTTGTACCCGCGCAAGGGGCCATTCGCGTCAAAATATTCGTGCCGGTGCCCGCCTTCGGAATGCGGTCCATTATCCGACGTGAAAATCACCAGCGTGCGGTCATCGATTTGAAGTTCTTTCAGCAACGCGATCAGACGGCCCACATCGCTATCCATCCGCGTGATCATGGCCGCTTGGCCTTTCTCGACCTGCGGCCAATCACGCTTGGCATAGATCCCGTAATCTGGGACTTCCATGCCATCTTTTGTCACCCGCCCCCCTTCATTATTGGCGTGGGGGATCGTCCAATGGACATGAAACAGAAACGGCTGGCGGTGATGCTTGCGAATGAATCCAAACATTTGCTCGGTCATCACATCATGCGAATACGTGACACGCTCGCTCGCCACACGTCCGCGGCCGTTGGGAAAGTCGCCGATCACGTTCCCTGGCAGGGGAAACTTCTCTGCATTCCGCCACAGGTGCGTGGGATAGTAGTTGTGTGCCGCTCCCTGGTCCAAATACCCCATCCAGAAGTCAAAGCCGTTTTGGTTCGGGTGTCCCGTCGTCCCGACACCACCCATCGCCCATTTCCCAATGCCACCGGTCACATATCCGGCCTGCTGGAGCAGTTCGGCGACAGTCACATCGGCTTTCTGAAAGATGTACCGACTGTTGGAATCGATCGCGGTATGGCCCGCATGGCGCCCTGTCCAGAGCGCCAATCGCGAAGGGCGGCAGACCGTGTTCGCCGCGTAATAGCTGGTGAGACGCATGCCCTCGCCGGCCAATTGATCCAAATTGGGGGTCTGAATCCGCTGCTGGCCAAAACAGCCAAGATCCCCGTAACCGAGGTCGTCCACCATGATGTAGATCAGATTCGGCCGCTCGGAACCGGCAAGCGGGTCGGTCAGAGCCAAGTTCAGGGCCAATCCGAGCGGAAGTGATAGCAGAACTAAGGCAATTTGTCGCATGACGGGGCGGTCCTGAGAATCCAGCTGATCCAGCCGAGCCGGCCGGTGAAACAAACAGCATAATCGACGAGTATGGCATCACAAAGCGATCGTCAGGCCGTTGCAGGCGGTTGCGAATCCCGGGATTACTGGGTAATTTCATGGTTTGGTTTCGCTGTTCGCAGGGATTTCTATGATCGCCCCCAGTTCTGTTGACACGCTTCCGGATCAGCAACGCATTGTGATCACCGGTGTCGGCTTGACCGCTCCGAACGGTAACTCGCTGCAGGAATTGCGGGAAAGCGTTCTGAACGGCCGGAGTGGCGTCACGGATTATGAAATCCGCTACTTCGGTAAAACGCTGGCTGGAATCTGCGATTTTGACACCAAAACGTACCAGTCTCGCAAAGACATCCGCCGCGGCACCCGGGCCGGCAGTGTCGGCGTGTTTGCCGCTAACGAGGCCGTGAACGACTCCGGTATCGACTGGGAAAACACCGATCGAGCACGCGTCGGTATCTACGTTGGAGTCACCGAACACGGCAATGTCGAGACGGAAAACGAGATCTACGAGATCAAAGGGTTCGACTACGACACCAAATTCTGGTCCCACCATCACAACCCGCGCACTGTGGCCAACAATCCGGCAGGTGAAATTGCCCTGAACATGCACATCACCGGCCCGCACTACACCATCGGTGCCGCCTGTGCCGCCGGCAATGCTGGACTGATCCAGGGCGCTCAAATGCTGCGGCTGAACGAATGCGACATCGCCCTGGCAGGTGGTGCCTCGGAGAGCATTCATACCTTCGGAATTTTTGCCAGCTTCGCCAGCCAGGGAGCCTTGGCAACCCATGAAGATCCCACCAAAGCGTCACGGCCATTCGATACCCAACGCAACGGGATTGTCGTTGCCGAGGGCAGCTGCATGTTTGTGCTCGAACGACTCGACAGTGCCAAAGCACGCGGCGCCAAAATCTACGGCGAGCTGGCCGGGTATGCCATGAACACCGACGCCACCGACTTCGTGCTGCCCAACCCGGAGCGGCAGGCCGAGTGCGTCAACCTGGCGTTGAAACGCGCCGGTTTAACCGCCGATCAGATCGATATTGTCAGTACCCACGCAACGGGCACCGACAGTGGTGACGCCCAAGAATGTACCGCCCTGCGCAGCGTCTTTGGCGAATCCGAACGCACCCACTTTAATAACACGAAAAGCTTCATCGGACACTGCATGGGAGCTGCCGGATCCCTGGAACTTGCCGGGAATCTCAACTCCTTCCAAGACGGTGTATGTCACGCCACAATCAATGTCGATGAAGTGGATCCGAAATGTAGCCTTAACGGACTCGTGACGAATCAACCAAAAGAACTGGGCCAAGTCGATTTCATCCTCAACAACTCATTTGGAATGCTGGGGATTAATTCGGTGGTCATTATCAAACGGATGTAGCGAAACTTAACTCACTGCATCCCCCAACCTATTTATGTGAAAGCAGACCGGGCCGAGCCCTTAGTTTGTTGGAGAGAAACGGAATGTCACCCGCTGAAATTCGCGACGAAATTATCGACATCCTTAACGACATCGCCCCGGACGAAGACCTCAGCGAGTTGAAAGACGAGATCGCCTTTCGCGAACAACTGGAACTCGACAGTATGGACTTTCTCGACATTGTCATGGAGTTGCGCAAGCGTCACCGTGTGCAGATCCCCGAGGAAGATTACGAGGCGTTGGCCAGTATGCAAAGTACGGTCAACTACCTCGAACCGCTGATGAAAGATATCTGAGTTGTCTCAGCACAGCCGTCGACCACCGACGGTGTGCTACGACAGACGGTGTGCTACCGTAGGCGCTGGCCTGCCCCACACACTGGCCTGACTCCGTCGCAACGCAGCTGACAGGGGAACCGTCCTGGGCGCTGCGCGACGTCGAACTGGCTCATTCATGCTCGGCGACCAGGATCTCGGCCAGCTTTTGCACCCGCTGCGGATGCTGATCCGCCACATCCCGTGTTTCACCAGGATCCGTTGCCAGATCGTACAGTTCGATTGGCGCAGGCGGTGTTTTCAGTGTATTGCGTTGGACCGCTTTCCAATTGCCTTGCAATACCGCGCGTTTCCCTCCCTGCTCGAAAAACTCCCAGTACAGATGCGGATGGCGCCGCTGCATTGACGGCTTCCCGCGCAACGTCGGCAACATGGAAATCCCGTCCACCTCGGGAGCCGCAACTCCGGCCGCTTCCAGAACGGTCGGGAAGACATCCTGAAACCCTGAAATATGGTCGGTCACTTGGCCTGCCGGTACGTGACCGGGCCACCAGGCGATCATCGGCACCCGCAACCCACCCTCGTAGAGGTCGCGTTTCTTGCCTCGCAACGGCCCATTGGAATCGAAGAAGTCGACCTGATGCCCTCCCTCTTGATGAGGACCGTTGTCGCTGGAAAAGATCACCAGCGTCTGCTCGGCGATCTGCAACTCCTCCAACAGGGCCAGGATCCGGCCAACATCGCCATCGAGCATTTCCATCATGCGCGCGAACCCCTGCTCCTGAACTGGCCATGCGCGTTTTGCCCACCCCCCCAGATCCGGCACCCGCAGACCATTGTTTTGCACGCGCCGATCGCCACCCGCTTCATTGTTCGCATGCGGAATATTCAACGCATAGTACAGAAAAAAGTCCTGCTCCCGATGGTCACGAATGAACTGCAAAGCCGCATCGGCAATCCGTTGAGGCGCATAATCCACGGCAACCCGCGCCACGCCCGCCCCCTCGCGAGGCCCTGTTCGCTTGGTCAACCAGTCCTCATAAAGCCGATTGCGCAACGCTTCTTTCTTGCCGTTGCGAACGAGGAACTCGGGATAGAAATTATGCGCATGGTACATATTGATATAGCCATAAAACGCATCGAATCCATGTCGTTGGGGATCATCCAGCGGCGGCGGATTCCCAATTCCCCATTTGCCGAAGCATCCTGTCGCATAACCGGCTTGCTGCAGAAGACGCGCAAACGTCACATCCGCCGACAGTAATTTCCCCGGCCCATTCCCCCGCACGCGACAATGGCCCGTATGCAAACCGGTCATCAGGACACACCGCGATGGGGCGCAAACCGTCGACCCGGCATAGTGTCGAGTAAACCGCATCCCTTCACGGGCCAAGCGGTCAAGATGCGGCGTGGACAACGTCTTCTGACCGTAACATCCCAGGTCGCCGTACCCTAAATCGTCTGCCAGAATGTAAATCACGTTGGGCCGTTCCTTGGCCCACAACGCACCGTTCCAGCCACAACATAAAACCAGCAACATCCCCCCACGTACCGCTGCGTATCTCATGAGTCTCCTGTGCTTTCTGCTGACAACCAATGCTTGTCATGATTCCTGATCGAAGGGTGCTCGGGCTGCTCGACTAGCGCCCACAGCCCGGCACAGCCTGAACGACCGACTGGCCCAGACTTGCCTCTACGGCAAACTACTTCGGTAAGAACCCGTTGGCCCGCAGCCAATTTTCACAGTCGCGAGGCCAAGCCGACGCGCCGGTCACACCGCGCGCCAACCCTAAACCGTGGCGACCATGTTTGTAGACGTGCAAATCCGAAGCCACTCCCGCACGCCGCGCGGCCAAGTAAAAGTAAATACTGTTCTCGACCGGCACCGCTTTGTCATCCGTCGTATGCCAAAGAAACGTCGGCGGGGTCTCGGCAGTCACTCGCCGCTCACTCGACATCTGGGCCACCAACGCCGGAGCCGCATCAGCACCCAACAGGTTCCTCTGCGATCCCCGATGTGTGTAGGGTTGGTCAAATGCAATAACAGGGTAACAGAGCACGGCAAAGTCCGGACGGCAGCTGACACGGTCGATGCGATCCTTCGCCTGCGGATCTCCCGCGTCAAACTGCGTCGCAGCAGTCGAGGCCAGATGGCCTCCGGCCGAAAAACCCAACACGCCAATCTTATCCGGCTGAACACCGTACTTGTCGGCATCCGCGCGGACGCAGCGCACCGCACGCTGGACATCAAGCATCGGAGCGGGGTGCCCATAACCTTTGCCACGGTGCCGGTAATCCAGAATGAACCCGGCAATGCCCAACGAGTTAAGCCACTCAGCAATCTGATGCCCCTCGTGATCCATCGCCAAGCCGCCGTAACCACCGCCGGGGCAGATCACAATCGCCGTACCGTTGGCCTGCGCCCGCGGAGGCACGCGGATCAGCAACCGTGGCTGATCCTTGGCTTCCTGGCCCAAGGCCTGCGGGGCGTCACCCGCCCACAGCCGTCGCACCTCGAACTCTTTGGCCGGTAACCAGGGCGTGAATAACAACGGACCAAGCACCGCAAGGCTGGTAAAACGCAACATGACAATTCCTTCGCTCAACGACAAAACAGTTGACACCGGGTGACGGCAAGGCTTCATCATGTTCCATGACGAACACGCTGTCGACACACACCCGCACAAAACTCGGGCCGCAGCCAGCGCTGCGACACCGGTTGGCACAGCACGCCGACTCACTCGTGTCGTCACGAACGCTTACATTTCCAGAATCTGCCGAATCGCCGTAGTCCGTTCCTGAAGTCGCGCGCGACCGTTGGGCTGAGCGACCTCATTCCGCCAGTCATCGGTCAGGAACTCGCGGTCCGTGCATTCCAGCACAGCCACCAGTTCCTGCAGCTCTTTCTCTAAACCTTGAGCTGACGGAATGAAGGTGTCGAGCGCCACTTGCAACTCTTCCTGTTCCACCGCCTCCTTCCCCGCAGTCAAAGCAGCGCGACGCGCCGCCAGCACCACACTTTCGATGTCGGCGCCACTGAGACTACGCGCGGCATCGATGTCGGGAACCGCGTCCTCGGCCAAAGGCACGTCGTTCTTGCGAGCCATCACGCGGAACATCTCACGCATCTCTTCCTCGGCCTGCGGGTAGAACAAGGGAATATGGACTTCGGCACGCCCCTGACGTTTCAGGTCGATCGGTAACAGATCGGGGCGGCAGGTCAGCAGCATCCAAATGATCTTGCCGCGATAACGTGTGTCCCCCATCTGACTGGCGATCATCGAGAAAACCCGACCGGAGGTCCCTGAGTCTCCAGAAGAACGGCGATCGCCGAGCATCGCATCGGCCTCGTCGATCATCACAACGATCGGCCCGAGTGATCTCAACACGGTCAGCACCTGTTGCAGATTCCCCTCCGTCTCTCCGACATACTTGGAACGGAAGTTACGTAGCTTGACACACGGAATGCCGATCGATCCGGCATAACATTCGGCGAGAAAACTTTTGCCCGTACCGACCGGGCCACAGAACAGATACCCCATCGGCGCCGCATCCAACTGGCCCTCGCCGACCCACCGCGCATCGTCACGCAAACGGCTTTTGGCGGCCTGATGACCGACCACCAAATCCAAGGTGTGTTGAGGTTCGATGAATTCGACCAGCCCATGGCACTCGCGTTCGATCGCTGTCTTTTTCAGTCTCTTGAACCGCTCGGACTGCAGTTGCCCGCCGCTCTTCACACCCGACAAGACGGTATTCAAGTTGATCAGATTCAATCCGCTCGCCAAGCGGGCCAATGACTCTTCGGTAAAGTCTCCCAAAGAGTCTTGCCGCCCTTTCGTCACCGACTTGACGAAGGCCAGGCGATCTTGCTCGGTCGGCAAAGGAACTTCGATGGACGCCACATGCGGATTGGTCACCAGGCGATCATTCACCTCGCTCAGCTTGTCGGCCACCAGACAAAACGCCATCTGCGTCCGCTTGATGTAGGGGTTTTGTGCCCAACTCAGCAGACGTACCAGACGTGCTCCGGTCGCCCCGGACAAAGATGACATTTCGGCAGCGGGAACCAGATACTGCGCATAAGGAAACAAGACTGCCAATTCCTCGCGATTCGCTTTGTCATCACGTAACAAGCTGTGCTGAATCAACCGTTCCAATTGATCCAGAACCTTGTCGGGTGATCGCGGCCACGTCCCCGGATCCCCGATGCGCGGCGAAACATGAGTCACCATCTTTTGAAGTCGCTCGGAGTTGTTCCCCGCCTGCAACCGCATCCCGCTACCCAAGTCGTAATTGATAACGACTCCCCAATTCCCAAACACCTGAGATGCGAGAAAGTCTTGCAAGGTGACAAAAGTATCCTCGCCATCTGGACCGGGGCAACGAATTAAATCATGCACATTCCCATGCAAGACAAAGACGCACGTCGTCCCCGAAAAGTACAACTCGGCCAAATGTTTCGCCCAGTCAGGAAACCAGTCAGGTGTGCGGGCGGAAGAAGTGTGTTCGGTCATAATATCCCTCACAATATCCCTAACGGAGCCAAGTGTTTCCAAGTTGACGACGCAACAAACCAATCTGTCCAGCATGCAGGTACTCGTGCTGAACCGCCCACTGCAGGGCCCCCCACTTCGTAGTAAACATGCGATGCTCAGGCCCCACGGTCGGCTCATCGAGCAACGCTGGATCAAGCGCCTGAACCGTCGCCATGGCAGCCTCATGTACCCGTTCCAAGGCCGCTCGCAATGCCTGTGGCGGCGGGTACGCGTCGGCCTGCATCACCGGGGTGGAACCTTTGCCAAACAAATCCTGAAAGTCTGCGGGCAACAAGTCCGCATCGCCCGCTTGTTCCCCCCGGATACGTTTCATCAGCAACACGCGCTCGCAGATCGCCAGATGGCCGACTTGCCAGCCAATATGAGTCACCTGATCACCCGCGGAACGGAACCAATCAGCCTCGTCCGTATGCTCCAGCAAATCATGGGTGTAGTTACGAACCTGCTGCAAATTGGCGATCGCGGCTTCTAAACGCGCTGCACTCATCCAAGCCCTCCTTTGCTGAATATCACGCTCATCGAATGCAATACAGGTGACCGAAAGTGCGAATCAAGATCTGTCCGTTGGTGAATACCGGTGTGGCGGCAGTGAACTCGTCCGCCAGGCGATTTTCCGCAACCACTTGCGGTGTCTCACCAGGATCCACCACAAAGGTCACACCATCCTCGCGCGTCACGTACAGTTTACCGCCAGCCAAGATCGGTGAGGAACTGTACGAACTACGACTGCGTGGCAAGTTCAGCTCCCACAACTTCTCGCCAGTCCCCAGTTCCAGACAGGTCAATCGGCCCCGACGGTTCCCGTTATCACCACAGATGTAAAGCTTGTTGCCCATCACAATCGGCGTCGGCACATCAGCGCCCAGATCTTCCTTCTTCCAGGCCACGTGCGATTGAGTGACATCGCCTTGGCCGCCCATTTTGATTGCTGTCACCGTAGAACCGCGTGCGTAGGGTGCCACCACGATGTCCGTGCCGCTCACCGGCGAGGAGATGGAACGAAAATATTGATCCTGCTTGGGATTCATTCCGCCAACACGCCACAACTCACTGCCGTCCTGCGCGTCATGTGCGGTCACGTGATCGGCTCCCAAAACCACCAAGGTCTCTTTCCCGTCTTGCTCGACAACGATCGGTGTGGCGTAGGTCTGCGCGGCCTCTACCGGCGCACCCAAATTGCGATCACGCTTCCAGGCCAACTTGCCGGTCTGCTTGTCGAACGCCACGATATACGATGGACCGGTCTGTACCACAGCAATCACCACGTGACGCTGGGTGAGCACCGGCGAGGTCCCCAAATCCCACCACAACGTGTCTTCACCAAATTCGCGTTGTAGATTCGTCTGCCAGATCACTTTGCCGTCAAAGTCGAGGCAAGCCAGGTCACCGCTCTTGAAATACGCGTAGACGTGCTGCCCATCGGTCACCGGCGACGAATTGCAACTGGTCGCCTTACGATGTTTGCCTTTGCGCATCGCTCCCAGTTTGGTTTCCCACTGCGGTTGGCCGTCCCGGTTCAGGCAGAGCAAGGTATTTTCGTCGCCTTGGGCGCTGGTCAGAAAAATCAGCTCGCCCCAAACCGCAGGTGTGGAACTGCCGGAGACGGGCAATTTGCGTTTCCAAGCAACATGTTCCTCGCCACTCCACTCAGTCGGATAGCTGCCCGCAGGGGCCACGCCATTGGACGTTGGGCCGCGCCATTGGGGCCAATTCTCCCCGTAAGCTGGCGCGAGAGCAGTCAGGCAGATCAGCAACGCAAATGGGAGGAAGCGAAACATGGGGCAGGACTCCAGGGGGCGTAACATCCGAGTGGGAAATGCTTGTGCGGCAGGCAAAGATCGACGATAATCGAATGATAGGCTACTCGGAACAGAACATCCAGAACGGTGGAGCACATCATGCGTCTCACCCCTGCGCGATTGATCTTTGGCGCACTCCTTTTAACTTGCCTCCCCGGCGTGCTGCTGCTGGCTCAAAAACGCGGCAAATCGCCCGTGCGCCGTGCCCAAACCCCTGAGTTCCAACAGGCCACAAACAATGTCTTCTACGCAGATCTCTTCGGCGAGGGGAGTCCGCTGAGTGGCGAGCGCCCCGCGAATGCAGGGGCCGCAGCCGTGNCACCGCCAACCAGCAACGGTGGCGGCGGTGGCACAGCTCCAGCGAGCTCGGCCGGCGGCGTGTTTGCTTGGACCAAAGTCATCTCGGCAGCCACCATCGAAGACGAAATCAAAGCCTTAAAATTGGAGCTCGACAAAGACGTCACGCGCCCCAGCAGTTTCACCGGCGGCGGCAATCGCAAATGCCGTACGCATTTTTCCATCCTGGCTATGCTGTTCGCCATCGTCGGTGAGTACGACGGAGACGTCCGCTGGAAAGAATTCGGCCCTGCTGCACGCGACATCTTTGCCCGGGTCGCCGCCAACTGCAAAACCAATACCCGAACCGTCTTTGATGAATCGAAAAAACGCAAAGACGAACTGCAGGATCTGATCGGTGGTGGCGGTCTGTCCGCCAAGGACGGTGAAGCCGCTGCGGACTGGTCGAAAGTCGCCGACCGATCCCCCTTGATGAAAAAGATCGACCAGATCATGAAGGAAAAACTGCAACCGTGGACCGCGAACGCCAACGACTTCAAAGCCAACTCTGGCGAAATCGTGCACCAAGCCGAAATCATCGCCGCCGTGGCCGAAGTCTTGACTCGTGAAGGCATGGAAGATGCCGGTGACGAAGATTACGACGGATTCTCCATCCGCATGCGAGATGCCTCACGTCAAATCGTGGACGCCGTCAAACTCAAGAACGACGAAAACGCCCGCAAAGCCGTGGGTGAGATCATGAAGTCGTGCAGCGAATGCCACGAATCCTACCGCGGCTAACGACCACGTCGCAGCCGGCGTCACGCCGTCCAACCGGCGCTAACCGGCGCTAACCGGCAATATCCAGCGCTAACCAGCGTTAAACAGCACAACCTGCGGGTGTGCCCCCACCGACTTAGCCTGAGTACGGCAGTGCGTCAGGCTTGCGCTACGGAGACGATTGCTGTAACCAATTCGTCATCGTACGTGTCACTTTGTCAGCCGCGTCTTGCTGTACAAAATGACCCGCTTGCGGCAACGTGACCAGTGTCAGCTCGTTTTCCAGCCACTTCCAAGTGTCATTCAAAGCGCCGGGCAACAGTGCCGTATCTTTCAAACCATGGATCATCAACACCGGACACTTCACCTTGGGCGGTGCGGCCTCCGGTACCCGATACGGCTCGCGGGGAAAGTTCGCTTTGTAGTAGTTCAACATGCTCTCAAAGGAAGACCGTTCAAAGGCCTCGACATACCGTTTGCGCACCGCCGCGTCTCGGATCCAAACGGTTAAGCCGAGTGCATTCAGATCGGCAGCCGCGTCGGGCTGTTGGAAGCGCCGCGCATACGCGGAGGCTTTGCGTTGCGCCGGATTGTTCGCCAACTCGCGTTGCAGGCCGTGCAAATGCGGCAGATTCAAAATGACCAAGCGTTCGGTCATCTGCGGGTACTGCATGGCAAAGGACCAAGCGATGGCCCCTCCCCAATCGTGCCCTACCACCACGGCCTGCTGCTGATCAAAGTGCTCAATCGTCGCTTTCACGTCACCCATCAATTTCGGCATGGCATACTGCTCGACGCCTTCCGGCTGATCGCTCTTGTTATAACCACGCAGATCAATCGCCACGACTTGATAATTCTGGGCGATCGCCGGAATCTGCTTGCGCCACGTGTACCAAAAGTCGGGAAAGCCATGCAGCATCACCACCAACGGCCCCTCGCCCTGAGTGACGTAATGGATCTTCACACCATCAGAATCAACAAAACCATGGGTCAAATCGTCCGCCCACAGAGTGCGGGGAAACACCAACACTGACAGCAGACCGAGCAATAGTATTCGAGAATAACGATTGTTCATCATGGGCTCTTAAGAAAAACCAGGCAAAGTGAAAGAGACTGCCCGTGAGTATAGTACAGGGGGTAATCGGCGGGGACCGACAGAGAACAATTTGCAGACTCCGGCCCACCGGACCTTTGCTCTCTGACGGCTGGACCAGCATCCTCTGGTGACGCAGGTTTTTACTTGAGGCTGCTTTGCTTTCAAACGCCACACCGCTAGACTGAGGTAGCTTGGCTGGCAGGTAACTGCTCTGCAGCGAGTCGGAAGTGATGCCGCCCATTGGCATCGTCAAGCGATCTCCGCACGACTCGCCTCCCGTCACAGGCGGGACGCTGCTGGGGTGAGTCGGGAGTCGTGGTGGTGGCAGNTGGCTATCGCCCGGCAGNTNCCGACAAGAACTGTCTCAAGCCTGGAAGTGCTTGCACAACTGGTGTTGGCCGCGGTCTTCAAAACCGTTGAGCCGTACGTTAACCGTGCGGCTGGTGGGTTCGATTCCCATGCACTTCCGCTTTGCTTTTCACCGGGGTTGGTTCGCCATTACCGATGGTGCGCTCGCCGCGCTCAAAGGCCAAGATTCCGCACCAAGTTGGCTGCGTGAAGTACGCGAGTAACCCCCGTCTTACACACCCACGACGGCCCGCTTAGATCTCCCCTTGCATCTCCCCTGTCACCGTATGCGCATCGCTCGCATCGTTCGCGTTCCAACTCGGGTTGCTAAACCNGCAACCGCCACCATCAGATAGCTTGCTCACGTCGGCTGAGACACAACTGCGAAACGTTGCAGCGGCTCGTTTTTCGGGCAGGTCACGCTTACCGCAGCCCTCGGTGAAAATATTTTGAAACAAAAAACAACTTCGCTATGATGAATCGGCAGGAGACGTATCCCCAACTTTTGTGAAGGCTTGCGTCATGTCAAATCGGGCAACCACNCNNCGTCGCATCCCCACACATCGTCGCATACTCTATGNATGCATCGTCACCGCAACGCTTGTGGGAATGACAGAAGGCGTTTTGTAGACACTGGGGGTCCGGCCTCCGATGGAGACCCGCGATCTGTTTGTCGGCTTTAGTGATGGCCAGCCGTTGTTCGTCAAAAACGGGGACACGTACACGACAAACGAATTGAAGAAAAGCTTCTTCAATGCCGAGCAATTCGCCTGCGAGAAACCGGCAAACACTATTCGCGTCTTTTCACTGGGTGGATCCACGAAGTATGGTCACCCGTTCGACACGCGGCCGTCGTACAACGTCTGGATTGAGGAGTTAGTGAACGCCTCGCAACCGGACCAGACTTGCGAAGTCATCAACTGTGGCAGCATCTCCTACGCCAGTTATCGGCTGGCGCACTTATCCGCCGAGCTTGCCAACGACGATCCTGACCTGTTTCTCGTTTACACAGGGCACAATGCATTTTTTGGAAGACTGCACGTATGGAGAGGTCAAGGATCGCCATCCCCTGATGCATACGGCAATCCAAGCTGCCTCCAACCTGCGGACGTTCGAACTGGCTTTGAACGCTGTGAAACAGTGGCAACCTGCCACTCAGCCAGGATCGGTACTCGCTTCGGAAGTCGATACCATTCTCGCAACGAATGGCCCCCAAACTTACGAGCGCAACGATGCACATCAAACGCAAACGCTCGCCATCAACCCGCAATCGAAAGACGCTCAAGCGGCAATGGCAGACCTGTTTCCCGAGCAACTAAGCGTGCGGGTCTCAGACAGCCCCTAGACGCTGACGTCCAGCGCAGACCGCTGCACTTTCGCGTATTGTCTGCGCGGAGCTCTGTCGCGCGGACCGTCACGGGCTGTCGAACCAGCGACGCGGGATGCGTGCCGCGTTGAGCTGAATTCGGTCGCGATTCCAAGCTGGCTTGGCGTACATGTAGGTCAGAATCGCGTCCCCTTGCGAAGTGAAAAAACAATCCAGGTTGGTGTACTCGGCGGCAGGGTCCTCGGCAATGTTCCCCAGGATCCGCCAGGTCTTACCGCGGTCGGTCGACCGCGCACAAGTCAGCGGTGTGCGCTCGCCAAAATGATGGTGCCGGGGATTGTACTTGCTGTTGTTAAAGAACA
>NZVR01000177.1 GCA_002701545.1 Blastopirellula sp. | reverse complement strand
CTTCGCGGGAAGCTTTGGTGAAACAAACTGTCGCAGGGAAATCTCAACCGCTTTGTGAAGCGCATCGATTGCAGCTACAGACGCCGGCATCGATGCTGGATATCACTGCCCGTCACATGACAGTTCAAAACGACCTGGGGCGATTGAAAAGATCGGAACCGCGGGGATCCACATCGTTGTCGGGTGCAGGCGAACCTGGGGAGCGTTTACCAATATTAAAGATTTCACCAGCGCGAAAATCCGGCATTTTAATCGCATTGATCTTCGGCCAATACTCGATGCTGCGACTCTCCCACACTTGAGGTTTTTCGCCAATCCGCTCCCAGGTCTCGACTTTGGCATCCGCTCCACTATCTCCTTCCAGCACCAAACGGTCATTCACCTCCGAATATTTGATGCGAGGAGCTTGCGCAACAAAGTAGCCCAGATCCGCACGCCCGTCGACGCGCACATTTCCGGTAGCATCCATTTCCATGGCCGATCTTCCCTCGCGACCAAAGTCCGTCAATAACAACTGGCGACAGGTCATCGCCACGCCATATCCCGGTCGCTCAAAGATCGCATTCGGATCAATCACCTCGCCCCATGCCGACACAGGACCGTACACCACACGCACGTCATCCAGAAACTTCACTTCTTTCTTCTGGTAATTCGCAACGACTTCCTGATCAAATTCGACAGAAACATGCATCAACTGCTGCTGACCTCCACGTTGCAGTGCCGGCAACGCACGACCTCCAGCTTTGCCACTGTCACGATACCGCACCGTCCGCATCCAACCTGGACCATCGCCGCGCAAGTCACCGCTGGCCTGATCCATCCGCAAGTTGTGAGCGACCCCCCGTTCCAGAGATTGCTGGACTCCATTCGCGTCATACGTGCGACTCTCTACAGTTGCCTCACTTCGAAACGCCAACAGACGCGCCTCAAGATCTTCTCGACCAGATTTCGGTTTTTCAAAGTTGACGCGCCGGTTGAGCGTCACATCCAACTGCTGGCCACGCGCTGTAAAGTCCACGATGTCTCCAGCCTGCAATCGCTGCTGCCCGCGGACAACGACATTTTGATTAACAATTCCTGTGAGCCCATCAAAATCCAACCCGCCTGTCCAACTCACCTCAAACTTGCCCGGCGCTGCAGACGGTGACGCTCCTTGCAAGCTCCGAGCAGCACGAATATCGCCGGGACCCTCGATCCACAAACGGTTTGCCGCTTGGCGCACACGAATGACCAAACCACTCATTAAGACGCCATCGACATTCACCAGCGCGCGTTGTTCAGGAAGCATACCACCACCCGCCAACGCTGTTGCCGGCTGGCCCAGCACGTGCATCTCCGGATCAGCCGTACTTCCTCCTCTTAACTGAAAGGTCTTGCCGGTGATCAACAGAGGCGGCTCGGACGTCGAGTCAGGCGCTAATTCAATGAACCGCGCATTTCCTTCGATGGTTAATTCTTCAAGCTGCTTGTCTTCGTCCACGGAAACGACCGTCGCAAGAATCGAATTTCCCATCAAGTCATATTTGCTACCCAAACCACCGTTCTCAGCTGACCCCGGGTTTAAATGAAACAGCCCAGGGATCTGACGCTTGGTCGCCGGCGCCCCGGGTCCCGTCGCTGAGGCACCCTCGACGCCAGCCGCCACCGGGGCCCGATAGACAAGTTGGCACTCAACGCGATGCGTTGCCCCTTGCAACTTGGCTGAATCGAATGTCACGTTCTCTTGCAGCAACAACCGATCCGGGCGGACAAAGTAACGCGCTTTCGCTTGCCCCGCGGTTGCTCCCTCCGTCAGGTTGCCCACTCGCGGTAGCTCGTCGAGCCATACATGGGCCTCGCCGCCGCGCAGGTTAGCGACACCTTCCACATCCACCTTAACGCCGCCTTTGAGCGACAGTACATGTTGCTCGCGCTGTCTGCGGAGTCGCACATCCCCCTGCCAATCGATACGAAAGGCGCGGCCGTCACCCGTTTTATCTCGGCCCACAAGGTAGCCCGGTCCGGGTGCCCACAACTGCCCCATCCGTCTTGGATCTTCCGGCAACAGATACTCCACTCGAGGAGCAACCACAATCTGTGACCCATGTCGTAACGTGACGTGAGAAGGACCGGCAAGATGGATCAGTCGCGGTCCCACCTGTACCTCCAGCCTGGTGCCTTGGGCATACGCGTCGACCGACGGCGCAAGCAGACTGACGGGATTGCCTGTCGCTACGATCTTGGTGACATCCACTTTCGATGCTTCATCTTCAACCGCAGTCGTTGCGGCTTCTCGCTGCTCGGGAGAACGAAAGAACACCGTCAGCGCCTGACACTTCAATTGGTCCTCGCTCCCCTCAGTCGATGGTCGCGCAACGACCACCTTGTCAGCAAAGTTCGCACTCCAATCCGTCAGGTTGAAATGAAATGGTCCCTGACAGGTCACGCGGATTGGTGTCGACGCTTGACGGGGGGCCGTGGGTGGCAATAGCGCGGCACCGGGTGTTGGTGTCACCGTGGCGTTAGCAGCGATCGGCAACACTCCATCACCGGGCACGGCAAGGTTCACATAATCAATATGTGTCACACGCAACCACTCGACTGTCCCAAAACGCAAACTCGGATTCTGGCCATCAGGCCGTTTCGCGCGCCCCTCGTCACTCAGTGCAATGTACAAGTCGCGTCCCAGTCCCTCGCTCGCTCCATAGCGAAAGGCGACTTGATTCTTCGTCCAGATGCTAGTCGATGTGATCTGCACATTTCGCGTTTGCAGCACAAGATCTTGATCATCAACCGTTGGAGCTGGACTACGGATGGTGATATCACCCTTGAGCAACCCGGCTTCGAGAGGCGCGACACTGCCCATCAGCGGATTGAATTTCCCCGCAAATTTCAGCACGGCCTCGGGAGCCTGCATAATCACCGCCCGGGATTTCTTATCATCCGTTTCCTCCCCCGTTGCTGCCGGTTCGGCGATTAACGTGATGGGAGTCAGAATAATCTCTCCGTCGTTCCCAAAACGCTCTTGCTCGAACAACAAACGCCCCTGAAGCGTTTTGATCACCTTCACAGTATCCGTGTTCAATTCCCAAGAACCCGGAGGAAAGAGATTCCGATACGCCTCGGTTTCCACCCCTTGTATGCTGCTCTCGAGATCCGGCTTCTGAAATGCATATTGCAATTCGGGTTCGATCGTGGGAACGGCCAACATGGCGTATGCCCAATACGCCGCGAATACAATCGAAAAGGAAACTGCGAAGCGAATCAGATTCTTCAGCACGGTTTTTTCTTTCTAGCCAGCGATGGACTAATATTTGCTAATTAAATCTTGCCATCGCCCCTTGGCTCTCAGTACACGTTCGATCACCTCGCGCACCGCGCCGTCGCCTCCACTGGCCTCCGTTACCAGCGTTGCGCTATCCCGCACCTCCTTGACCGCTGTTGCGACGGCGAACCCCACGCCGAAGTAACGCATGACCGGCAAGTCTGGTAGGTCATCACCCACGTAACAGGCACGCTCCGGTGCAATCTCCAAAGAATTCAAGATCTCTTTCGCTACCGGCAATTTATCTTCGAACCCTTGCCGCACAATCTCGATGCCCAATTCCGCCGTTCGCAACTTAACGATATGAGAAGTCCGCGCTGTCAGCACTCCAAAATGAAAACCGGCGCGTTGCCATAACTTGATTCCCAATCCGTCGCGGACATTAAAACGCTTGATCTCGATGCCATCGTTGGTGTACACGATACTCGCATCGGTCAACACACCGTCGACATCAGAAACGATCAGCTCAATGTCTTTCAATACCTCGTCACTCGGCATCGATCACTCACCTTCTTTGTGTTGAAATGGCAACGTCACCTGATCGCGCACATCCTCTGGTGCGGCTACCTGAATATCGGCCTCGGGCATCGCAGATAGCCCCACCAGGTCCGTGATATCGAGAATTCCCACAGGGCAGCCTGCAGTATCGACTACCGGAAGTTCACTTATTTTGCGACTTGTCACCAATTGGATCGCGTCTTTGACCAATGTCCCTTCCTGGACTTGCATCGGATTTCGTGTCATCAATTCGCGCACCGATGTATCGAAGTCATTGTCGCGCATGCCTTCCAATAGCCTTGCCAAGTCACTGTCGGTAAATAAGCCTGTCAGTTTTCCTTGGCGATCGGTCAACATGATCGCTCCCGTCCTGCGGCCAGGTCGACTGGCACTCACAAAGACCGCACGAACCGTCTCGTCGTCATGGGCAACGCGACACGCTTCTAATGGTCGCATCAAATCATCAACCCGAGCCAATTGACGCCCTAGATTCCCACCCGGATGAAACTTGGCAAAGTCACGCGCACGGAACTCTTTTGCACGACTAACCGTCAACGCCAAGGCATCCCCGAGAGCCAGCATCGCCGTCGTGCTCGTACTCGGCGCCAACCCCAACCCACATGCCTCCTTGACCTCTCCGATCGGCAACACCACCTGCGCAGATAGCGAAAGTGGGCTGCTCGCATCTTTCGTCACCGCAATTACAGGTAATGCTTTCTCTTGGATCAACGGCAGCAAACGCAAGACCTCTTCGGTCCGCCCACTGTATGAGAACGCAAGCACCAGATCCGCATCGCGCAAACGGCCCAAGTCACCATGAAACGCTTCTGCGGGGTGCAAGAAGTGACTACTGGTCCCTGTGGATGCAAAAGTTGCCGTTAACTTCTGGCCAATCAAACCTGCTTTGCCGATCCCCGTCACGATCACGCTACCTCGGCAGTTCAGAATCAACTCCACCGCCCGGTCAAACGCTGCATCCACTCGATTGGCTAACGCCAGGATGGCCGCGGCCTCCTGGCGCAGCACATGCTGGCCAAATTGCCTGGCATCCAAATCGGCTGCATCAAAAACGTGAACGACTGCTTCCATGCTCATCGTCAGACTCTTGTGGCTAGATTTTGTGGCAGCGGATTTTAGACCGCATGATTCTCTGCCACAATGTGTTTCGTAAACTTCTTCCCCGAACTGCTAGCTCCCAGGAGATCACCATGGATGTGCGCAACATCAACGAGGTACCAGCATTTACCACCAAAGATGGCTCACAGATTCGAGAACTGTTGGCGCATCGCAATTCGTGCATCCGAAAACAGAGCCTTGCCGAAGCACGACTTGATATCAATGCCAGCACTGCACCACACTATCATCCGGAAACCGAGGAAATCTACTACATCCTCGACGGACAAGGCGAAATGCAAATCGGCACGGAAAAACAAACGGTTCACGAAGGTGACGCAATCGCCATCCCACCAGGTGAAGTGCATCAAATTACCAACACTTCCGATGTGATTCTCCGTTTCCTCTGCTGTTGCGCGCCAGGATACGAAGACACCGACACGGTCATCGTCGACACCGCATAAAACCGGCGTTTTTGTTGCTTGCACGCCTGTTTCGCAAGGCTGCTTCCACAGATCAGAGGATCCTTCACCAATCTTTCGACATGTGCTAAATGCCAGCAGTCGCCGCAACTTTCTGTTTTCTGTTCGACTTCGCCAAACGAATCATCCGATCTATCTTCTTATGTGTTCTACTCGAATGACTTCGAGTCCACGTTTGGTCTAAGAGTAAGCGAATGAGTCGCAATTCTAGAAGTCGCCCCTGGTCCATTCTGATGCTCGTGCTTTCCACTGTGGTTGGCTCCGTGCTAGCTCCTCAGCTTTGGAAGGTGAATCCACCACAAACAGCACAGCGCCCGGTCAAGGATCTGCGCCGCCATCTCTCTCACCTCAAGACTGCGGACAAGAGCGCGGAGCAGGCAACTCGTGGAACTGTAGAAAACGTCGCTGCGAGCACGGATGGCCGAGCAGCAGAGGAATCACTCACTCTCAATGGGCCCTCCCTCGCCCTGGAAATGCTTCGCCCCACCGCAAGCGACTCGGTGACGACTCACACCGATCATGTCGCCGTTGCCCTCAACGTGGACGCGACACTCCCCCAAGAGCCTGAACCGCATTTCGACGGTAGCGCCTCG
The DNA here is from genome assembly GCA_002701545.1 of Blastopirellula sp. GTDB lineage: Bacteria > Planctomycetota > Planctomycetia > Pirellulales > Pirellulaceae. Next base: position 43,363 of record NZVR01000177.1, on the reverse strand, counting down.
CATGACGTTCCAGCGGCAACTCAGAGCGAATCAACGTTACCCGAGCTTCCACGCCCGGACCCAACCTTTACTAACCTGGCAGACATGGGTACGCCGAGCAGTTTCGTCACCCCCGCCCCGAGTGTGACTTCGCAGTACGAGACAACGCGCGCCACCAAGAGCAGACTGAACCCCGTCTCAGCCAACGCGGGCATTACGCCCCGAATGCCGAAACGCCTCGTACCCGAGACTGACAAGGAAGAGATTGACCATCAATTAGCCACTTACGGCGAGCAGGTGGCAAAACAACCTGCATCGATCGTGCCTCAGGTCGAGTCTTGCTGGCCGCTACCTGTCGATTTACTGGAAAACATACAGCCATTTGCCCAAGACGCACGTACGGCTGATTGGCATCAACAGGTGATTCAGACACTAAAGCAACTCAACGCGTTGGACACGGTAGATGATCCCACGACGGCCGCATTGTTTAGTGAACTTCAAGCATTGCTCGCACAGGCCAAAGTGCTGGCCAGGCAGGCGGGCGTTTCTTACTTCAGTTCCCAACTGCTCCGCGCACGCTACGCACTCGAACGCCGGCTGAGCATGTGGCAGGGAATCCATCGAGCCGCAACACAGATACAACTCGTCAGCGTCGACAAGAGCAAGCATCGTCCGAGCGTCGATCGCTGTGCCATGATTCTGGAGGCACAACTTCAAAACGATCCGAATGGCCGAGCGTGGCGTGAGTATCTGATGCTCGACAAAATCCATCGTTACGCTCAACCCAATACGGCAGTGTCGGCGGAGTGGCGGCAGCAACTTGCTCAAGACGTGCTCTGGCGCATCAACTCTCCGCAGCTTTCGACAAAACAACAGCAACTCATGCAATCGGAACCCTTCGCTAATCTGGGGAACGCACTGCAAACCTGGGCGACCTCACCGGTAGATTACCTGCAGTTGGTCGATGAACTGGAGAGGTTTGAGCTGCATCGTCGGCCGAGCGATAGCCGGCATTTAGCAGAATATTACCAACGACTCCGATGGGCTCCTGCTCCGGCTGCCAACGCGCTGGCTCGGCAACTGGACAGCCACTATCGCAACGCCAACATCCGCGTTGCCATGTCGGTAACCCTGATGAACAATATGCTTCCCCAACCAGAAACGGTTGAGAAAGGGGTGAAAGACTTTATCCTGGGATCACGCGTCTTTGGAACGAGTCACACGGCTGCGAAGCTACATTTAACGTTGGTCCCGCACCCCCAGAGACTGCAAATGGTGCTCAATGCCGCGGGTACGGTCGATTCCAACACGCGATCACTGAATGGACCGGCAAGTTTCCGCAACAGGGGGAATGCCACATACGCTGCGCAAAAATTGTTTTCCATTCATCCTCAAGGAATCCAAGCAGCCAAAGCCACTGCGGAAGCAGAGGGCACCACCAGACTTCTCGGTATCCAAACCGATTACGATGACATTCCACTCATCAGTTCCTTGGCGCGGACCATCGCTGAACAAGAATATGACGAACAGAGCGCTCGTGCTAACAGGATTATGGAACGACGCATCGAACAGCAAGTCGCTTTCGAGCTTGACCGTGAAGCGACTGCGCAAGTGTTGCGGGCCAAAGATTCCTTCCAACAGAAAATCCTAACCCCCCTGCAAAAACGTAACTTGAACCCGCAGGCGCTCCACCTCGAAACTACCGAACAACGAGCGATCATCCGCTATCGCATTGCCGGACACCATCAGCTCGCAGCTTACACTCCGCGACCTCAAGCGCCTGCCGACAGCCTGCTTAGCGTTCAGGTCCACCAATCTGCCATCAACAACACGCTCTCCTCGCTCGGTCTCGCTGGAAACGAATTCACCTTGGTCGAATTGATCGATCACCTTAAGAGCACATTCAACCTGCTCGAACTTGATACTCCGCAGGATTTACCAGAGGGAGTCGTCGTTCGCTTTGCCAACCACGACCCGGTTCGCGTGCTTTTGAAGGAAGGCGAAGTCAAAATTGTTCTGAAGCTATCCAAAGTGGCCACCCCAACCGGACGTCGCTGGACGAACTTTTATGTACTCGCGACGTATCGACCTCAGAATTCTCGTGTCGCTGCCACGCTCGTTCGAGATGACGTTATCAGCATCGCTGGCTCCCGCATCGGGTTTGGGGAACGCGTTGCGTTGCAAGCGATCTTCAACAAAGTCTTTTCCCAAGATCGACCGATCGAACTGTTACCCGAAGAGTTCACTCGGCAGCGCGGATTCGAAAACGCGCGGCTCAATCAATTCATCTGTACGGATGGCTGGTTGGGACTCGCCGTCGGCCCAGAAAGCGGTTACGTCAGCCGTCGCCAACCGAGTACGACGCGCTAAGCTGTCTCAAGTCGACGAAGCCATCCACGCCGCAAGAAGTCCGAGCGAGGCAGGCATAACACGCTGCGGCTACAACCAGATCACAGGATCATGTTCTGCGGCACAGGCCCAGGTGGTCATATGCGGAAACTCCTGGGAAACTACCTCAGCTAATCGCTCCACGGCAAAACGCTCGCTGGCATAATGCCCGGGCAACACCAGCCCCACCTCAGTCGCCTCGGCTTCCAAGCAAGTGTGAAACGTTGTTTCTCCCGTCACCAATGCGTTACAGCCCTTGGCTCGTGCAGGCCCCAGAAACTGTCCGGCAGAACCACATGCGACGGCCACTTTCTCGACTGGTGCTCCCAGATTCCCCACCGCCTTGAGGTGTTCGATCCCCAGAAATTCCTTCAGGTGATTGGCCAAGTCTCCCAGCGTCCTTGCGGATTCGAAGCGCCCCATGCGGCCAGTGCCGACACCCTGAAGCTCCTCAGCAGGAATCAGAGGCTGTATGTCCGTCAAGCCAACCCCCTCGGCAAGCGTTTGATTGATGCCCACCGCAGCGGAATCAAACGCAGTATGCGGACTGTAAACGGCAATCCCTGCTCGGATTAATTTCCACAGCAACATGCCAGGTACGGTGTCCGTGGTAATTCGTTTCAAAGCCCGAAATGGCAGCGGGTGGTGGGTCACGATGCAATCCGCCTGCTGATCCACTGCTTCCGCAACGCTATCTGGCGTGACGGTCAGACATGTCATGACCCTCGCTACCGCCCCCTTGCGGTCCCCCACCAGCAAACCCACGTTGTCCCACTCCTCTGCCAGTTTGGGAGGTGCAAAGTTGTCAAGAAAAGTGCAAAGTTGCTGGATGGTCGTCGATTCCATGCGGTTCACCTCGTCCAAATCCCCCTCGCAGTCGCCCAAGGGTGCGTGTTACTATATGGGTAATTTGACGAATCCAACCACGCAATCCAAGTCCCCGCGACACAATGAGACGACTCTATATTGAAACGGTCGGCTGCCAGATGAACATGCTGGACAGCGAAATGGTCGTCGCCAGTTTGCGGAAACAAGGATACGAAATCACGACCGATCCGCTGGCCGCTGATACGCTACTGTTTAATACCTGCAGCGTCAGACAACTGGCCGAAGAAAAAACCTACAGCGCCCTCGGGAAACTGAAGAAGCATAAATTGCGTCACCCCGACAAAGTCATTGGCGTGATGGGGTGTATGGCTCAAAAAGATCAAAAATTAATCTTCGAGCGAGCTCCCTACGTGGACTTCGTCGTGGGCCCGGGGCAACTTGCCCAAGTCCCCCAACTGATTGCCGATACCAACGCGGGCCAAGCTCACCAATTGGCCGTTGGCTTGGGACGTCGCGACGGCTCCGTTGGAGAAATCAAACGCAGCCACGAAACGTTCGACCCGCTGCGTGATCCGACCATGCGGCCGACGCCCTATCAAGCGTATCTACGAATCCAGATCGGTTGCGACAAATTCTGCACTTATTGCGTCGTTCCAAACACGCGCGGACCCGAACAAGGCCGACCACCGGAACAGATCGAATCCGAGGCGAGAGTCTTAGCCGACCAGGGCTGCAAAGAAATCACCCTGCTCGGTCAAACGGTCAATAGCTACCAATATCGAACTGAGCAACAGACTACCCGACTCTCCGACCTGCTTGCCCGATTACACGACATCCCAGGCATTGCGCGTTTGAAGTTCGTCACCAACTACCCCAAGGACATGACGGACGACCTGCTCCAAGCAGTGCGCGATCTGCCGAAGGTGTCACCTTATTTGCACGTCCCCTTACAAAGTGGTTCCGACCGTATCCTCCGCCTGATGAAACGCGGATACACCGTCGCGGAATATGACGAAATGATGGAACGGATCGTCGCAACCGTACCCGGCCATGCCATATCGAGCGATTTTATTGTTGGGTTCTGTAGCGAAACCGACCAGGAATTCGAGATGTCCGTGGAGGCAATCAAAAAGTACCGCTTCAAGAACTCTTTCATCTTTAAGTACAGCGAACGACCAGGAACCCGGGCCATGGATAATCTGCCCGACGACATCCCCCACGAGGTCAAACAATACCGCAACAACGAATTACTCGCTGTACAAAATGCCATTAGCGAAGAAGCAAATCATGCATTCATCGGCCAAACAGTGGACGTGTTGGTCGAAGGTCCCAGTAAGAAAGCTGCGAAACAAGCAGATTCGTCGGGCCCTCTGGTCCAAATGACCGGGCGCACTCACTGTGATCGCATTGTCGTTTGGGAGGGAAATCGGCGGCAAGCGGGCCAGATCATGCCGGTCACCATTTATGAAGCACGGGCCCACACCCTGTTCGGTGAAGTGCTGACCGAACACTGTGGTCCTGAAGTCTTCACCGTGGAATCACCACTCCCTTTGGCGTGAATCAGCGGATTACGGAACGGAATCCCCTTCTAGCGGGGGCTAACCATCGCCTTCCGCCAATGAGTGCAAATCGAGAACGGATTTCGGCTGGTATTGGACGCCATAAGTGATAAGATTACTTCGCTTTAGGGCGACAAAGTCGGCCGCGCACGAACAGCACCCCGGAGGCCCATATGGCGAGCAAAGAAGAAGCATTAGAAGTGGAAGGTACGGTAACACAAGCACTTGCAAATACTCGGTTTCGGGTGCAACTTGAGTCTGGTCAAGAGGTACTGGCTCATGTCGCCGGCCGCATGCGCAAGCACTTTATTCGTATCGTCCCCGGAGACAAAGTCCGCGTCGAACTCTCGCCATACGACCTGACCAAAGGCCGTATCACGTATCGAGAACGTTGATGCCCCACTGACGCCCACTCAAACCTCTCCCCACCGAGCAGTCACATAACCTCAACGGTTATGCAAACCCAGCGGTGACGGTTGGGCCTGAAGTTCGATAACCAGTTCGTCGCTCTAAAAACGACCGCAACTGAAACCGCAGCACGACTGGCAGGGTATCACACAAAGCCAGCCATCGCGTCTGCATTCCCACTTCGCAGTTGGGTATTCATTCAATATTCTGCCAAACTAGTCGAATCACTTTCCGCACTCTCAATATTACTTTCGTTTCCACATTCCAAGGAGACTCCCACGTGAATGTCTTTCCGAAACGTCTTGTTGCCTCCTCGCTCACGGCGATGCTATTCGTCGTAGCCGCGACGCAACTGCTCGCTCAACAAAAACCCGTCGGTATCATCTCTATCTCCAGCGTCGATGAGTTGCTGGGGGATGTCGAACATCTCGGTCAACTGATGCAACAACCTCAGTTGACCAACGCCAGATTCATCGCTGGCCTCTACACAGACGGAATTGACACATCCAAGCCCAGCGGCGCCGTTGTGACCATGAAAGATGATGTGCCTGTCGTGACAGCATTCGTGCCGATCAAAAACTTCGACACCATCATCACGCGCCTGGAAGACCAATTTGGCGAAGGCGAAAACGCCGGTAATGGTGTCACTAAATTCTTCGTTCAGCAAGAAGTTTATATCAAGGAACAGGGCGGTTATGCAGTCGCCTCAACCGACAAAGACAGCTTGCGATTGGTGCCTAAAGATCCGGGCAAACTCATCAAAGGGATGGACAAATACGACATTGCCGCTCGGCTGTTAGTCAAGAACATTCCTGACGACTACAAAGATCAAGCCATCGAACAACTCGAATTAGGTTTCGAGATGGGTATCCAGGATTTAGATGACGATCTTGCAGAACAAGCACGCGAAAACAGCATCGAACAAATCACCGATTTGATCAATGACACCGACGAGATCACGTTTGGGTTCGCCATCGATCGTGAAAAAAAGCACTCGAGTTTGGACTTCCAACTCACCGCACTCTCGGGTTCCAAGCTCGCAAAGCAAATGGACGCGTTGTACAACGCAAAGACCAACTTCGCAGGGCTTCTTGATAAAGCAGCGGCAATTCGCTTCAACCTCGCCTCACAAGCTGATGATGAAACAAGCGAACAAGCTGTCGACGCCGTGAAACTCCTCCGTGAACAGGCCGAAGTTGGACTTGGCGATCTCGACACGGGTGATGACGCAATCAACGACGCCATCGAAGAAGCTGTCGAATCGATTCTCGACATCGCCGAAGATACTGCCAAATCAGGCAAGTCAGACGCTGGTGGATACATCAGCTTTGCGGACGAAAAACTGGCGATTGTCTTTGGAACCTACCTTTCCGATGGGAACAAAGTTGCCAAAACCCTCAAAGACCTCGCGAAAGATCTGAGAAACGAGACGGCAGCTCTGAACCTCAAGTTCGATGTCGAAAAGCACAAGGGTGTCACGTTGCACACGCTGTCCATTCCCATCGATGATCCCGGTGCCCCCGAGTTCCTTGGCGATCGCTTGAAAATTGCCTTGGGCACTGGTGCCAAAAGCGTCTTTGCTTCGATTGGCGAAGACTGTGTCGACAATCTCAAAGACGCCATTGACAAATACTCCAAAAAGTCGACCGATGCCGAGCCACTCGTGCTCGAAGCCAGTGTCGGCAAAATCATGGAATTCGCTGCAGCCGTGGATGCAAATCCCATTCTGCAAGCGTTGATTGATCAACTGGGAGAACTGGGCGACAACGACACCGTCCGCATCAAGATGTCCCCTGCGGAACGTGGCATGAAGTACAGCATCGAGATTCAAGACGGTGTCTTGGAGATGATTGGCTCCATGGTCCCGCAAGATGATGGCTTCTAACGAAACCATGTAGCCTTGGCTTCTGTGCAACACGCCCAACTTGACCTTGGAAAGATGGGCTGCTGCTGCGGAACCACGCATCAAATCAACAAAGCCCAGTTCGTACGAGCTGGGCTTTGTTTTTTTGCATTGCAAGCTGTTGCTGACCAAGCTGCTTCGTACAGCAAGCCACTAACCAAACCATCGATTACGGGCGAAGCACAATTTTGCCGGCGATCGTTCCCGCTTTTTGAAGTGTGTTCTCTTCCTGCAAGCGATGGGCTGCTGCTGCTTCACGAAGCGGCAGCACTTGGGCAATTTGAGCGCGTAGCTGACCTGACTGCAACCATCGATTCATGTCCTCCGCGCACGCTCGCAGCTCCTCCGCTGATTGCTTGAACATAACAAAACCATGCAGTGAACATCCTTTGACATAAAATGGCCCCACTGGAAACGAAGGCCTCGCGTCACGCCCAGCCATCAGCACAATCCTGCCGCGCTCCGCCAGGCAACTCACGATCTCGTCAAAGTCAGGTTCGCGCTGGGTCTCCCAGAATACATTCACGCCATCCGGGGCAAATGAGGCTAATGCTTCAGAAACATCTTCCGTCTGGTAGTTCACCGCACAATCGGCGCCTAAAGCACGACACGCCTCCACTTTTTTATCTGAGCCAGCGGTCGCGATGACCCGTGCACCTCTCGCTTTGGCCATCTGTAAAACCATCGAGCCAACTCCTCCGGCACCGCCCTGCACCAAAACCACTTCACCAGGCTCCAGCGAAGCACATTGAAATAGTCCAAGGTGCGCTGTCACCCCGACCAAAGCGCAAGCTGCAAGTGCGTCATCTTCCACTCCTTCTGGNGATGGATACAACCAGNCTTCATCCACCGCNGCCAGTTCCGCAAATGTCCCTTGTCGACCCATCAACCCCTGATTGGTTCCCCAGACGCGATCTCCAACTTGATATCTCGTAGCCTCTGGCCCGACCGCCTCAACCACACCTGCCAAGTCACACCCAATAATGAATGGCTGAGGAAGTTCCCAATAATTCGCTCCGTTGCGGATATAGGTATCAACTGGATTCACGCTAACAGCATGCACTCGCACAAGAACTTGCGATCCCTCAGGCTGAGGGTCAGGCAGTTCCCCGTAGCTGATTGCCTCGGGCGGCCCAGGCTGGTCAATGTAAGCGGCTTTCATCTCATGGCTCCTCTGTTCATGGGAGTGCACATCATAACAAACCATGATTCTTTGTGGACGAGGCTGGTTCACGTTTCCCCAGGCAAACAGCAACAAGCATGAACTCGGGCTAACAGACAACTCGCCTACCCCCTGCCCTGCTTCATCGATGCGAAAGACAACGCCCCAACTAAGGTACGGTCGTCGCAAGTTCATACCACCTGCTTCCGTCCCAACGTTGGCACAACAGACACCCGTCGCTTTCGATCAAAAATCGAACCGCTCCGTGCACCGTTTGCGCGCAAGTTGTCGTGNCTGCTAATGGCATCGTCCGCTCACGCCCGCTGCTGACAACCAGCCACTCCGGTGTCGCCCAATTCTGAAAATCCATAGGACGACTATGGGAGCTGCCATGATGAGGTGCCATCGCAATATCACAATCGATGGGCGCCGTTTGCAATAGTGCCGCTAAGCCAAGACCTTCGATATCCCCTGGCAACAGAATGCGTCTTCCTGCAAACTCCAGCAGCAGCACGATACTATTCGCATTGTCGCTGCTGGCCACGCGCCGCAAGGGTGGGTGGAGAATCTTCATCCGCAAACCATGCTGCATCGACAAGGACTGATTTGCCGACACCACGCGCAGATCGATCCCTCGGGACTCCACGACAGCCTGAAGGTAGTCGAGACTGCCAGATTCACTGCTGAACATGGATGGTGAAACATATATCCGTTGGACTCCAAATCGTTTTAGCAATTCGGGAATGGCGTTGTAGTGGTCTAAGTCAGCATGCGAAATCATGATGCCATCAAGATCGGTGATCCCCCGTGCCCAGAGCACTGCAGCGATTTTCCTGGCAGCCACCTGGGGAGCACCAAGGTGCCCTGCGTCGTACAGCAAGTTGCTGCCATCTGGGCATTCCAACAGAACGCTGGTACCGTGCCCGACCGAAATGAAGGTCATTACCAAACGAGGTGTTTGTGCGCTCGAACGGGCCCGAATCGCATGCGGACTCGTCAAGACGCCAACCGTAAGCCAACCAACGCAGAGGGTCATCGCCCAGTACCAACGCGGGCGCCATNTTGGNCAGAGGCACCACGCAGTGAGCAAACCATAGTGACAGCACATCCACCACATTGCAGGGCCGACAGTCCAACAATGATTCGCNGGCANAAGCTGGGACACCCGCAGCATCGCCTCCATCATCCCCAGGCTCTGGTCACAACATCTCCCACACATGCCAGCCACCAAGGGAAACCAACTCGCGCTGAGCAACAGCAGAAACCCAGCGAATAAGGCGATGCTGAGTGGGATCCAGATGACAGGGTTCAACACCAGCCCCACCAGCGACACGATATGAAAGTGATACATCACCAACGGCAAAGCAACCAGCCAAACCGTACAACTGGCTGCCACAAGCTGACGGACTGAAAACCAGCCACGGCTTAATATCCGCACGTGCAAAGGCCGAGTCGTCACAATCAAACGGTCAAGTGCATCTTTGGGTAATCGCCACTGCAATCCAGGTGCGATAAAAATCAGGGTCGCCACCGCCAGAAANGAAAGTTGTGTNCCCACCTGGAACAGATGGGCTGGATGCAATGCAAAAATGAGNATCGCCGCGGCAGCAAGCGAATTGAACCCCAGCGCCCGACGGCCAACCACTCGGGCACTACACACCAAGACGATCAAGATCGAAGCTCGTACGACTGACGGTCTGGCATCTGCAATCAATGCGTAGCTCACCACAAACGCAACCACTAAGGCAAGCGTCATACGGTTGGACAACCGCACCAGTGTTGCAAGTAAAGCGATCCCACCAGCAAGGATTCCTACATGCAACCCCGATATGGCGAGCAGATGAATGGTCCCACTGGTCAGGAACATTTCTGTTTGCCCAGAGCCAAGTTGCTCTCGCGAACCTAACAACAGCGCCGAAGCGAGGGGAAGATGAGTCGGCTGAATATGCTGTATCAATAACCGTTGCCCGCGCAGACGAATCCAAGAAATCCACCGTGAAGGTGACCATGCACTGCCTTGTTTAAGCAACGTGACAGCTGCGGGACACGTCGCTGAGAAACGACACAACTCCCGCTTCACGCGCAAAAACTGCGCAAAATGAAACTCACCAGGATTCCGCGGATCATCGGGTAACNTCAGAATTCCAGACACACGTATCATGTCTCCGGACTGAATCGNCTNGAGCTTCCCTCTCACTGTCAGAGACACTCGCCCACGCGCTGGTTGCCAGATTTCTCCATTGCGGATTGCCCTGACACTCAGTTTCAATTGTGATCGACCTTCCATCTGCCGAGGCACCAATGGATCTTCCGGCGGCGGCGGGAGCCATCTGCACCCGTCCACTGCAACAGCTTCGATCACCACAGGGCGCCCATCGACTGTGGCATGCCAGGCTAATTCATCAACAGAATATTGCGACCAGCGGGCACGGTGCCACGCCCCCCCAATACACGCAACTGCGACCAACAGACAGAGCGTGGCGAGCACCTCGCGCCGACTTGCCCAACAACCGATCCAAGCCAGCAATCCCAGACAGGCAAGCACCAACCACCCGGCGAACCAGCCAACCAGCAACCGGTCTACCACTGCCCCGATGCACAATGGTGCGAAAAGTATCAACAGCGGTTGATAATGGAATTCCCTGACATCACGCTCGTGATTCGCTAAGTATTCTTTGCCCACGCGTTTGCCCCGACCACTCGCTTGCCCCACTTGCGACGAAGTCCACCCACCGGCAGTATAACGGTTCCAACCCCGCTAAGCGAAGATTGTCGATCTTGTGCATGGCTGTTATTCTGAAGTAAGAATCTCGATGCACAGGGCGAACCACGTGACCAACGGAAACGACGCGACACTTTCCAACAATCCTCCGCTCGAAGGCGACCGTGACCAACGTCTTGCCGATCTGCTTGCGCAGTTGTCTGACGGTGCTCAACGTGGTGAGCAGGTCAACATCGAATCGGTGTGTAGCGAGCATCCTGACCTGGCCGCAGAAATTCGCGAACTCTGGGGTGCTGTTCTGTTTGCTGACGTCGCCGCCACCCAGTCCAGTCACAACTCATATTCGGTCGTCGAAAAGACACCACAGACCGTGTTGGAGTTGCCTTGCCGCTTTGGTGACTTCGAGTTAATCGAAGAACTTGGGCGAGGCGGCATGGGAGTCGTCTACCGTGCCAGGCAAATCAGTTTGCAACGCGAAGTCGCCGTCAAAATGATCTTGCGCGGCGACTTGGCATCCACCACGGACATCGAACGATTCCACGCCGAGGCGGAAGCGTCAGCCAAGCTGGAGCATGAAGGCATTGTTCCCGTTTACGAAGTGGGGGACATCAACGGTCGCGCGTATTTCTGCATGAAATACATCACCGGTGAGACACTTTCGCAACAGCTGGCCAAGGGCCCGATGCCACCGCGCAAAGCGGCACGTATTCTCGCTGCCGTGAGTCGAGCCATTCATTTTGCCCATCAAAACGGCGTCCTGCACCGCGATCTCAAACCATCGAATATCATCGTCAACGAGTCCGGAAAACCATTGGTCATGGATTTTGGACTGGCGAAACAAAACAGTGAGACGGCGAGTCTGACGAAAACAGGAGCCGTGATTGGAACGCCGTCGTATATGGCACCCGAACAGGCTGCCGGCGCCCGAGGCGAAGTCGGCCCAGCCAGCGATGTCTACAGTCTCGGTTCCATTCTCTACCACATGCTGACCGGGCGACCGCCCTTCCAAGCCGCTTCCCCAGTCGACACCGTCCTGATGGTACTTGAACAGGCACCAGTACCCGTCCGCGCATTGAATCCCAAAGCGGACCGAGATCTGGACATGATCGCCGAAACTTGCCTGCAAAAACCACCCGACCTGCGATACGACACTGCAGAGGCCCTGGCCGACGATCTTGAGGCGTACTTGAATGACGAGCCAATTGCTGTCAGCAGCGGGCGCTTCACCCAAATCATGTCGCGCGTCTTTCGTGAGACGCACAACGCATCGGTGCTCCAGAATTGGGGCCTCCTCTGGATGTGGCACAGCGCTGTGCTGCTCTTCGTGTGCCTGTTAACCAATGCCATGCAACTCATGCATTTCACCAAACATTGGTATTACATCGCCTTGTGGACGGTCCTGTTTTGGGCATGGGCCGTCGTCTTCTGGAAACTACGCAGTCGCATTGGTCCAGTTACTTTTGTTGAAAGACAGATTGCCCATGTGTGGGCGGCCAGCATGATCGCCATCGCAGGACTGTTCTTTGTGGAACTCGCCTTGGGGATGCAGGTCCTAACACTTTCACCGGTCATCGCCCTCATCTCCGGCATGGTCTTCGTCATCAAAGCCGGGATTCTCTCAGGGAGTTTCTACTTCCAAGCTGGATTGCTGTTCGCCACGTCGATGGTTATGGCTCGCGTGCCCCAATATGGACACATTATCTTTGGCGTGGTCTCTGCAAGTTGCTTCTTTTTTCCTGGCTTGAAGTATCATCGGCAGAGAATGCACGCACTCGAAGCAACGATGGCACCGCGAACCGATTGAGGTGCGGATCATCGCCTCCCAGATGTCTCTCATCCGTCACCCGGGCCTCGACCGATTATTCCGCGGGAAGCTGGGTCACGACGCCACTCAAAAATCGGGCCAGACGATCAGACAATTTGGTCGCTTGTTCCTTGAGCTCCCACCATTGCTTGATCGTCGCCGGGCTTTTCAGCAACGCACCACTCGCAGCGCCCAGTTTTCCAGCCCAGGATTTTTGTTCCATTAAGTTTTCAATCGCTGGTGGAAGCGTATCGTCAACCGCATCGCTGACCACGCGCACGGCCATAAACCGCTGCTTGTGTGCACGGCAAGCCTCCGCCACACCAAGCGTTTCCATATCGCAAGCCAATGCGTTTGTCTCTTGATGCAGTAAGCGCCGCCTCGCTGGCTGCCGCATGACCTCATCCACCGTCAACAGGTCCCCGATATGCAACCACGGAGATGCTTCCGCAACTTCGTCCGCAACAGTAAACCCAACGTCTAACTGCGAACCCTGAAGATCAACGATACGGTTCGGCATCAGCACATGCCCCCGCGCAAGTTCAGGTGACAGCGCAGCAGCAAAGCCAGTCGACACGACCCATTTTGGAGAATGCGTCCGGATCAATTCCTCGGTTGCCCTGGCAGCCGCCTCCCTACCCATGCCAGTCTCCCAGACCACCACCGGTGTGCCGTGAAAAACACCTGAGTATTCTGTTAACGAGGGACTCGATGTGTGACGCGCTGCTTCCAGCTGGTCTACCACCCCTCCCGACTCAACGCCGGTTGCAAACACAATGCCGATATCACACATCGGCAATTCCTCGGGCTGCAAGTCTTGACCTTCAACTTGGCCCGAATGTTCCCGGGCAGCTTGTGTCACCGCATCCATGACTTTCTCTTGAGCCATCTGTCGCAGGAAGTGCGTGACCAACAGTCGCAAAAGCATCTTCAGGTGACTCCTATAAGCCAAACGGATCATCAACGGGTGCCCTCACATAGTAGAAAGGGTCCGGTGACAAATGTCTATCTGCGAAACGCGCTTGTCCGACGTTTTCGTTCGCCGGCCCAGCATTGCTTCGCGACCCGACTTGAAGCATAATCGACCACCGTCCCAGCAACTCACACAAGGCTCGTTCATGTCGCGCATCGCACCCCGTTTTGCATTGGCAATCCTGTTTGTCCTCGGCAGCTACGCCGCCGCCGCTTCCAAACCCAACGTGGTCATCGTCATTACCGACGACCAGGGGTACGGTGACCTTAGCTGCCATGGGAACCCCGTTCTCAAGACTCCTCATATTGACGCCCTCGCAGCCCAATCGGTTCGCTTGCTCGATTACCACGTTTCACCAACGTGTTCTCCCACGCGCAGTGCTTTTTTAACGGGCCACTGGACAAATCGCACTGGAGTCTGGCACACCATCATGGGGCGTTCGATGTTACGCGCCAACGAAATCACGTTGGGACAAATTTTCAAAGACGCAGGTTATGCAACGGGCATGTTTGGCAAATGGCACCTGGGAGATAACTATCCATACCGGCCCGAGGATCGCGGCTTTACAGAAGTCATGCGGCATGGCGGCGGGGGTGTCGGGCAAACGCCGGATTACTGGGACAACGCTTATTTCGATGGCAGCTATTTCCACAACGGTAAAGCAGAAGCCGTCAAAGGCTTCTGTACTGATGTGTGGTTTGACTATGCGAAACGTTTTATTCTCGAACAACACCAAGCAGGAAAACCATTTCTCGCATACATCGCCACCAACGCGCCTCACGGCCCCATGCATTCTCCTCCCAAGTCAAGCGGCCCGTACACCGAGCAAGGCGTGAATGTTGGCAACTTCTTTGGCATGATTGCCAACATTGATGACAACGTAGGCAAACTCCGTTCGTTTCTTGACGAACATGACCTCACGGAAAACACCATCTTTATCTTCACCACAGACAACGGCACTTCCAGTGGTTCGAATGTTCACAACGCCGGAATGCGCGGCAAAAAGGGAAGTGAATACGACGGCGGTCACCGAGTTCCATTTTTTCTGCATTGGCCCGCCGGTGGGTTCCAATCCGCACGTGATGTCGCGCCGATCACGGCACATGTGGATGTCGTCCCCACACTGATTGATCTTTGTGACGTCCCTGCCCCGAAAACCGTCAAGTTTGATGGCCGCAGTATCCGTCCGCTACTGGAAGGAAAAGACGTCCAGCAATGGCCCGACCGCATTCTGGTAACCGACTCACAGCGAGTTAAAGACCCCATTAAATGGCGCAAATCGAGTGTCATGACCAGCCAGTGGCGTTTGGTCAATGGCAAACAACTTTATGACATCAAACGTGACCCAGGACAAAAACAAGACGTTGCCGCAGCGCATCCCGATGTTGTGAACCGCCTGACTGCTTTCTACGACGCGTGGTGGGACGAGCTCTTACCTACATTTGCGCAAGACTGCACCATCATCCTGGGTCACCCTCAAGGCAACCCGGCCACACTCACTTGCCACGACTGGATCACCACCGGTTCCACTCCTTGGAACCAGCGTTCCGTTCGAAACGCCCAAGGCGGAAAGGCCAATACTGGATTCTGGTACGTCGAAGTGGTCACTCCCGGCGACTACGAGATCCGCTTGCGACGCTGGCCGAGTGAAGCCGATCGCCCAATCGATGCCGGTCTCCCCAAAGGGGCCGACGTACCGGGAGCACAGCCCTTCCGAGCTGCCGTCGGCAAACCTTTCCCTGCTACCCGCGCGTCATTGACGATCTCCGGGCAACAGCAGGAACAACCTGTCTCGCCTGCTGCGAAAGAAGTGGTCTTCCGATTGAAGTTACCTGTGGGAAAGACGCGTTTATCAACGCGTTTCCATGCCGCAAACGGCGCGGAAATCGGTGCTTACTACGCGTACATTCGCAAATTACCTTAGCACCAGTCGCAGCTGCGGACTCCGTTACGAAAAATACTTCTTCAGGAGCGTATCCAACAGGAAGCAGTGTTTGGTGCCAAGGTGCCCTTCTTCCATTGTCGGATCAATCGCAACAGCATCAATCACGTCGCTAATCGCGGTTAAAAAACGCTTGGCATCGTCCGAGGTTTTTAACTCGCAAAGCGTGCCTTCCTGGCTTTCTTCAATGCAACGTTCCGCCTTCTCGCGATTTGTAAATAAAGCAATCGCAACCTTGGGTTCACCCAAATCGTCTGGAAACTTGATCGAAGCAAAGCCCGTTTCGACCGCCAGAACAAATGCGGGATAGTTCCACGGTGAATTGTCCGGAGTGAGATGCTCCGTCAACAACTCTCCAATACTGGCTGCCCAACGCGGATTGATGTCCGTCCCACTCGGTTCTGGCTCATAGGCGACCTGATTGACCGGGTCCCGCAGACTCTCAAGTAACCAGGCAAACTCACGGTCGTTACGCAAAGAACGCGGGACGCCAAGGATATTGAACTCCTGCATGAAGCAGAGCGCGGATTCTTCCGAAGCAAACACGGCCAGTGATTGACTCGGCGGATCGGTCACATCAGAAGCCACCAGTGAGACATAACCTCCCTGGTGCTGAATGACTTGTAGTGGATACTGCCAGGCGATGTCCAAATTACTTGATCTCGATGGGGGACGCATCGACGTCCAGGTCACCTAATGCAAATTGAAAACCCGCAATGTAGTGTTCCAAGACTGCCGGGTTGTAGTAGATTTCATCCCGGTGTCCCAAGGAACAGTAAAAGCAACGACCTTTACCGTAATTGCGGATCCAGCTAATCGGGTAGAAGCCATCTTTACGAGCACCTTTCGACAAACCCTCCCACGCAGGATCGAGGCTCAACAACATGCGCCGATCCTTGGGTAATGCCGTATCATTTCGAAACTGATAGATTTCATCCTTTACGGTGAAACCTTTCCCTCCAAACACCTTGGTCAGTGGGTGCTGTGGGTCGAGCAAACGCACGGGAACATCCATGTGCCAGGGATGCCCAGCGAATGCGCCGCCCATCATGTCGTTGTACTCCGCCCAATTCTTGTAGGTATCTGTCGCCGAGTGCGTGCCGGCAAGCCCTTTTCCACTTTTCACAAAGTCGACTAAATTCTGCTTCAAACGCTGCTCGCGTTCCAAAGCTTGTTTCTTACCCTCGGCGTCTTTGGGAAGCTGTCTGGGACGCAAGATCTCACCAGTGGTGTTCACCATGACCACCGCGTCGAATTTTTTCAGACGATCTGCTTCAAACATGCTTTCGTCTTCGGAGTGGACTGCTGTGAAAGCGCCCGTCTTTTCGCCCAACATCGTAATCGACTTCACTCCCACCGGAATGGAACCATGCCGGAACCCATTGGTTTTCGAAAACAGGAGTACCTGCCGTGGCTTGGCTGGCTTCGCTGGGGCGGATGCCGGTAGCGCTGCGGCAATCTTTTCAATGACCTCTGGCTTCACTTGCCCGAACAGATCAGTGCCCGACAGGACCAACAAAAGCAAGCAGGCGATACCTAGAAACATTTTTTGAATTGACATGCTGTAACCCGTGGCAAGGTGTGATTTGTGAAACTCCAGCTATCGTAAGAGACCGGCCTTGGAGTTTCAAGCATTTCGCTTACGCCAGATCCAATCGATGGTCGGCAATCACAACAACCTCGTCCCCCGCTTGAAACTCGTAACTAACCGGATTGACAACCACTTCGCTCGTCGCACCATGGACGGCTACCAGCAACGCGTTATGTTCCTTGCGCAAGTGAATTAGCAGCTGATCAAATGCCTTGCCAACCCAGCTATCGGGAAGTGGCACGCGGTAGAATTGGTTTCCCCGCTGGTGCGTTAACAATTCGCTAAAAACCCCCATCAATCCCCGGTGCAGCGCGGCCTGTGCAAGTAAATAGGCACTGTATTCGCTGCTGACGACATAGTCATTCACATCACCCATCTGCAAGTGAGGCGCATATTCGCTGTTATGCAACTCCGCACAGGTGTAAATATCGGGGTTAAGCCGCTCGACGGTCAAAGCTGCCAGAATGGTTCTTGCATCCGCGTCTTGAACACTACGTCCACGCATTGTGTCAGAGAGAATGACGCATGTGTGAGCACGATGAATTCCTGCCGCCTCCAAGGCCGAGACGCGCGTGAAATCATCTTCCATGAAACTTAGGTGAGCCTGAGTCGTAGCTGCCAGATTGGGTGGCTCATCCAGTTGCGCGACCACCACGATCGGAGTCGTGCGTGTCCGCTGCGCGGCGCGATATTCGCCGACAATAATCTCCGCTTTGGTATTCCAACCGCAAATAATGATGTGGTCTTGTATTTGATCTACTTCCACGACCCGACCCTTTGTTCTTAGTTGATCCACCATAAATGCTGTGATAGTGCCAGTGAACATGGCAAAAATGGTCAGCCCCATAAACATGACGATGACGGAAACCACGCGCCCACCAAAAGTCAACGGCGCGGCCGGAATTGGCTCTCCCGCAAACAAGGTGTAGATACTGAACCAAAACGCCTCGCGTGCCGACATGCGCGCGCCCCCTGTCCCCTCGAACAGCGTCATGGCACCGGTTCCCATCAGAACCGTAAGACAGATCAACCCGCAGACAATCACGTACTCGACGGCACCGCGTTTGATCACATTGGGAAAACTACTCGATGCTCGAAAGACAAATCCAAACAGTCGCAAGATGCGCAGCAACCGCACGAGGCGGAGGATTTTCGCCGTGTAAAGCCCCGGAATGAGCGACGGGAGGATCGCGATCAAATCCACCCAATACTCACGTAGAAATTTCCGATAGGACAACGTCTTCAGATAACGCAGGACAAGTTCCAACACAAAGAACCAAGTCAACGCTTGATTCGCAATCTGAATGCGATACAACAGCAGCGACCTCGGTTCGCCTTGTTGCTCAGTCGTCAAACCGAATTCGACAAACGTCAAGACCACCGACACGACGATCAGTAAGCCGATAAACAATTCCACCCAAAGGTTGCCAAACAACTGAACCAGCACGCGCTGCCACCCCGGCATTCGGTTTTGATTCCGTATTGACTCTGGATTCCGTGTTGACTCTGCTTCGGCCATCGCCAGCGCCATTTCAAAGAAACTCAATCAAGTGGCAGGTGATACTTCATGCCCACACAGGTAGACTATGTCGTAACTCCGCAACGCACCGGACAATGATCCTTGATCCGCGTGCTCTTGGCAACTACCTTGTTGGCACAGATAGCGAGCATCGCATGAAGTCCCACATCACACTGCAACTGGCGGTCGCAACGTTTCTTATGACCTATTTCGCGAGTGATTCGCGTTCCGCTGACCGTCTGTTATTCGTTTCTAGTTTTGCGGGGGGTGAGCAGGGTTGCATCAGCACCTTGCGACTGGACTCGGCTCGCGGTGATCTCGAGATCGCAAGCACCATGCGGGACGTGGAACACCCTTTTTTCATGGCCGTTGCACCCGGTGGCAAATTTCTCTATTCCATTCACGCCGAACAATTCGGCGGCAAAATGGACGAGCAAGTGGCTGCTTACAGTGTGGATCGCGCCACGGGAAAACTTTCGTTGCTTAACCGACAGTCAAGTCGCGGCACCGCCTCTTGCTATCTGGACGTCGGCCAAGGAGGTAAAACATTGGTGGTGGCGAATTACTCCAGCGGGAGCGTCACGACCCTGCCGATCAAGTCCGACGGTTCATTGGATCAACCCAAATCGTTTATCCAACATCGAGGTTCAAGCATCCTCCCAAATCGTCAAAGTGAACCCCATGCGCATTGCTTTGTCATCAGCCCCGACAATCGATTCGCATTTGCGGCCGACCTGGGAACGGACCAGATTTTTGGATATCGCCTGGATACCACTCAGTCCCAACTCGCACCACATTCACAACCATTCGTTCGCACGTTACCCGGCGCCGGCCCCCGGCACCTAACGTTCCATCCCAACGGCAAACACGTTTATGTCATCAACGAACTGGCAAACTCGATCACCTTGTTCGACTACCAGCCAGCTTCGGGGTTTCTCATCGAGCGCACAACGCTCTCAACACTCCCACCCGACTTTCACGGCAAATCGCACACCGCGGATGTCAAAATATCACCCGATGGCCGCTTTGCGTACGGTACAAATCGCGGACATGACAGCATCGCGGCCTATCGCATTCAACCCGACGGTCAACTGCAATTGATCCACATCGAATCCAGCCTCGGCGCCGGACCTCAGAATCTACTGATCACTGCCGATAGCAAGTTTTTGCTATGTGCGAATATGCCCGGCAACAACCTTGCCGTCTTCCGCATCGCTGCCAACGGCGCGTTGCAACCAGCTGGCAAACCGCTACCGATCACCAGTCCATCGTGTATCCAGTCGCTGCCATGAGGGTCGGCAAGTCATGAATGAAGCCACTCAAGAAGCGCTCAGTCAATCCAATTTCGGCGTCGTCGACACGGTCATTGTCGTCGTGTACTTGTGTATTTCCGTCGTGATTGGCTTGTTGGTCAATCGATATGCAGGCTCCATGGTGAACTATGTCGGTGCGGGACGTAAAGTTGGAGTCTGGCTGGGCGTGGCCACCATGACCGGTACCGAATTAGGTTTAGTCACGGTCATGTACTCTGCTCAAAAGGGGTTCAGCGGCGGATTTGCCGCTTTCCACATGGCNGTGTTGGCNGGNGTTGGCACCTTGTTTGTCGGGCTCACTGGATTCATTGTGGGCCCCTTGCGACGAATGGAAGTACTGACCATTCCCGAATTCTATGAAAAACGTTTTAACCGACCGGTGCGGATTGTTGGTGCCGTCATGCTGGTCGTCGCCGGTGTCCTGAACATGGGCCTGTTTCTCAAGACCGGATCGATGTTTATCGTGGGCGTGACGGGATTGGCCAGTGATAGCTCCGCGTTGTTTTGGGTCATGATCGGCTTGCTCCTGCTGGTGCTTTGCTACACCACCCTCGGCGGTATGATTTCCGTCATCCTGACTGACTACGTGCAGTTTGTCGTGCTTTCATTTGGCCTGCTCACCGCCACCGCCTTAGCGATTGGAAAACTTGGCTGGTCGCAAATCTTCGAAGTGGTACATCACGAACTGGGCCCCGCGGGTTTCGATCCCACCTTGGAGGGAGCGGGCTTTGGTTGGTCCTATATCGTGTGGATGCTGATCACCGCCGGGTTGGTTGGAAGTGCGGTTTGGCCCACTGCCGTCGCACGCGCATTGGCGATGGAAAGCGAGCAAGCAGTNCGGAAGCAGTATATGTGGTCTTCTATTTCCTTTGCCATTCGCTTCATCATCCCGTACTTCTGGGGCATCTGCGCACTGGTCTTTATTTGCTCCGTGCCGGCAGGCTCAGACCTCAAGGATCTATTTCGACCGGACGACGGGACACCCACCCTGAACAATTTGTATGCCATGCCCGTCGTCATGGGCCGTCTGCTTCCACCTGTCCTGCTGGGGATCGTCACAGCAGGCATGATCGCCGCCTTCATGTCTACACACGACTCGTATTTTCTGACGTGGAGTTNTGTCATCACGCAAGACATTGTAGCGCCCTTGATGCGCAAACCGCTCAGCACTGCCGCACGCGTCCGCTTAACTCGAACGCTGATTGTCGTCCTGGGAGGATACGTCCTGTATTGGAGCTTGTTTTATCAAGGCAGCGAAGATATCTGGGACTACATGGCGGTTACCGGTGGTATCTACTTCACGGGTGCCTTTGTTGTCCTCATGCTGGGACTTTACTGGAAAGGCACCAGTTCATGTGGCGCCTTTCTCGGCTTGATGTCCGGCTTCTTGATGCTGCTCGGGCTGGAACCGATCCAAAAGGCAGTCGGCTTAAAGTACGCCATCAACGACAGTGAGTGGGCTGAACGGCTGACAAGCTCACAAATTGGTCTGCTGACCGTAGGTGTGGCCATCCTGCTTACCATTGCTGGATCGCTGGCCTGGCCCGACAAACCATCGCAAGACAACAAGGAGCACACAGCATGACCTGGGAACTCTTATGGAAAGTCGTCTTGGTCAGCACGATTGGGTTATTCGCTCTGATGTCTTTGTTTGTGACATTTTTGGGCGCCCGCGATATCAAACGACTTATCAGAAAACTTGAAGACCCGACGGAAGATCCTCAACAAGACTCCCATCATGGCTAGGAGGCCAGAAGATGCCCAACCTTGAAGGCAAAGTTGCTCTCGTGACCGGAGCCGGTCGTGGTATTGGCCGTGGGTGCGCTATCGCGCTAGCTCAAGCCGGCGCGACCCTGGTCATAAATGACCGCCCTGGGAGTGCCGATCTGCCNGAAGCCGCGCAAGAAATCNACGCGTTAGGAGCCACCTGCTTTCCCATCGAATCCGATGCGTTTTCTCGCGNNGGNTGTGAACAGTTGCTATCGCAAGCACGTGANCATGTGGAACACATCGACATACTCGTCAGCAATCCGGCTTGGAATACACGCTGTGGCTTTCTTGACCAGGACCCGGAGGAATTCGAGCGCGTCATCCAGGCAACGCTCACCGCAGGATTTCACATTAGCCAGCTTGTCGCCCGCCACATGGTGGACCAAGGCCGAGGTGGCAAAATTGTTTTCATCTCCAGTGTGCAAGCGGAATTACCGATGGCCGGCAATATCGGCTATGGTCCGGCCAAGGCCGCGTTGAACCATATGGCCCGTTCGATCGCCGTCGAACTTGCACAACATCGCATTTGCGTCAACGCCATCGAACCAGGATGGATCGACACACCAGGTGAACACGAATCCTTTGGCTCGGACCTCATTCAACAAGAGGGCACAAAGCTGCCGCTGGGACGGCTCGGCACACCTGCTGATATCGGCCACGCTGCCGCGTTCCTGTGCTCGGACGAGGCTGACTACATCACCGGGTCGATCTTGGCCGTGGATGGCGGTTTTCGCTACAAAGACTTCCGTCCGGATACAGTCCTGCAACCACCGCCACCGCAGTCATCGACTTGATTGGCGACTAACGAAATCGCACGACCGGCGGCTGAGGATCTTGTGGGGCGGACGTTGCCTGAGTCTGCACCGAGTTACCAACCGCCTGCCTCTCACCCTGACGCTCGGCAACGCGCGCCGACGTTCCTCCGGCCAAGGGATGATTTGTCGGAATCGGTACCTGCAGCGTTGTCGAAGATGCCACTGCAGGTCGCACCGGAATCATGGCGCCTTGCGTACCAACCAGATTCCCGGGCATCGGCCGCTGCTGCGCAAGATTCGCCGCGGGTGCGGTCAAGCGAGCTAACATGGTCCGTGCGTGAACAAGGCTCGGGTCACTCTGCAGTGCAAGCTGAAATTGCTCACAGGCCGCGTTCACATCGCCTCGCCGCTGCAGCATGTACCCCAGGTTGTAGTGCGCCCCGGCTGGCAAATGCACCACCATCAAATGTTTCAGAGCTTCGTCGGCACGCCCTGCATCCACGTAAACGGTGGCAATATTGTTGCGGTAGCGAGCGCTGTCGGGCCCCAGGCGAATTGCTTCATTGAGTGCCGCAAACGCATCATCGAAACGGTTCTGCCTGGCATAGAATAAACCCATATCATTGGCTAATGATGCATTGTCAGGGTGGATTCGTCGCGCATTGCGATAGGCTTCTTCCGCTTCCACCAAACGCTGCTGATGAGACAAAACACGTGCTAAGCCTGACAGTGCATGAATGTCGTGTGGATCTTGCTCCAAGGCTTTGCGGTATTGACTCTCCGCGCCGGCCAGATTGCCTTGGTCTTCTGCATGCTGACCAGAGATGGCCAGCAGACCACCTTTGATCGGAAGTGGCTTGGTCGCCAAACTCACTTCGTCTTGAGCAACGTCGATACGCGGCCGAAAATCGACTGCTTTCCCCAGCGCATTCGCCGTGCTCTCCCACATTCTGACCAATGGATTTGCGGGCGGTGCCTCGGCAACCAAAGGCTGATAATTGGGTGAGTTGGTGAAGTGATCCGCGGGATAGCCACCGACCATCACCGGCTTGCTGATCTGCCCCCCCTCGGAGGAAGCGATCGATGTCTTCTTCGACTTCATCCCGCCAGTCAACGCACCAACGCTATTGGTGATCGATTGGCAGCCCAAGGCACTGGCACAAACGATGCTCAGGCTGATGTATGCAACGGATCGATGAGACATGGAATTAGCTCCAACTTGCAACGGCGGCACAGAATCACCTCGGATGAGTTACCGAAGAATGCGATCCCTACGTATTCAATCGACTCGTTGCGACAGGTAGGTTTATGGTAAACCTCAAAACCCGCATGACCGGTGGGACGATTCTTCCGATTACGACGGTTACGTCCGAAAATACAACTAGCTCCCAAATGAAGCACTTGGGAGCTAGCATTCAAATCATGGCCAGCGAGTTTACGGTGCTTCACCCGCAGCAGCAGGATTCGCAGGCAACACAGGAGCGGGCTGGCTGTTGCGATAGCCGTTCATCACTTCACTGTAGATATCGCCAGCCGCGGCACGTGGAATCACGTGCGTGACCAGGACGCTTGGACCATCACCATTCGGAAAGAGCCCATTGAGGTAGCTCTGCACCGACGCAACACGAGCCTGTGTGTTCGGATCATGTTCGCTGCCGTAAATGAATACCGTCCGCCGCCGAGAGGGAGCTTGCGTCGCGATCCAATGCACTTTGATTCTGGCTGCGTTCGTCAACTTATTCGAATCAGGTAAGAATAAATGGTCTCCTAGCGTGTTATGCAAACGCCAGCCATTATTCTTCATCAATTCGATGGGCTGCATTACGGCGCGCCGATCGAGCGTCTGAAACGGCTCAGGCCAATGTTTGTTGCGGTGATATCCCGCCCAAAATCCATGCCAAGCGCGATGCGCCCAGTCGTTACCTTGTGCACTTGGAGTGCACACCCCGATACTCGCAAACAAGCACAACAAAACCACGAGACGTCGCATCTTTCTCCTCCTAGGTTCAGAACTCCGGAACCACTCACCACCCCACCTGAAACCAGGAAGCTTGGCGGCTGGGAAAGGGCTGGAGTTCCGATGCCGTTCTTTGTGCGTGTTGAGAGTTCTCTTGTTTGATATCGACTGCAGAACCCGCACCCTTGGAACTACACACACCAAGTGGGTTTTTTTACCTAAACAACCCAATCGCGCTTTGGTAGCTAGCAGCCGACCTGCGCAGCAGATCGACCGTTTTGTGGTTCAGTATCCCGAACGCATNGCGCGGATCGCCAGGAATCCGCTTGTCAGGTTACACCGTTACCGGAGTGCCAAGCGCAACGAGAAACGCTCGAATCCAGGCGGGATGCGCTGGCCATGCAGGCGCAGTCACCAAATGCCCATCGGTAAAGGCATTGTCAAACCCTTCACTTGCAGGGACAAATTCACCACCTTGAAGCTCAACTTCCGGACTGACAGCCGGATAGGCACTACACTTTCTGCCGTTCAAAACACCGGCAGCAGCCAGAATCTGTGGTCCGTGGCAAATTGCTGCGATCGGCTTTTGTTCGGCATCGAAGTGTCGCACGATTTCTAGCACGCGTTCATTCAACCGCAGATATTCCGGGGCGCGTCCCCCGGGGATCACGAGCCCGTCGTAACTCGAGTAGTCCACTTCGTCAAAGCTGGCTGTCAGGCGAAAATTGTGCCCTCGCTTCTCGCTATAGGTCTGCTCGCCTTCAAAATCGTGAATCGCCGTGGCCACAGTTTCGCCGGCTTGTTTTCCTGGGCAGACGGCCTCCACGTGATGCCCCACCATCAAGAGCATTTGAAAAGGCACCATGACTTCGTAGTCCTCCACGAAGTCACCAACCAACATCAACAGTCGTTTTTGCGTCATGATCCTTTATCCATTGTCATCCGGGACGACCTGTGGTGTCCACGCACTCAGCTAGTCTTGGGGCTTGGGCAACGGGTCGTTACGGAAACGTTCCAACTGTTCCCGCAAATCCGCTTGCGTCGGGGATGCAGCGATTGCTTTCTCACCGTAACGGATTGCCTCCTGGCGATTGCCCAGCCGAAATTGAATCTCGGCGCACGTGTCGAGATACGACCCAACCTCGGGCCGCAATTCGATTGCTTTATTCACCAACGTTAATGCTTCGTCAAGTCGACGACCGCAGCGAGCGGACATCCAAGCCAGATTATTCAACAGTATGGCTGACGCGGGATGTTCGCTAATACGTGCCGTGTAATGTTGATAAACATCTGCGAATAACTGATCGGCCAGATCTTTTCGTTTCGCTTGGATGAGCTCNGGAATCAGCTCCTCACAGAATGTCGTCTCTGATTTCGTAGCAGTTAAAGCCAGTGCAATTTCCTTCTCAGCTTGTTCGAAATCACCGGCAGCAATCGCAGCACGCGCACGCAATTTGTGCATCAGCAGCGGGATGCTCAAATAGCT
The DNA here is from genome assembly GCA_002701545.1 of Blastopirellula sp. GTDB lineage: Bacteria > Planctomycetota > Planctomycetia > Pirellulales > Pirellulaceae. Next base: position 17,304 of record NZVR01000177.1, on the reverse strand, counting down.
GCGACTCTCGTTGAAATAAAAGGCAGGACGCATATCGCCAAAGATGTACTGNTGCCACTGAGCTGCTGCTTCTGCGGGGTCCTCTTCAGCCAGCGCGAGACGTCGTGCCGCCTCATGACATTCCCAATGATCAGGTGGTGCAACTTTACGCAGCATTTGCCACTGCTGCAGTGCCAGGTCGTTAAAACCGTTGGCTTGCAGTCCGACGGCAAAATCATGTCGTTCTCGCGAATCCACCAGTAAGAGATTTGCCAGCGTTTTCTTTTCGCGCCCTTCCTCACTTTTCCCGAGTTGTTCCAGACTATCTCCGGCGAGAAAGAGATGGATCACACGTGCTGAATCAGCCAGATAGATTTCCGTAGAAAGCTCGGCCGCACGCTCCCAGTCTTCTTCTTTGCGGGCAATGGTGACAAGCAAATCACGTGCGCGTGGCACATCGGCTTCGATTCGTTCCAAACACGAGCGGGCATCATCATAGCGTTCCAACAAGAAGAATGTATAACCCAGTCCATGCCAATATTCTCGTTGCGTCGACTCGGTCGTGGTTTCACCAAAAGTAATCGACGCGTCCACGAGTTCATCGATGTTTTCCGGCATGGTTTCGGGACGCATGCGCATCATTCCGTCCACACGTTCGAAGATTTCCTCTGCTGGCGCCGAGGCGNCCCGATTCCGGAAGAACCGCCACCAGGATCGCGATTGGATACCGCCCAAAGGTCGACTGCGGCGGTAGTAAATTCGGGACAGCAAATTCGGCGGGTACGTCGACGTGGGACGAACGGTCTTGATGCCCACTTCCCAGGCACGCTTTCGTTCTCCGGCAGTTANCAGGTCTCGACTGACGTATTCCAGACAGAGTGTTTTGGAAACCTGCCCAGACGTCGGCTGTGTCTCGGAAAATGCTTCGATCACCTCGAACAAGTCCAAGGACTCTTCCTTACGCCCGGCAATCATCAGCAGGCGTGCCACCTGCAACCCAAAGAACAGCTTGTCGCGTTGGGCCGTTGAGTTGACATCCACNTCCGCCGCAATCGCATCGAACCAAGCTTTGGGATCCTCAGCGTTCCAGCGCACGGCTTTCAGAGCAGCTGCGTATTCGTGCCGGTACCAATAAAGATGAAACGCGCGCCGCTCATGAGTGCGTTTCAAGCCTTCAAGTCCCGCTTGAAACTGATCGTTCAGCAGCAAAATCTCATTCACATGCCATTGGTAACTCTTGTCCGTTGCTTCCTCTCGCAACTTCATCAACTGCTTGAGCGACTCCTCGGCTGCGTCCTGCATACCTGCCAATCGCTGATAAGCATAACGCAAGCCGGTTTGTTCGATGGTTTGGTACTTCTCGTACCGCGCGGCATTCGCTAGTGGGATCGGCAGCAAACACGGATCTTCGGTTTGCAAAGCGGCTGCCAATTTCCAATCGCGTCGCTCGACGGCGAGCGCTTTCTCAAGTCCTTTATCGCCCGTTAACTTGGCAGCTTGGCCGGCTGCCTCCAAGTCACCATCAGCACGAAGCAAATAAACGAGTAATCGCTGCTCATTTTCCGTTCTTTCCTGCGGCTCTCGCGCTTGAATTTGCTCGATCTCGTTGTTCAAGCGCCCCTGCAGCAGTAGGTAGTTAACGAGTCGCAATCGACCCATATCGTCCTTCAAATTCTCCCGCAACATCTGCTCTGCCCGCTCCACGTCCTGACTTCCTATTGCGGCCGGAATCGCACCAGAGGAAGAGTAAAGCACAGCGCGTGCAAAGCGTTTACGGTTCGCCTCATTCTGTTCCAATTTCAGGACGCGGTACAACACATCCAATTGGTCAGCACGAATTAGAGCTCGGCGAATCACCGTATTCTGCAGGAACTGTGTCACGTAGTTTGACCGCACCGAAGCATCTTCGGATTCCAACAGTTTCACATACGCTTCCGCTACACCGGCTTGCCCAAAGCTGTCCTGTGCGGGAGCGGAATAAAACAGCTGCAACACGCGGCGGCGCAAATTCGCATCCGCCGGGTAGTCTGCAATCAGTTCAAACAAGCGAACCAACTGCTTCTGGTCGTGCAAATATTGAATGGTGGCGCTGGAGTACAACAATGTATTCAACATCGTAATGCGGTTCGCCGACGCCGGATCGCGATTGATTTGCTGGACAATTGGGTCCAAACCGCTGTGCTTCAAGATCGCGGCGAGAGTTTCGGTGTTCTGGCACAGAGTCGTAACCAATTGTCGTCGTTGGGTCGCATTGGTCTCATCGGCCAACAACTGCAACAACTGATCCATTCCATCCGTCTTGGCAAGCTGCTGTACGACACTCGGCGCGGAGTAAAGTTTCAACAGAGTTGAGCGCAGCGTGCTCCCTGTCAAATCCTCTTTCATCCGCTTGATCACCTGATTCAAGTAATCCATTTTTACCAGGTAATCGAGGGTTTCCGTTCGATATACAACCGCCCGCAAGAATTGCATCCGCACTTCTTTTTCTTTGTTGTCAAGAAGTTCATCTACAAACGACTTCAGGTACCCCCCCTCCTTGAGTTGCTTCAGCGATTCTGATGCACTCATCAACGTGGTCATCATTTGTGCTCGCTGCTTNTCATCCACCGTCGCACGGCAGGTTTTCACCAGTTCGCCGAACATCCCTTTCTTTGACAAGGCATCCACCGCGACATTGCTGCGCACGATTCGCGTCAGATAGCTGGCACGACTGGATTCGTTATCAATGGTTGCGGCCAGATCCAACAACAACTCCACACGCTCCCGTTTGATCAGTTGCTGTACCGCGGAACTGGTAGCAAACAGAGACCCCAGCAATTGCACACGCGAGGTCGAATTCGGTTCGCGGGTAGCAAGGTCCAGCAACTCATCAAACTTACCGTGCTTGATGAAAAACTCGATTGATGTGGTATTGCCAAACAGGCGTGCCACAGTCGTTCGCTTGACATTGGCATCTGTCGTCGCTGCCACGGTCTCAAACACCGAATCCAACCGATCTTGCTTCTGCAGCCATTGCAGTGTGTTTGGCAACGCCAGAAACCGGCCAAGAAGATCACCGCGCGAACCCTTCGGATGCTTATCCAACAGAGCCATGATGTCATCAAAGTGTCCGGCATCGACCAGCAAGCCCGTGGTGGTCGTACGACTCACCATGTAATACAGCATTCGCTGCCGCGCCGTCATATCCTGCTCGTCGCGGACAAAGTCAAACAACAACTTGACGTCACCGGTCTTCAGGATCGTCCGCACCACGTTGGACGAGGAAATCAACGAGCCAACCGCAGATCCGCGGCGATACGATTCTCGNTCCGCTTTAATCCACGACAGCACCACNTTGAAGTAGCCGCGTTTCACCAGGGATTCAAGCGTGGTCGCATTGCCCATAATGTTCTTTGTCAACTGCCGCTGCTGCGTTACTTCCAAGTCGGCAATATGGTCGATAAGAATCTCTAATTGGCCTTGCTTTTCCAACTCCACAATGGTCCTGGCATGCGTGAGGAACTTCCCTACAAGCTCCTCACGATCCTCATCATCCTGAATCGCCTTGGCTGCGGCGAACAGTTGCTCGTAATGTCCTTCATCGAGCAATTCATTCATGGCTGCAGTATTAGTGAACAATCGCTGCATATATTCATTGCGCGCATCGTCACTAAACTTTTCATCCAAATACGACAACAAGAGCGGTCGCTTCTTGTTCTTGACGAGATATTCGGTAACACCGCCGCCCTTNAAAAAGTCACCCACCAACGCGCAACGNNCCGATTCATTCTTTTCCGCCAAGACCAGTTCGTAGAGCACGTCNTACTGCCCTGCTTCCATTAAGGCTTGCATGGCTGTGAAGTTCTTNAACAAACCGCGCAGCACATCCGCTCGGATCTCCGGATCCTCCTGCTGCTTGGCCAACGCNACGAGGCGTTCCATCTGCTTTTGATTTTTCAGGTGATTGGCAATCGCGGAAGATCCGACGAGCCGTCCCAACATCGCACCCTGCGTTTCCCCTTTCGCTTCCAGCACCAACTTGAGCAATTGGTCGAAATGTCCATGCTCAATCAGAATCGTGTGCACACGAGAATTGTTGAGCAGCGAATTCAACATGGCACTTGCCGCTTCCGCATCGGAACGCTGAACGACATCCAAAAGCCATGCAGTATCTTCCTTCTTCTCCAACATCTGATAGAAGCGAGAATGTCCTAGCAAGCCGCTCAACGTATCCGCTTGCCAGTCGAAGTCTTTGACNTTACGAATGCTTTTCCACAGTCCCGCCATCATCTCTTCGGATAGCGAGTACATGATGCTCGTTCGCAGCAACTGTTTGATGTATGCCCGTTGGCTAACCTCGTCTTTCAAGTTATCAGCCGTTTCAATGATGAGCATCATTTTGCCTTCATTCTGCAAACGACTGCGCACCGCCGAATTTCCCATCAACTGTGCCAGCAGCTGCCCTCGCACCTCCGCGTCGTTCACNTCCGTAATCAACTTGATCAATTCCTCAAGCTTATTCGTGGTCAGCAATGTGCGAACTGTCGACGAGCTCTGAAACATGCGGGTATAGATCGTCTTCTGCATCTGAGCGTCCGCTTTGGCCTGGATGAATTCCAGCAAGGTCGGCAGNTCCCCGTTCTTGACCAGCACAGAGAACGTCGTGGAAATCGTCAACTGCGACAAGAATTGCCCGCGCGTCGCAGCATCTGGCTGACCGGCGATGAATTCCAACAAAAACGCCAACTGCGAATTCTCAAGCAGCGTTTGCAGCGCTAATTGATTGCGAAACAGACCCTCTAACAGCGAACGCCGAACTTCAACCGACTTTTCTTTCTTGATGTAGCTTGTAACGACTCCCAGTCGGTTATTGCGGATAAGCTGTCGCAAAAACTCAGGGGCAAACAACAAATCCCCCAGCATTTGATTCCGCCAATTGACATCCTGATCCGCACCAACTGCGTCGATCAGTTGCTGGATGCTGCCAAGTTCGATGTAGTGTGCCACTGCGTCTTTGTCTTGAAATAATTGACGCAGGAACAGTCGGCGCATCATCGCCTGCTTTTCCAGCACCAGCAGTCTTTGCACGGTTGTGTAGCGCCGATTACTCACCAGTCGGTCAAACGCCGTCTTCCGTTCTTCNGCATCTCCATCACGAAACTTACGAATTGCGATCAGNTCGTCGGTGGGAGTTGTCGGCAAAATTCCGTAGTGAAAATCCTCCAAGATCTGCTTGGCGCGCAAGCGTACCTCGCGGTCCCCACTGAGAACCACATCTTCCAGCGCCGCTTGAGACGCCAGCCCCTGCCGCCACAAGAATTTGGAGGCGCGATCGCGGACCCGAAAACGACTGTCCCCCAGTTGCACCACAGCCTGTCGGATCTGTTCATCCAACGTGGCGTCCGGTGGCGATTGATTCTGCCCAAGAGAAACCGCGGTGACAACGAATAGCAGTGCGTAAGCAGACATGGCGTGCCTTTATTTCAACCCTCAAGACGTGCGTCTTCTCTTATCCAGACTATCAGAATCACTACGAGGCGTCACGTTTCCCAGGCCCTGCTGGACGACTTTCACACCGAATCTAGGACTCTCGCCGGTTAGGGATAGATAAACCGGCCCGGATTCAAGAGATTGTGCGGATCGAACTGCGCCTTGACGCGCGCCATCAGCGAATGCGGGATATCGATTCCGCCCCACACGCTCTGATGTGTCGTCTCGGCCGCTGATGGATTCGACAACACGGTGACGTAGCCTCCCAACGACGACGCCAGGGGCTGTAATTCGCCAAGCAAAGAACGCGATAGTCCAGCAGTCGGGAAGCTACTGAATTTAGCAATCACAACGCCATTACCAGCATGGGCCTGCAAACCACACGCGGCATCCAGGTTCCGCAATGCCTGACAGATTCGAGTCACACCGCTGGGCAATACCTGTACCTTCAGCACCAAAGGTGAATCTCCATCCGCACTCCAATTTGCCAGTGCCTTCCACGCAGTGTGTGCTGAATCCTCCAGCAACAAGGCTGATCTGGCCATTTGCAACGAACCTAACTCCGAGTCCAACTGATCAATCATCCACGTGACCTCGGGAGCAGCGCCTTCGAGCCCCACGATCAAACGCCACGTGTCGGGCGAACCTTCTTGGCCCAATAACGAATTCCATTCTTCGCCCGAAACCACTTCAATTGCCGTCGGTGTCGTCTGCGACGGTACTAAAGCGGCAAGCGCAGTTTCCAAGGCATCCAAATCCGTCACGGGATAGACGGCGAGCGCCGTTTTTTCGGGGATCGGTTTTACCTTCAACGTCACTTCGGTGAGGATTGCCAATGTCCCCAAAGAGCCTGTCAACAGCTTACAAAGATCATAACCCGCGACATTTTTTACCACGCGACCACCACCACGGAACCGAGTACCATGCCCATCGACGGCAGCGACACCAATGAGGTAATCCCGTACCGAACCCTGACCATACCAACGTGGTCCATTCCAATTCGTCGCAATCACACCTCCCAGAGTCGCCTGCTCCTCCGCAGGCACATCAATCGGCAGTCGCTGGTTCTCCGCCGCCAAGACCTCTGCGATCTGACGCATCGTCGCACCCACTTCGACCGTGATCGTCATATCTCGTGCCGGGTAATCCACCACCCGCTGTAGCCCNTGCAGAGAAACGGCCAGCCCTGGCGCTTTGGCCGGCAATCCATAATCCAAACTTGTCGCCCCGCCGACCGGATAGATTGCTTGCTTCGTCTGGCAGGCCTCCNTCACCACTNCACCCATCTCCTCCGGCGTCTGTGGTTGGATCGTATCGGTAGCAGGAATCATATCAAGTGATTTAGTCACATCACGACTCAGAACGTTCTGGTGAGAGATAAACGGGTATTCTGACGCATCTTCCTGTACACCGGAAGGACGGCGACTAGTCTAGAATCAAGTGTTGCAGAATCCCCCACTGGGGTTCCTCTCAACAGTTCGCGATGCCTTGTCGCCACGCGTGTTGTGCTTTCGCATCACCTCGGCCCGCAGCACCAGCCGGGCACATTCTGCGCAAACCACGACTGCGCAATACTTTGCGACTATCTCTGCGTTCTTCTNCGCACTTTGGCACTCCGTCTGCGTTTCCTCATCCATCAATCGCAACTTGAGTCGACGTCGCCACAGGAGCACCACCATGAGCAAGACTTCACAAAAGGCCAATTTCGCCAACAACAGCAGCAAGCGAAAAAAGTTCAACGGTTCCATCAACGATGGCCGTCGCTCGGGCACGAGTTTCACGTCGGCGGAACACGAGGAAGGCTTTGAAGAACCTGAAGCACCTAAGCAAGAAGGATCTCCTGACAACACGGATGATCCCGTACGCATGTACTTGATGCAAATGGGTGAGATTCCGATGTTGAATCGAACGGAAGAAATCAACTCAGCCAAGGCGATCGAGAAAAGCCGCACGTTGTACCGCAACTCGATGCTGGCGACAGATTATGTCCTGCAAGGTGCTGTCGAATTGCTGGAAAAAGTGCGCACTGGCGACCTGCGACTTGATCGGACCATCGAAGTTTCCGTGACCAACACGGTCGAGAAACGCAACATCATGAAGCGTCTTGAGCCCAACCTGGTCACGCTGCGTCACCTGTTGCTGGAAAACTATCGAGACTTCCACGTTGCCATCGACAAACGGCTCCCGATGAAACAGCGTCGCGCTGCTTGGCGAAGTTTGGTGATCCGTCGCAACAAAGCCGTCCGCTTGGTGGAAGAACTGAACCTACGCACCAGCAAGCTGCAACCACTGCTCACCAAGCTGCAGGAGATTTCCAATCGCATGCAGGCCCTCAAGCGTCAAATTGCCGAAGCACGCGAAAACGGCTATTCGGCCGGTCGGACCGTGAATGAGCTGAAGGGCGAATTGCGATATCTGATGCGAATCAGCTACGAGTCTCCTGCTACACTCCATCGTCGCATGAATCGCACCGAGCAATACCGTCANGATTACGACGCTGCGAAACGCGTGTTGTCGGCTGGCAACTTGCGACTGGTCGTCTCCATCGCAAAAAAATACCGCAACCGCGGCATGAGCTTCCTGGATCTGATTCAAGAGGGCAACACCGGGCTCATGCGAGCAGTTGACAAGTTNGAATACGCCCGTGGCTACAAGTTCTCAACCTATGCCACATGGTGGATCCGCCAAGCGATCACGCGTGCCATCGCAGATCAAAGCCGTACCATTCGTGTCCCGGTTCACATGATCGATACGATGAGCAAGGTTCGCAATGTCACCCGTGACTTGGTCCAGGAACTGGGACGTGAACCGTCGCCCGAAGAAACCGCGGAACGTGCCGGTTTGTCTCTGGAAGACACGCGCTGCATCATGAAAATGGCACGCCAACCGCTTTCTCTGGATCAACCTGTCGGTGACCACGACGATAGCTACTTTGGTGAATTCCTCGAAGATCACCGACACGATGATCCGCTGTATGACACGAATCGAGAAGCACTGAAGTCGCGCATCGAAGAGGCCATGCAGACCTTGAACTATCGCGAACGTGAAATCCTCAAATTGCGATATGGCCTGGCCGACGGCTACACCTACACCCTGGAAGAGGTCGGCAAGATCTTTTCCGTCACTCGCGAACGTGTTCGTCAAATCGAATCCAAGGCAGTCCGCAAGTTACAGCAACCCAATCGAAGTCGATCTCTGGCAGGATTCATTGACGGAGCCGATGTTATCCTCGGCGAGGGTGCAACCGCCGAAATCTAACGGCATCAAGCGACCAGTTGCGATTCCTGGAAGCATCAGAACCCCACCTTTCATGATTGGAAGGTGGGGTCTTCTGTGTACTTTATGCGCCACCGCGGTAGTCGTTGGACGGTGACCTGATAGAATCGTCCACATCACTCCAACTCGGTGACGCATCCGCCATGGACCAACACCATAACTTACCTACCGCACACGCTCACAATCGGCGCGCCTGGGATCGCTTTGTGGAAGACAAACAGCGATTTACGCGACCGGCTCGTGATGAGGACGTTCGCAATCCTCTCGGTAAAGTCGACTCCTTGGGTTGGCTCGGTGGTGACATCCGTGACAAAGCCGTCTTGTGCTTGGGCGCGGGCGGCGGACGTCAAAGCATTATCTATGCCTCCGCGGGAGCCGATGTCACGGTCGTCGACATTAGCCCCAAGATGCTGGAACTCGATCGCGAAGTAGCAGCAGAACGCCAGCTGACAATACGCACTGTCGAAGCATCGATGGATCACATGCCCATGTTGCCCGCCAACGCGTTCGACATCGTGATTCACCCTGTCAGCACCTGCTATGTACCAGCGATCGTACCGGTTTACCAGGAAGTCGCACGGGTGCTGCGGCAACAGGGAACCTACATCAGTCAACATAAGACCCCCACCAGCTTGCAAACGGACATTACTCCGGCTCAACAAGGCTACGAGATCGTCGAGCCCTACTACCGTGAAGGGCCGCTCCCGCCCGTCGTCGGAAGTCCCCATCGTGAAGAAGGTACTCTGGAATACTTGCATCGGTGGGAGGAAATCCTCGGCGGGTTGTGTCGCTGCGGTTTCGTGATCGAGGACGTTGTCGAACCGCTGCACGCTGAACCCACTGCCGAGCGCGGCGCCTTCAAACACCGTAGCGTCTATGTCGCCCCTTACGTCCGGATCAAAGCCCGACGCATCGGCCCAACAGCGGAAGTCCAACCGTCTTCACTGTGGACACCCGGGTAAATTACCCCTGCTGCGAACTCGGGATAGCAGTCACCTCCTCCGCAACTCCCCACCCACCGCCACCAGGCGTCTCGATGCAAATGACATCACCTGGAAACACATGCAATTCCACTTGACCAGGCAACTGCTGACGCGACCCGTCACGGCGCTGGATAGTGTTTCTCCCCGACTTCCCGGTGCTCCCACCCGCGCTACCGTATGGCAGGTAATCGCCTCGCCGCTGTGACAANATCGACAATTCAAGTTCCCGCAAAAACTCGATTCTGCGCACCACACCGCAACCACCCACATGCAGTCCATGGCCACCAGAATCACGGCGGATCGAGAACTCTTGTACCCGAATCGGTAACCGCTGTTCCATCACCTCCGGGTCAGTGAGACGTGTATTGGTCATGTGCGTGTGGATCGCATCAGCACCGGGGCCCAGCGCTGTCGCACCGGCACCGCCACAAATCGTCTCATAATATCCAAAGGAATGGTCGCCAAAAAGCAAATTGTTCATCGTTCCTTGACTGGCGGCAGCAATTCCCAAGGCACCCAGCAAGACATCAACCACACGCTGCGAAGTCTCTACATTACCACCAACCACCGCAGCGCATTGCTTCGCATCGCCGCGATCTGGTGGATTCAATAAGCACTCAGGGAGCACCAATGTGACCGGTCTCAGAATCCCTTGGTTCAACGGCAACTCTTCGTCAATCAGCAAACGCATCACGTACATGACAGCGGCAGTCACAATCGCACGATTGGCATTCAGATTGCCTCTCACCACCGGACCCGTCCCGGTAAAATCGATCTGCATTGCACCCTGAGAAACGGTGAGTTCCACGCAGATAGGTGAACCGTCATCCAGGTGATCGACAAACCTTCGCTTGCCTGGCGAAAGGGCCTCAAGGGCCAAACGCGTCTTTTTTTCCGCTGCCTGCTGAATGAACATCATGTAGTTCCGCACGACCGGAAAACCATATCGCTCGACCAGCTTCAATAGATCCCGCGCACCTCGCTGATTCGCGGCAATTTGCGCTGCGATATCTGCCAGNTTCGTTTCCACGGCGCGCGAAGGATATGGAGACGATTCCAACAGAGTTCTTAACACTGCGAGACAAGACCGACCCGCATCAATCGCCTTGACGTTACGTAACAACACCCCTTCCTCTGCCAGACAGGTCGAATCGGGGGGCATCGAACCCGGGGTGATGCCACCAATCTCCGCGTGGTGAGCGCGGCTGGCAACATGAAACAATAACTCCGTCCCCGTTGCGTCAAACACAGGGGTGACCACGGTCACATCAGGCAAATGCGACCCACCTCGATAGGGATCATTGGTCACAAATACATCGCCAGCGGCCATGTTTGGATTATCCGCAATGACACAGCGGACGGTTTCGGCCATCGCACCGAGATGCACTGGAATATGAGGAGCATTCACCACCAACGCGCCGTCCGTAGTGAACAGAGCGCAACTGTAGTCCAATCGCTCCTTCACGTTCACACTGCTGGACGTATGCCTGAGCGTCGTTCCCATTTGCTCGGCGATGGCCGCAAAACGATGGTTGAAAATCTCCAGTAAGATCGGATCGACCTCTCCCCTCACTGCGGTCTCCCTTGAGTCGCGCGGCACCACTCCCCCCCCCTGCCCTGCCCTCTCTCCTGCAGCTTTCGGTGCTGCCTTCGTGAGCAGCAATTCGCCGCCGCTCAGAACACTCCCGCACCACCCCGCATCCACGATGGTGGTTGCGTGCGATTCCACAACCGTCGCGGGCGCAACAATCCGGTCGCCTGGGCGCAAGCGGGGGCGTTCCAGCAAGCCGTCATACTGCTGACTTGGCGCTAACTCATGACTCGCTGCGAGCTGGTGCGTTGCATGCCCGACCGCTTCAACACGGCAGGTCACCACTTCGATCGCCCGCTGGTCATGCACGTAGCCATAGAGGCGCTGATGTTCGCGCGCGAACTGCGCGGCGTAGTTGGAATCCTGAGGTTGAAATACGGTCAGAGGCGCGTCAGTACCTTCATACCGCAAATCGAGCGCAATGCGTGTCTGCACTTGCTCTGGACTGACTCCTTGACTGACCACCTCTGCGATCGCCTCGTTGGTCAACTGCTGCACTTGCGGTGCCAATTCGTCCAGTGTTTCGGGGCACAAGCGTTGGTACACACCAACAGCTCGATGCTTGGTAACCGAGGCTAATCCCATTCCCAATGCGCTAAGAATCCCCGCGTCCGGATGATTGAGAATAGCCTGCATGCCCAACTCATCTGCAACGGCACATGCATGCTGCGCGGCGGCACCGCCAAATGCCACCAACACGTATTCGCGTGGGTCATATCCCTTGGCAATTGAAATAGAACGAATTGCCTCGGCCATCTTCGCATTGGCCACCTGTAGGAAGCCTTCGGCCAACTCTCGCAACCCGAGCCGCTTTCCCATCGCCTGCTCAATCGCCCCTTGGATTTCACACAACCTCGCTTCGACCGCCACGCGATCCAACGGAAATGGAAAACTTGTCTGTGGTAGCCGCCCTAAAAAGTAGTTCACATCGGTCACCGCCAAAGGGCCACCGCGCCCGTAACATGCTGGACCGGGATCTGCNCCCGCACTCTGTGGTCCCACGACCAGCTTCGTACCATCAAACCAGCAGATGGAACCGCCCCCGGCAGCCACGGTTTCGATCGACAGCATGGGCGCGACTACTCGTACCCCTGCCTTTTCTGTCTCGTGCTCCAATTCGAACTCGCCGTCAAATCTCGACACGTCCGTGCTGGTGCCCCCCATATCGAAACCAATCGCTTTACTAAATCCCGCCGCCTGGGCGGCTCGGGCAAAGCCGACCACACCACCGGCAGGTCCGGAAAAGATACTGTCTTTCCCGCAGAAACTCTGCACATCGCACAACCCACCTGAAGAGGTCATCAACCGCAAATCACTGTCCACGCCCAGTGACTGACGCAGACCCGCGATATAAGTCCGCAAGACCGGATTCAGATACGCGTCCACCACGGTCGTGTCGCCGCGGGCAACGAGCTTCACCAGCGGGGAAAGTTGATAAGAAACACTGACCTCCGTGAACCCCAACTCCCTGGCCAACTTTTCGACCGCCCGCTCGTGTTCTGCGCAGACATACGAGTTCATCAAGCAAATGGCCAGTGATTCCACTCCCCGCCGCAACAGCTTCTCGAGCTGTACTCGCGTGGCTTCCAAATCCAACGGAAGCAGCACATTACCCTGTCCGTCAATCCTCTCGTGGATTTCCACAACGTCAGAAAACAGGGCTGGTGGCTTTTCAATACTCAAACGGAACAAGTGTGGTCGATCCTGATTGCCGATACGCAAAATATCAGCAAACCCACGGGTGGTCACGAATCCAACACGCGCGCCGCTTCGGGTCAACAGAGCGTTTGTGCCACGCGTCGTTCCCAAACGCATCACGTGCGCTGGTATCGATGCATCTCTCGTCAAACCCATGATGTAGCGCACGGCCACAACGGGGGCTTCTTCGTCAGACAGCAACTCGTAGCGTTGGCCGGCCACACCATCGACCAGGATCGGGTCACCCATTTGTAATTCACCGGTCGCTCGATCGAATCCGACCACAAGCGATTCACCCAGCATCGCTCCCTGCCCATCCATGACCCGCAAACGGTAGCCGACCCAAAAGGCGCGGGGATCTTTCATCCGCTCACGGTCAATCAACGACCGCGCGTTCAGCACCGTGTCCGCAACACCTTTCGTAACTCCGGTACTCAGTAGCTTGTGCCGCACCACTTCATCGGAGGGCGAAACGGCATAGCAATCCGTAAAGGTACCGCCAACGTCGATCCAGAATTGCCAGCAGGTAGATTGCACAGCTTGCGAGTGGATTACGAACCAACAGAGATTAAGTGTGACTCAGTCCGCAGATAGAGTTTTCCATCTGCCACAGCAGGAGTCGATCGGCTTGGCTCACCCAGCGGGTTCTTGGCCAGCTCCTTGTACTCGGCACTTGCAGCCCACACCCAAACCACTCCATCCTCGTCGATGGCATAGATCTTGTCGGCGACGCGAATCGGCGAACCGGAGAAGTTGGCCCCCGTCCGCTCGGAATAATGAATCTTGCCGGTCGGTGCATCAACACATGCAGAAAATCCACGGTCGTAAATGAAAAACACTTTGTCGCCATGTGCCACATAGGTAGGAACGTAAGGCGCTTTGAATTTTCCACTGTTCTTGATCTCATAAACGACCTCTGCATCAGGACCAGGCTTGAGGGCCGCGATGTAGTTCCCTGAATAGGCACCCGATCCGGTGCTACCGAAAATCAACCCTCCCGCCAAAATCGGACTCGCAACCGTACGCATCTTGAACACGTCTGCCACCGCCCAGTTTTGCTTGCCCGTTAGCGGGTCGAGACTGAAAAATCCATTTCCTGTGCTGGTGCAGATCAATTCATCTTGCCCGGCGGTATTACGAAAAATGAACGGTACCGAATAGCACACATTCATGCTTTTCAGGGGAGTCCGCCAGACTTCCTCACCTGTCTTGCGACGACACGCCACCATGAAACTCTCACCTGGCTTTTGGCCTTCTTTCAACTGATTGGCCTGCTGGGAATTATGCAGGATCACCAACCCTTGATACACGATGGGCGATGTCCCAAAGCCGTGCTGGCTGACCCAGCGCCCGAGATCTTTCGACCAAACCTCTTTCCCTTGATGATCAAACGCCTTGAGCCAGGTTGCATCCGGAGTGGACCACGCAAAATAAACATGGTCAGCGTCGCAAGCCGGCGTGCTGCTGGCAAAGCTACTTCGCGCGTGCAGATGATGCACCGTCGACTTGAATTCACGCTGCCATACGATCGCCCCGGTCTTCGCATCCAAAGCCAGACAATAGCGAGTTGCATTTTCCGGGTCGGCACTCAGAACAAAGACCCGCTCGCCCCAAATGACCGGTGATGAATGACCAATCCCCGGTAACTTGGTCTTCCAGTTATAGTCGGACTCATCAAAGCGGACCGGAATGTTTTTTGCCTCGCTCGCCCCGGTGCCATTGGGACCATGGAATCGTGTCCACTCCTGGCCGACGAGATCACTGTGAATTGCTGACAACGCAACACAAACAACGAAAAGTGAGAGCCGTTTCATAGCAAACCTAATTGAACGATTCGAGGAACTACTTCGACAACGTCAAATCGTAATCTACCAACGCCTGACTTGCCACTGCGAGCAGAATTCAGTGGCAAACACGCGACTTTACCCTGCCAAAACGTGTGTTCATGCAAAGATCTTTGCCAAAACATCGTGGCGATATTGAAAGATCCGGATTAACTCCGGACGTACCAGCGGCCGGTGCAGCAACACCCCCAACGGAACTCGGTAGTTCACCACATCGCGCACCACGGTATGCTGACCCTCCTCCAAAAACAGATGCTCGTGATGCCACAGGCGGTAAGGCCCGCGCAGTTGCTGATCAACGAATCGAACGGACGGCTCCCAAACAGAAATCTCCGTTCTCCAGAAAATCGGGAGCCCCCGCATTCGCAGCCGGTAGTCAATCAATGCCCCCGCACGCATCTCGATAGGCAGCTCAGAAACGATCGAAAAATGCAACCAAGGCGGTGTAATGCGTTCCAGCTGATTCGCATCGGCAAAAAATTGAAACACCTCATCCCGAGGTTTGGCAAATCGCTGCTCCGCCAATAATTGCCAGAGCCCGGGATCTCCGGCAACGGGTTGAATCGTTATCATGACGTGGCTTCCTGAAAGACCTCACGGCTGGAACGCACCCACAGCGAACCGTTCCATCGGAGGCGTTACTGATCCATCAATGTTTGCCATATCCGAGAGGCAAAATGAGTGACTCCGAGACAACAGTTTCCGATCTTCGCGAAGTCGTGGCAACCTTTGTCAACGAACGCGACTGGAAAACGTTCCACACCCCCAAGAACCTCACCATGGCTTTGGCAATCGAGGTCGCTGAACTCATGGAACACTTTCAATGGCTCACGCCTGAAGCGTCACGGGCTGTTGCTGCGGATCCTAAACGCTTGGCTGCAGTCCGCGAAGAACTCGCCGATGTATGCTGCTATGTCCTGGCGATTGCCAACGAACTGGAGATCGACGTCAGCCAGGCCATGACCGACAAAATGGTCAAAAATCGGCTCAAATATCCTGTGGAAGAATTCCGCGGGCGTTACGGGCCAGAAGACGACGGCGGCCAAGAGACATGAAGCCACGGGAAACGCGTGGCCGTGGGCCGTTACCTGTCGCCCATGGATTCCGAATTGCTGTCGCTGGCCGAAGCCGGATCGTCCATATACGAATCGACCACATCAGGGTCGTCTGCACGCTGAAAGCCCGGGCCATGCTGCGGGAACGAAGTGATTTGAAACCTTTCCCGAAACCAGCGCGCTAACACTTGGCGGTAAACGGCACGACACTGTGGTAACAGCAAGGACAAGCCAAACAAGTCGGTGAGTACTCCGGGAGTGAACAAGAACGCTCCCGCAACGAAAATCATGATGGCATCCACCAGTGAAGCCTGCGGCATCCGCCCTGTCGCCAGTTCCTCGCGGATGCGGCGGTAGGTACGGAGCCCTTGTGAGCGAGCAAGCCACCAACCAGTGATCGCCGTGACAACAACAATTGCCAACGTCCACATCGTGCCGAGGTACTCATGAACTTTCAGGAGCAGTGCCAGCTCGATGAACGGAGTGCAAATAAAAAGGACCAGGAGCCAGAGGAACACAACGTTCTCGAATAAAAATAGAATCGACGAAATGAACACGTAACCTGACCGTTGATTGTATTCCATTCAGTACGGGGAGCCAGTGAGTTACGCTCACAGATACTGGGGCTGATCAGACCAATATCGCGGCGCATCGCACAAATCCAGGTCGCACCAGAGAGAATCCGCTTGGTGTCCTGATGAAGAACACTCTGAATCGCGATATACTTGGCACCGTTGCAACGCCTGACGCGATCCTTCAAAATCGGCTCACCAGACGGAGTACCCTGCCATATGAAGTGTCCCAAATGCGAAGCCGAAGTCGTGAGCGATGCGCTGTTTTGCCAGCATTGCGGTGCCAGCCTGCAGCCCGACAAAGCGGCAACCCCGGCAGAAAAACTCAAGGGTGCGGCGCCAACTCCTCACGATCAGGACTACGATCCTGAGGAAGAATTATGGCAAGGCGGCTACTCGGCCAAAGCCATGTACGGTATCTGGCTGGCAGCCGGACTCGCGAGCTTCGGCCTGCTCGCCGCCGCCATTTTCCTGGCCCTGACGGGTGCGGGTATGCCGCTTGCTCTGGGCGCAGGTGGCGCGGTGCTTTTGCTGTGGATTGCCATCTTCGCATGTGCGCTCGCGCTGTACAATGCGGTCCACACCGCCCACGCGCGGCGTACCCTTGTTGCGGCCTCCTGGCTACTCATGCCGTGGCTGCCAATCTCCCACTTGCCACTACGCTTGGGAACGCTCGTCGCCGAGCGCACATTATACCTCCCCTCCATCGGATTCATCCTCCTCGTCGTGAATGCCACACGACCAATCTGGCAGCCTCGAGCAATTATCATCAAGACCACTACGGTGGGTGGCCGCCGCTTACCACCCCTCCGCAGCAGGCGGCTACGCACCGCATTG
>NZVR01000176.1 GCA_002701545.1 Blastopirellula sp. | reverse complement strand
AAATACGCAGGTCATAAGGTGTGGGGCGTGCGGTCGCGGCAAAGATGTGAAAAGCACCGATTAACAACACCGCCGCCGTGGTCAAAGTCATCACGGTACCCACGAGTCGATTCCACCGACGTCGCCGCGTGGCCAGCGACTGCTCAAGCCGGGCGCGGGACTGGACAACCAATGCCTCCGATGCCTCCGACGGTGGCGTCGCTGTCAACAATGACTTCAATGCGCGACCCTCCTCGACCAGTTCCGCACAACGTGGACAGGTAGCGCAGTGTTCTTCGAACTGAACGGATTCCGCGTCAGACAACACGCCATGCAGATAGTCGTCAACGAGCGGATCGATATATGGTTCAAATGCGGAAGCCATTACTGCCTCGTCGATGGTTCACGGATATGTGCAAGCCCTGGCGGGAGCCGAGGCTCATGGGGTTGGGGTGCGATGACGAGCGAACATCAAGGCACGCGTAACGCTGAATCGTGAGTGTTGTCGGTTTGTAAATGTCGTTGACTGAAGTGGCACATGCCCTCAAGCCTCTCTGTCTACGTCAGCTCTCGAGCACTTTGAGTTGGGGTTCCAGGCTCCGGCGGAGTGAGGCCAGCCCGTGATGCATATGCGAGCGCACCGTGCCCTCTTGAAGGCTCATGGTGGACGCGATTTCGGCAAATGACAGTTGGTTCCAGATCCTCAGCACCACGACGGTTCGTTGGTTGGTCGGCAGCCGCTTGACCGCCACGTCGACGATGTCGGCTGTCTCACCGGCCACGGCGACATCGGCCGGCTCCGACTCAGCCGACACGGCGTCCGCGCCTCCGGGGGATGCCCCGCCAACGGACGGAAGTTTGGCTTTTCGGAAATCGGCTCGACAACGGTTGGCGGCAATCGCGTACAACCAAAATCGAAACGCTCGCGGTAGTTTGTACGTTTTGCGTTTGGTCCAGACCGCTAGAAACACCTCTTGGAACAGCTCTTCTGCTCGGTGCCTGTCCCCCAACATGCGGTGCAAAAAGGTCAGCAACGGGCTGGCGTAGCGCCTCATTAGGGTTTCCAGGCAATCCCGGTCACCCGCAGCCACTTGGCCCATTAGCCATTCGTCAGACTCGTGAGTTGTATTCATGGGTTACTCCGGAGTGCACATAGGGGGATATGCGCTGAGACCGGTTTTCGTTGAAAAGATTTGTCGAAAAAACTTTGTTGTGTGCTTCGACACGGGGGGCCCCTGTGTCTGGCCCGAGCAGATCTGGCCGAAGGGAAGCCCAAGTTTTCGGTAGTTGAGGACCTTTTGTGCTGCCAAAACGCTGACGCCAGTCGCATCACTCGGCCGTACGACCCGATATTTGTCCGAACGGAACTGCACGCTAGCGGTGGGTGCCCCCAACTGGCGCCATGTGTCCGGAGCCACAGCAGCCAGCCGGCGAACGTTGACAAGTGTATCGAATATGCCGAGTTACGTGCAGTAAAATGCCGTCTTGCCGCATGGAACGGGGTGGCGCCGAGCCTTGCAGCTCTTTTGTACCGCGACTAGAATCTGGGGTTTGTCCCTAAGTTGCGTCCCCATTCCTGCTGTGTCACAAGGATCCTCCGGCATGAAACGACACCTTCTCGTCCTACTCGTTGCGTCTCTGGGATTCGCACTGAGCGGCTGTAATACCAGCAGCGATACCACCGGAGGTGATGGCGACAACGCCGGGGGCAGTGGTACGGCGAAAAAACGCATCGTGTTTCTGACCAATGGCGATGATCCGTTCTGGGACGCCTGTCGTACCGGCATGGACAAAGCAGCTGAGGAATTTGAAATTGAAACCGTGGGCCTGAGTCACAACATGGACAAGGGCAGCGAATTCAAGGTGGAAAAGCAGGTTGCCAAGCTTGAGCAGTATGCGACCCAGTCCGACATTGNCGGCGTGGCCATCTCGCCCGTCGACGCCAGCAATCGCGCCACGGCCAAGGCACTCAAAGCACTGCGAGATAAAGGCGTCAAAGTCATTTGTGTCGATTCCGACATGGACCACGAAAAGTACCGCGACTCACGCTTCGCCTACCTGGGTACCAATAACCAGGTTGGTGGCGAAGAACTAGGAAAAGCAGCCCGAGGAATTCTTCCTGACGGTGGCAAGTACGCCACGTTCGTTGGTGTGAAGACCGTCGCCAACGCGATTGAGCGAATCGGTGGTTTTGGCATCGGTGCCGGTGATCAATTCGAATCTTTGGACAGCATGGCTGATGAAGGGGACGAGAACGTCGCCCAGGAAAACGTCAAAGCCGTGTTGGACAAACACAGCCAAGTGGATGCTTTAGTCGGGATCTGGGCCTACAACGCACACGCCATTGTGCGCGTCGTCGAAGAGCGGGACATCCGCGATAAAACCAAGATCGTCGTATTTGACGCTGCCTCGTTGGCGCTCACGGACCTGTCCGAAGGCAAGATTGACGCGATGGTCGTCCAAAACCCGTATCAAATGGGTTATCTGAGTGTCAAACTGCTGAAGGCGATGGTGGAAGATGATAGCGCTACGATCCAGGAAATTTATCCTTCCTACGATCCAGAAACGAAATCATTTAAAGAGGAAGACGGCGACATCTACAACACGGAACTGCGCGTTGTGGTACCGGGCGACTCGTCCCCATTAAAGGCCGAGATGTTTCGTCCAGAAACACAATTTTTCCTCTACGAAGATTTCAANAGTTGGCTCGACGAACGCAAGTTGGTCAGTTCGTAGTGTGCGGTGTCGGTCCCACAATCGCGACCGGCTGAGCCGAACTTCTGAAATACAACATACGATGTGATTGCCGATGGGTTTTGCCTCGAAATACAGGAATGAACTCGGCCTATTGGTCGCGATCATCTGCGTGGTTGGCTTCACGCTGGTTTTCAATAAGTCGTATCTGGAAGCTCCCGGCAGGAACCTGACCAACATTTTGCACCAAACGGCACTCTTGGGCATTTTCGCCCTGGGTGCGGCCATTGTGATCATTGTCGGTGGGATCGATCTCTCGAGTGGTTCGATGATCGTTTTCGCTGCCTCCGTCTGTGCCCTCGTACTGATGGCCTGCGCGCCGGTCGATCCTGCCACGGGGACGCCGCAAACGGACGATATCACCGGCTGGTGGCCGGTGGTGCTGGCGATCGGCGCCACCCTGATCGTCGGCTTGATGGTTGGGACGTTGCACACGTGGCTGATTACCGTGGTTCAATTGCCGCCTTTCGTCGCCACGCTGGCGTCCTTGGTTGGTCTGCGCAGCTTCGCGAAAGTATTAAATCCAGCCGTTTCCAAAGTGTTGGGTAGCGAAGTCACCAAGGTACGGGCCGATGCCGAGAGTTTCGTCTTGTTGTCCGAATGGTGGGTCGCTTTAACCGTCTTTCTGGTGCTTTCGGCGGCGTGTTACTTTTTGATGAGCCACACCGTCTGGGGACGGCACCTGTATGCACTGGGTGGCAACGAAGAAGCTGCTCGCTTGAGTGGTATACGAACCAATCGCATGAAGTGGCTGGCTTACTCCATCGGGTCGGTCACGGCGTCGATTGCAGGTATTCTCTATCTGGCCAAGATTGGCGCGGCGAATCCCGCCACCTTGGGCGTTGGCTACGAGTTGAACGCCATCGCCGCCACCGTCGTCGGTGGTTGCAGCCTTCGTGGCGGCATCGGTTTGATCCCCGGCGTCATGCTGGGTGTGCTGTTCCTGCGCGTGGTGATCGACTCCATCAACAAAGTGGTACGCAATGGAAGCGACGACTACCAGGGAATGATCGTTGGATTCCTGGTCGTGTTGGCCGTGGCGGTAAATGAGTTGCGTCGCGGTGGTGGCGGTGGGCAACGCAAACAATTCTTTCCCGGCATGCTAGGCGTGGCCGTCATCCCGATCCTTTCGCTTTTGGTTGCTTTGGTCCTGTTCGTTATGTACGGAACGTCCGCAGGGCTCATGACGTTCGTCTCTGTACTGGTAATCCTGAGCAGTTGGAAAATCACCGAATCGATGTCAGCCAGACGATAGGGGAACGGGGATGGGAAACGAAACATCACCCATTGTCTCCATCGCCACTGTGACCAAACGGTTTCCCGGTGTGGTGGCGCTGAGTGACGTCTCCTTCGACGTGGGAGAGGGTGAGCTCCATTCCATCTGTGGTGAGAACGGTGCTGGCAAAAGCACCCTGATGAAGATCCTCTGTGGAGTGATCACTTCCTACGACGGAGAGATCTTACTCAAGGGTTCCGCGATCAAAATGCGGGACACGCGCGAAGCCGAAGATGCGGGCATCAGTATCATCCACCAGGAATTAAATCTCGTCGAAGAGTTGTCTGCCGCAGCAAATATCTTCCTGGGACGGGAGATGACCACGTCACTCGGCCTGTTGGACGACATTGCAATGGAGCAGGCGGCGGCCAAACTGCTAACCGAGTTGGAGTGCCATGTCAGTCCCAGCGCGCTGGCCGGCTCACTGCGTGTTGGCGATCAACAACTCGTCGAAATCGCGAAAGCGCTATCGCTCGAAGCCGAAATCCTGATCATGGACGAGCCCACCAGCGCCTTGACCGAGGCGGAGGTGGAGCGGCTGTATCGTGTCATCGAGCGGTTACGGGAACGCAACGTCACGATCCTTTATATCTCCCACAAAATGGACGAAGTCTTTCGCCTCTCCGACCGCATCACCGTCTTACGCGACGGACAGCACGTGAAAACGTTGGAGCGGGCTGAAACCAGTCCGCGTGAAATCACGCACTTGATGGTGGGGCGCGAGATCGATGAAGGAAACCTGCGTGCTGATCGCGAACTGGGTGACGTCGTACTGGAAGTCAACGGACTCTCGCTCCCGTGGCCTGGCCACGCACGCGCCTGGCGACTGCAGGACATTTCATTCCAGTTGCGAGAAGGTGAGATTCTTGGCATTGCAGGCTTGATGGGTGCAGGACGCACCGAATTGCTGGAATGTATCTTTGGCGCAAGTAACGACGTGCCTCAGGGTGAGATGTTGCTATCCGGACAGCCGATCGCATTCCGCCACCCCAGTGAAGCCAAGGATGCCGGGATCGCCATGGTCACCGAAGACCGCAAACGCCTGGGGATCTTCGCGGAAATGTCGGTGGGTGAGAACATCAGCATTTGCACCCTCGACGCGTGTGCACGTGCGGGCTTTGTCGTGAACGCGTCAGAGCAAGCATCGGTGCAACAAATGGTGGAGCATCTTCGCGTGAAGACGGCGGGGCCAGAGGCCGCCATCACCAGCCTGAGTGGCGGCAATCAACAGAAGACCATTATCGGGCGTTGGTTGTTGACCCATCCGAAAGTGCTGTTGCTGGATGATCCCACCCGTGGCGTCGACGTCGGCGCCAAGGCGGAACTCTACCGCTTAATGGATCAGCTGTGCCGCGAAGGCATCGCGATTGTCTTGACGTCCAGCGAGCTACCAGAACTGCTGACCGTCTCGGATCGGATCCTCGTCCTCGCCGAAGGACGCTTGACCGCTGAATTTGATCGCGACGAAGCGACCGAGCAGAAAATCATGGAAGCGGCAACCGAAGGTGCCGGCTCAACGCAGAGCGCGTAACTGCTGCGGTAGACTCTCATGCATTCGCTGTTGGCTTGAGCGAAAGTGGCCGCAAAAAAAACGCCCCCGCGGCAAATGCTGCGAAGGGCGATTCAGTTTGAAAGGGGCGCGAGGCGGGCAGCCTAGCTTTGAGCGGCGGCCAATGCGGCGTCGTAGTTGGGGTGTTCGGCAATTTCGCTGACGTACTCGACGTGCTTCAATTGTCCCTCGCCATCAATGACGAAGATCGCACGGCAAAGGCATCGGTCCAAGGGGCCGCCCTTAATCAGAACACCGTAGTCTTCGCCGAACTTGGTGCAACGGTGGGCGCTAAGCGTGCGGACGTTTTCCACACCCTCCGCACCACACCAACGTTTCTGACCGAATGGCAGATCCATGCTCACAACCAGAACCTGAACGTTTTCAAGGCTTGCAACCGCATCGTTGAACTTCTTCGTTTCCTCGTGGCAGACTGGTGTATCAAGCGACGGAATGGTGGCAATGATCCGTGTCTTACCAGCACCGCAAGCCAAGCTGACTTCCTGCAGTGAAATGTCCTGAAGCGAAAAGTCGGGCGCCGCGGTGCCTGCCGCTAAATCGTTCCCTGCAAGCTCAACGGCGTTCCCTTTGAGTGTCACACTAGCCATGACCGATCCTCTATGTGTTAGGTTGTTTAAGGCCTACGAAAAGGAACAGTATCGAGCGACCTCACCAGAGAGACAAGGGGGTGTCAGCCAGCACACCGCGTCCATCTCTCCGTGCGCCGGAAACCTGGGAAAACAAGGCTGCCTGGTTCCCAGCGGAACACAGTTCAACCTGTATCCGTATCTAAGGATGCGTGAGGGTCAGCTGGCTGAAGCGAACAGCCCTGTCAGAGAATCGCCGCTCGTTTTTGGCTGAGCGTCCAGCCCAACGGCCAATACGCATTAGCTCGCGCACCGACGTGCCAACCCTAGCTGGTCGGATTTTCCGTTTGCCGTTCGAGTGGCACAATCAGGCGACTTTGAAATGGCCAAACGTCGCGAAACGGACGGAAGCCCAACAAGAGCGCCGAGCAAATCAGGAACGGTGCCGCCAAAATCAACACGAAAAACAGCACGAGGATTGGATCGAAGGCCATTGTTTTTACTCGGGGCGGGGCACGGGGCGGGGATATCTGCTTCATCGTCACTCGTTCTGTGGTTCTTGACGAACAGACATGGAGGCATGGTTGGACCGGAAAGCAATAACGATTGTCCGGGGTGTAGAGGGGCATCGGCCGCTCAATGACCTAACCGTCCCGGCTAGTTTCACCTGGAAAGCTGTTTTCCTGTGCTCAGGCCCTTTGACGTTCAGCCGCAAACGGCTTAAAGTTTAGAGATGCCAAGGTGACTGCCGTGCAGTGGCCTTCGCAAGGAGGATCCGTGAACCTGGTCAGACGGTAACACGAGCAGCCATAAGCGGGGTACTCTTGTGCGGAGGCCTCTGGACTGCAGTCTTTTTTTGTGGTCGTTGCCCGCTTCCATGCTGCAATGCGCTCCACACCCCGACGTGCCGCGAGGGGGCTAGTACCCTGGTTGGCATTCCGTCCACCGGCCATTCGCTTTATCCAACGCCTCACGTTACGCTGTGGAACTGCAAGCAACCGCGAAATCCTGTCTCTAATCCGAGGTGTGTCGATGCGAGCGTTCAGTCGTCTTCTCGTCTGGGTCCTGTTGGCAATGTTCGGATGGGCAACGTCCACACGAGCGGCCGAAACTCAACGTCCCAACTTCGTCGTGATCTTCTGTGACGATCTCGGCTACGGCGACCTGGGATGCTTTGGTAATCCGACGATCCGCACTCCCCAATTGGATCGCATGGCAGCCGAAGGGATGAAATTCACGCAGTTCTATTCGGCTGCACCGGTCTGTACTCCCAGTCGCGCGGCTTTGATGACCGGCCGACTGCCCCTGCGAAGCGGCATGTGTAGTAACAAACGGCGGGTTTTATTTCCTGACTCGAAAGGGGGCCTGCCAGCTGCGGAAGTCACCATTGCCGAGGCACTGCAAGCTAACGGCTACGCCACCGCTTGTATCGGAAAATGGCACCTAGGGCACCTGCCACCCTTCCTGCCGACGCGCAACGGGTTTGATTCGTACCTGGGAATTCCCTATTCCAACGATATGGATCGAGCGAACGACGCGCCGCGCGGGCGCGCCGCCTTCTTGCAGCCCAAAATAGGCTATTGGCAAGTACCTTTGCTGCGTGGCCTTCAAGAAATCGAGAGGCCTGTCGATCAAACGACTATCACACGGCGGTACACCCAAGCTGCAGTGGACTTCATCAAAGCACAAAAAGAGAAACCGTTTTTCCTATACATGCCGCATAGCATGCCACACGTCCCACTGTTCCGCTCACCGGAGTTCGTCGGTAAAAGTCGCCGCGGATTGTTCGGGGACGTGATCGAGGAAATCGACTGGAGCGTCGGTCAGGTTCTCCAGTGTTTGCGCGACGAAGGACTCAGTGAAAATACCGTGGTGTTTTTCACCAGTGACAACGGACCTTGGCTCACCTTCAGCGAACAAGGCGGAACGGCGGGCCTGCTCCGGGATGGCAAGGGCAGCACCTGGGAAGGTGGTATGCGCGAGCCAACGATTGCTTGGTGGCCTAAAACAATCCCCGCCGCTTCGGTGTCCCTGCAAGTTGCCAGTACGATGGATTTGTTTGCAACATTTCACCAGTTGGCCGGAATCCCTCTGCCGAAAGAGCGCGTACTCGACTCCCATGACTTGACACCGGTCCTGCAAGGCAAGGGCGCAAGTACTCGCAGCGCGCTCTTCTATTACCGTGCCTACCAGTTAATGGCCGTGCGCGTCGGACCATGGAAGGTGCACTACCAAACTCAGGACGCGTACGGGCCGGGATCACGTCAGGCAGTCAACCACAATCCCCCGTTGGTGTACCATCTTGAGCACGACCCATCGGAAAAATTCAACGTTGCCAAGACCCACCCCGAGGTCATCGCTCAAGCGGCCGAAGTGGTTGCGAAACACCGCGCGGAGTTGAAGCCCGCGTTGTCACAGCTGGAAAATGAAAACTTCCTGAACCAGTAGACCATCGCACGGCACGACAACTGCGTGCCGATGACGACCAAACGGTCTTGCTGCAGTCTGACCGTGGCTGCCGGGAGCCTTGGCCGGCAAGCAATCGCACGCTGTAACAACGCCAGGCATATTCTCGCGACGCTTTTCTCGACCGAGCGTTTCCTGCGTTCGCGATGCCCCTCATCCGCCTCTGAACGCCACTGGGCACGTTTTCCGTTGTCACG
>NZVR01000175.1 GCA_002701545.1 Blastopirellula sp. | reverse complement strand
TCCCAAGCCGACGTCGTACGCCTGGGACACCCGGCACGCGTCGCCAGTGGACTGCGAGAGCTCTCGCTTGATCTGCTGGTGCAAAAACACGACAACCAACGCATTGTGCGCGACATGATGCGCGAAGCGGAACAACTCTTCCGGCAAGCCAGCCGTTACACTCGCTCCAAACCAGCCCGTGGCCAACGGCAGGAGCTACGTCGCGAAGCCCGGGAGTTGAAAGACAACGCTCGCCTCCTGGAACGCCAAGCGGTCCAGCACATCCTGGATCAAGCTGACGTGATATGTGCGACCACTTCGCTGGACAGCGACTTGATCGGCAAGCGCGAGTTCGATCTGGTCGTCATTGACGAAGCCTGTCAATGTGTCGAACCAGCGGCCTGGATCCCGATCCTGCGAGCGGAACGCATCGTACTCGCTGGCGATCACTGCCAATTGCCGCCTACCATCATTTCTACGGAAGCGGTTCGCGAAGGCTTTGCCGTCAGCTTGCTCGAACGTCTGGTCCGCCACTATGGTCACGCCATCCAACGCCGACTGACGGTGCAGTACCGCATGCACGAACAGATCATGAACTTTTCGTCAGACCAGTTCTACGACCACGAACTGACCGCTGACTCCACGGTCCAAAAACACTTGCTGGAAGATTTACCGAATGTCACCAACGCACTGATCACGGCCACTCCGATAACCTACATCGACACCGCCGGTGCCGGGTGGGAAGAAGAACTTGAGCCGGATGGAGAAAGCAAACGCAACCCCCGCGAAGCCGACCTGGTGCGCAAGAAAGTTTGCGAATTGCTCGATGCGGGGTTAGCTGAACGCGATATCGCCGTCATCGCCCCGTACGCAGCTCAGGTCCGACTACTCCGTGAACGTTGCGGCATGCCGGAACTCGAGATCGACACGGTCGACGGCTTTCAAGGACGCGAAAAGGAAGCCGTCATCATTACCTTGGTGCGTTCCAATGCCAGCGGTGAAATCGGATTCCTGGCTGATCAGCGCCGGATGAATGTGGCCTTAACGCGTGCCCGCCGCAAACTGATCGTCATTGGCGACAGTGCCACTCTCGGCGGTCACCCATTCTACGCCTCCTTGCTG
The DNA here is from genome assembly GCA_002701545.1 of Blastopirellula sp. Taxonomy (GTDB): domain Bacteria; phylum Planctomycetota; class Planctomycetia; order Pirellulales; family Pirellulaceae. The sequence goes on along the minus strand of NZVR01000175.1, from coordinate 24,293 downwards.
GAATACTTCGAACACAGCGGAGCGTACCATACTGTGTGGGAAGAAGTTGACGATTAACCCGGACCGACGCGTGTCTGGGAATGTTTCTGCGCAGTGGCTCGTCACTTTACCGCTCAACGTACCGTGAACCACGCACCTGTGTGGACGCAATGCGTGCCGCTCTCATCACGGAGCCCCCGCTTCGGGCGTGGTCGGTTGCCAGTGAAATTGATATTGCTCGCCCAATTGCATGCGCGTCATGGCAACGATTTCTTGTGTATGCCCCTGGAAGTGTGGAATACTGTTGAAGACGATTTCCCAACCGTTCACTTCGAAGCCCTGGACCCGGCGATTCTGCAGCAGGTTGACTGCTTCGACTTGTGACAGCACCGCCTTGGCTTCCTCGACTGTTGCCCGCAAATCTCGCAACAATGCTGCTCTGGGAATCACCTCACGCTGGCGGAACTCGGCGGGACGGTCGCGGTCGTCTTCCGCATCTCCAATGCCGGCCATAATCCACTGCCGCAAATTACCGCACAGATGCAGCAACAGATTGCCAATCGAGTTCATCGCCTCGTCATGGCGATACCAGATTTGAGCATCGTTCAGTTGTTGCGTGGCATGCTCGATTCGATCGACGCAGTCGTCGAGACACCCCGTTGCTGCTCGAATGACGGTCTTGGTGACTTGCTCGGACTGACTGTCCATCGCTGCTCCACGGGCATTTCAACGGGGAAGGATTTTGGGGCGAAGCACCAAGCGTCACACTCGGCAAACCATCACTCGGGAAGATGCTTTGCCATTTCGCGAACAATCTTGGCACTACTCGAGCGGGGATCGTCGTGTGTCTTCATGTAGTTGGCCAATTCGCGGGTCAACCGCGTGACGGTCTGCTGATAAGCTGGTTTGGCGTAGTGATTCATCCGCTCCTCAGGATCCATTTCCAGATCCAACAACCACGGGGTTTCGTTCTCGGCATAGATCAGTTTGTAACGGTCGGTCACCGCGCACAGCCAAGTTTCGGTACCACGCAGGAATGCGACATCGTTCCAGTCTTTCGGCATCTGACCTTGGAGCAATGCAGAAGCATCACGACCGTCGAGCGCGAGGTCCGTTGGCTGCTCTAAAAGAGCCATCAAGGTGGGAAAGAAATCCACGCAACTTAACGCCTGATTGACAACCGTCCCCGGACGCACCTTGCCAGGCTGATAGACAATGAAAGGAATGCGTGCCGAACCTTCATAGGGCACACCTTTGTTTAATCGGCCGTGTTCGCCACACAAATCACCGTGGTCCGAGGTGAACACGATCACCGTGTTCCCCAGCAGATTTTGTTCTCGCAGGGTGCCAATCAATCGGCCGATGTTATCGTCAATACACTTCACCATGCCATAGTAATGCGGCATGATCTTTTTGATCGTGTTGGCGTTCACTCCCTTGGCTGGGATGGCCCATTGGGGAATCTGATCCGCTGGTTTCTTGATCGTGCTGGGAATCGGCACGCGGACGCCGGCGTACATCGTATCGTAAGGAGCGCGGACCGTATTCGGCCCGTGCGGATCGGGCAGACTCACGTAATAGCAGAACGGTTGATCGCGGTGCTCCTGAATGAAGTCAATCGCCTTGTCGACGAGAAAATCCGTGGCAAATGATTTGCTATCAGCTCCATCCACACCGTAGGTTGGCTGCCCCTGTTGACTCCGTGCGGCAACCCGTGGCCCCTGCGGCGTCACCTCGAATTTTTTCCAATGCCCGCGATTGAACATAAACCGGTTATCGGCAAACCCGAACTGTCGTTCCGGTGCCCACTGAGGTTTGCCATTCCCATCCAAATGCCATTTCCCGGCAAACCCCGTCGCGTACCCTCGACGACGCAACACCTCGGCAAACGTCACCACCGAGCCATTCAGAGGAATGTTGTTGGTGACCACCGGTGTCTTTTGCGGATACAACCCCGAGACCAGCGCGGCGCGTGACGGAGAACAAACGGGAGTCGTCGCATAAAAACTTGTACAGAGTGCACCGTTTTTCGCTAACCAATCGATATGCGTCGTGTCGACGATTTTACCACCATAACATCCAAGTGTGCTGTAATGATGCTCGTCGGTCTGTACGATCAGCACGTTGAGTGGCCGCTCGGCTGACATCACCACGCTGACCAGGGCAAACCAACCGGCGATCAGAGGTGCACAAATATGAATATTCACAACCAATTCCTTGCCTCGAAAATACAGCCGACGCGATCTCGCAATGTCTATATTGACGACAACGAGGCGGACAGGCAAGTTGCGAACCGCAGCGATGCTCGGACGCTTAGTGCGGCAAGCCAAATTGGCGAAAAATAGCCCCATCTGGTAAACTAAGGCCACCTACCGAGCCTTCCTTCCACCCCATCCCTCAGGCAAGTGTCATGTTTGATTTACTCCCCGGCGTTTCGAGTGATTGTGAGAGAACGTCTCGTCGCAGTTTCCTGCAACTGGGAACACTTGCCGGCTTGGGAATTTCGCTGCCTGCTGTACTCCAACATCAGCAAGCGCAAGCGGCGGCCAAAAAATCTGCGGCGGACGTGAACTGCATTTTGCTTTGGACACGGGGCGGTACCAGCCACCACGACACATTTGACCCCAAACCTCAAGCTCCGACCAGCGTTCGCGGTGAATTCCAAGTCATCGACACGGCGACGCCGGGGGTCCTGTTCAGCGAAATCGTCCCGAATCTGGCCAAGCATCAAAAGCGATTCGCTCTGTTACGTGGCTGGAACCCACAAAATGGCAGCCACGGGTCCGCGGATCAGTGGGTCATGTCAGGTCGCAAATTTAATCAATCGATTGCCTATCCAACGTATGGCTCGGTCGTCAGTCACCACCATGGTTTCAAATCCGCATTACCTCCGTTTGTGCAACTGGGCAGTCAGGTGGACCGGCGATTCGGTGGAGGCACTTCCGGCATTCTTGGATTAGCTCACAACCCGTTTGAAATGTTGGCCGACCCCAACGCCAGCAAGTTCACCGTCCGCGACATCACGCCGCCACAAGGCATCACGATGAATCGCGTGGAACGCCGTCGCTCGATGTTACAGCGCGTCGACGCTCTGCAGCGTGAGTCGGATTTACAACCGACCGCCTTCGACGCCTTGGACGAACATTATCAGGCGGCAATGAACATGATCACGGCCCCGGAAACCAAGCAGGCGTTCGCCATCGAAGAAGAAGACGCCGGGCTGCGTGACGCTTACGGGCGTCATCGTCTGGGGCAGAGTTGTCTTTTGGCGAGACGGCTGGTGGAATCCGGTGTACGCTTCGTGACCGTCACCGACGGCGGCTGGGACACACACCAAAATAATTTCACTTCGCTCAAGAACAGCCGATTACCTCCGATCGACCAAGCGTTCCCTCAACTTTTGATCGATCTGGAGGAACGTGGTTTACTGGACAACACCTTGGTGATGTGGCTAACCGATTTTGGCCGCACCCCGAAAGTCAACTCCGCGAGCGGTCGCGATCACTGGGCCTCCGCCGGCTTCGCCATCATGGCAGGAGCCGGGATTCCCGGTGGACATGTGCTCGGCTCGACCGATGCCGAAGGCGGCAAAGTGGACAGCGACGAGTACCACAGTGCGGACATCGCCACCACGGTGTACCACAAACTGGGCCTGCCTCACGACCTGATCGCCTACAGTCCGGATGGCAGACCGGTGCGTTTAATCGAAGGTCGCCCGATCGCAGAATGGATGTAATCCAGGTGGGGCCCACGATGCCAACGCGCCGGGGCCCCCAGCGCCACGACGACAACGCCGGGTGGGGCAACACGACCGCTTGGCAAACGCTGCTCCTCTTGTATTTCTGTAGGCGACGACGGCGTGTGTCCAACCTCCGATCCGGCCCTGGCAAGGTAGGCCGCATTTTCCGTAATTGCGAATCGACATCTTGGCAGTAATTTCCGGGACATTATGTCTGATCCAAATCAAGACTCACCTGCAGGTAGTTCGTTAACCCTGATCGCTGACGCGCCGATCACCAGCGCTCGCTTCGATCGGCTCGACCGTATGGCATTCGTGCGGTCGTTCGCTGAGGCGATCCGTGCTGTGAAAGATGCTGATTCTGTCGTCCTGGCACTCGCTGGCCCCTGGGGCAGCGGCAAAAGTAGCCTCTTGAATCTCATTGGCGCAGAGTTAGTGAACACGAGCGGCGACACACCTCCCTTGATCATGCGGTTTAATCCCTGGTGGTTCACCGGCAGCGACCAATTGGTGGCGGCGTTCTTACAGCAGCTCAGCGCCGCAGTCAGTCGCCCCGAGGTACGCGACACATTCGGCGACGCCAGTACTGCACTAGCCGGCTTGGCAGAAGCCATTGGTGCTCCCGGGCAGATCTCCGAAGCAACGGGGGTTCCCAACGACATTGAGATGCTGCGTGAGAACATCATCTCAATCTTCCGCAACGCCAATCGCCGCGTCTTGATCTTCATGGACGATATCGATCGCCTGACACCTGAAGAAATGACCCAGCTGTTGTTGATTGTCCGAGCCGTTGCGGACTTCCCCAACACGACTTACGTGATGTCATTCGATTACGAGGTGGTCGTCGAAGCGATCGCCAATAAGCTTGGCGTCGATGGCCGCACTTACTTGGAAAAAGTTGTCCTGTTGCAGATTGATGTACCGATGCCGGGACGCATGTCTCTCGAGCAAATGGTACTCGGCCAACTCGAAGCGATCGCGCCGGTCTCTTCCAGTCTCGACACCGAAGCGCAACGGCACTTCCGTCTGCTTTTCGAGGGCGGCGTCAAGCATTTCCTTGCCACACCCCGTGCCTGCACTCGTTTCCTCAACGTCCTGCGCTTTACTTACCCCAGTCTGGAGGGACAGGTTTACCTGCCTGATATGGTTGGCATTTCCTGTCTGATGTCCTTTTCTTCACAAGCGATTCAAGCGATTCGATCATTCACGACATCGTTTGTGGGCCACTGTGACCCCACCGGTGCCGGTTGGATTCGCATGCGTGAGTTTCATCAGTCCTGGCTCAGCCGTGTGTCTGAGCGGGACCGGGCCGCGGTCGAGAACATCGTCCGAACACTATTCCCCAAAGTTGCCTGGGCGCTCAATGGTCCATTACGTGGCGAGGAATTCATCGAAATCTGGGACCACCAGAAACGCATCTGCGCAGTGAAGCATTTCGATTCCTACTTCCGACTTGGCTTAACGACAGGCGAGGCGGCTGAGCGTAAATCACAGAACATTGTCGAGTTACTGGACGGCGCTACTTCCTTCGCTCGTGTACTGCAACGTTTTGGTCCGCTGGACGAAGGCCAAGAGATGATGCGCATCGGCGATCTCTTGGAACAGGCCACCGACTTTGTCAACGAGCAGGCAACCTCAGAACAAGCCTGCAGCTTTTTTCAGGAGATCATTCGCCGTGGCGATGAGATCGCCGCTCTGGAAAATCAGACAGCTGCCCACGCCTTGATCCTGGACGACCTGCATCGCGTGGTCTCGCTTCTGGTCACTTGCCTGTTGCGAATTGAATCACCTCAACAAAGACGCAAGATTTTACTGGAATCAGCAGAAGGGGATGCCGGATTGCTGACAACGGCCGAGCTATTGGACGTACTCGACTACCGTTGTGACATTTTCGCCGACGGCAAAACCGCACCAACGGCCGAATCCAACACCGCCATTCTCATGGAAGTGCTCAGAGTACTCGACAAACGGATTGAGGCAGCCAGTAAGAATGGTGAGCTCGCCCAGCACCCCCGCTGCCTGAAAATCGTCCAACGATGGTATCAATTCGGCCGAAAAGCCACAGCGCAAACGTGGATACGAGAGCAATGCTCCGAGGACGAACAGTTGGTCCGCATGCTACTGCAAGGTACTGCTGTCACACCAGAAACGCCTGAAGACCAACCATTTCCGTTACCGATCTCGGCCGAAATCTTACGGGAGCTGTTCCGCAAACGCCAACTCCGGACGCGTTGCGAAGCCATGCTCGATAGCGAACCGGCATGGCTCAGCCACGATGGCAAACGCGCGGTTCAGACGCTACTCCAGCGCCTCTAAACGGCCGACGAAACAATTCCTCGTCAGTCGACTCGTGTACAACGAGATTTTCTTACGAAACCAATCCTTAGGGACCTTGGTTCGCAACCCAACCCTGTGCAGGTGTCTCTCTGCGCGCCGCACACGGTAGGCGTCCAGGTAGGCGTCCACTTACGGTGACCTTGACTTGGTGACTTTGAGTTTCTGAGGAGTGACACAATGCGTTTACCTGATTCGTTTCGGTTCGTGCTGCTCTTCTGGCTCATCATGATGGCAACGCTGGTTGCCGAGGACTGGGGACGCTTTCGCGGGCCACAGGGCAGTGGAATCTGCCACGATCCTCAGCCCATCCCGACACAGTGGAATGACGCGGATCACCTGAGGTGGAAAGTCAGGCTCCCCGGGCCCGGCGGCTCGTCTCCCATCGTGGTGGGCGAACACGTGTTTGTCACCTGTTGGTCTGGGTACGCCACCGGGGGCGCAACGTTGGGCCAAATCGAAAATCTTCAGCGGCACCTGGTTTGCCTGGATCGAACTACCGGACAGCAGCGGTGGTGCCGGACAGTACCTGCCAGGCTGCCCGAAGACTCGTTTCGCGGCCTGTTCACAGAAAACGGCTACGCCACGCATACCCCGGTATCGGACGGAAGCATCGTCGTTGCTTTCTTCGGCAAATCCGGAGTGCACGCTTATGACATGCAGGGCAATCCTCTCTGGCAAGTCAACGTTGGGGAACGACGAGACCACCGTGGCTGGGGAACGTCTGCCAGTCCCTTGCTCTACAAACACTTGGTCATTGTCCCAGCGACGATCGAAAGCAACGCTCTCGTGGCGCTACATCGAGATACCGGAGATGTGGTGTGGCGTCAACAAGCAGGCGGCTTTGCCAACACCTGGGGCACTCCAATCCTGATCCACCAAGGCGGGCGCGCGGAACTCGTCCTCGCGGTCCCCGCTGAAATCTGGGCACTTAACCCCGACACGGGAAAACTGCGTTGGTACTGCCAGTCGATCAACACCCAGTCCATGTGCTCCAGTATCGCGTTTGACCAGGGAGTCCTGTACGCCATCGAATCCGGACCGGGGGGTGGCGGCGCCATCGCCGTCAAAGCGGGTGGCGAGGGGGACGTCACGGACACGCATGTGCTGTGGCGGACGACCGAACGCTCACGCATCTGCACGCCCATCATCTGTGACGAAAAACTGTACTACTTCACGGCCGGGATTGCCAATTGCCTGAATGCCAGGACGGGTGACAAAATCTACAGCCAGCGTTTACGGAGTAGACCAACCACAGTGTTCTCCACACCCGAGAATTCTGCGCCGTACCTGAGCAATCGTCCAAGCTCCACTTTGGAGGGCCCAAGTCGCTTGGGCCGTGGACAGGATTACTCTTCCCCGATCCTGGCTGATAACAAGCTGATTTACGTGCGACGTGGTGGCGAAGTACACGTCATCCAACTGGGAGGAAAATTCGAACAACTGGCCGTGAATCACCTGGATTCTGCCCACGGCGATTTCCGCGCCACCCCGGCGGCAAGTTCCGGAAAATTATTCTTTCGATCCAGCACCCATCTCTACTGCATCGGTCACTCCGCACCGTGATATCGTGACGACCATCGACGCGGGCCGTAAGCTTGCCGAGAGTGGCACGTCATGAAAAACGTTAGCTGCGAGAGATGCGAGAGATACCGTAGCGCCAAACGGTGCTGCAGCGAGTGCGATGACTCGGCCGATTTCGGCCACCCGGGAATTGACGATCAGCCGCCTTCCTTGCTGCGTTCCGGGTCACCCTTGGCTTCTTTTTTTTGCAGCTTCTCTTTCCCCTCCGCCTGGCGTTTTTTTTCCACCCACTCCTTGTAGCGTGCAACCTCCTCAGGCGTCGGTTTCCTGGTCTGCGGAGCCTCCGGTCTGCCACTGGTGTTGCCCTCTTTCCGAGTTTGCTCGCCGAAGCCTTCTCCGCGGGAGAAGTTAGCAGCGGGGCTCGGTGCGACTTGCCGAGACACCTCGGTAGTCGAGGCCGCGTCCGTCTCTTCCTCCGCACCCTCTGGTTGCGACGCATCCATCATCTCATCAATGGGTTTCACCTGCAGGGCCCAATAATGCAGCAATCCAAACCGTTCATTCCGAGTCCCCCGAATGACGAGTTGCCAAACACCTCGAATGTTCTTGCCGTTAAAGTGACTCAAGCCGGGCTGTCGATTCAACAACCCCTCTGGCAAATACCTCCCTTGGAACGGCGGCTTAGCCCGTGTAATCGGCTCACGCGATTGGTCATCCAGGGTGGTGCCGTCAAAGTTATCGCTTGAGCCACCGATTTCGGTAAACAGCTCAATTCGCTGGCCATCGGGTCCGGTCAGATACGCATCCAGGTACGAGACATGCGAGTGCGTAATCGAAAGCTGCACATTGAGATCGCCAATCTTGTAGTCTTCGTCAATTTCGATTTCAGAAATAATCGTTTTGCGCGGCGCCAGGACAACGGCATCGTCGTTCCGGTAACTGCCACCGACCATCGCTTTCGAATCAATGACCTCGGCCACCGTCAGCAGTCCGTCACCGTTGGCATCCAGAGAAGTGAATTCCCGCACTTTCTCTGGGGTCCATTCGGTCGCGAATTCCTCCATCGCCACCTGATCGTCACGATTGCTGTCTAATTCATAGAACCAACCAGGCAATCCCTCCGCACCACCACTGGCCTCGCTTTGCCTCTCTTTGAGGTAGGTGAACAGTTCATCGCGGCTAATATCACCATCGCGATCCGTGTCGACTTGGACAGCGGGCAGATGGAGTCCATCTGCTTCCTCTTTTTCCAACCGTCCGTTCCGGTTGGCGTCAAATCGTCCCATCAGTGTTGCGGTCAACCAGAAGTCGCTCCCTCCGCGCCGCCACCAATTCGATTGGTCTCGTCGTTCTTCGTCATCATCATTCCCTGACCGCTTGATCCCGTTCCCTACCCGACGTGACTTGCGCACGAGTTCGTCGGACGCGTCATCTAACAGACGTCTGCGGGCATATCGCTGCGCCAGCTCCAGCCGGGTCAGTCGATCGTCTTTATTGAGATCATCGTCGAAAGGATTACGATGCGTCCAAGGCGCTCTCGCGGCCTCTGCGCGATCCACATAACCATCGTCATTGCGATCACAGCGCCGCAGCGTACGATCCGCTTCGTCGAGGTCGTCTTGCGTGTAGGGGGACCTGATTTTGGCCAGTCCGAATTCCGGCACGAGCGGCTGATCATCCTCCGGCCCGAAGGGCAAGATGCTGCCTTTCGGTTCCGGCCGCACATCGCGCCCGGACACGCCATTCTTTAATGCGTGGTAGATGCGTGCTGCTTCCTGCAAGCTATCAATCCGGTTTGGTCGCTCAAGCGACATCCGCCGAGCTTTGGCGATGCGTTCAAGATAGGGGCGAGCTAATGGTGTGATCTCGTCGCGTTCGATTTCCCCATCACCGTTGCGATCAAGTTTCTCCAGTGCCTCGCGCAATCCAGCTTGACCACGGGCTTCACTGCTTCCAAGGCTCCCCAAAACCACAACAACGCACAGGGCCAATGTGCTGCGGATCCATAGCAACCGATGCATACCGAGAGTTCCTTCCTGAGCTTATCGTCCGTTTTTTCCACCTTGCGGTGACACACCGAATGCCGGCGGAGAGCGCAACGAGGATGGCTGACTATTCGTCCCACCTCCACGTGATTTATTTTCTTCCGCAAGTACTTGCATCAACGTTTCGACAACCGCCGCGTTGGTAGGAGCAACCACACGAATGGTTTGTTCGTTGCGCGCGTCAACCAGTTTGGCGAGTTGCTCCACTTGCTTGAACAGGTGGATGGGCGCCGTCACAATCAGAGAATTACTCGGCTCGTGCACTGCAATGGTCATTTTGGGTTCGAGATCGCGCACTTGCTGGCTGCCGTTCTTATTCTGTGCCGGCTGCTGCTTGTTGGAACTCTTCTTGTCGTTCGAGCCTTTACTCTGTTCGCTCGGTTTCACGGAAGCTTTGCTGGTGTTTCCTTCGCGTTGACCTGGCTGAGGAGTTCCCGGTTGGCCGGCGGTCGGTCCCGCGGGCTTACTGCTGACAATCCGACCCGCGTAAGCTTCGCGGATCACCGCAGCAACTTCACTGGCTTTGGTATTTCTCAATTCGATCAAGTGAGAAACGCCGTAGGTCTCCACGGTGGTGATGCTGCTTTCTTTGTCAATCACCTTCAAATAACCTTCGACCAATTCGACGTCACTGGCTGTGCCTTGCACGATCAGCCGATTCAACCTTGTGTCGGCCACCACGGTAATGGTGCCTGACGTCAGAGTCACCGTCCCAGTCCGGGAGGTCACAAGGCTTCCGAGCAACGATCCACCGGACCCCGAAACGTATCCGTTCACCAGTGATCCTGCTTCGGCTTCCAACGCCGCTTCTCCTCCATCTAACATCTCAGCCAGCACACGAATCGCATCGTCAGGCTTGGTGTACTTCAAGTAGAAGACAATGGGAGGGGAGGGAGCCGAATCACCGGGCCCCGCAATCGCTCGAACATGGTCCTCAAACGTATCCAATGCTTTCGTGTCATCGCACTGCACCAACAGTCCGCGAGGCGTGAATTGGCAGCGAATCACCGCCGCCTGACTGCGGATATCGTTGGTCAGGAACTGAGCTGTGTCGACCGAACCGTTGCGTGGTCGAGGTGTTCGATCGGTCGCACTGAAAGAGCCGTCCAGAACCCGCTCTCTCTCTTGCTGTCCCTGAGGATTCACGTCAGGGAATAACACAATCGGATTGTCTTCACGCCAGAACTTGGCTGCCGTCTTCAGNATCACCCGCCCCTGAGCACCCCGCAACGGCAGGAGTCGAATGCGATCATCGTTGGTCTCGCCACTCGAACCATCCAAGCCGGCCACAATCTTTTTAATCTGATCAATTTCATGCCGCTTGCCGCGCACGTACAGTCGCATATTCCCAGGGTCCGCATCGATCTTGGGAGGATCGGACTCCCGTTCATCATCGTCATCGAGCAGGGGATCCGGCAGATCCAACATTTCCTCCAGCAGGGTGACGGCAAAATAGGGATCCACCGTCTTCAAAGGAATCACCTCAAATTCCCAATTGGCTGCCTGAACTTCTTCAACCGTCTTGGCGATTTGTTCTTGAACCTTGGGAGTGGCCAGAGCAATCACACTGTTGGACTTTTCGTCCATCGACAACCTTACCGAATCACCTTCGCTGGCCAGCAAGGTGATCAAGACGTTGTACACGGACTCCACGTTGCCACCTTCGATCTGGTACGACTTCAACACGGCACCGGAGTCCCCGGAGGCGATGCCCGGTTGAGGCTTGTCCAATGAGTTGATCAAACCTTCAATTAATTTGACTTTGTCCTCGACCCCGGTCACGAAGATGTTATCGCCTTGCAAATTTGCCGAAATACTCACATCAATCCCGATCGTCTCATCCGTAGCTAATCCCAAATGCGGGCGAGCGACCACCAAGATGTCTTCTGCATCGACATGCTGCAAATTGAAATTCTTCATCACCGTGCCATTGGTCAACTTGGAAGGCTCAAACGCCTCCAANATCGCTTTGACACTTTTCAGTTTGCCTACCGTATCGGTCACCATGAGACGATTCGTCTTGCTAAAGACCACCGGCGTCGTCATCAACTTCAAGGAACTCAATTCCTCGGCGGCGTCCGCAGCATCGATATCGCCTAAAGGAAAAATGCATTTGACCACGTCATGGGAACCAAACTGGTCCAAGTCTTTGCTCTGCACCAATTGAGCCAGCGCATCCAACTGTTGCATGCTGCGTGGATCTCCCAGGTTGATCACGGAGAGGAGTTTGCCACTTCGCACCAGCGTGTAACCTTGAGACAGCAGGAACAGGTTGACTCGGTCAATGGCCTGATCGATCGTGAAGGTATCGGGGTCGGAGTACGTCAGACTGCCCGTAGGGAGATCTTGCACGTGCAAGGCTAATTGTGACTCTTCCGCCAGCCATTTAATCACCTCGCGCCACGGCGTGCCTTCAAACGAAAAACGCAACGTGTCAGTCTGGCGATTTACCGCTGCGGCCGGTTTCTCTTCAGCAGCAGGCGGTGCCTCGACCACTGCAGGGCGCGGCGGTTCCGGAGGCTCTTGCGCGTCGACGGCGGACGACAGAACACAACGCAAAGCACACAACACAGCCACCAGCAGCGAAGCTCGCAGGCCAACAAACAGTTTCATCATGAAAACATGCCAATTCGAATGGTTGAAAAACGCTACGGATGCACTCACCCCGAGAGGGAGTGTTCAACACATGGTGGGAGGGCGGGGGAGGGACGTCAGGGGACGTAACATGTACGCCCCACTACTACTTACAGCGTAATCGCAAAGCGACTTTTGCTCAATGTTTCCATTGTACCGTTCTGTCACTCTTTGCCCACAAATTCACCCCAAACCGTCATAACCCGCAGCGCAGCATGATTAACAAGCCTTCGAAAACTGGCTGTCGCAGGGATATCTTGGAGAACGTGTCGTTTTCGAGGCCCNGAGGGGAAACGGGGGACCTAAGCGGAAACGGGGACCTAAGCGGATCGGCGCGGAGCAGCCGACTCCGCCCCCTCCCAGCCTTGGCTGACCGTTCCGGGCAGGGGCAAACTACAGGACAGGACCGACCGTCCAGGGGATGAATTCTTCATCCCCGATCCCATTCAGCTCGCTCTTCGTCTTTTTGCCGCTCGCAACTTCCAGAACTAAATCGAACAGTTCGCTTCCGACCTCTTCGACAGAACGCCCTTCGAGCACCGTGCCTGCATTGAAGTCCATATCGTCGATCATCCGTTCATACATGGGTGTGTTGGTGGCAACTTTGATCGAGGGAGTCGGCTTGCAACCGTAACAGCTTCCTCGCCCTGTACTGAAGACCACCATATTCGCTCCTCCAGCAACCATGCCAGTGACACTGGGCGGATCAAATCCGGGGGTATCCATGACCACGAAACCTTTGGATCGCACAGGTTCGGCGTACTGATACACATCAACGAGTTTCGTGTGCCCACCTTTCGCAACCGCACCGAGTGACTTTTCGGCAATCGTGGTCAGACCACCGGCTTTGTTGCCGGCAGAAGGATTATTATCGAGCACGGCGCCATAGACACCGGCGTGCCATTTCCACCATTCGATTCTTTCGATCAATTTATCGGCCACTTGCTCTGACACCGCACGTCGTGTCAACAGATGCTCAGCACCATAAATTTCAGTCGTTTCAGCCAGAATCGACGTACCTCCACAGGCGACAAGCTGATCGGAGACGACACCGATTGCCGGATTGGCAGTGACCCCCGAATTCCCATCGCTGCCGCCGCATTCGGTACCGAGAATGATTTCGCTGGCCGGAATGGGTTGTCGCTGAACATCGTTGACCTGCGGCAACAATTCAGCGATCTTCTTGACCCCGGCTTCAACCGTTTTCGTCGTCCCTCCCTGGTCCTGAATCGAAAACACCGGCGGTCCTTGGCGCTGTCCAGACGTGCCGTCAATCTGCACCAGGCCCTGGCTATCGAGCAGGTAGCCCATGGTTCCCGTTTCGCAACCGAGCCCCGTCAGGAGGTAACCGCCGATATTGGGATGTTTTGCGACGCCCGCCAGCACGCGGTTCAACATTTCGTGCTTCTGCCCTTGATACTGCATCGCGCACCCACCTTCGTGCGTCAGTGCGACCACACCGTCGACATTGGGAAAGTCAGCGAGCATTGCATCATCAAACCGGCGGGCAATGTATTTACTGACCGACGCCGAGCAATTGACAATGGAAATGATGGCCAGGTAGTTCCGCGTGCCAGCTTTGCCATCGTCTCGTCGATAGCCCATAAAGCTACGATCCGTGATGGGCGTGGGGTCGGCTGGCACTTCGCTTGCCTTGGCGTAGTCGAGTGCGAAGTCCCCGTTGATGCAATTGTGGGAGTGGACGTGATCTCCGACTTCGACCGCCTCGGTGGTAAATCCGATGATCTGTCCGTATTTACGCACCGCGGCATCGGGCAAGATCGGATTGACGGCAATCTTATGTCCGATCGCAATAGGCGTTCGCAGGCGAATCACCTGTCCCGCCACTTCGATCTCCGCATCTTTCTCCAGATTTTTCGCGGCAACACAGATGTTGTCATCGGGATGGAGGTGAATAACATCAGCAATGGCAATCGACGACATGAAGTTTTTCTTTCAGGGGATGCATCACAGCGGGGCTGGGGGACCCTCTATATTAGCCGCGACGGCGTTGCAACCACAGTCGGGAAGGGCCGATTCTACGAGGGATTTTACCAAAACGCCCGCACCCACTCCTCTTTCCAATACCCCTGCTTTACAATTGACCGATTCTAATTGTTATCCTGCAGGATGGAGCGAGCCCTATGGACGAAAGGAACTTCGTTCATCTTCATTGTCACAGCCACTACAGCCTGCTTGACGGTGCAGGATCGATCGACAAATTGATCGGTCGCGCCAAGAGTCACGGCATGAATGCCTTGGCCCTGACCGACCACGGCAACTTGCACGGCGCTCTGGAATTCTATCGCAAAGCGACAGAAGCCAATATCAAGCCGATCATTGGCTACGAAGCTTACATTGCTCCGAACAGCCGATTCGACAAAGGTGGCGGCAGTATGCGCGAGGCGAGTTACCACCTCACCTTGCTGGTACAGAACCAAGTCGGCTTCACCAACCTCTTAAAGATGGCATCTGCTGCGTATCTCGAGGGCTTTTACTTCAAACCTCGGATCGACAAGCAGTTGCTCGAGGCTCATAGCGAAGGCATCATCTGCCTCAGTGGTTGCGTCTCGAGCGAATTCAACCGCATGCTGCTGTCTGGCAAAGCGGATGACGAAGCACTTGGGGATGCCATGGAGACGGCCAAATGGTTTCACAAGATCTTTGGGGATCGATATTTTGTCGAAATCATGAATAACGGTGTCGAGATTCAGCGTCTGGCCATGGAAGGAGCTGTCGACGCGGCCAATCGCACAGGCCTGCCACTGGTAGCGACCAGTGACTGTCACTACGTCGACCCCGAGGATGCCGAAGCACAGGATGTGATGCTGTGCATCAACACGGGAAAATTCCGCACAGATTCCAGTCGCATGAAAATGGACGGGGACCAATATTTCCTCCGCAGCCCGGAGGAAATGTATGCCTGTTTTCCTGGCCATGAGGAAGCCGTCGCCCGCAGCCAACAGATTGCGGACACGGTGGACCTCGAAATTGACCTGGGCAAACGGCACTTCCCTACGTTCCCACTGCCTCAAGAGACAACCGCCGAAGACCACCTGCGTGAACTCTGCATCTCCGGTTTGAAGGACCGCTACGAGGGGAATGAGGAGATGCTCAAGGACGGCGAACTGACGCAAGTCGTAATGGATCGCCTCAATCGCGAACTCGGGGTGATCAATAAACTTGGGTTTCCCAACTACTTCTTGATCTGCTGGGATTTCGTCCGCGAAGCGCGCGATCAGGGCATTCCGGCAACCGCGCGTGGAAGTGGCGTGGGCGCCCTGGTCTGTTATGCACTGTATTTGAGCCACGTTTGCCCCATCAAGTACGACCTGCTATTCGAACGGTTCCTCGACGAGAATCGTCTGGAAGCACCGGATATCGATATTGATTT
Source organism: Blastopirellula sp. (assembly GCA_002701545.1). Taxonomy (GTDB): domain Bacteria; phylum Planctomycetota; class Planctomycetia; order Pirellulales; family Pirellulaceae. Next base: position 8,644 of record NZVR01000175.1, on the reverse strand, counting down.
CTGCAAACAGCGTCGTGCAGACATCATGCGGTACGTCAAGAACAAATACGGCGAAGCCAATGTGGCGCAGATTGGTACGTTTGGGACACTACAAGCAAGAGCGGCCATCAAGGATGTTGGGCGGGCCTTGGGGATCCCTCTGGCACGCGTCAATCAGATTACCGGAATGGTTCCTGATGACCTGGGAATCTCCATCGATAAAGCGCTCGACAAAAGTGAAGAACTGGCGCGAACCTACGAGGGCGATGGCGAAATCCGCGAACTGATTGACCTCGCACGACGCATTGAAGGACTTGCTCGCAACGTCGGTACACACGCCGCCGCAGTGGTGATTGCTGACAAACCGTTAACTGAATACGTACCGCTTTGCCGAATCACCGGTAAAGAAGACATCATCACGCAGTGGTCCATGAACGATGTGGAAGCGGCCGGGCTGCTGAAGATGGACTTCCTTGGTTTGCGGAACTTGACCATTCTCCGCAAATCGGTTGACCTCATTGAGCAAACCACGGGCGAACGCATTGACCCACTGAAATTCCCTCTGGACGACGCCAAGGCGTTTTCGCTCCTGCAACGCGGCGAGACGAAGGGGGTCTTTCAACTGGAAAGTGGGGGTATCCGCGATCTCCTGCAGCGGATGAAACCAGATCACTTTCTGGACATTATCGCTACCAATGCGTTGTATCGTCCCGGGCCTCTGGAAGGCGGCATGGTGGACGACTATGTGGCGGTCAAACACGGCCAGAAGGAACCTGAGTATAAACACCCGGTTCTCGAGACCGTGCTGGAAGAAACCAACGGCGTCATGGTCTACCAAGAGCAAGTGATGCGCATCCTCAATCGTCTGGGCGGCATTCCTCTGGCCTCGGCGTACACCTGCATTAAGGCGATCAGTAAGAAGAAAGAAAAACTGATCTCGCAGAACTATCAAGCCTTCATCGAGGGTGCTGTCGATAAAGGCATGAAAAAGAACGAGGCCCAGGAAATCTGGGACTTGATCATCAAATTTGCCGGGTATGGCTTTAATAAATCACACTCCACTGCCTATGCCTTAATCGCCTACCAAACCGCCTTCTTGAAAGCCAACTATCCAGTGGAATTCATGGCGGCATTATTGTCGGGAGACATCCCCGGCCGTAATTTCTCTCGCAAAGATTCCCTGGTCGAACACATCGAAGATTGCAAACGGATGGGGATCGACGTCGTCGCCCCGGACGTCAACACGTCAGAAGCCGACTTTTCGGTTGGCGATGGAAAAATCTTCTTCGGACTCTCGGCCATCAAAGGGTGTGGCGGCACCGCAGCAGAGAGTATCTCCGCAGCACGCATCCAGGATGGACCTTTCAAAGACATCTTCGACTTTTGCGAACGCGTCGAAGCCCAGGCATGCAACAAATCTTCCGTCGAATCATTGATCAAAGCAGGGGCGTTCGACTCCTTTGGAGCCCATCGCCGGCAACTGATGGATGCGCTCGATCGTGCCATGCAGTCGGGAGCTGCGGCACTGGCCGATCGCCGTAGCGGTCAGAAAAGCCTCTTTGGCGATGCCGAGGAAGAAGAAGAATCCGCCGGTACCGCACACTTGCCCGACGTCCCTGAGTTTGAGGAACGCGAGCGACTGCTGATGGAAAAAGAAGTCCTCGGTTATTACCTCACCAGTCATCCGCTGGCGGAATATGAAAAACAATTAACCACCTACTGCTCGCACACCACTGCGACACTGACCGACGTTGCCGACCGCGCCGAAGTCATCATGGGTGGCATGATTTCCTCCATCAAACATGCGCACACCAAAAACCCCAAACCTGGGCAACCGAGCAAGTACGCCAACTTCGACCTGGAAGACATGGAGGGCGGCATTCGTTGTATTTGCTGGCCAGATAACTTCGCTTCGCAAGGGGAGATGATTCAGGCCGATGCCATCCTGCTGATACGGGGTGCCATTGATCGCCGAGGCGGCGGAGATGATTGCAACTTGATCGTCAATGAACTCATTCCGCTCGACGGATTGGATGCGCGCTACACCACCGGCATCACAATCCGACTCAACGAAGAAACTCACAGCGAACAAACTTTACAACAAATCCGCGAGGTCGTGCGGGGCTATCCGGGCAACCGAGAACTACGGTTCGTCCTGGAATTAATCGATGGGCGACGCGTCTATCTCAACTCGATGGGAACCCGCGTCGAGGTGAACGCCGAATTACGCAGTCGCATCGAGGATCTGATGGGACCGGGCCATGTGCAACTGGTCACCGAAACCCCCAAACTGTCCAGTGGCAAACAACGGGGACGCCAATATGCCAACCAAGGCTAAGTCGCATTCCCCTCAGCAGACCCTCGAAGCATGAGTTCGCGACAGCTCGCTGTGATGTATGGCAACAGGACCATCGCAAAGTTCCTCTCTGCCTCGTCCGGACAATCGGTTTCATGAGGGCAGCGAATCAAGAGGGGAGCGAATCGGCAAGTAACCCGATGCTCCGCAATAAATCCTCCACACGACGGATGACATCCGCAGGTACGTCCACCACAGGCGAACGGGCATGCATCCCCTCGAACCCCATCAAACGTAGCGCCAATTTGATGCCGGCAGCACGGTAAGGCAGGACGAGCGCATCCAGTTGCTGAATGACTTCCTGAGTGGCTCTCGCGTCGTCATAGTTGCCTGCCATCCCTTGCCGTAACAAACGGTCGAGCCCCGCTGGCCAGATATTAGCAAATGCGGTCGTCGTCCCATTACAGCCAATCAACGTCCCGTGCAAAATCAAACTGCCATTGCAGATCCAAAACCGTCGCTCCTGTGAAATGCACCGACGCACCTGCGCCTCGAATCGCACATCATGGTCCGTGACGTAACCAAACACGTTGTCCATGTCCACCACTCCCGCCAAGACTTCGGGTGACGCAGCGGGATCCGCTGCCATCCCAAAGCGAGCAGGAGCACATTGATGCATCAACAACACCGGAACAGGACAACGAGGAAGGACTTGGCGAAAATACTCCTCAGTCACCTCCGCCTCACGTGGGAAACGAATGCGGACGACTTCGGCACCCACATTGGCAAAGGCCTCAGCACGTCGCAATGTCTCCGTGACCGTCGGGCAATCGATGCCTCCCAGCAAGAAACGTCGTTCATCGAGATTCTGCTTCACGGTCGCCGCGACCGCCAGTTTTTCTTCCTCAGACAAACTCCATTCTTCACCGGTTTGTGAACCCACTAAAAAACCGCTTGCCGGAGTCTTCAACCAACGCTCCACATTCGCCGCCATGGCATCGTGGTCGACGCGTTCGGCAGAGTCGAAAGGCGTCACTAAGGGAATACTGACAATCGGATCTTGGGTCGGTACAGGCATGCGCGCATTCACATTCATGATCAAATCAAAGCAGGGCGGACTTCCGTCAGTTTAGCAACATCTTCCGAGACCCTGCAGGCCCACATCACCCCGCTCTCAAGTGTCCGTCCAGCGCACACTGGCCGGCATGTTCCCGGATAGACGCCATGTTCAGCAAAATCTCTTCGCTTGACTTGCTGGTATGTTAAAATTCCTCACGGTCCAGCAAATCTGTCTCTTCAGTCAAACCGTTCACCTTCTTGCTAAGGATGAGGCCATGTCTTTGACAATCCATCGCAATCGCTTGACCTACCGACTGACGTTCGCATGCCTGCTCGTCGGCGCGCTCTCCTCCATGGTCCGTGCGGCAGAAACGCCGGTCTCGGTGAAAGCATCGATCCAACCCACCTCGCAGCCAACCCATTACAAGGTGGTGGTCAATATGGACATTCAGGAGGGCTGGCACACCTACGATGACCCGGGTCCCAATGGTGTTTCTGTGCGGACGACCTTGAAGCTGGAGCTTCCCGACGGCATGGCGACGGTGGGTGACTGGGATCGACCGCTTAGTCTCCCTTCGGCGGAATCGGCAGATATCACTGTCTATGAGGGGCAAGTCGAATTCACACGCACCNTCCAAGTGAACCCGGCCGATTCAAAGGGTGACATTGGCCTGAAGGTTCGTTTCCAGGCGTGCACGGAAAAGATCTGTCAGCGCCCTAAAACGGTATCGTTCACTTTAGTCGTTCCCACACAACCCGATGCGGCTGGCGGCAAGTCCCTGTTCGCAGCCCCCGTCCGTTTACTTACTGGCAACAAGGTGCTCGTTTCAGGCCAGAGTTACCTGTCACCGGCCGTCTACGATGTCGACAATGACGGTCAGNTGGAGCTGGTCATCGGAACAATCGCCGGATCCCTCACCGTGCACGAGCAAACGGGNCGCGGCGAGAACGGCGATCCTATCTGGGCACGAGGGACCGCGTTGAAAACCGCAGAGGGCAATCCGGTCCGCGTCTCGAATTGGTGATGCGTTGGCATGAGTTCACAGTTTGTGGACATGAATTCGGATGGACGTCACGACATTTTAGCCGGCAGTTTCAGCGGTGTTCCCCAATGGCTCGAAGCCCAGGAAAACGGCTTTGCGAAACCGACCAACGTAGTCGACCAGTCTGGCGAAACCGTCCTGATTGCCAACTTCTGGAATTACGAAACGCAGAAGTGGGATACGACAGAACGCGCAACGTCTGCCGGGCACTGCACGTCCGTGTCCGCCGTCGACTGGGATGCAGATGGTGACCTCGACCTGATCCTTGGTGACTATTATGGCGGACGCTTGTTCTTGCGTCTCAATGAAGGCAATGCCAAAGAGGCAAAGTACGCCACGACCAATCAACCCATCATGGTCGGTGGCAAGGCCGCCCAAATCGACAAAGGACTGGCTGCACCCCGCATTGCCGACTGGAACGGCGACGGGCTCTTTGACATCATTTGCGGGGGAGCGAAGGGTGGCGTGTTCTTACTTGAGAATGCCGGCACCAAGACCACTCCTCAATTCGATGCCGTGCAAACCTTGATTGCCCCCGTCGATGACTCGAGCAACTCCTACATCAAACTTGTTCCCACCCAAGACGGTGAACCGACGGCGCCAGGNTCCTCGTTTCATGTCGAGCCGGTGGATTACGACCAGGATGGTGATCTGGATCTACTGATCGGTGCAAGATCTTCCTGGATGGCCGGCCCCGTCAAGCAATTAACGGACGAGGAAAAAGCGCGTTCCCAAGAAGTGAACCAGGAACTCAATACGCTCCTCGCNAAGCTTCGCAAGTTAACTGGCACTGCGAAAACAACGGAGGAACGGCGGCAACTGGCCACGAGCAAAGAGTACAAAACGGTGCTCGACCAGTACCGCTTGCTCAGTGTCGAACGTCAGCAATACAACACGAACCCGAAGAAATCTGGCGACTTTGTATGGCTCTATCGGCGTCAGTGAAACGTCAAGGCCACCGCGCACCGGACTGAATCGCTAGGCCAGTTCGTCCCACAATTGTTGAAACGCCTGGCCAAAGCTGCGCAGCAGTTTCGGATCTCCCGTAACAATGAAGTTCTCTTCATTGTTGCGGGCAGCACTGCGCGTCCAGTTATAGCTGCCGGTCAGCAAACGCTGTTGGTCAAACAACGCGAATTTATGGTGCATGTGGTATTCGGTTTGGTCCACCCGGACATGCACCCCGGCCCGCCGCAATGCGTCGACATCTGATCCCAAATCGTGTGACTTGTCATTGTCGCTGAGGATACGCAAACGAATCCCCTTGCGGTGCGCCGCAAGCATCGCATCCTTGATCCGATCATCCGTGATGGTAAATACGCAAACATCCACACTCTGGCGACTGGTTTCGAATAATCGCACGATCTTGCCGACGCAGTTGTCGTGCGGACTGAAAAAGGCTTCCGAGTTGACATGCACCTTGGGGTCAGGGCGNNACTGCANGACCTTCATCACTCCTTCCAGCCAGGAGAGCAACGCTTCTACGTCAACGCGATCACGATGTTCCTGCGCGATCGCAAAGGCTAAGTGACGTGCGTGTGCGAGTTGCTGCTCGTCGTGAGCAATGTCTTCGACCACTTTTGTCAAAGCTCGCTTTTCGCCACGTGACAACTGGTGATCAGCGAGTGTGATGCGTAACGCCTCTTCAATCAGCTCGGCCGCCATTCCATACTCCACCACCTTGCGTGACTCTAAGCTTCCCTTGTCACCAACCATGCTCGCAACNGGCATGCCTTGCATACCCGCTGCCAACATGAAGGCGAATGCTGATTCAGCCGCACTGCAATTTGGGGATCTTGATTTCGCTCCCCAAATCATCGCAACACGCCGTGAGCAGTAACACCCCGTGAGCAGCAACACGCCGTGAGCAGCAACACGCCGTGAGCAGTAACACGGCTTCTCGCCGAACTGCTTGGCAGTGTCACCTGACGGTTTAGTAACGGAAGATGCAATCAACGGTCAGTCGGTTATCGAGCAGACCACGACGTTCGGTGAGAGGAACTTCCCAAGCCACACCAAGCTCCATGCTACCGTTCGGCTTGTATTTCGCACCAAACGCACCAGTGACAATGTTGTTACCTGTCACACCAGCAGATCCGAGATTGAACAGGTCGCCACCTTCGACTGGCAGAGGGAAGGCAGTACCGCTGCTCATCCAGTGATACCAATTGACTTCCGCTAAGGCATACACACCGCCGAACAATTCGCGGTCGACGTGGTTCGACCAGTAAAATACCTGGTTCTCGTCGTCTTCATCAGAAGGAAGCCGAACGCCCGCAGCACTGATCAAATGAAACCCATCGACCTCCGTCATGCCGGAGAGAAACACATTGAATTCGCCGTCACCATTGCCCTGCAACGTTCGCGTGCTGCCCACGGGCAGTTCGTAAGTGACTCCGGCACTCAACACACTCTGCGACCAGGGGTCACGAAACAGGTTGTATTTCAAACCAATGTTAATGTCTGCCCAGCCGTCATCGACCAGCGGGCTGTCACTGGTGATGAATCCGTCTTTGGTGGCAATCAATGAGAGGCGTTGCGTCAGAGCCGCACGAACCTGCATGGCATACAAGCGGACAGCTGCGGAAGGATTCCCCGCCAAGGTCGGTGTCCGGTGATTAATGAAAATCACGCGTGCTTCGGTCAGCGTGCGAGGGTCTTCGAAGAACACCGGGTTCGTCATGGGACTGATAAATTCATCGAAGCAATGATCACTCCGATGCAACAACGCATGAGCCAGGTCTTTGCCGATGAAATCAAGTCCTCTCAAGCAACCGTATCCGCCACAACATCCCATGGTGTCATCACAGCAATTGGCGTCCGAGCAGCAACTGGCTGTGGTTCCTGCATCACAACCACTTGCGTCCGAATTGACTTCCCCACTACCTTCCACAGCGTCTGGCGACGTGTCCTGAATGAGATAACGGACTGCGTGAGCGGGTGAATTCAGCAAACAAATACTGGTCAAAGCGACACAGAGGGAACGGAGGAAGAATCGGGTCGCAATCATGAGAAAGCCCTACCTTGGGTCAGAGGAGGCAAGGTCCGTACAGGGGGAAAAAGCGGTACAAATCGAACATCGACGCGTGGGCGGCAAAGCTTAACGGGGAAACAACGCTCCCCATGGCGGATAAAGAAATCCAGCGGCACAATCGGAACCACTGTTGCTACCCGCTCGACCGGGTACTGCGGCGACTGCCCCGAGAACCCTTAGAAATTGACATGGACCACGCCCCCCGGGTCAACTCACTGAGCCGCCGCCCCCAATGACGCACAGATGTACACCTCGTCCTGTTAGTCGAGGCGTTGTCGCAGCTGCTGTGTCAAACGCTTGACCAGCGGTTTGTTCTCGTCCGCAATATTCCTGGTCTCAGCTGCGGGAGATCGATGGTCGTACAGCTCAGCAAATCCATCTTTGTGCAGGATCAGGCGATGCGTATCAGTGCGAATCGTCCTGGCTTTTCCGTGGTAAGCACAGGCAGTATGTCCGGCCCCTCGCGGGTCGTTGAGGAGCGATTGCAGCGAAACCCCATCGACAAAACCGGGCAGTGGTACGCCAGTCAATTCGCACAACGTGGGAAACAGATCCAACGTTTCCACCAACGCGTCGGTCACAGCTCCCGGATGCTGCATGCCCGGCGCAGCGACAATCAAAGGCGAGTGCAACGACTCCTCGAACAACGTATGCTTCCCCCACACGGCATGCTCACCTAAGTGCCAACCGTGATCCCCCCAGAGAACAACAATCGTGTTCTTGTCTACCGCAGATTGTTTCAGTTGATCGAGCAGCCGCCCCACCTGGGCATCAGCGTAGCTCACACACGCGGCATAATGTTTGCGCACCTGAATGGCGAATTCCGCATCTTCATTCGGATTGCGTTTCCATCGATTGTATTTCATGAACTCACCCGATCGATGCCACGTCGTGCGCCCAGTCGGCTTTTCAGGGTGCGGGGTGTCAGGCAGTTCCGCATCCTGATAGGGCTGCAAATATTTTGCGGGTGCTCCGAACGGAAGGTGTGGTCTCAGAATCCCCACGGCCAGGAAAAACGGTTGGGGATCGTCCGCCGCCAACTGCTTCAACTGGCGCAGCGCTTCGTCAACAGAAATCCCATCAGGATAAATCGTGTCCTTCCCAGACAACGCTTGAAAGACATCCATCTCGCCGGCGTTGACGCGAATCTCGCCGTGAGCCAAGCCGTGCATCCAGCCGCGAGGATGCTGCCAGGGCCCTGCGGGCAGGAGATGTCGGTCCCAAGACAAAGGC
>NZVR01000174.1 GCA_002701545.1 Blastopirellula sp. | reverse complement strand
CCTACGGCATGATCAAGAGTTGTCGTCGGTATTGGACACAAGAGATCGCCGACTCGATTGTACAGTTGAAAAACATTCGCTTTGATAACCCGATGTTTTCGCTGACCACGACGTACAATCGCAAAGATTTCACGAAACTTCTGGTGGAGCAGTTTCAGATTCAACCGCAGGTGGTGGATGATTTTTTCGACACCGCGCGGGGTATGAACTTCTACGATGAACAGTCGCTCACCACGGGGGAACTCTTCAATCGGTTTTTTCCGGGGCGCGAGGATGTTGTCCGCTTGCTGATGGAACCGATTGTCTATGCCAACGGTTCGACTCTGGAAGATCCTGCGATCACGTACGGGATCGTGTTCTCGAATTTTATGAACAAGGGCGTGTTTACTTTCGAGGGGGGAACCGACCGACTCATTCAATTGATGCATGACGATCTGGTGAAAAACGGTGTGGATGTTCGTATTAAGTGTGACGTCAACAAGATCGACGTGATGGGTGGGAAGGTGCGGGCGGTAGAAGTCAATGGCCGGACGATCAAGACGCGGGCGATTGTTTCCAACGCCAATCTGCGGTCGACGATCTTTCGGTTGATCGGGGAAGAGAGTTTTGATCGTAAGTTCATTGATGATGCGAAAGAAGTGCGACTGAATAATTCCAGCACCCAAGTCTATATGGGGCTGAAGCCTGGCGAAGAGATCGATGAGAGCACGGGCGATCTGTTTTTCACATCGACCGCCAAGGAATTTCGGACTGATTTGCTGTTGAGTCATGACGTGACCAGTCGCACCTACTCGTTCTACTATCCCCGGACGCGTCCCCAAGGACGCCCGCGGACGTTGCTGGTTTCCAGTACCAACGCCCATTATGAAGATTGGGCCTCGATGTCGCCCGAAGAATACGAAGAGAACAAACGCGATTTAATCGAGGGGACGCTGGAGCACGTGGACCAATATGTTCCCAACATTCGCGAACGGCTCGATTATGTGGACGCATCGACGCCCAAGACGTTCGAGCACTATACGAAGCATGTTGCTGGTGCCAGTTTCGGTACCAAGTTTGAAGGGCTCGCCGTGAGCCGAGCGTTGCCAGAACAGGTGCAAGGGTTGTACCATGCGGGAAGCGTGGGCATCATCATGTCCGGGTGGCTGGGCGCAATCAATTACGGTGTCATCGTGTCGAACGATGTCGATGCCTATTTGATGCAGTCCTCGCAACCGAGCAGTGCTGAATCCCTGGCGTCTTCCCCGTAATGCATCTGGCGGCCTGGACGCGGCGATACGTGGTGCCGTCATGGGCTGACTTGGTTTCCGAGTAAGTGAATGTTATGAGTCGAGAAGCAATTCTGGCAGCGATTCCGCATCGTCCTCCGATGTTGTTGGTGGACGNGATTGTCGAACAGACAGCAGATTCCATTGTCTGTGAAAAGACGTTTCACCCGGATGAATTTTTCGTGCAGGGGCACTACCCGGATCAGCCGATTGTGCCCGGCGTGATTCTGTGTGAGTCGGCAATGCAAGCCGGTGCTGTGTTGCTCGCCGGACTCGTGCAGGAGGGTGATGGAGTTCCCGTTGCCACACGGCTGCAAGACGTCAAATTCAAAAAGATCGTGCAGCCCGGGGACACGATTCGTCTGGAAGTGAAATTGAATGAGCAGTTGGCCAATGCTTTCTTTATGTCCGCCAAAGTCATGCTGGATGGCAAACTGTCGGCAAGGTTGGAGTTTGCGTGCACACTCGCCGCGCGCGAAGGGTGATCGTGCCGTCGCGGTTGGGGTGAGGAAGGCAGACTAGCGGCAATGGAGTTGCCGCAGGTTCTTGAGGGTCTGCAAGATGGGCTTCGGGGTGTCTGAAGCATCCAGCACGCCGCCGTGAGGGTAGTCGTGCGGCTGGCTGTCGGTTAACTGNTTCCAGACAATGCCATGCACCATGGGTTTGGCCAGAAAGAGGCTCATCAGGCGCTTGGCGAGGTCGCATTGCGTTTCGGGCGAGTTCACACCTGCAGGGCCCGTCGGGGTCGCAGTCTGGCGGGCTTGATTGTCACGGGCGTCATCACTGGGGACCGTCACGAACACCATGAGTGGGACACCGAGGGAGGCCCAGCGTTCCAGCTGACGATTGAACTCCAGAAGATCGCGTTGCAGAGTACCTTCGGGCCAATAGGAAAAGTTGAATTCCAATCCAATTCCGGCCAAGCCTAGATCAGCACGTGATAATGCTTCGGCGAAGTAGAGTGGCGACAAATCACGTGGTTCATTGGCGAGATACTCGCCCCACGGTCGATCAAAGCTGAGCACGATCGGAGTGCTGGCGTCGATGGTGCGAACGCTGCTGATGGCCGCCACGGCCAAGCGGAGATGATCCTCTTCGCTGAGGGCCAAGGCGCCGTGGCGATTGAGTCTGGCTCCGCAATTCCAAATGTGCACGTGCTGCTGGTAGCGTCGAGCCACTTGCTGGATGAATCGTGTTACGGAGGTCTGGAGTTCTTCGAAATTCTCTTCCCAGAGGTAGAGCCAGTCAGGCAAGTGGTGGCGATCAAATTGCAGCAGCGGCCCGGCGCAGATCCGGAGCCCGCGTTTCTGCGCCCAGTGAACCTGAGCATCCACCAGGCTCCAGTCATACTCGCCAGGATTCTTTTCGATATCTCGCCAGGAAAACGGGATGGCGACGCCGTTGAAGGCATCCGAGACCTCCGTTTGGGCCGCAGTGGGGATGGCGTGACTGCCAAGATTGACGGCGACTAGAGTCGACAAGCGCGATTCGCTGTCATGACGCAAGGAGATCATATATGCTGCATAAGCGTCGCCGATCAAACCAATCGCATCGAGCGCCGCTTGGATCGATTGTTGGGCATCCGCCGTTACGGTGTCGGGGTTGTGTTGGTTCGTTGCAGCCCGAACAAAGGCATGCGTCGATTGCTCAAACAGTTCATCGAACCCTGGTGGAGTGTCCAGGTCGGCTGCTTGCCATTCGGCCGCAAATCCCTTCAGACGTCCGAGTGTCCCGCGGGCAAGCTCGACAATCAGCAGATAGTCTGCTTGCCGCTCCATACAGCTGGCGGTGGATAATACCACCACACCGTGGCCCTCGACCAACCAGGGGACATGGAGATTCCCGGACTCTGTCAGGCCGCGGTTCACGACCAGCACGTCGTCGTCGCGCGTGTTATCACAACGCCAAGCGATGCCCTCCATGCCGCTCATGTAGACACTGCGCAACGCCTCGTCGGAAAGCGAATCCGCGCGAGGCAATTTAAAACGCATCTGTCCCATTCCAACACCGCAAGATAAGTCAACGACGAATGTACATCTTCGGGGCGAGTCTACAGCGCCAAGGACGTCGCTGCAACGTGCAGCCACCCGCCGGGAAGAACGGACAATACCGTAAAACTAGGCGGAAGGAGGCTGGGAAGCGGGGGCGGCAACGTGGGGAGCCACGTCAACTGGCGAAGCACCGACCAACGCCATACGCGTCAGGAGGTCGTTGATTTCGTTAAAACGTTGGGGCATTAAATGATAGAAGTTGTGCTTGCCGTCGCGGCGACACTCGATCACGCCGGCGGTCCGCAGTAATGCCAGGTGATGGCTGACGGCAGGTTGACTTTGGCTCAAAATGCCGCACAGCGTGCGAACATTTAACTCGTGCTCTTCCAGCAGAATGCAAACGATGCGTAAACGCGTCTCGTCCGCCAGGAGTTTGAAGGAGTCCACCAAAGCTCCAATAGCACCTTCGCCGAAGTTGGGGGTGGGTGGAGCCTCGATCGGGACTTGACTTGAAACCATATTTTCTACCCGGGGAGTCGTGTGTGACATTATGGTCACCATGTATTGGCAATCGTAAAGCACTTGCGGGCGCACATTTTCTCGTGCCGTCATAGACAGCCGCGTTGCGACGCTATTGAAATGATTTACAGGGTGTTGTTCATGAGAAGTGTTTGCGGTGATCTTCAGTGGCCCACCACAGAATTGTGGCTTACGAGGTTGGCCGAACGTCATCCGCGTTCTGCCAGTCATTCTAACCAAAAGTCTCCGATTGGAAACAGCTTTTCTCAACGCAAATCGAGACCCGCGCGGTCGGAATCACTTGATACGTATCAGTTTGTGTCGATGGGACAGTTGGTCAGGAAGCTGCCCGTCGCCGCACGCTGCTGCCGGTCCCGCGTCGCCGCTGAAGGTAGGTAGTGACAAGTTCCAAGATCTCCCCTTCGCGGTCGCCACAGTGGATATAGGTCCCTTTAAGGGCACCGAGCAGGGAGTTGGAGGCATCGGGTAACAGCAGGAGACCACGTGGTCGGACCTCACACCGGCGAAAGTGGTTCCAGGAGATGCGTCTGGAGAAACGCAAGAAAGACTGTTCGACGCCAATGGGGCTGATCACAAATTTGACCGGAACCCAGTTTCTCCAGCTGACTGCCAGCATGGCGAGCAGGGTTCCGATGGCGCTGGGCAGGCTCTGGAGCTGCTTGCCGACCAACCAACTAAAGGCGACCAGCAAGCCGCACATCAGCAGCGAGGTAGCCCATTGATCACGAAGTGGCCAATGCGTGATGGTGGCGGATCTTGTTACCCGCTTGTGCGAATCCGATTGCCTTGCCGGCGTTTTCCGAGGAGAACTGCTCACACGTCGATTTCCAGCTACACCCACCGTTTTGGAAACTGTACGTCATAATTGGACGCTGGGGCGATCTTCTGGAGTGTTTCGTTGCGTGTTTAAGGATCTTGGAACAAGGGAACCACCGGCACCAGCTCACCTTGTTCATAGCGGGTGTCACGAGGGGCAAATCGAATCAAGCAGTTTGCGTGACTGAACGCGCGCTGGTCAGCGGAGCCTTGCCAAGGCACGGGCGTTACCCGAGGTTGATCGTCCTGAATCCGCATGTTGCCCGGCAAGTAGGTCTCCCGGCCGCCTTTGACCTGCTGGGACGCCAGCAATTGGGCGGTGGACGTTTTGAGTTGGGGCGAGGGAGCCCCCTGCAGTTTTTGCAGCGCGGGGCGAACAAACAGTTCGAAACAGACAAGTCCGCTGACCGGATTACCAGGCAGGCCGAACACCAGCGTGGGCGAGGGAGTTTCGGTGGTGACGCCAAACCAGAGCGGCTTTACCGGTTTCAGTTGCACTTTGTGAAATACCTGTTGCACCCCGAGCTTGGTGAGCGTCGCAGGTACGAGATCCAGGACGCCGGCCGAGACGCCTCCGGAGAGCAACAGTATGTCCGCGGCCAGTCCTTGTTGTACCGCATGCTCCAAAGCGTCGGGAGTATCCGCAGCGACACCCAGTGGCAGCGGGACGGCAGCTGCTTGCGTGGCCAGCGCGTGGAGCATCGGCCCATTACTGTTGCGGATCATACCCGGCCCGGGTTTGACGTCGGGTGGGACCAATTCGTTGCCGGTCGACAAGATGGCGACCTGAGGAACCCGTGTGACGGGAACGTCCGCCGCGCCGACTTCCGCCAGCAAACCGACTTCACAAGGCCGGATCCGGGTGCCGGCGGTTAGCACCGTTTCACCCGTTCGCATGACCGTCGCTTGAGGCATGATGTGCTGGCCACGCACAACGTGGTCCTGTAGCTGCACGTGATTCGGGCGCGCGGGATCCATCACCCCACGTTCAATCATGACGACGGCATCCGCTCCGGGAGGTATCGGTGCGCCGGTCATGATGCGGGTTGTGCTTCCGGGTAACACCTCGTGTGTGGGCACGGCACCTGCCGTGACTTCTTCGAGGATTTTCAGCTCGGCGCGATCTTCGCGCAGGTCGGTCGCCTGGACGGCGTAACCGTCGACCATCGACTTGTCATGAGGTGGCGAATCCATATCGCTCAACACATCATGGGCGAGATGCCGGCCAACACAGTCTGCAAGCGAAACCTGTTCGTCACCCAGGACGGTTGTGTGAAGCAGCACCTGTTGCAGAGCTTCGTCAACGCCGATCATCACGAAACGCCTTGCGCGAGAAAACGACTTAGCAGTTCATGCCCACACTCGGTCAGGAAGCTTTCAGGATGGAACTGCCAGCCTTCGATCAACTGGGTCTTGTGCCGTATCGCCATGATTTCTCGTGTGCCACCCGGTCCGTCCGCCCACGCGGTGACTTCGAAAGCATCGTTGAGTGTCTCTGGCTGAATGACGAGACTGTGATACCGAGTTGCGGTAAACGGGTTGGGGAGTCCGGCGAACAATCCACGGTTGTCGTGGTGGATCTGATCGGTCTTGCCGTGCATCAGTCGCTTGGCGCGAACGATGGTACTGCCGTGCGCCTGACCAATGGATTGGTGTCCGAGGCAGACTCCCAACATCGGGATCTGTCCAGCAAACTGCTCGGCGCAAGCCACCGAAATGCCCGCCTCGTGAGGAGTACATGGTCCGGGCGAAATGATCAGGTGGGTCGGTTGTTTCGCCGCCACCTCGTCAGGAGTCAACGTGTCGTTGCGATGCACCTCGATGTCCAAGCTGGAGTCGATTTCCCCCAGACGCTGAACGAGGTTGTACGTGAACGAATCGTAGTTATCGATAATTAGAATCATGGCGCGTCCTTCTCAATCAACATCTTAGCCCGAGGTGGCGTTTGATTTCAGCCCCCAGGCCGGTTTGCGTCACGATTCGCGCTGGATTTGCCCCCGAACGTGCCGACGCATTTTGTTGCGATGCCGCTCAGTGCCGGGAAAAACAAGTGCAGTCGGCGAGCTTGTCCGGAATTCTGAGCGTTGGGCAGACGGGGCACCTGGTTTCCTGATGGAATGTCAGATCTCAGCCGAAACTCGGCTAGGGCTGTCGTATGACATACGGACTACGCGAGGCCGATTGGCTGGGTTTGGAAAGCCTTGGACGCGCAGGGCACGCTGGTCGGCTGTCACGACGGCAGTCCCCGTCGCCAGTGTCGTGCCCTCCACCTGTAAGCGGGCAGGCTCGTTGGCATTGCCAAATTCGATCAGCGAGCCTGGCCGCAGTTGTGCCAGTTGGTGGTACGCCACCCGTCGACTCGCCAAGACAACGGTGGCAGGAAACCCTAGGGAAGGCTTGGTTTCAGCGACCGGCTTGGTTTCAGCGACAGGATCGCGATCGGAGGTACGCGTGAAAACGCTCATGGGGTGCTCAAGAGGTGCCAGCATCGGCACATGCAGCACCCGACCATGTAATCGGAAACGAAGATCGAACCGGTGGAGGGAGTTGGTATCGGCCCGGGAACCTAAACGGTCGGCGAGATCTTCGACCAATCCGACCCGCAAGTCAGACCAGCTGGTTTCGTCCGGTGACAGTGCCGTGCGGAAGCTTTCGGCGACGGCATAAATTCGATGCGCTGCCGCAAGATCCAGTTTGGTGCCCTCAGCGTGAAGGGTCGGTAACAGGACAAGCATTCCAGTTTCGGTGTTCCCCAACGCGATGGCATAATGCGGATCCTGGGGCAACTCGGTGGGCTGGCACGGGTGGATGTCACCACAGTGGAGATGCACCTCTTCGTGCCAGCATGCTTCCATTGCCGACGTGATAGCAGTCAGGTTTTGGTGGCAAGCCTGCTGAATTTTCTGAGTCAGGGCGAGCGTGGCAAGGGAGGTCATCAAGATCCGATCGAAAGGCAGTCAGACGCGTCGAGTCATTGCGGCTGTTATCGGTTGCCGAGCCAGAGAACTTCAGCCTCTGACTCGGCGTGACGACCCCATCGTTTTGGGGGCTATGTACCCTGTGCCCTCGCCCGAAGCGTTGCGGTTCGTGAACCGAAGAGACGCTGGAAGCACCGCACTTACCCTGAAAGCTGCGGCATTCAGCTGCTGACGGCCCAGAGGGACCTGTTCCTGGTTAGAAGATCGGCAACGGTGTTTCCCGGCACGCACTCCCAGCGGCGGCGTTGCATGGCGGACGTTTCGACACGTGACCTCATCGGACGAGAGCGGGAGTCCGCTCACCTCAACTTGGCGCGTGCAGTGAGAGCTTTAGACTGTAGGCGGGACGTGGCAAAATGCGTTAGTCTGGTTGCCGGTCGCGGCGCATTGAACGTTCCCCCAAGGCAGCCGGCTGTGGGTCTGCCGTTGCGGGTATGCCCACGAGAGAACAACACTAGCTGAACCATTCAAACTGAAGCGACCCAAAGCGGCCTGGACGCAGCGACGTAACAAGCACGTGAGCGAGCGGTCTGCCCCGTAGGGTGTTTATCAATTCTTATCGTAGAAAGAGCTTTGACAATGCCATTGCAAGTTGATTGGACGGGAGTCTTTCCCGCCGTTCCGACACAGTTCCATGATGATTATTCTGTCAACCTCGACGCCACGCGAGAACACGTCGAGGCTTTGCTCGATGGTGGCATTCACGGTCTGATCATGCTTGGCACGATTGGGGAAAACTGCTCGTTGTCCATCGAAGAAAAAGTGGCAGTCCTGAAGATGACGGTGGAAGTCGCCAAAGGGCGTGTGCCGGTGTTGAACGGTGTAGCCGAGTTCACCACGCAGGCGGCCTGCGACACTGCCCAGCGGGCGGAAGAGGTCGGTGTGGACGGTTTGATGGTGATGCCGGGGATGGTCTACAACTCGGACGGCCGTGAAACAGCGAACCACTTCCGAACGGTCGCAGGGGCGACGAAATTGCCGATCATGTGCTACAACAATCCGCCCGTATATCGTGTGGATATCACTCCGCAGATGTTCCAGGAGATGGCGGATGTGGAGAATTTAGTTTGCATCAAGGAAGCTTCTGGGGACCCGCGGCGGGTGACCGACCTGTTCAACGCCTTGGGCGATCGTTACCTGATTTTTTCCGGTTTGGATGATGTCGCATTAGAGAGCATTGTCTTGGGCTGTACCGGCTGGGTATCGGGACTCGTGGACGCGTTTCCTAATGAAAACCGCCTGATGTGGGATGCGGCCATGGCGGGAGACTATCAGCGTGCCTTGGAGATTTATCGCTGGTACACCCCGATGTTGCATTTCGATAGCCATCCCAAGTTGGTGCAATACATCAAGCTGACCTGTGCGGAAATGGGCTACGGGACAGAAACGGTGCGGGCCCCTCGCTTGCCGTTAGTTGGTGAAGAACGCGAGCAGGTGTTGCAGATCGTCCGCGACAGTGTCGCCACCCGCCCCACCTAGAGGTTGGTAGAGGTTGGTGTTGCTTGTGACCGGTGCCGTCCGTCGCTTCCTGGGTGACGGGCAAGTAGTCCTGTGCGGTCGGAGACCCATACGGACAGGGGCACAGGGCGTCAGTTAATGAGCGTCATCGCGTCGCGACACGCGGTCGGCGTGTTTGGATTTGCGTTCGCTGTGAGGCGTTTTGCTAGCCGATTTGGCAGCGGTCATCTCGAGGTCGGCGGTGCGTTGCGGTGTGCCGTCCTGGTCCGCGGCGTTTGGCTTCCGGCTCTCTGTGGCATTATCGGCGGTCGTTTTGGGGCAGAAGAAACGACCGATGGGGCTGGCCAGCAGGGCTGGCAGGAAGATCAAGTCGCCCACGAGTGCGGACATCAGCAAGGCCAGCATCATGGTGCCGAAGCGCTGCGTGGGGGTGAAGGTGCTGAAAGCAAAGACGGCGAGGCCGAGGCCACCGATTAACGTGGTTTGTGTCATGGCGGTGGCACAACGTTGGTAGGCCAACAGGATGGCGTCTCGTCGACTGAGGCCCTGCACAATACCGGTGCGGAACCAATTGAGGAAGTGAATTGTGTCGTCCACGGCGACTCCCATCGCGACACTGGCGGTCATCATGGTGCCAATGTCGACTTTGAGTCCGATGTGGCCCATGAAGCCAAAAATCAGGACGACCGGGAAGACGTTGGGCAGCATCGAGAACATCCCGCCGACCACATTGAATTTGGCGAGAGGATTCCAGTTGGTCCAGTTACCTAGCAGCAGCATCATGACGAACATGATCAGCACGAAGGCGCCGAAGGTGCTTTCGATGAGGCTGGTTAAGAGGGTGTTTTGAGCTTTGTAGACGATCGGTACGACACCGGTGTAGACGACATCGACTGGCTGTTGGGCTTGATTGGCCGTTTTAGCCTGCAGTTGGGAGGGGTCAAACAAATGGTCACGGGCGTCGACGACGTTTTTGCTGTGCTTTTGGATGAACTCGAGATCATATTTATCAAAGTCATTCACGACGACGACGGCATCTGCAACACTCAGCAGGCGGCTGAATTTTTGCTCATCCATTTTGGCAAAGGATTCCGACGCCGGGTCGAGCCATAGCAGTTTCTGCTTGGCTTCCCTATGCCCCCGGTAATCGCGTGACATGAAGATGCGATTCAAGGTCTTATTGAACGCGTGGTTTAACCGTTCGTCGAGCGATTGGTTGGTGCGGTCTTCTGCGTCGGCTTGAGACGGGTTGGCTGCTCCGAGAACCAGGATTTTCGTGCCCTGGAGCGTCAAGGCACCCTGGGCCTCGTCTCCCGCTTGGGCCTCGTCTTGACTGCGCGACTCCACAATCTTGTGGAGTGTTTCATCGGCGAATTGGCAGGCCTTCAGGACAGGCTCGACGACCGTCTGCAGTTCCGAGACGAAGTCGCTGTAATCAATGTCCGGATCCCCGTCTCCGTTGAGATCACTCAAGGCGGCGATTCGGATACTGATGCGCCACAGTTCGCTGTCTTCCCAAGCCTGGCGATAGGCTGCGTCGGCCTCTTCCGTTTTCGGAGCTTCCAAGGCGTCATGTGCCAGGCCGAGGCCATGCTCGTCGATGGCCATGTAGGGTTCTCGCAGAATCCGCTCACGATTGAGATTCAGGTTGTCGTTGATCAGGTCCCGGAGGGTGACCAGTCCGCTACCGGCGCCCGGTTCGGGAACTTCTGGTACGAAAGTGGCCGGTGACATTCCCAAGCCCACTTGCTGTGTTCCGTTGGGGCCGAGTTCGTCGACAATGACCGATTGAACCATCTGGACGATGTCCATGCGGTCGACCATCTGGTATTGGTACGGTATCTGTGCCTCAATCGCTTGAGCTTCTTCGTCAGTGAGGAGTCGTTCGTGGCCCAGTCCGTCGATCAGTCGATGTCGGTAGGCCGATTTTGGCTCGAGTTCGCGAATCTCTTCGTCGGTCAGCGGCGTGATACTGGTTGGTACGACCGTGTCTTTTCGAAAGCGAACGACGACTTCCATTGGTACCAGCTTGCCAATCCGATCTTCCAGCCATGTGTAGTCGCGAATGATCTTGGCATTCTTGTCGAAGAGTTCGAGCAACTGGACGGAGGTTTGGATCTTGAAGAGCCCAGCAGCAAAGGTTCCCATCAGGATCAGGCAGGCCACGGTGACGATGGCATAGCGGCGTAGAATCCACTGGCCGACATTGCCCCAAGCTCTGGTGACCAGATCGGTGAAGCTGTTGGAGTCGGGAGCATGGCGTTCCCGTTTGCGGTAGCCCGGCGGGAAGAGCGCTAACGCGGAAGGCAAATACAGGAACAGCATGAAGAGCGTCGCCATGACACCCAGGGCGGAATACAAGCCGAACTTTTTGATCGGAATAATGTTGCTGGCATAGAGCGACAGGAGACCAAGTGAGGTCGTGAAGGCTGCCAGACTGCATGGCCACCAGCCATGGCCCAAAGCCCGCTCGGCAGCACCCTCGGGACCGTACTCCTGACAGGCGTCACGGTAGTAATTGATGATGTGGACCGCGCCGGAAATTCCCAGAACATAAACCAGCGATGGCATCGACATCAAAATGGCGTCGACGCTTGAACCCGTCCACCAGACGATACCCAAACTGGCAATCGCGCTGACACCACCGACGACGAAGATCATCAACGTGACCTTGGCGCTGCGGAAAGACAAGTAAGCCAGCAGCAGGCCGATCCCGGCGCAGAAGCCAATCAGACGGACGAGGGTGATTTGCCCTTCTTCGTCGATGGCGACGTTATCCACCGGAGGACCGCCCATACGCAACACGCGGCCACCGGGGTCCTGGTCGACTCCCCAGGGAGTCAGCGGAGGTGGTGGTGGCAGTGCGATCCCGGACTGGTCGGCCAGTTTGATCAGTTTTCCTGGTGGTTTGCCGAGAATTCCGCGGCCGATGACCCGCCGGAAATCCTTGACGGCGTCCTCTGTCAAAGTGACCACGACACAGGTCTGCTTTTCATCTTCAGCGAACAACCAGCCTTTGAGCCGCTTCATGGCTAAGGCCCGGCCGGCGTCCATCATCTCGTCTGCATTTTTGTCGCCACCTTTCGGTTGGAGCTGCTCCGCCATCTCTTCCAGAATGTCCGGGCCGGTACGCACAGAAAGCACCATGCGTTCCGTGAGACGCTCAGGGTTGTCGTGAAAGTCATTGTGCTTTCCGTCACCCGGCGCTTCTCCGAACGTCGCAATGTGCTCGCCCTTGACTTGCTTACCCCCAAAGGCTCGCGAGATGCTGCGGCTCATCCACTGCATCATGTTTTGCTTGCCACTCCACTCGTACAGCTTGCCGTCGGGAGTGATGTAGTACCACGTCTGGCCGTCGCCACCCAGCAACCACTTTTCCTGTAGACCGCCCCAGTCCTCGTAGTACTCCTTGTCGACGTGCAGACCGAGTTGGTCGCCGTAAGTGCGGGCCCGATGGACCTCCATCGCTTTCGCTTGTAAATGCTCGGGAGCGTCCGCAACCGCTTGCTCGACTTCGGCGTCGCTTTGAGGGCGAACCTCCAAGCGGAGTTTGTTGACGAACTGCTCGTAGCTCTCGTCTCCTTCTTCACAGCCCTCGAAAGTCAGCAAGACGAACGCCTGCTCGCCAGCAAAGTGTTGACTAAACCACGTCAGAACCTCCGTTTCAGGGAAGTCCGCTGGCAGCCAATCCTTGACATTGTTTTCCATCCGCTCCAGCGACATCCGCGCACCGCGAAGCGCAAAGGGGATTAGGAAAAACACGACGCAGAGTATGAGCAGTCCCCGGCGGGCGAAGAATGTGGGCTTCATATGTTTTCGTGGTGATTTGCCGGCTGGCCGGCGTGCCCTCGTCGGACGGACACCGCGATCCTTCGTGTACCTCTGACAGTTGCCGAGCCAAAATACCCCGTCTGGTTGGCTCGGTGAACGTTGAAACGGATAGCCTAACTTGGTACGAAGCGGAAGTCTACGCTAAATCACCATCGTTTTTGCATAGCCTAAATACCTTATTTAGAATAGTTTACCACAATTTCAACATGGGCCGATCAAGTGAACCACCAACCCTACTGCAAACCACCCCGATGGTGGGCTCCGAAGATGAGTTACCGCTGGGTGAAATGGAGCCGTGGATACCGTCGCCGGAAGCTGCTCAAGCATCAGCAGCTGACGAGTATCACCTGCGAGAACAGCGACGTGTTGCGGGACGCCGTGGCGTCAGGGCACGGCGTGCTGTTGGCACCGAATCACTCGGCGCACTACGACTCGCAGGCGCTCTACGTGGCCGCGGACCGCTTGGATATTCCGCTGTATTATCTGACGGCTTGGCAAGTGTTCTTTATGAGCACGGCGTTTGAATGCACGTTGATGCAGCGGATAGGGGCTTTCAGCATTGACCGAGAGAGCACGGACCGGCGTGCTTTCAAGCAATCCATCGAGATTTTGCAGGGTGCGCCGTACCCGTTGGTGATTTTCCCAGAGGGCGACATCTACCACACGACGGATGTGGTTTCACCGTTTCGTGAAGGTGCTGCGGCGATCGCTTTGACGGCGGCCAAGAAAGCGGATCGTCCGATGGTCGTGATCCCCTGTGGGATCAAGTTTTTTTACGTCGATGACCCGATGGAAAAGCTGCACGCCATCACCTCGGAGTTAGAAGCGAGGCTATTTCTTCGCAGTGACCCGAATCGAAGTTTGGTCGACCGGATTCACCGCTTGGCAGAGTCTGCATTGGCGTTGAAGGAGCTTGACTATTTGGGTTTCACGCGGAGCGGCAGGTTGCGAGATCGGGTGGTGCAGTTGACGGACGAAGTGTTGCGTGAATTAGAAACGCGGCACGGGGTTGAAGCCGACGACGGGTCACCGCCTGAGCGGGTGAAGGTCCTCAGGCAAAAGGTGATCCAGGAGTTGGAGCGTGACGAGGATGCGTTGCCAACCACTTCGGAGGAATATCGCAGGTTGACGGCCGAGATGGGAGACCTGTTTTTGGCGACGCAGCTGTACAGCTACCGAGGCGACTACTTGGCCGACGATCCGTCGATCGAGCGTTTGGCGGAGACGTTGGATAAGTTCGAAGAGGACATTCTCGAACGTGATTTACCCTCGGTGCGTGGCTCACGGTGTGTCAAGATTCGCTTTGGCGACGCGATCCCCGTGGCGGCCGGCGAGCGACGTGGGCGGGGGGCCGTCGCGGATCTGACCGCGGAAATGCAGGGAGCGGTGCAGCAGCAGATCGATCTGCTGAATGCGGACCATGCGTCGGCACCAAAAGAATCGAGTGCGTAGGGTGCCGATCTCGTCGCGGGAGTCAGCGCGAGACGAGTGCGTGGTGCGTCAAAATGTAGACGCTCTTGTTACAAATGCCGAGAGTCGCTAAAAAAGCAAAATCTCGCGAGAAAATCCTCCTTTTGACCCGCCAGCCGTAAGGCTTGCACGGGACAGGTCCTCCGCCAGCCCAGGGCTGAGTTGGTTCCTGCCGTGAACGTGCCATCAACTTCCGCTTGAACTTCCGCTTGTCGACTTAGTAGTAAAGGCCCGATTTCCGATGTCGCAAGAACGTTTTCGATCTGTGCTGATGTTTGGACCTCCTGGTGTCGGTAAGGGGACGCAGGGCAAGATTCTCGGTTCGGTTCCCGGTTTTTTTCACTTGTCGGTGGGGGATGTTTTTCGCTCGATCGACATCGGATCACCCGAGGGGCGCGAAGTCTACAAATATAGTTCGCAAGGCAAGTTGGTGCCTGATGAATTGACGGTGAAGATTTGGAAGAAAGCGTTGCACGCTTATGTCGCGCTCTCCTGGTACAAGCCTCACGAAGATCTGTTGGTGCTGGATGGAATTCCTCGGAACGTGGCGCAGGTCGACCTGGTAAAAGATCATCTCGATATCTTGCAGATCATCGACATGGAGTGTTCTGACGAGGAAGATATGATCCATCGCATTCGACGGCGGGCGATTCGTGAGAATCGAGCAGATGATGCCAACGAGGACATCATTCGCCACCGATTTAATGTCTTTCATCAACAGTCAGAGCCAGTGTTGGCGCAATTCGATTCCGAGCTGATTTCGAATGTGGATGCGAATGGTTCGCCAGCGGAAGTGCTGCGGGCGGTCTTAGAGCGGGTGATTCCCACACAGAATCGGCACTTTCGCAGCAACCTCTAGACCCCGCGTGGTTTTCTCTTAACGCTGCGTACCGAGAGGACTCGGTGATTATGAAGACGATTCGGACCTTTATTGCCGTTGACGTTTCGGCTCAAGTGCAAGCAGCGGCAGACGCGGCGATGGAATGTCTGCGCGGCAGTGGGTCGGCGGTGAATTGGCTGCAACCGGAGAACGTCCATTTGACATTGAAGTTTCTCGGGGAGGTGCCCAACGTCGAGGTGCATGCGGTCTGTCGCGAAGTGCAAGCGGCGGTTGCCGAAAGTGGCGTGCTGCCCTTTGAGGTCGATTGTCATGGATTAGGTGCTTTTCCGGATATTGAACGGGCCCGCACGGTCTGGTTCGGAGTGCGCGACGGTGGCGAGCCGTTGATTCAGTTGCACGACGCGATCGATGCCCGCCTCCCCAAGCTGGGGTTTGCCTCAGAGCGACGGCGGTTTCATCCGCATGTGACGTTGGGACGCGTGAAATGTGGCGGTCGGGAACGTCAACCGCTGGTCGATTTGTTGCGGACCCATCAAGACTGGGAAGTGGGTGCGTGGCCGATTTCCGAGGTGCTGATTTACTCCAGTACGCTGGAAAAGGGAGGGCCCATTTATGATGTCATGGGCCGAGCGCCACTTGGATAATGCGGTGGGCACCGTCTAACGTGTTGGAGGAGGTTTCCGCGACACCATGTCTTTGCTCATTGATGGCTACAACCTATTGCATGTCACGGGCATCTTTGGCGAGGGCCCTGCCGCTCGGTCACTCGAATCGTCTCGTCACGCGCTGCTCGGATTTTTAGCCAAGCATGCGGTTGCGGATCACACGGCTGTGACCATTGTGTTTGATGCAAAAGACGCTCCTCCAGGGTTGCCCCGGTGTGTAGACTATCGAGGTATCACGGTTCACTACGCGGCTGGATATTCGGAAGCTGACGATCTGTTGGAAGAGCTGATTCGGCAAGATACCGCGCCGAAACGCTTGCAGGTCGTTTCCAGCGACCATCGAGTGCAGCGTGCGGCGCGTCGCCGCGGTGCGAAGGCGGTGGATAGTGATGCGTGGTTTGCTAAACTCCTGCGGCAGCGGCGCTCACTGCGTGAATTGGAAGCGGGAGAAGCCAAGCGGGAGAAGCCATTGACGGAGGACGAGGTCCGCTGGTGGTTGGATGCATTCGGAGTTGGTGACGAGGAGCAGGCGTCTGAAGGGAGATCGGGCGGCCAGCGTCTCGACCACCGGAGAATGGATCAACGGCCCGCTGCGTCGGAGGAATCCAATGTGGCGAACCCGTTCCCACCCGGCTACGGCGAAGATCTATTGGATGAGTGAGTGATGAAATTATGCTGATGGCTTGTTCGGCATTCCTGGTCGCGCTCCCCTTGCTATGGCTCCGCCGTCGCCAGCTTGCAGGGACTACGTTGGGGTCCATGTGGTGGTGGTGGGTTGCCATGCTGTC
The DNA here is from genome assembly GCA_002701545.1 of Blastopirellula sp. GTDB lineage: Bacteria > Planctomycetota > Planctomycetia > Pirellulales > Pirellulaceae. The sequence goes on along the minus strand of NZVR01000174.1, from coordinate 21,046 downwards.
GGCGTTAGCTGGGGTGGAGTTGTATCTGGCAGTCACGGTGCTGGAGAGTGAGACGGTGGGTGTGGCGTTACGATTTGCCGCCGCCAGTTTGTCGTTTTGTCCGACGATGTCCGTCTTGGGAGCCAAGCGGCCGCAGGACAAGGCGTGGAACTTCATTGTGCTCTCGCTGTGGGTCGTCGTTGCCTTGCCTGCGTTGGAGGCGGTGACGTTGCATATGGACCAGCCGATGGAGTTAAGCACCGCACGTTCGTGGTTTTTGTTGGTGTTGGTCGTGGTGTGTTTGGCGAACCGGCTCGGCACACGCGGCGCTTGGGCGGCCCTGGTCTTTGCCGGCGGTCAGGTGTTGTTGTTGGTCCCCTACCTACCGTTGGGCGTCGGCGGGTATCTGGCACCGTGGCCCACGGGCGGGCTAGTTTTGTTGGTGGCGTCCGTCGGAGTCGACGTTGCCGGGAGTCGCTGGAGACGCCAAGACCGGCATGGTTGGGATCAGCTGTGGTTGGAATTTCGAGACACATTTGGGACGCTGTGGGCCTTGCGCGTGGCGGAACGCATCAACGCTGCGGCGGCCATCTGCGACTGGGATTTACGGCTTACCTGGCGAGGTTTCCGCGTTGCAGAGCAGGACGCCACACCGTCGGAAGCAACCGCCGTCCCCTGGGACGCCGCGACGGAGCAGACGTTGCGCACGACGACCGTGAATCTGCTGCGGCGGTTTGTGACTCGCGAATGGATTGATGCGCGGTTGCCCGTGGCGCGTGATCTGGAAGCCGAGACGCAAGCCACGGAAACGTCCGGGTTATTTCACGGAGAACAGGAATGACGGCACCGGCACACTGGCACAGTAATATTGAAATCAAGGCACGACTTCGCGATTTGCCAGCCGCGCGCGAAGTTGCCGAAGCGGTGATGACGTCACGACTGGCCGAACAATGGCAGCGCGATACGTACTTTGAGTGTCGACAAGGGCGGTTGAAGCTGCGGGAGATCAACGACGAGCAGGCTGAGTTAATTGCCTACGAACGTGCTGACGCGGGCCACAGTCGTGCGTCGTGGTACACGATCACTCCCATCGCCGATCCGGAGTCCTTTCGGGCGGCCATGACGTCGGCGCTCGGAGTGCGGGTGACGGTGGAAAAACAGCGAGCCATTTACCTCTACCACAATGTGCGAATCCACTTGGATGAGGTGGCAGAACTGGGCTCGTATCTGGAATTCGAAGCGGTGCTTGGGGAAGACATTCCGCCGTCGCAAGGGCACGAGCAAGTTGCCATGTTGCGGCAAAAGTTCGCTATCTCCGACGAGGATGTGGTGGCCGTGTCGTATGCGGATCTGTTGTTGGAAAAGTAAGGGCAATGGGTAGAAACACGGCGCAAAAGTGAGGGTGTGTACGGTAGGCGTTCGGCGCTGATCTTGTTAGATTGGGCCCGACTGAAGCAAACTGTCCACCCCATTTCCTTACCCGGTAGCCGTTTCCTCTCATGACAGACATTCAAGCGTTTCGCGGTATTCGTTACGATCTTGGTCACGTGGGTTCTCTGAGTGACGTGATCGCCCCGCCTTACGACGTCATCAGTCCGGAGTTTCAAGACGAACTCTATGACAAGCATCCGGCCAACTGCATTCGATTGATTCTCAATCGCGAGGAACCAGGGGACGACGACGCCAGTAATCGGTACTCGCGGGCAGCCAGGTTCCTCAAGAACTGGCAAAATGAGGGTGTGCTGCAGACGGAACCCGACCCGGCCATTTACGTTTACCACCAGCAGTTTGAATACGCAGGCCAGCAGTTCACGCGCCGCGGGTTCATGTCGCGCGTCCGGTTGGAGCCCTTCGGCGAAGGGAATATCTATCCGCACGAGGAAACCCACTCGGCCGCGAAAGCCGATCGCTTGAAATTGTTTCACGCGACGAAGACCAACCTCAGCCAAATCTTCGGGATTTACCCTGACCAGAAAAACACGGCGCAGGAAATTCTGGAGGCGGAAATTGTCGGCCGAGCACCTTTGGAAGCGACCGATCATTTGGGGGTCGTGCATCGGCTCTGGCCTGTGACCGATGTCAAGGTGATTAGCGAAGCCTCCGCGGCCATGGGGCCACAACCGATGTACATCGCTGACGGGCACCACCGATACGAAACCGGTTGCAACTACCGGCAGGAACTGCTGGATGCCGGCGAACTCGACCCGAATCATCCTGCGAATTTCGTCTTGATGATGTGTGTCAGCATGCATGATCCAGGGATGATTGTGCTGCCCACCCATCGATTGTTCCGCGGCATTCCGGCGCTGACCTCAGAGGAACTGGTNGCCAAACTTGGTGATTGCTTTACGACCCGGGTTGCCGGCGAAGGAAGTGATTTGGCACACACCATTTGGGAATCGATTGAAACAGATGACGACCAGGGGACGCTGGGGCTGTTCACCAGTAAGGACGAGCGTTGGACGGTTGCCACAGTGACGGAACAAGGGAAAGCACGGCTTGCCGAGTTGGCCACTGACCGCAGTTCGGACTGGCAGGGATTGGGCGTCAGCATTCTCCATAAACTGCTCGTTGATACCTTGCTGGGCGCCGCAGGACATCCCAAGCCGAAGTATGTGCACCTGGTGGACGAGGTGGTGGAAGGACTAGATCAGGGGGACGATGGTGAGGCATTCCCATTGGCCGCGCTGGTGATGCCGGCGACCCTAGAGCACATTCGGCTGATCAGCCAACACGGAGAGCGGATGCCGGCCAAGAGCACTTACTTTTATCCGAAATTGCTCAGCGGACTCGTCTTTAACCCGCTGGCGTAGACTAGCGGTGGGGCCGGGGCGAGTCGCCGCACGCTGCGAACGTTCCAGCAGCCTTGTGGTGGCGGATGCCCGGGTGCGTTTGGCCGCCGAACGTGTCGTGAAAGCGGCGATGGCGAGACGTCGCGGGCGACTACTTGAAGTGCACTTCGCAGGTGCCACCGTCGCAGTCGTCGATCTTGCCCCAGCGGTACCGCCGTTTGGCGATCTGCTTGTAGCACCAGCGCCACAGCGGCAGCGAACCAGGGATGTGCATCAAGGGTGCGAGAATCCATAGCCTGGGGAGTCGGCGGGTTAGGTACCGCGCTGCTTCCGCGCCGCCGTGACGGCGCTGCTCCGCATCGATCACGTACATCTGGTCCATCAGCTGCTCGTGAGTGAGATCGGGATAGCGTTCCTCCACCAGCGGGTCGTGAAGCGAGAGGAATGCCAGGCGTTGTTTTCCATCCCACCGATGAAGCCTCTCGACCTGTCCCCGACAGAAACGACATTGACCGTCAAAAATCACGACATCCGCTTGAGGAGCATCGTGNGGCGACGGCAGGTCCGGGATCTGGGTGGTGGAGGTGGCGAGCGACATGGTGGCTTCAACAGGGTTCGGAATCAGGCCGAAGGTGTTCTGTGTATCGTAACCGTATATTCAACAGTAGTTTAACGCGTTTTTTGGCGGCTGGGGGCCCGCGTCGGGTGTTTCGCCGGAACTATCTTGTCCGTCATCTCGTCATAACGGGGACCACCGGCGGCAGCCAATGCCACAGCAAGCGTAGCCGCGAAATGGGAAACTGCCTAGAATCGTTATGTTGGCTTTTGCCGAAAACCCTATAATATCTATAGCTTTGTGACGAAGTACGACGCAGCGGAATGGGCGTTTTTTCGCGCACAAAGCGAGCTGTCTTCCCACCTGTGACACCAGGAGCGAATCTGATGGACGAAATCAAACGGCAAGTTTCTAAGGCACGCCGCCGCCTGATTGCACAGCAGTTTGTTCAGATTTTCAGCTGGTCCATGTTCAGTGCGCTGTTGATTGCTGCGGTGGCTCTCGCGGTTCCCAAGATCTGGCCGGTTGCATTTGCCGGTGAAACTTGGACGTGGAGCTGGATTGGCGGTTCGGTCGGCGTCGGTTTGTTGACGACTGCAGTGATCACCTATCTGGTGCGTCGTAGTGCGGTGGAAGCCGCCATTGAGTTGGATCGCCGCTTTGGCCTGAAAGAGCGTGTGGCAAGTTCGTTGACGTTGGAGCCGGCGGAACTTGAGAGCGAAGCCGGTCAGGCACTCATGAGCGATGCCAGTCGCCGTGTCGGTCGCGTGGAGGTGCACGAGCAGTTTGGGTTGGGGTTTTCCTGGCGAACGCTGTTGCCGGTCGTACCCGCGATCGCTGTGCTGTTAATCGCCGTTCTGCTGACCGACGCCACGCTGGAAAAGGCCGACGCCGCATCGCAAATCACCAAGGCTCAAAAGGACGCGATTGAGAAAGCGAAAGCCAACGCGCGCAAAATCATTCAGGATCGAAAGAAGAAGCAGGCTGTTTCAGAGAAAGGGTTGCANGACATTCAAGCGNTGGTGGANAAGGTCGAAAANCAACTGGATACCATTAAGAACGACCAGAAAACTGACCGTAAAAAAATGTTGCTGAAGTTCAATGATCTTGCCAAGTCGCTGGATAAGCGAAAGCAAGAGTTGGGCGATCCGGCCAACGCGAAGAAAGCGTTGGAGCAATTGCAGAAACTCGACCAGGGCCCAGCTGAAAAACTGGGACAAGCGCTCAAAGAAGGTGACTTCAAGAAAGCAATGGAAGAGTTGAATAAACTGGCGGAGAAAATGGAGCAGGGCAAGCTCAACGAACAAGAGAAAGAACAGCTCAATAAACAACTCGGCGAAATGAAAAAGAAGCTGGAGCAAATGGCCGAGAACCACAAGCAGGCCAAGCAGGATCTGCAAGAGGAGATTAAACGCCGCGAGCGCCAAGGGGATTTGGCCGGGGCGCAAAAGCTGCAACAACAACTCGACAAAATGCAACAGCGCGACAAGCAGATGGACGACCTGGCGCAAATGGCCAAACAGTGCGAAAACTGCCAAAATGCGATGAAAAACGGTGACGCGCAAGAAGCCGCCGAGCAGATGGCACAAATGGGAGAAAAGCTGCAAGAGATGCAGGATGAACTGGCTGAGATGGAAGCCGTTGACGAGCTGATGGAGCAATTGGCGGACGCCAAGGAAGCCTGCCAAGGCGGTGAAGGCGAAGGTGAAGGTGAAGGCGAGGACTTCCAGTTCGCGAGGGGACAAGGCAGTGGCGGGCAAGGCCAGGGGGATGGACTTGGGGAAGGCCAAGGAACGGGGGCCCGACCGGAAGAAAAGACCGAGACCGGGTCGATCGAATCGAAGGTAAAAGGTAATCCGAGTAAGGGTGAAGTGGTGCGTGTCGGTGAGGCTGGCGGACCCAATAAATCCGGAACCTCCCTGGCCAACATCGAAGAAGAGATCGATGCCGCCCGCACTGCAGAATTCGATCCGACCCTCAACCAGCGATTGCCTAAGGCGGAACGTGACCAGTCGAACGAGTATTTAGAGCGTTTTCGCAAAGGCCGCTAGGCATCGCTCGTGACTCGTTGTGTCAGGTAGGCCAGCCAGACGGCATTCCAGCCTGGGGGTGGCGAGGCGGCTTTCAGTCCGGTGAGCGGTAAAAGACAGCGAGCCAAACCGTCGGTTCGGTGTCACTGGTCCAGTCAATGCGATGGCGTTGGTGGGCCGGAATTTCCAGGTAATCTCCCGGCCCGAGCGTCAACTCCCGCGCTGGCTCGGCAAACGCGATTTTAGCCTGCCCCTGCAGGACGATCACCCACTCGTGCTCGTCCTGGTCGTACCAGAAATCCCTGGGGCTGCTGTGCCCCGTCGAAATAATACGCTCGATGCGCACGTTTGGATGGGCGACCAGCGTTTCCATCAGTTCGTCGGGCAGTGAGTCAGGGACTGACGAGAAAAAGTTCGCTGGCATCAGGAGCACTCGACGAATGGAAAGCGGTTGGCCCGCCGTGTTGACATGGTGTGCGACGGCCTACAATGCAACGATGCAAGACGACGGCTGTTACCTGTGCGACCATTGTGGTGAAGAGATCGTGGTTCCTGTCGACCTTTCGTTGGGACGCAGTCAGGAGTACGTTGAGGATTGCCCCGTTTGCTGCCACCCGAACGTGATCTACGTCCGTTTGGACGACCACGGTAGCCCGCAGGTTTCGAGCGATCCTGAGTGAGCACCCTGCATGCGTGCCCCGATCGCGGGTGCGGGGCGAGGTGCTGGGGCAGATGCATTGCGCGGGGCAGATGCATTACGCGGCGGAGGCGAAACGCCGGGGCAAGGAGAACGAGTACAAAATCGTCAGGATGCCGATCGAGAGTAAAGTCCACGGCACCCATTCCGGTCGATTGAATACGCGGCTCTGGTCGACGATCTGGGCGCTGGTCAGTTCGGCGGATTCCAGGATGCGGCCTGCTGTTTCGGCCAAGACAGCGCGTTCGACGATGAGCGATTCGGCGCCGAAAAGCACCATTGAGATTCCGACACCCAGGAAGAATGCACGCCACATAATCTGACCTCCTTGAACAGCGCTGAACGGGTTCGACTTCGACGGAAGTGGTGCCCCTGTTGGAGTATCGGCACGAAGACAGCGTCAAGCAAAGCTGGAGTGCTGCAATGCCAGTTGGGTGGGTCATGATCAATTCCCGCCGGCCGGGTAGCTAGCGCACGGCGGAGCAAACGGCACAATTGCGCTGTCCGGTAAAGTCGCTGGGGAGCCTGTGTGCCCTAGCCATCTTCTCAGTCGCCTGACCGTGCACTAGGTTGAGCAGAAACCAGCGCCTCCTGTTCAGCAATTAACGTCCGAGAAANCAGATGACGGATCTCGCCTACACGAAAGTGGCTCAACTAAAAAATGTGGAACAGCTACGTGCGCGGTTGCGCCAGTTGGCTGTCGAGGTTCCCGTGGACGATCAGCTGCTGGCAGGCAGCGACTCGCCGCTCGCCCAACCCATCAAGATCGGAGACTTCACGGTTGGCAATCGCTGGTGTATTCATCCGATGGAAGGCTGGGATGCGCACCGCGACGGTTCGCCTAGTGAATTGACGTTGCGACGTTGGAAGAATTTCGGGCTGAGTGGTGCCAAACTGATTTGGGGTGGTGAGGCGGCTGCGGTGCAGCCGTCCGGGCGAGCGAATCCGCAGCAGACGATGGCGATACCGCAAAACCAAACAGGGTTGCAGCAACTGCGTGATACACTGGTGACCGCGCATGAACAGGCGTTTGGTCAAACCGAAGATTTGCTCGTCGGGCTGCAGTTGACACACTCGGGGCGTTTCTGTCGGCCACATACGAAGGAACTGGAACCTCGTATCGCGTATCACCATCCGTTGTTGGATGAAAAGTTTCATATCGCGCCAGACGATGCAGCGGTGGTGATGACCGACGAAGAAGTGGAGACGTTGATTGAAGACTATGTGGTGGGTGCGACGTTGGCACAGACGACCGGTTTTCAGTTTGTCGACATCAAAGCATGTCACGGGTACCTGTTGCACGAGTTCCTGTCCGCCAGAACCCGAGAAGGACGCTTTGGTGGTGACTATGATGGCCGGACGCGATTGCTGAAGACGATCATCCGACGCGTTCGCGCCGAAGTGCCAGACTTGATGGTCGGTGTGCGATTGAGCGTGTTTGATATGCCACCGTACCGTACCAGCCGTGATGTGGGTGAGCCGATGGCGTTTCAGCAGTGGCGGCCCTACCCGTTCTGCTTTGGGGCGGATGGTGACGATCCTCTGCAGTTCGATCTCACCGAACCGATTCAACTGATCCGAGAACTACAAGAGCTCGGCGTGAACCTGGTGAATATTTCTGCGGGCAGCCCGTATTACNACCCGCACATGCAACGCCCGGCAATTTTTCCACCAAGTGATGGGTATTTGCCACCCGAAGATCCGCTGGTCGGGGTGGCCCGTCAAATCAAAGCGGCTCGGTTGTGTAAAGCGGCGGTGCCCGAGATGCCGATGGTTGGCAGCGGCTATTCCTATTTGCAGGACTACTTGCCACACGTTGCCCAGGCCCTCGTCCGCGCGGGGTGGATTGACTTCGTCGGGTTAGGACGCATGGTGCTGTCTTACCCTGAATTGCCCGCGGATGTACTCGAGCAGGGAGCGATGCAACGCAAAAAAGTGTGTCGCACCTTCAGTGATTGTACCACCGCGCCGCGGAATGGCATGGTGTCCGGGTGCTTTCCACTGGATGCAGCGTACAAATCGATGCCAGAAGCAGGGCAGTTACGCGACATCAAGCGATCGCTGGACGCGACCGAGTGAGGTGGGTGGGTAACGCGTCCTACGAAAACATCACCGCCCCTCTGGCGACTGGCGCGAAAGGCCCATGACATGGGAACGGGTAAGGATGCGGCGATGTGATTGCCAGGAAAGGGTGAGTCGAAGGCAAACAAAGAATGCACCAGAAAAATGTAGCCAAAAAGGTGCGAAGTGGTAAAATCGCGTGGTGGCTGCTGGCTGGGCCATCGCCACGAGTTAGACGTTGTTATTGGCTGTCCGAGCCTGGTGTCGCGGCGACGATCGCTGGTTGTTCTGGTGACTGACGAACCGAAAGGAAGGCGCAGATGATAACGCGACGTGCATGCGGGTGTTGGGTCGCTAGCGTGATGACGATAGTGCTTGGCGGTTGTTTGCTATCGATGGCGGTGCCACTCGTACAATACGCAGGGATGTCGTCGAGACGTATGGCTGATGCGTGAAACCTGAAACAAGTCGGGTTGGCGGTCGCCATGTACCATGATCATTACGGCGCGTATCCGCCGGCTTACATCGCTGACGAAAATGGCACGCCGATGCACAGTTGGCGTGTACTCATTCTGCCGTTTCTCCACCACCGCCGTCTCTATGACCGGTATGATTTTAGTCAGCCTTGGAATAGTAAGGCAAACATGCGGTTGGCAACGGAGATGCCAGAAGTGTACGCGTTTCATGGCGAGTACGAAGAGGGGGTGGTGACGACCAACTACCTGGCAGTGGTGGGTGAGTCGACGTTTTGGCCAGGTGCGATGTCACGTCGTTCAGCGGAGATTACAGACGAAGAGGACACGACGATTATGCTCGCGGAGAACTGGGGGCAACACATTCACTGGATGGAACCGCGAGATCTTGATTTGGAAACGATGAGTCTCGAGGTCGACGATCCGCAGGGGATCAGCAGCAAGTACCTCGCTCCCGCCGTGGTCATGATGGATAGTCAAGTGGTCAAGTTGCGGCCGGATTTGCGCAGGGATGCGTTGCGGGCCTTGCTGACGGTGAACGGTGGGGAACCGTTGTTGGTAAAGGATCACGGTTATTTGTTAGACGATGGACGAGATCGCGAAGAACGGCCTGCTGAAGAGACCCTGTCACACGAGCAACCGGTAGGAGAGATAGGGACAATCAAGCAGTTGTTAGACGACCCGTCGGCAGAGGAAGAACGGACAGAGGAACGGTCGGCAGACGCGGACGCCCAGGATTGAATGGATGTCGTCGGGCCGAGGGGAAAGGGGGTCTCGTTGAGGCACCTGCGCGCGGGAATTTGCCGTTGCAGGAATATCCTGCAGGGTAAGCCGTTCTGCGTTACCGTTGCCGAGCGAGTTTCCGCGGTGCGGATGTCAGCGATCAATCTCGCCCATCACGATGTCGAGCGAGCCAACGATGGCGGGGATGTCCGCGATCAGGCAGCCTCGACTCAGATTCGAAATCACCGACAGATTGCAGAACGAGCTACTGCGTGCACGGACACGCCATGGAATGGCGTTGCCATCACTCACGATGTAGAAACCCATTTGGCCGCGTGGAGACTCGGTTTCGAGGTACGCTTCACCCTTAGGTAGTTTCTGTGTGAGCTTAATCGGTACACCCCAATCACCGGTTGCGGTGCTGTAACGATCCATCGCCTGGCGGATGATGTCAATCGCTTGGACGACCTCGAGCATGCGGACGTAGAAGCGATGCCAGCAGTCTCCCAGCACAGCCTCACGTGGTACCGGAGGGTAGTCGTGGTCGCGAGGATAGTGCCCGTCTTTTTGCACGACCACTTCAAACGCGTAGCCATCATACATTTCGGTGTAGATGTCTTCGCCGTCGCGCCGCAGGTCGTAGTCCACACCACTGCCCCGGAGAACCGGGCCTGTGCAGCCGTAGTCCACGGCCATCTCGGCGGACATCACACCGATGTCGGCGGTACGTTTGATAAAGATCGAGTTCGACGTCAGCAGCGTGTGATACTCCTGGATCACTGGTTCGAATTGCTCCAAAAACGCTTCGCACTTTTGCAGCCAACCCGAGGGCAGGTCCGCCGTCGCTCCACCCGGAGTGATGTAGCTGTAAGTCAGGCGAGCGCCGCAAGCTTCTTCGAACAGGTCGAGGATCTTTTCTCGTTCGCGGAACGCGTACAGGAAGGGGCTGAAGGTACCCAGGTCCAGTCCGTAAGCTCCCATGCCGACCAGGTGACTGGCGATCCGGCCCAGTTCGGAAATGATCACCCGCAGGTGCTTGGCTTTCTCCGAGAGTTGGTGTTCCAGCAGTTTCTCGACACACAAGGCCCAGCCGAGATTCATGTTCATCGCGGCCAGGTAGTCCATGCGGTCCGTGTAAGGGATCCATTGACGGGGCGTCAGGTTCTCGCCGATCTTTTCCGCACAGCGGTGCAAGTACCCCAGGTGGGCTTCGACCTCAGAAACGATCTCGCCATCGGTTCGCAGCACCAAACGCAACACGCCGTGGGTCGCCGGGTGCTGCGGGCCCATGTTGACAAGCATCTCATCCGTTCGGACATCGAACTCAATGACGCGAGGGTCGTCCGCTACGCTGGCCATGTCTCTCTCTTTGCTGGTACGGTCCTGCTCGAATGGTTCAAATCTTAGCGGCCACGAATTCCGTGGTACTCAAGTGGCATCTCGTAGTCTTTACGCAATGGATGTCCCACCCAGTCTTCGGGGCAGAGGATCCGACGTAAATCGGGATGTCCGACAAAGTGGATGCCGGACAGGTCATAGGTTTCTCGCTCATGCCAGTCGGCCGTCTTCCAGACATCCACCAAGCTGGGGATTTCTGGTAACGCTCCCGTTTGGTCATCCTTCCACCGCGGTGACTTGACCTTCACCACCAACGTGTGTTTGTTCAGCGTGCTGGAGAGATGGTAGACGATCTCCAGATGAGGCTCCCAATCGACCTTCTTGGCTTTCTTTTCATCGGTGTGCAAGTAATCCACGACCGTGATGCAGTTCAACAGGTTGAATTGCCAATCGGGGGAGGTCTTCAGGTGACGACAGACTTCGACCAGGCCATCCGGAGTCACTTCGATCCAAGGATCTAACGCTTCCAGATTCGACCCGGAGATCTTGTCGCCAAACTTTGCCTTGAGCTTATCGAGAAAGCCAGGACCACTCATGTTCAGTACCCGTCGCGTGGGGCAAGTGTTGTGAAAGGAATTACGTAAGCTTTATGCCGACAGTACCGGATTGCTCTCGGTGACCGTCGGAGGTCTTGCCAGATGCTGCTGAGCACGCTCTTTGCTGACGGCGCGGACCCAATCCAAGTCGCCCCTTCGCCAGACGTAAGCAAAGCCGACGATCAGGACAGCGAAGAAGACCACAATGTCGATGATGGTCAGCAGAGCCAAAGTCTCAGCGTGTTGTGATAGTTCTTTTTGTGCAGTCCCTGGATTGCCATTGGCAACGTCTGCAGTGACGACGTTTTCTACGGTCGGGTTGCGAACGCCCAGTTCGGTGTACAAGCCTTTGCCGTTTTCGGTCAGTTCGTTCGTTTCGCCATTCGTGCGCACAACCAGTGGCTCGTCAGCTGGGACAGCTGCGATTTGATTCGCCTTGCCGAACACCGTCGCCCAAGGAAAGAAAAACGCAACTTCGACATCGAAGATAATGAACAGCAGCGCGACGACATAGAACCGCAGGTCGAACTGCACAAAGCTCGAACCGATCGTCGGCTCGCCGCATTCATAGATCTCCAGCTTTTCCGGATGCGGATTGTTGGGGCGGACAAACCAACCGACCAGCAGGTTGACGAAGAGGAAGATCAAGCCGACGCCAGCAAACAAGGCCAGGCAGGCGGCGACATGGATCGATGATTCCACTGCGGGCGACATGCGTCCCTCGATGTTTTGCTAAAAAACGAACTAAAAGGCCAAGCCACGCATTGTAAACAGGCTCATATTCTTTTCAAGGCGAGACATCCTGCCGCAGGGGGTCCTGCTAGGGAGCGGAGATCGCAGCAATCGGCTTTCTTTCCGTACAAGCTTCAAACTGCTCGTGCCAATGTGCCACCTCGTCTTCACCCATCTGCCAACATAATTCCACTTCGCTGCCGTCCAGCATGGAGGGGAAATCGACAATTCCCTCCACCAGACTTTTCGGTCGCGTGCCAAGGTCGGTTAACTCTTCGACGAAGCCCTTCAGGCGGGCTTTATCCGTGTTCAACCGCCCTCGCATCTCTTCTAACTCTTCGGCGTACAAGTCGTTTTTGCTGCTCTGCTCGCGATCCTCAGCCAGAGAGTCCAGCCGCTGTTCGCGTTGAGCGATGTCGGCAGCCAACGCCGAAGCGTCGGAAACGATCAACCGCACCAGCGGCAACGTGGCGTTTGCCTCGGCGACGGAGAACAACTTCGTTTCGGAATCTGAAGACGTATTCACGTTAGCGACCTACCCTTACTGATTCGGACCTCCGTGGACCGGCTCGGTGATGACTTTGGACTGAGCGACCGCGGTCGGGTTGAGCGTCGAACGGCCCCAGGAAACGTCGACAGGCATCCGCGAAAAGTCCACGATGCACCCGTCACGGCTGTAACAGCTCAGATCGTGGGTGGCTCCCATGAAAATGCAATCTACCGGACAAGGTTCGACACACAGGGCACAAAACATGCACTTCGAGTAGTCAATGGTGAATCCTGTGACCTGGAAACCCTTCGAACCCTCGACGCGTTCTTTGCCAATGTAAATGCAGTCGACCGGGCATGCCTTGGCACACTGGTCGCAAGCAATACAGGTCGTCAGATCGTAGCGGTGAAAGCCGCGGTATCGGGCGGATACCGGAACCGGCTTCTCCGGATATTCGAACTGCTCGGTGAACGTACCCCGGTCCGATCGATAGGTGGACATCCAGTAACGAAGCGTGACCCACAGACCCTGGGCCACGGTCGACACCGCGTGAAATATGTTGAGAAACCAGTTGATCATTTCGAGAGTCCAAGCCTCATGAAGCGGCGCATTAAGTTGGTCGTTGCCCTGTGAATTATAGACACGCCCCTGATACCCGCAAGCGGCAGTCAGGCTGGAAATCCGTTGAGGCCCCTGGAGATACGGCAGCCGGGGAACCGACCAGCATCCGGCTCGGCTGACGCGCAAGTTCCGTGGCCGAATCCCGCTGATTTCCCCCGTGCGAGCAGGCAGGGGGCGGGTAGGCCGTGAGCGAGAGCTTGGGCGGCCGGATATGGTTGACCATCGTGTGTTGGGTCCGGCCCAGGTGCCGGATGGCGGTGGACCGAGGCAACCTGTCGGGACGCCGTTGTGACGGGATTGCCAGTGGAAATATTGGGCAAGGAGACCTGCGATGGCGGTGGAAAACCCTGCTGTTAGGTGGGGTGATGTGCGGCAAATGACGCATCTTGGGAAGTTTGCGTTCATCCAAGTGGCTAAATATACGAGCGACTTTCTGGTTTTTGTTTGTTTGGCGGGTATCAGACGCGCCTTGGGGGGGGAGCCATTCGCAAAGTCCCTTGGAAGATCCGGGTGAGAGTGTGTGGTTTGATCTTAAGTGATTTCCTTATAACGGTTTACGTTTTCGTGTTGGGGGTGGTTGGGGGACGTGCGGAAAGTTTACCGATCGCGAAGCTGACGTCGTGAGTGCGAATCGTGCGCTGGATCTCCCCAAACTCAACGTGAAAATCGAGCCCCTAATCCCGGCTTTGCTTGACTACCGTAGTCGAGCACGTAGAGTGGAATGAAGGAAAACGGTCGAAGTCCGAGTCGCATTTCCTTTGCCGTAGTCAATGAAACTCGTGGCGACTCCGGCTCACATTCGAAGGAATGACCATGTTAGTTTTGTCGCGTAAAAAGAACGAAAGTATTGTCATCAATAACGACATCACCGTCGTGGTAGTCGAAATCCGTGGTGACAAAGTACGTTTGGGAGTGGAAGCACCCAAAGAGGTGCCCGTTCATCGACGCGAGGTCTACGACGCCATCAAGCGGAACGAAGCCGAACAGGCTCAGGACTAAGGACTTCGAGTTCCCTTTTTTGTCGTACCCATCTGGTAAGAAATCACGGGTTCTGAGCAGAATCCCCTCTTGACGGTTCAAGTCGGACAGCGTTACAACCGACTAATCTTGAACGCACTTTGTGCACCGGCCCCATCGTCTAGCGGTCTAGGACTCCGGCCTTTCACGCCGGCAACACGGGTTCGAGTCCCGTTGGGGTCACTTCGCATTATTCCGAAGGTCACGTCCGTTGCTCCCTGGAACCCCAGGCAGCACAGTGTGACCTTGCGGAATTCTTTTTTTGTGGGGGCCACTCTGGTACCCCCCCTCGCCGCTCCATGGCTTTCTGTACTGCGTTCCTGCCTTGTACTGCGTTCCTGGCAGGTGGTTTTCCGGCGGTTGCCGTGCAGTGCGCGCCTTGGGGGCTCACCTTGGGGGCTCACCTTGGGGGCTCACCTGAAGTGGGTGCCGGCGGTTCGCGGTACACCTGAAACGCAAATGACGTAGAATAGGTGGTTTCCCCATTGAATCGCGTTCACATTGAGGAGTCCCGCGTGAACCTCTCGAAAATTGCTTTGGTTGGTTGGTTATTGTTCCTTGGGCTCGCTCCCTCGCTGTCGCAGGCGGCGGAGGTTGCGTTGCAAAAGGGAGATCACATCTGTTTGATCGGGAATGAACTTGGTGAGCGGATGCAGCATCACAACCACTGGGAGGCCCTGCTCTACCAGCGTTTTCCTCAACACGCGTTGGTGGTGCGGAATCTGTGTATGCCGGGCGACGAGCCGCTGGAGCGTTTGCGGCAACTGGATTTCGGGTCGGTCCACGAGCACCTGAAGCGGAGCGAGGCGGATGTTGTCTTTTTCTTCTTTGGTTTCAACGAATCGTTCGCCGGCGAGTCTGGCTTGGAGGATTTTGCAGCAGGCCTGAACCGAGTGATTGCGGAAACCAAGCAGCAAGACTACAGCGGCAAGGGTGCACCTCGCATGGTTTTGATTTCCCCGATCGCCTTTGAGAATACAGGCGATGCCAATCTGCCGGACGGCAAGGCGCACAACGCGCGGTTAGCGCTCTATACGGCAGAGATGGGTAAGGTTGCCCAGGCGCAGGGAATCGGCTTTGCCAATCTGTTTGCTCCCACCAAAGCGTTGTTCGCCGCGAGTAACGCCCGCCTGACGCTGAACGGCGCTCACCTGAACGATGCCGGCTATGCCGCAGTGGCACCGATTTTTGATCGCGTCCTGTTTGGTGCGGGTAATGGATCGAAGCCGAGTCGTCGGCTGAAAGCCGAGATTGATGACAAGAATTTTCATTGGTGGCATCGTTATCGAGCCGTGAACGGGTATTCCATCTGGGGTAAACGCGGCAAAGCTGGACGGGATGGAACGGGCACTTACAACAACACGGATGTGATGGAACGGGAACGTGCGATTCTGGATCAGATGTGTGCGACACGCGACGCACGGATTTGGGATTTGGCCCAAGGCAAGGCGGTTGCTGAACGTGCTGATGACAGTCAGACGCTGCCGTTTATCGAACCGGTGACCAATGTGGGCGGCGAGAACGACCCGAACCGCAAGCGTGGGAAGCTGGGTTCGTTGGACTACCTGACGGCGGAGCAGCAGCAAAAGAAATTCAAAGTCGCAGATGGCTATGAAATCGAGTTAGTAGCCTCCGAGGAAGATTTTCCCGAGTTGGCGAATCCGGTTGCTTTGAATTTCGACAACCGCGGCCGCTTGTGGGTTTCCGTCATGCCCTCGTATCCGCACTGGCAGCCCAAGAGCAAGATGGACGACAAGCTGTTGATTTTGGAAGACGAGGACGGGGACGGTCGCGCTGATACTTGCAAAGTGTTCGCCAGCGGCTTGCATCAGCCGACAGGATTCGAAATCGGCCCGCATGGCGCTTACGTGGCCCAGCAACCCGACATTCTTTACATCCAGGATACGGATGGCGACGATCGTGAAGACAAGCGCGTCCGGCTGATTGTGGGCGTGGATTCGGCAGATTCCCATCATGGTCCGGCTGCCTTTGAATGGGGCCCGGGCGGTGCGCTGTATTTTGGCGAGGGGACGTTCAAGCAGTCGCAAGTAGAAAGCCCTTATGGGGTCAAGCGACTGGGCGATGCCGGGATTTGGCGTTACGACCCGCGGACGTGCCGAACCGATGTGCATGTCTCTCTGGCGTTTGCCAATGTGTGGGGCCAGGTCTTTGACCGCTGGGGCCAGAACTTCATTGCCGATGCCTCGCCCGGGCAAAACTTCTGGGCGTCTCCGCTGTTGGGTGAGGTGCATCATCCGGACAAGCACCCGGGGGGCTGCCGCGCTCGCAACCTGGATTTCGGTGGTTGCAAAATCATGACACCCTACCCGACGTTTTTAGTCAAACGCACGCGTCCTTCTTCCGGCTGCGAAATCGTTTCCAGTCGACACTTTGCCGACAAGGACCAGGGTAACTTCCTGGTGAATAATGTCATTGGGAATCGCTGTGTTTTGAATCACACGGTGCGTGAAGAAGCCTCCGGATTCACCGGCGAGGAGGTGCCGCCTCTGGTCTCTGGTGAGGACGGGAACTTCCGACCGGTCGATCTGCAATTCGGACCGGATGGCGCCTTGTACATCGTGGACTGGCATAACGCTTTGATCGGCCACTTGCAGCACAATCTGCGAGAGCCGAATCGCGACCATTCGCACGGCCGGATCTGGCGCATCAAGCACAAAACGCGGCCGTTGCTCAAGCCAGCGAAAATTGCCGGCGAGCCGATCGGCAAGTTGCTGGATCTGCTCAAGACCTACGAGGATCGGACACGCTACCGGGTCCGGAGGGAACTGGCGGGGCGCGATAGTGATCAGGTGGTTGTCGCCACGCGTGCTTGGGTCAACAAGTTAGATCCGTCAGATTCAGAATACGCTCATCATCTGTTGGAGGCACTGTGGGTACATCAGATTCACAATCGTGTGGACGAAGCGTTGTTGGGGCAGTTACTGGAGAGTGACGAGCCACGAGCCCGTGCAGCAGCCGTCCGCGTCTTGTTCCATTGGCGGACGCAGGTGAAGGATCCGGTGCGTTTGCTGAAGAAACGCCTGAATGATCCGCATCCGCGTGTGCGACTCGAAGCGGTCACGACCTGCAGTTATCTGCCGGCCGAAGCGATCCAAGAGTCGGTTCTGGATGTGCTCAACTACGACATGGACGTTTACTTGGAGTACGCCCTGGAAGAGACGTTGAGGATTCTGGACGCGCAGTAGTACCCGCGATGCGGTGCGGCGCAATCACGCGGTCATGGCGTGCTGTGGCAGGCCACGCTGCGCACCCCGCCGGGCAGGTTATGTCGCGGTGCACTTGCGGTCGAAATGCGTGTAGCCACCGTCCACAAAGACGATCTGGCCGGTGGTGTGACTGGACTGTGGAGAGGCCAGAAACACGACCATGGCCGCCAGTTCTTCGACGGTGGTAAAGCGATGCTCGAACGGGATCGACGCCTCAATGGCGGCGCGCGTGGACTCGGGGTCCGGGAGTGTCTTGAGCCACTTGTCGTAAAGCGGTGTCCATGTTTCGGCAGGTAAGACGGCGTTCACGCGGATGCCGTCGTCTGCCAGGTCGACGGCCCATTCCCGGGTCAGGCCGTTGATGCCGCCCTTGGCAGCAGCATAGCCCGATGTGTTGCCCTGGCCGGTGATGCTGACTTTCGAACCGATGTTGACAATATTGCCGCGTGTTTTTTTGAGTTCTTCCAGTCCGTAGTGCACCAGCGCATAGCAATGCAGCAGGTTCTTTTGCAGAGATTCCAGAAAGGCTTCGGGACCCGCGTCGAGGCCTACCCCATCGTTGACACCGGCGTTATTGACCAGGATATCGAGCCGACCGAACTGTGCGACGGTCTCATCGATGGCGCGTTTGCAGGTGGCCAGATCGCACAGGTCGCCGGCAATGAATCGGTAGCATTTTCCAGTGGGGTCATGTTGGCGGCCGAGTTCCGGCCCCTCGGGGCCCTCACGGTTCACATTGACCACGCAGGCGCCCTCGGCCAGAAGCGAGGTCACGACCCCGGCGCCAATACCTTTCGAGCCACCGGTCACGATGGCGACTTTTTGTTCTAACTTGAGGTCCATGGTGCGGCCTGCTTGCGATCCGTAGGAAATGGGGAAATCAATCGTATCGAATGGGCCCTGGGTTGGCGAGTCGCCCGATAGCTGATTTGGGTGAATGGCTCTATAATTGCCGACTTCGGATCCGAGGTGATGTGAGCAATATGGCAACCGCACGAAGTGTGATTTCGATTACCGATGCTAAACCGCCGCTTTTTGTGGGGGTCGACGTCGGGGGGACGAATATCAAGATTGGCATCGTCGACGACGACGGTCAGACGGTGGCCTACAGCAAGATCATCACGTATGAAGAGCGGGGACCGGCCGATGCGGTCCAGCGGGTGGCGGACATGATCCGTGATACGGTTGCGGATGAGTTGCAGGGGACGCGCGAGATTGTCGCCGCCGGTTTGGGAACTCCCGGTTCGATGGACATCCCGCGTGGCAGGATTTTGTTTCCGCCAAATTTGCCTCACTGGAAAGACTTCCCGATCCGCGATGCACTCTCCGAGGCCTGTGGCTTGCCCGTGGCCTACGCCAATGATGCTAACGCCGCCGCTTACGGTGAATTTTGGGTTGGCAGTGGACGTGAGCATCGCAGCATGATCATGTTGACCCTGGGTACCGGCGTCGGTGGCGGCATCATCGTTGACGGTTTGTCCATCGATGGCACCAACAGTTTTGGTTCTGAATGTGGCCACATCATCGTCGATTCACGTCCCGATGCGCGGCAATGCGTGTGGGGCGGTGGTGCGGGCCAATTAGAGGCATATGCCAGCGCCAGCGCCGTGGCGGCACGGGCGTTGGACTTGCTGCCTCAACACCCCGATACCAGCGTCCGGCAACGCGTGGAAGGCGGCGAGGAACTGACGACGTTGATGCTGTTTCAGGAGGCGGAGTCCGGAGACGCGTTTTCGCTCGATGTCATTATGGAAGCAGCCAGGTATCTGGGAATCGGAATCGTGACCCTGGTGCACACGATCGACCCGGGGGTGGTCATTCTGGGTGGCGCGATGAATTTCGGGCGCCACGATACGCAGGTCGGCCGGGCGTTTCTGGAGGCGGTGCAGCGCGAGTTCCAGCAGCGTGCCTTTGACGTGGTCGCAGAAAATACAACGATTGATTACGCTCGCTTGGGAGGCGATGCTGGGTATATCGGTGCAGCGGGGATTGCCCGGAAAATGTACCAGGACCAATGACGTTCCAGTGCGGTTCTGGTATTTGCATGAACGTGACTGCCCCTTAAAATCCGGCCTTTCGAGATACGCTCAGGGAAATGACTGGTTAGTATGGCCCCTATCGACTGTTCACATATTCGCAACTTCTGTATTGTCGCGCACATTGATCACGGCAAGAGCACGCTGGCGGACCGGATGCTGGAGCATACCGGGACGGTGACCAAGCGCGAGATGCAGGAACAATTGCTGGACGACATGGAGTTGGAGCGTCAGCGGGGCATTACGATCAAGGCGCGGGCAGTCGCCATGCAGTATGAACGCAACGGCGAACTTTACGAGTTGAACTTGATCGACACCCCGGGGCACGTCGATTTCCATTACGAAGTCTCACGCTCGTTAGCATGTTGCGAAGGTGCTTTGTTGTTGGTCGATGCGTTTCAGGGAGTCGAAGCGCAGACGGTGGCCAACGCCTACGCCGCGCTGGAACACGAACTGGAAATCATTCCGGTCATCAATAAAATCGATCTGACGCACGCTCGGCCGGATGAAGTCACCGAAGAGATGGAGCAATCGCTGGGAGTTGCCGGTGATCAGGTGGTGCGTGTGAGTGCCAAGGCCGGGATCGGTGTCGGGGAGCTACTGGATGCCATTCTGGATCGGATCGAAGCGCCGGAGGGGGATCCCGCGGCACCGCTGCAAGCGATGGTGTTTGATTCGAGTTATGACGAGTATCGTGGTGCGATCACTTACGTCCGTGTGATGAATGGAACGGTCAAGAAAGGTCAGAAGATTCGTTTTCTGCGCGGGGATACCACGCACGAAGTGATCGAACTGGGGCAGTTTGTGCCGCAGAAACGCGCGTGTGACGAACTACGTGCCGGGCAAGTGGGTTATTTGATCTGCAACATCAAGTCACTGGGGCAGGTGAATATTGGTGATACGGTCAGTACGGCGGGCGATGGGGCTGGCGAACCACTGGCCGGCTACGAAGAACCGAAGCGGATGGTTTACTGTGGGCTGTACCCGTCGGACGGGCAAGATTTTGCGGAGCTGCGGGAAGCATTAGAAAAGCTGGCCATTAACGATCCGAGCTTCGAATTTGAACCTGAGACAAGCGAGGCGTTGGGCTTTGGTTTCCGTTGCGGATTCCTCGGGTTGTTGCACATGGAAATCGTCCAGCAGCGGCTTGAGCAGGAGTCCGATATCGATCTGGTGCAGACGGCTCCCAACGTGACTTACGAGATCACCAAAAAGACTGGCGAGGTGGTGCATATCCACCGTCCTCAGGAGGTACCCGACCCGGGCGACATCGATGAATTTCGGCAGCCGATTGTCCGCGTGAATGTCGTGTTGCCGACCGAGTACATTGGCGCCGTGATGAAATTGTGCCAGGAGCGTCGTGGGATCCAGATGGGCAACGAGTACCTGTCGCCCACACGTGCCATGTTGACCTATGACCTGCCGCTGGCCGAGGTGATCTACGATCTGCATGACAAGCTAAAGAGTGCCACGCGGGGATACGGCACGATGGATTATGAATTGGTCGGTTACTTTCCCGCGAATCTATGCCGGCTCGATATTTTGGTGAACGGTAATCGTGTCGACGCGCTCAGCGTGATCTGCGATCGCGGCGATGCGGACCGACGTGGACGTGCTGTTGCCAAGAAACTGAAGAGTGAAATTTCGCGACACATGTTCGAAGTGGCCGTGCAGGCAG
>NZVR01000173.1 GCA_002701545.1 Blastopirellula sp. | reverse complement strand
TTAATCCTGTCTGGTTCGACATGTGCTGCGGCGAATCCCCTCAAGAGAGGGGATGTTGGGGGGCAGGAAGTCCAAAAATAATTTAGTCCCGTTT
This sequence comes from Blastopirellula sp., assembly GCA_002701545.1. Classification (GTDB taxonomy): domain Bacteria; phylum Planctomycetota; class Planctomycetia; order Pirellulales; family Pirellulaceae. The sequence goes on along the minus strand of NZVR01000173.1, from coordinate 16,025 downwards.
TGCGGTTTTCCCGCACCCTTCTCTCTCTCTCTCTCTTTCTTTGAACTCTCTTTTTTTTTGCGCTGTCTTCTTTGCGCTGTCTTCTTTGCTTTCTGAGGTGGCCCAGTCAGGCCAACCGGCTCCACACGCGACGGGATGTTTCGCGATCGTGGCGATGCTGCCAAACCATCCGCACGCGATGGTTTGATGCTGCGAATGAGGTGGTGCCTTGCTCTCTGGCGAAACGCCGTTTGTCCGTTACCGGGGTGCTCGTTGGGGTTTCGGGCAAGTAGAATTCCAGTATGTGTGAGTCAGATGCAGCAATTCGCTTTGTGACGGTGGGTGCAGTCGATGACATTCCCAACGGGACGTCCCGCATGTTCGTCGTCGAGGGGAAGGCGGTTGGCGTATTTCACGTCGAGCATCAATTCTACGCGTTGGACAATGCCTGTCCGCATGCCGGGGCATCGCTGGCGCATGGCCACCTGGATGGGTGTACGGTCAGTTGTCGAATTCATCACTGGAGATTCTGTTTGAAAACGGGAACCTATTTGGATGAGCCAGCATCGCGTTGGAACGTGCAGGTTGTTCCGGTGCGCGTCGTCGAAGGGCACATCCAGATTGGTTTGCCCTAAGCTGTAGCTTAAGTTACGCTGCATCTCGAAAAAACTGAGGCAGATTGAGGTGTGAGGTCACACGGTGTCTCAACGACGCTGTGAAACAAAGTGCAACTTCAGTGAAAGAGAAAACGAATGTCATTCCAGCAGGGTGCGCCCGATAAGTTTGACGGAGGTTCATCGACCGATGACGAGCGGATGTGGGGAATGTTGGCCCATCTCTCACCGCTGGTGTTGGGATTCCTGGGGCCACTGATCATTTGGATGGTGAAAAAAGATGAGTCACCCTTTATTGCCGAGCAGGCTAAATCGGCATTGAATTTCTCACTGACGATGATGATCATTTCCCTGATCTCCATGATCACGTGCGTGGGGCCACTCGTGGTCGCTGTTTACGCCCTGGTCATGCACATCATGGCTGGATTGGAAGCCAATAAAGGCTTGCGTTACGAATATCCCTTTTCCTGGCAACTCATCAGCTAATTTGCGAGTCTGGGTGTCATACCTGCTGAGTTGACCCGACCATCGGGATTCGGAGTGGTGTCGGGGTTGGTCACTCGCTGGCGTTTGCTGGTGCTACCGAGGCAAACAGTCTTGCGACATGTGGGGGCAACGCACCGGGGCCTGCTTCAGGACGTGCCGCGTCGATGATGGGTTCTGCTTCGAGTTCTGCGAGTTGTGCGGCTGAAGGTGGTTCCAGGTACACGATCAGTGCGTCGCCAGCGGTGACTGGGATCACACTCCAGTAATGTTGGTAACGTATTCCCATGTGTCCCACGGTCATCTGCGAGTGGACTTGCAGTGGCTTGCCGTCGGTGATGATGGTGTGGTCTCGTCGTGAGGCCGTTGGCCTCATGCCGCTACGGGAAGCGAAGGTGTGATATTCTTGCTCGAGGTGATCGGAGTCGTAGCCGAGTTGTGCTGGATAGTAGTGGATGTGAAGTTGTCTGGTCGTTGGGCGACTCGCAGGTTCGTTGGCATACTCCAGGGTTCGCATGCCTGTAGGTAGACGCTCACCTTCACGGGGTTGTAGTTCGGGTGGCAGTTCGAGCTGGCAGATTTCTGACCGCAGTTGTTCGATACGCACCGGGTTTGTCGTCGACTCGTATTCGTTCATCAACCAAGCGATGCTGAGCAGGTAAGTGAGGCAGCAGGAGCCAAAGATGACCCCTGTGGTGATGCCCGTGATTGCCAGGTTGCGACCGTGTAGGCCATAGTTGCGACGGATGGCCAGCAGGGCGCGTACGCCAAGGATGATTGCTGGAATTCCCGTGAGGAATCCGCAGAGCAACGCCGCCGCGCCGCAGATCATGCTGGCGACTGCCTGGCGGCTGACGCGCGTGGCGACGGGTTGAAAACCGTGCTGCCAAATCTGTCCGCACGAAGCACAGCGAATCGAGTCTCCGGCATGCGTATTTTGCACCAGCAAGGATGCCTGGCAATAGGGACAAGTCGTCTTGGGGGAATCGTTCACAATAGGAAGAATTACGTGTGCTCGAGGTAAATGAAGNATTCGTTCAGNGGGTGAAGTACGGGGTTAATGAGGAACGAGCCGCGTTCCTGACAGCCAATCCTGGATACCCCGTTGTGGTTGCACTAATGCGAACAAGGCAGCCCCCGTGTGCAAGGCCATCGAGGCCAACATACCGATGGTGATGAAGGTGAGCGCGGTTGAGAATGCTGGGTCTTGCTGCGGTCCACCGGTGGTTGTTTGTAACGTGAACGAGGTGAACGCAGCGAAGCTGCAATAACTTGCCAGCCAAGGAAGCCAGACCAACAGGCTGCGCCAAGCTCCTTGAAGGCGACTGGCAGTGCCGCCACGAGGGCGTCGGAGTTGGATGGCGGAAATGTGAAAGACCGGTCCGCCGCGAAAGAAAAAACCGAGTAAGGTCGGAATGGTAAGCATGATGGCGGTGGTGAAACAGATCGTTGCCGGTAGNGGCAGCGAGCACAGAGTGCTCAAAGTGATGGTGAGTACGAGCACAAGGCTCGAATAAACTGCCATTTCGGTGCACATGGAGATGGCGAGTATGCCGAGTCGGTCGTCCCATCCCAACGTGCTGGGGCGGTCCGGCATCGCCTGGAGCGTTTCTTCGGCCCAGGTCAGCGTACTTGCCTCATTTTCGCGGAGGGCCAACTGTTCGATAAAATCCAAAGCGTGGCCGGGAAGCAGTTGGTGCGGTTCGCACATGGTCACCGCTTGACGCAGTAACTCGACTGCGCGAATGTCTGCAGCATCCATGGAATTCGCAGTTACTGGTCCATTCAATGGCACGTCGATTAATTTCAATTGTTGTGATTGATCGATCCAGACCTGTTCCAAGGCGAGATTTTGGGGAAGTGTTTCGTCTGCCAGCGAGCTTTGCAATTCGGTGATCAATTGCAGCAAGAGGGAACGCGAGGTGAGCCACGACATCGATTGAGAACGGCTGACTAATTGGCTCCACGGTAAACCGCGCACGGCTTCTACCGCATCCCAGCGCTGACCATCCATGACATCGCCCTGCAGCCAGTGTTGGCGATGAGGGCGGGAAACGGCAATGCGCTCAGGAGAAAATCCAGTTTCATGTGCGACATCTTGCCGGTAAATCCAAACCGGCCTGCCCAAGGAATCGTCGTGACCCAAATGGACTTGGGTCTCGCCATGTTGTCCGAGGTTGCCAAGGATCTGAAAAGAGCCCACGGTGCACGGGGTCTCCGCGACGATGGGCAAAGTGACCGGGATCGCGATTGCTTGGCTGGCAGCACGCGAAGGCAGGTGGCGGATGACCCGAGTTCCGCTCAGCCATTCATGGAGACCGCGATAGCCATTGGATTTTCTGATGGTCANAAAGCAACTTGCCGTTAGCAGCCAGCCCAGAAGTGGAAAGACTCGTGCGAGTAAGGTGTTGGTAATGGCATGGTTCGGGANTGAGTCGTTCATGCTGCCCAGCATGGGGGTGCGAACTAACAGCGGAAAAATTCCNGTGGCGCAGAACATCATGCCGGGAATCAAGAGCGCACGAAGCAAAGCCGGTGGGAATCGCGGTGTGGAACCGCTGTCTCCCACCACGCGCATTCCCATCATTTTTTTACCCAAGCCACAGCCGTATCGACTTTCGGTGATCGCAAAGTACAGAACGCCGCACAGACTTGGTAACAAGCCGATCGCCCATTGCATCGATTTCTGCTTGAGCAAAGGGTCTCCCCATTCAGAGCCGATTAAAATGACGCACAGGCCGAGCGGAAAAACGAGCAGCGAAGAGGCAAGGTTGACCGTGATAACATCGATGAAATATGCGGCGATGCGACGGCCGACGTCCGCGAGAGATGACTGGCGAGTCGAAAACGGAGCCAGCGCGATCCGCAGGGCGTCGAGTGTTTGTGGACGCTGTGCCGGATCTTTGGCCATGCAATCCGCAATGAGTTGGTTGAGTGCCTTGGGGATCTTCGGTACCCGCTCGTTCAAGTGAGGAGCAGGTTCGGCAGCGATATTGGCGATGACCTTGGCGACATCGCCCTCAAAAGGGGCTGCACCTGCGATCAAGTAATACAACGTGGCGCCCACTGCGTAGACGTCGGTGCGGGCATCCAGCCGTTCGCTTTTAATTTGTTCCGGAGCTGCGAATTGGGGCGTCCCCATGAAGGCACCGGTGCGCGTTAAGGCGGCATCGTGCACGAGAGATTTGGATAACCCGTAGTCGCCAACTTTCGCTCGACCTTCCAGATCGACAAAGCAATTGCTNGGCTTGACNTCACGNTGGATGACACCGGCNAGATGGGCTGCCGCCAAGCCTTCGATCACGTCCAGCATGTAGTCGACCGCTTGCTCGAAGGGAATCTGGCCTTCGGATTTGACAATGTCTTTGAGTGTCCCGCCGGGCATCAATTCCATCACGATGTAGAATTGGCCGTCGTCCTCACCTGCCGCATAAATGAAGGTGGAACGTGGGTGAGACAGCGATGCGGCGAGTTCTCCCTCGCGAAGAAAACGCTGGACCGTATCTTCGGTGTGTTGCACATTGTGTGGTAGCAACTTGATCGCCACTTGGCGAGAGGTTTTCTCGTCGATNGCNGAATAGACAATNCCCATGCCCCCGCGACCTAATTCCTCCAGTAAACGGTAGCCACCCACGGCAGTTGGCGGAGTGTATGTTTCGTTGGCAGGCAGACNGGATTCGAAGGTGGTGGTGNCNTCGGACGCGCTGCCGGATGACAGGGCAAATCCGCAGTGGCTGCAAAACTTGGGTGCCAATCCCGAATAGTCAATCCGTTGTTGGCACTTGGGGCACTGAATTTGCATCAACAGAGGAGCCCTTGGTTGGTCAGATGCTGCTCGATCGGTACTGAGAGTTCAGTTGAGGGGACGAGCCACAGGTTGCAAGTGTACCGNCNCGCCGCTGGTGCCTGGAATCCGGCCGAGATTACNGCGGTTTGCGAATGGCAAGCAGTTTGGAACGCGTGCGGACAAAGAGCGTGTCTCCGGCAATGGCCGGTGTTCCCACGATACTGTCCCCCATGTCGTTTTTGGACTGCAGNGAATAATCGTCGGCAGACAAGACCAGCACGACACCGTTTTCACCAGCCAGATAGATCTTGCCGTCGCCCAGGATGGGAGACGCGAAATATTCGCTGCTGTTGTTGATGCGCTTTGCGCCGCGGACCGGTTCGCCCGTGCCCGTTTCAAACAGCGTGGTGATTCCGCCACCTTTCAACAGGAACATCTGCTGCTGGTGTACCAGGGGAGAGACGATGTGGTCGGTGTATTTGGTTTGGTGTTTCCAGAGCAGGTGGGATTTGGTGACGTCCCCACGCCCACCGCCCCGTAACGCCATGACATACTCGTCGGCGGCGCTCTCTGCATTGTGGCGTGCACCGGCGAAATTGCTGGGGTGGAGGAAAGCGTGATCCAGTTCTTCGCCTTCCAGGAAACCGTCTTTGTTGAGGTCACCGCGGTCGAACGTCTTTTGGTAAAACGAAGCGGGGATGGGCTGTTCTCCGACGAAGTCTTGCATTTCCTGTTTGGTTAATTTGCCGTCGTTGTTGCCCGTTTCACTGCGGTCCGCCGTGTTCAGCCACTGGTTCGCNATNCCGCCGCTTTGCAGTGAGATGTAGATNCGGTCTCCCTTGCAGACCGGNGTTGTCTTGATGTTCCGCANNAACGTCTTGGCGTGCCATAGTCGTTTTCCGGTTTCTGGGTCGTAGCCAATCAGCAGGCCTGTGCCGGCGACAACGATCTCGTCTTTGCCGTTGGCCGAGCAGATGACGGGGTGCGAATAATTGACCGCCATATCCGAGCGATCATCTTTCCAGAGGATCTTGCCAGTNGACTTGTCGAAGGCGTAGAACGCCGGATACAGATCATCATCCTGGACAAACAGCAGCTTGTCTTTGTAGAGCACCGGAGACATCGCCGGTCCCCATTTGAAAACGAAAAACGGCGTNGGTAGCTTTTGATGCCAGACGTCTTTGCCTGTTTTNGCATCGACCGTGATCAGTCCCAGCGTGCTGAAGTAGAAGTAGCAGCGGTCCGCATCCGCAGCAGGCGTGGTGCTGGCATGACTGTTGGTTTTGTGAACTCCGGGGATGGCTCCGGTATCCCAGCTTCGTTGCCAGAGTTTGTCTCCGGTGCGCGCGTCGTGAGCAAACAGGGTGAGTTCGCGGTCGCCCGTCATCCCCAGGACAAAACTGCGTCCGGCAACGACAATCGGACAGCCTACACCGTCGCCGACGTCGGCAGCCCAGGCGACATTTTCCGTTTCCGAGAAACGGACTGGCAAGTTAGCGGCGGTTTGAGAGATACCACTGCAATTAGGGCCGCGGAATTGAGGCCAATCGTCTGCGTGGGCTGACAAGACGTCAACTAACAACAAACAGAGAACGGGAATCAGTGCAGCACTCACGTGCCGTTTTACATTACGACGGGTTGGCATGGCATCACTCCGCTAAGGTCTTATCGTTGATCCTAGCGAAGCCAACATCGAGATGCAAATCAGCTGCGATCGAGTAGCCGAAAGAGCGAGTATCCGAGGCTTAAGACGACGACGGAGATCACGGGCGAGGTGAGCGTGAACATGACGAACATCATTTTGCTGTTCACGCCCCCCTGTATCGCCTGATTCAGATAGTAACCACTGGCGGCCATGATGCTCATGGTCAGCATCACGAGCAGCATGAAGGGGGTCCGATAGCGTGGCTGCCAGGGGCGTGGTACGTGCACCTCCTCGGGGGACGGAGCGCGGTTTGCCGACGATGAGGGCGAGGGACGTCGCGATGGCGTGCTGTCGGTCATTGGTCCGATGTCGTGGGTTCTGTGATACGGGTGATACGTGGGATGATTTGCGTTTGGGAGGAAGCTGCCTGCAGTTCCAGTATCACATAGCAACCGACGTCACCGCAACTGTCGATGATGATTTGATACGGATTGGGAGTGGAATAGCCCGACGGGCAATGTTCGTGTCCGTGGATCAGCAGATCGGCATGCATGATTTCACAGAATTGCCGGGCATTCTCTTCACTGAAGTCGCGGCCCCAGACCAGACGAAACAAGTCACGATTCGGTTGCCAGTCTTCCTCTTCCAGTGGTCGGTCGAAAATGGTCGCATCGAATCCGTATTCTGCAATCGCTTCTGGAAGACTATGCGTGACCAGAATGCGTTTGGCAATGCGGATGCCGATGGGGCAGGATCGGATAAAGCGGGACATTGCCTGGCGGACTTGTTCGGCTCCTTCTCCGTAGAAGGTCTGCACGCCAAAACGGAACGCCAAGTTCAACACGCGGCCTTGCTTGGAAATCGGGAAGTCCGTAATTTCGGCCAACTCGTGATTGCTCAGGAGGAAATGGAAGCGGTCAGGGAACGCGATCTTATTGGCCGCCACGTCCTCTAACAGCAGGTGAGACATGCAGGCACTCGAGTTCGGGTACGAGGGACCGCCATGACACACTTCCTGCATCACGATGTGTCGCTCGGGTTGTCCATCGAGGTCTGCGATTTGCAACAACCGTTCGTAGTGCAAGCGGTTCCCATGCAAGTCGGTCGAGATCAAGACGTCATGCCCTGCGTCGTGATCGAGGGCAATTGTATTGCCTTGCCGGAAGACGCACGCATCGTTTGCTGCGGCCGCTTCTTCAAAGAGGCTGACGGCGCGGTCGATCTGGGCAGGCGAAGCGGTCATGCTGCTAGGGTATTCACGGGGGGCCGGCGCGTCCAACAGCGAGACGTCACGCGGCGATGTTTAGCGACCACGGAAGGTGCCGCCCGTCACACGCGCCACCGTCCTCAGGAATGTTGCCAGGTTCTTGTCAAAATAATTCCCGAGCCCAATGGTGTTGATGGGGATTTTCGGGTGCTGTCGGACGAGCGTGTAGATTTGTTCTGCGATTTCTGCATCGAAAGTGCCCGATTGAACGTTGGTCGGTGCTCCGTCGGAGAGCAGGATGATGGTGTCGAGTTGGTCGTAATCGTAGGCGGTTTTCAACGCATCCATCGTATTGGTCCAGCCATAGGGTTGGACGCTTCGCAATTCGGTCAGTAGCTCGGCACGTTTCACTTCTCCCGTCTTGCCACGCACCTTAGCAAACGTTCCGTCTCGTGGAAACGTTCTGATTTCTGACGAGAATACGATCAGAACCACTTCGTCGACATCCAGGTGTGTCAGCCAGGTGAGCGCGATGTTTTGTGCGTCAAGCCAGCGGTTGCCTCCGCCGGTACCTTCTTGCCGCATGCTTCCAGACGCATCAAACAAGATGGCAACGCGCCCCAGTGGCCCGGACAGTCCGACCAGTTCGCGATTGACTTTGGTTTGCAATGACAGTTCGTTTTGGTGCTGTTCGGCAACGGCGGTCAGTTCGCCCTGTAAGTTGGAAACTTGGCCTTTGAGTTGTTTTTCGAGTGCCTGCATCCCACGGAACGTTTCTGCTGCGCGTTGGAGTTGGTCCAGGTAATTTTTCGCTTTGCCACGCTCGGCGGTGACCTGTTTTTCCAGCGACGCGACTTGTGCCTCACTGGTCGACTTCATTTTGGCCAGATCTTCGTCCTTGAGTTTCATCTTGGTCTGGAGCGTGGAAACGATTTTGTTCAGGTTTTCGGTCTGTTGGCGAAGTTGGGCACGTTGTTGTTCGACATCTGCAAGTGCCAAGAGTTTCTTTTCGAGGTCGGAGGTCAGCGCGGCCATGCGCTCGTTTAACGTGGCCTTTTCCAGGGTCAGCGCCGTTTTGTCCGCAGCCAGGGTCTGACTACGTTGGGTGAGATCTGCCGTGGTGTCGGTGAGTTGCTGCTTGTCTTTTTCGAGTTGAGTTTTTTGCTCAGACAGATTGCTGATCAAGGAGTTCAGCTTGTCGATGTTAGACTCCGCTGTTTTGAGACTGCGATCCAGTTCATCGCGTTGCCCCTGCGTTGTATTCAGCGCCAGCGTCGTCTCTTGCAACACGCCCTGGGTACTACTGAGCGTCTTGGTGGTATCGGTAAGTTGGTCTTTCGTGTTGCTCAGGTTGGCCTGCAGATCCGCCTTTTCGGTGGAAAGCAACTTGTTTTCTTTTTTGCGTTTGACGAGGTTGCTTTGCAAAAACAGGGCAATGACAACGACCAGTACCATGGTGAATAAGGTCACGTCGTTGCTGGAGATCCAGCCCGCGAGTCCTGCTTCCCCAGAGTTGCCACTTGCTTTTTCGAGGTTCATCTTATTCTTGCTCCGTCAATCGTTGCCCAAAGGTGTCCTTGTCCGGCGAGGTGGTCTCATTTAGACGGGAGGCATTTTCTGTTAAATATTCGATGGCTTCCGCCAAGTCGCGCACGGATTGCGTGTGGAGTTTCGACGCTTCGGTGAATTGACTGTCAATCGTCGAACGCAAGGCTGCGACGGAAACGTCGAGCCCTGAGACGGCACGTTCGCCGATCGGAATCAGGTGCTGTAAGGATTCGACACAAGCTTCCACCGAATCGTGCAGCCACGCCATCGATTCGGGGAGTTCCTTGGCTTCACNNGAGAATTTCGCTAACGCCTCGTTCAAGTGAGTCGCCGCTTCTTCGATCGCCTGGGTGGTGGTCTGCAAACGATCTGCCGCTTCGTTTTGTTGTTCCGCTGATGTAGCGACGGCTTGCGACATCCGCTCGATCGAGGCAATGGTTTTGATCGTGGCCGCTTGCACGTCGATGCCGATCTGGTTCCAGATGGCGGAGTCGAACCAAGTACGGGCGGCAGTCCGCAAGGACTCGACACGCGTGCTGGCCAAGTGCAACAAGCCTTGGTTGATGAACGCCAAGACGGCTCCCGTTCCGACTCCCGCAACCAGGGGAGTTACGGCGAACAGAATTTGTCCCAGTGATTGCTCTTCGGATTCCGGCACGTCCAGCCAAGCAAAGCCCATGACTGTCAGGATGACACCGAGCAGCGGGGCCATGACACCCATCCGCTGTAAGAGCAGATAGCGGGAGTCTGCGGCCAGACGCGAATCAAGCTCTTGCAGCACGTCNTCCCGTGTCAAATTGGTAGGGGTGGTGTCTTCCGGAAAGCTCTCGCTGATCCATCGCAACCAGGGGAAGTGCTCGGCAAAGGCGACGATGCCAAANCGCCCGTCCCCCGTCCGATGGAAATCCGCCTGCAATTGCAGCACCATCTTGCGGTATTTGCCCATGCGATGCCAAAAGCTGGCACACAAGAAGAGTTGGATCAGCAGGAAAAAGACGCCAATCAGGAGGACGACCGTCCAGTGGTTTTCCAGTAATTCAGCAACGGTAAGTTCTGAGAGCTTGCCCACGTGGATGTCCAATTCCAAACAAGTGAGTTCGTCAATTTCGTAAAATCTATCTTACCCTTTTATTTAGGGCTCTGGTGACGCACCGGTTGGTTTGTAGCGATTCTCAGTAACTCGGCTTTGCAGGGCAAGTTACCGAATATCGGGATAATCCAAATGAGCGGTATCTGGAGTGGAATTGCGAGTGAGNTTGCCCAGCTTGCCAATGGGACTCTTTTGTGCCGCAAGAAACCAGCTTGTGAGCGATATGCCTTGCCATTCGAACCAGCCAACGGAATGCAAGATCGCGAGCAGCGCACCGCTGGAATGGTGATGCCCGTCGTCGCTCGGCTACAATGGTGCCATTCAAGCAACTTGGCTGAGATTTCGGATGACCTTGCTCATGGTTTACGATCATCAACAGCGTGGCCCCTGGCATTTTGTGCTGCTGGCGATTGGATGCGGCTTGTTTCTGGCCGCCGGACTCGGGGGCGATATCGTGGTGCGCGGGATCTTGGTGGCGAGCGGATCGTGGATGTGTCTGTTTGCGATGTGCTTTCAGCGCCTCACGGTGCGCGATGAGGGGCTGCATTTGGCGATTGGCTTTGGTCCGCTGCCGTTGTTTCAGCGACGCGTGGCGTATGCGGAGATCGAATCCGTACAGCGCGGTCGAACAAGCTGGCTTGAGGGTTGGGGGATTCACCTGAGCCCTGGGGGAGGCTGGACCTGGAATCTGTGGGGCTTCGATTGTGTCGATTTTTACATGGATGGTCGCCGCAAGTTACGGGTCGGTACGGATGATGCCGAGCGATTGACACAATATGTCCAGGCGCGCATTGGCTCTCCGAACGGAAATGCGGAACGCCACGCTCTCGCGGATGCCACAGGGGAAACCGGTTAACGGCACGTCTCGCGAATTGGTTTCTCGCGAATTGGTTGGCTGCCTGCGGCGCCAAGCCGTGGTGGGCTTTCCGACCAGCCCTCGCCATCCGCACACCTCCTCTATCCATCCGGGTGGTCGGAGGATTAGACTTTGTCTGCGAACCAATTGAGAGCATCGGCATCGCACACCTGTACCACCTCGGAACCGCTGGGACAGTGAAAGAAGAATTTGCTGCGATGTCCGGGATTGTTTCTCGTCGGTGGGCGCGCGATTGACTTGACGTTTGGAAGGAAATGAGTCAGTGGAAAGTTTGTGCAGACATTGTGCGTTCGCGCGCGAGATCATTTCCGGCAAGGGCACCAGATATCTTCTTTGCGAGAAAGCTCTGGTGGACGAGCGCTATCGCAAATATCCTCCTCAACCGTTGCTCAGTTGTCATGGGTATACCGCGTCAGAAGCTAAGGATACGGAAGCCGAGTGAGGGTTGGCAGAAGTCGAGCCAAGACGGGATGCTCATCTCGTATCGTGTGTTGCTGGTGTCTGGCATGGTTCGTGCGATTGCCAGTCACCGCTGGCGCAGCTCGACAAACTGGCCGCAGGATGTGATTGCGCGTCGGTTGGGGGGCATCGACGGTATGGATTCCAGTGATTGCGCCGCTGACGCCGCAGCGGTGTGACTGACACAACCGGATGAGGCCGTGCAGACGCTGCCAAGTTCACGCGGTCTTCGACTTGGGGCACGTCCGCAGTGGAGGTGGCGGGCATGTCCGGTGTCCCGGCAAATTCTGCCGAAAGACACCCCCCTTCGACGTATGGTTGATGTGGCGTTCTGCCATGAATTGGCGTGTACCGCGAGCGAGAGGGTTCTCTGGTTGATGTTCGGTCTTTCGGTAAAAGCGCGGCTTGCTCTCGGCTTGCTCGGTATCCTGGCGAGTATCTTGTTGATCGCCTCGTTTCTTGGTTTTAACCCGTTCTATCAGCGGACGCTTCTGGACGATCGCGCTCGCATTTGCGAACTGATTGCGATGAATACAACCGCGTTGGCAGCTTACGCCAGCCCGGATCCTTTGCGCGATGTGATCCAGGAAACGGTGCGCCGCAATGACGATATTCTGTCGGCGGCTGTGCGACGGCAGGATGGTACGCTGGTGGTGATGGCGGGGGACCACGCGACTCGCTGGAAAGCACTTCCTGAGGGGAAATCCACGGCGACCCAGATCCGACTGCCCCTTCGCGACGCCCACCGTCAGTGGGGCCATCTCGAGCTTTGCTTTTCAGATGCAACGGCACTTGCGGGGGGATTGCGCGTTGGGCCGGCGTGGCGCATGCTGGCTTTGGTGTCCGCCACTTGTGGGATCGTCTTTTTCTTTGTGGTGGGCAAGTCGCTGGAGCACCTCGACCCGTCGGAAGCGGTTCCGCAACAAGTGCGCGGAGCGCTTGACCAACTGGCTGAGGGATTAGTGATCACAGACCGTCAGGGGCGAGTGGCTTTTGTTAACGAGACGCTAAGTCGCTGGCAAGGCAAACGCGTGCAGGATTTGATTGGCCAGCATGTGAACGATTTCGATCTGCGTTTTGCAGAAGAAACTCAGGGTAAGGCGATGCCCTGGATGAACGCGATGCGAGAAGAACGGCCGCAGTCGGGAGTGTCTTTGTTGTTCACCGATGCGGACAATAGGGAGCGGCATCTCAAAGCGTATTCATCGCCTGTGCTGGGGAACGATGGAGCGTGTCATGGAGTGCTGACCAGCTTTGAGGACATCACGGCGCTGGTCAATAGCAAGGCAGCACTCAGCCAGGCAAAGCATGAGGCGGAGGAAGCCAATCGAACCAAAACAGACTTCTTGGCCAGAATGAGTCATGAGATTCGCACGCCGATGAATGCGATCTTGGGGTATACGGAGGTCTTGCTGTATCACGACGATGAGTCACGTAGTGAGCGACAAGAGTATCTCGAGAACATCTACAGTGGTGGCGAGCACCTGTTAGCGCTCATCAATTCGATCCTGGATATCTCGAAGATTGAAGCCGGGCATATGCAGTTAGAGCAGATTGCCGACTCGCCGTATCGACTGATGACGCAAGCCATCGCATTGGTTCGGAAGGAAGCGGATGCCAAAGGCGTGACGCTCGAGTTTCACTGCGATTCACTGCCCCGGCAGATCACCACAGATCCCACACGCTTTCGACAGATCATTGTCAATTTGCTCAGTAATGCGGTCAAGTTCACCGACGCGGGCTCCGTTTCGGTGTCTGCGCGAGTACGGCCAGGTAAGCGAGGTTGGTTGGCACGCTGGAAAGCCATGGCTGCTGACGATGCGGCAGACGTGCATCAGGATGTTCTGGAGATCATCGTCGAAGATTCAGGTATCGGGATGGACGCAGATGTCTTGAACAATATCTTTGAGCCGTTTTCACAAGCCGATACGTCGATCACGCGACGATTTGGCGGAACCGGTCTGGGGTTGCCGATTTGTTTGCGACTGGCCGAGGCGATGGGAGGCAAGATCACAGCCGAAAGTGAAATTGGCGTCGGTAGTAAATTTACGGTCCGGATGCCGTACGGGAGCGCGGAGCAAGCGGAGATGGTTCCCCGTGAGGTACTGGCAGCAGGTTTGCAGCAGGAGCCGGTTCAGCCGGAATGGCGGATGCGGTTGCCGAAATGTCGTATTCTGGTCGTAGATGATGGTGAATCGAATCGTAACCTGTTTGCCTTGATCTTGCGCCGCGCCGGCGCAGTTGTGGAGTGTGTCGAAAACGGACTCGATGGATATGCTCTCGCCATTCAGGAGGATTTTGACATCATCTTGATGGATATGCAGATGCCGGTCATGGATGGCTATACCGCGGTCAGCAAACTGCGCGCAGCGGGATACGAACGGCCGGTAATCGCGCTGACCGCCCATGCCATGCTGGGTGACGAAGCAAAATGTTTGGAAGCCGGATGTACCAGGTTCATTACCAAGCCTGTCGAAAGCAGCAAGCTGGTAAGTACGATTGCCGAGTTACTGCCGGTGTCTGCTGAGGCAAGTGCCGAAGATGCTGATTTCGAGGTGAGTACAGAGTGGGCCAGGATGCCTCGGCAGTCGAGCCAGCGAACCGGAATCCCGGTGCATTCGGAGACCGCCGACGAGGATGCCATCTATTCGGCATTGCCGACCGAGGACGACGAGTTTCGTGATATTGTCGTTGAGTTCATGGAGCGATTGCAGGGACAGATGGTGGAGGTCGGCGAGGCTTGTCATCGCCAGGATTTTGCGGCCGTCGCCGATTTTGCGCACCGACTCAAAGGATCGGGGGGAACGGCAGGGTTTGGCGAGTTAACTGCGCCGGCATGTGAACTTGAGGAAGTGGCCCGTCTGCAGGATTGGGAGGCCATGCAGGTTGCCATCGAGAGAATCGAAGGCATCGTCCAGCGTATCGAAGTGCCCGCCAAAGCGGTGGAGGTTACTGCTGCGACGTCGAATTGGTTTCCGTTGCCAGCATGGAGCGATAGAGACTAACGTAACGCTCGGCACTGCGTGACCACGACCAATCCTGTTGCATGCCGGTTTCGACGAGATGCGACCAGACCTCCTGGTTGTTGCAGAAAAGGTCACAGGCTAGATCGAGTGACATTTCCAGGTCGTCGGCCTCATACGCTTCAAAACTGAAGCCGTTGGTTGTGCCGTTGGCCGTGACTTCAGGCGAAAACCCATTGATGGTATCTGCCAAGCCACCCGTGGCACGGACCACAGGAACGGTGCCGTACTTCAAACTGTACAGTTGGTTCAGTCCGCACGGTTCATACTGGCTGGGCATCACGAAGAGGTCAGCACCCGCTTCGATCCAGTGAGCGAGTTCGTCAGAGAAGGTGAAGGAAGCTGCAATCTTGGTCGGATAATCTTTTACGAGTTGGTTGAGCAGGTCGTGGAAACGTGGCTCTCCCGTACCCAGCACGACCCACTGCACCTCCCGCTCTGGCGCCCAGCGTTCCATGACACGGGCCACCAAATCCCAACCTTTCTGACCCGCCAGACGCCCGACGAGCCCGATCAGCGGTATCTCTTGCGACTGCTGCAGTCCAACGCGTTCCTGCAAGGCTTGCTTGCAGATCGCCTTGCCGGTTTGCCAGGAATCAATGTCGTAATTCTGTGGCAGGTACGGATCGGTCGTCGGATTCCAGGTGCTGTAGTCGACGCCGTTGATGATTCCGGACACCTGATCATGACGACTCGCCAGCAGGCTTTCTAAGCCGCAGCCCAGGGGCGGGGATTGGATCTCGGTTGCATACCGTTCGCTGACGGTATTCAGTGCGTCAGCGAATACCACACCGGTTTTCAAA
This sequence comes from Blastopirellula sp., assembly GCA_002701545.1. GTDB lineage: Bacteria > Planctomycetota > Planctomycetia > Pirellulales > Pirellulaceae. The sequence goes on along the minus strand of NZVR01000173.1, from coordinate 510 downwards.
AAGTTCAATCCACCATGGAATTCCATCTCTTCGGGATTGAAATGGTCCGCGGAGAGACCCGTCAACGACATGCAGCCACCGTCAAAGTGCCCTTGATAGGCCATGTTGTGGATGGTCAGCAGCGTGCGGATCTTGGCGAACTCTGGTGTGTCCGCATGTTCCAACTTCAGCAGGGCAGGGATCATGCATGTCGGCCAGTCGTTGCAATGGATCACATCGACGGGCATCCCACGTAACCTGATGACTTCCAGCACGGCCCGACAAAAAAAGATAAACCGCTCGCAGTTGTCGGGGTAATCCTGCCCATTCTCAAAATAAATCTCAGCCCGATCATAGTAGTGCGGCTGTTCGATGAGGTAGACAGGTGCGTCTGTATTTGGCAAGACACTTTGCAGCAGACGCCCCTTGCGTAGCGTGCCCGCAATCTCGATTTGGAACTCACAATCGGTGGGCGCGATCTCTTGTCCGCAGGTCAATGCTTGGCGAAACGCAGGCATGATCCCGGCGACA
>NZVR01000172.1 GCA_002701545.1 Blastopirellula sp. | reverse complement strand
GGATCCTTCGTCAGTTGGTGCATATCGATAATATGCGCCAAAGCGCGCAATTCGTGGATGGCTTTGAGGGCACGTTCCCGGCGTATCGACGCTTCCAGCCGATACAGAAAAATGATCGCCGCCCCAAAAAATGCCAGCACGCTGATCCCCGCATCCAATTTGTCAATTGGCTCATTCTGCAACAAGAGGATGCTGTACAACAACCACATATCTTTCAGTACGACGAACACCGAGAACGGCGTCAGGACGGTGATCAGGCACCATGAAGCCACCCGCACCCACAGGATCGGTTTGTCAATTTCCCGGGAACGAACGGCCGCGGCTTCACTCAGGTGATACAAGTGTGCACAGACTTGCGCCAAACCGGATTTGGGAAACCGATCACTGATCCGCTGTTGCAACCGGGAAGCGGTGGCCGAGATTTCTTTCGGATCCAAACTTTGGTATCTGACGATCGACATAATTGTCCCCACCAGCGGTTGCTCGACACACGGGCCCGCGCCACCAACCGTGGCAGGCCCTCGTCCAGCCTCTATTGTACATCCGCTTGCGACCAGGTGCCGTCGACCTGTCGCCATAAGCTTCCGGAGGGATTCGCATCCTGCAGGCACGCGGGCAGTCGCGCCGAGCGCACGTTGTCGTAGCAGTGCAATTGCGCGAAACGCGTCACTGCACCGGGGATCCCGACCGCGGTAAAGCCCGGATGCCCGGTGGCTGGGTAGGGGCCGCCGTGATTCATCGCCGCCGTCACCGCCACGCCCGTCGGCATTTTGTCGTTCAGCAAGCGGCCCACCTTACATCGCAGCCGGTCGGCGATGGCGTCGTAGTCCGCTTCGTCCGCGCCCTCGCTGTGGGAATAAATGCACCCTGTCAGATTCCCTTCCAATTGCTCGATGATCTCCGCAACCTGTTCGATCCCTGACGCGACGACCACCAGCGAGGCGTTACCGAATGCCTCGGTCTGCATCGTTTCCGGATCTGCGAGGAATTGTTCGCCACGAATGGAGAGTAACGTATTGCCGTGGCTGCACCCGTTGCCTCCGCCGGGGGTATTGCCGGTCACGACCTGCACACCAGCATCGACCAGCAATTGCAGATTCTGTTGCAGCGATGTTTCGACGGCTGCGGACAGCAACGTACCGACCGGTGCTGCCGAGAATTTCTCGGCAATCCCGTCGATGAAACCTTGCGTCGACGCATTATCCACCAAGATCACTAAACCGGGATTGGTGCAGAACTGGCCAGTGCCCATCAGGCAGCTGCCAGCGAAATCCGCCACAATGTCGTCTCCACGTTCTTCGATGGCCTGGGGCAACACAACGACCGGATTGACACTGGACAGTTCCAAATAAATTGGAATCCCGGCGGCATCGGCAGCCGCTTTGAGTTTCAATCCGGCGGAACGACTGCCGGTGTATCCCGTGGCACCCAGTCGCCGATCGGCCACCAATCGCTCGCCGTCCGCATGGCTTGTGCGATAGATCAGTTGCACTGTCGCGGCGGGCATGTCGGTTGCTTGCGCCGCCTCCAGCGCGGCCTCGGCAAAAATTCGTGTCGTTCCCGGGTGTGACGAGTTCGCTTTGGCAATCACCGGATTGCCCGCTGCAATCGCTGCCGCAAAGTCACCTCCCGATGCGCTACCGAACGCGAACGGAAAGTTATTGGGACCGAACACGGCGACCGGCCCAATGGCCCCAAAGCACGAACGGATGTTCGTGGCCGAATCAATGATCGGCATCCGCCACGTTTCGTCCCGTGCTGCTTGCGCCGCTTGCCGCAGTTGACCGGTGGTACGTGGCAGTTCGCCGTCGGCGAGTCGGGGAGATTTCGGCAGCGCTGTTTCCGCATGCGCCATCTCGACCAATGCTTCCTGCCGCGCTTCAATGCCATCCGCAAATGCCTCGAGGAACGCTGCAATCCGTTCCCCCGGCATGACGCGCATCACGGCAGCGGCTTCCGCCGCCGCCTGCAACGCTACTTCACAGTCAGACCAATTGCTCACCGGATACTCATCCGGCAGCGCTTCACGGGTCGCGGGGTTGTGCGATTGAAAACTAGAACTGGCGTCAGCAGCACGCCATTCACCGGCTATCAGAACGGGCTGTAAAGACATAACAACTTACTTGTAGGGGCTAAGGTACGGACAATCGTATGCAATGCGATTATTGTCCACACTCACGAGGCAAATGCTAGGCTCCCTGCCAAATCCATGTTCCATCGCCGGGACCTGCTCCGCCCCTCGGTGCCGGACCCCACGCTATTCGTCGTCGGGACGGTCTTCAACTTGCGTCGCCCTGCCNCGCCAATGAAACATCCGCTTGACCAGCAACAGATAGGTGGCATGCAGGCAGGATACGGCAAATAACACACCTGCGCAGGGAAACGCCAAGGCCTTCAGCGCCGAAAACCGCGCCCGCGGACGCAGCAACAGAATGCCGGCATAATGCAATACGAGCGTCACCAACGCCATCNCGGCCAACACGCTTCGACCTGTCAACAACCCGGCAATCAGGCCCCACAACAACGTCCCGTAGATCGTCAACGGAAGGGTGGCGAAGAGCGGTGCCAGCCAATACCGGGGCTGGACAATGCCCAGCACATGTTTGGTAACCCCGGTAAACGCATGCCAATTGCCTTTGAACAGTCGCACATGCATCAGGTCCGGCGCCGCCCGCAAGCCGACTGGCAAGCCATGACGTTTAAATAACCGGGCGATGTTCACGTCGTCCAGGATCTTGTCTTTAATTGATTCATAACCACCCAACGCTCGGATTTTTTCGGTGCGCACCAGGATGAACGCGCCCACGGCAAGTGCACGTGCCGAACGCGGGTTCTCGATCGCGGGCGATACGTACAGCACTTCGGCCACCATATAAATCGGCAGCAACATCGTCTCACAAAACGTCACATACTCGATCTGTGGACAGAGACTGAGCAGGTCCAACTGGCGGGCCTCGAGTTCCGCGACGGCCATCCGCAAGCATTCCGGTGCAAAGGTAACATCGGCGTCCGTAAACACGACCAAATCGGTTTCGACCTGCGCCAATGCCGTATGCAACGCATTGTGTTTTCCCAACCANCCCGGAGTCAGTGTCGGATCATGCAAGGGAGTCAACCGGCTGTCCTCGTCCGCGAGGCCGTCGATGATCTGCGGTGTGGCGTCGGTCGAATGATCGTTAACCGCGATCACTCGCAACGTCTCGACATCCTGTTGCAACAGCGAACGCAGACAGCCTTCGATATCCTCCGCTTCGTTGCGGGCGGGTACGATTGCGGTCATCGCAATCGGCGCATCTAGGGTTGGGCGGCGGTTGGCCGGCCAGTCGAACCACCGCCGGCTGCGCAGCATCCAACCGAGCGCGAGCAGATGCACAACAAGAATAATCCCTACGCCCAGTGTCAGCATGTCGGTCTGGTGCACCCCTGAGTGGCGACGCCATCTGCGTCGCGTACGATTGGCAATGCCATCAGCCTACTTAACCTCACTGCCGCGCGAAAGCCACTGCCCTCCCAAACGGGCCGCTTCCGCAGAAAGGCATTGCCAGCAGGCCGATGGGGTGACTACGATCAGAAGCTGGGAGACATTTTCTCTACGAGCTGTCCATGCCTCACGATGAATCCAACGCCGACCCNGACGCCTGGCCGCCCCGCGACCCGGANATCCAAGCCGCGCTGCAGCAAGCGTTTGCCAGCGGCGATTGGGGGAAATATCACGGCCAGCAGTGTGACGCGTTGAGCGCCGCCTTACGGCATACCCATCAAGTCAGTTTTGCCCGCCTCTGTTGTTCCGGGACCATGGCCGTCGAACTTGCGCTGCGCGGGCTGAAAATTGGTGTGGGTCAGGAAGTGGTCCTGGCCGGGTATGATTTCCCCGGAAACTTCCGTGCGATCGAGGCGGTGGGGGCTCGCCCCGTGTTGGTCGACCTCCTCCCCAACTCCTGGTGTCTGGATGTTGACCAAATCGAATCGGCGCTGTCCGCTGATACCCGCGCCATCCTGGTGTCTCATTTGCACGGCGGCGTGGCCGATATGCGGAGCGTTCGCGAGCTCGCGGATCGGCGTGGGGTGGCAGTCATCGAGGACGCCTGTCAGAACCCCGGTGCCATCGTGCAAGGGAAACCGGCAGGCGCCTGGGGCGATGTCGGGGTGATGAGTTTCGGGGGCAGTAAACTGCTGACCGCTGGCCGTGGCGGAGCCATTCTGACCTCGCAACCGGAAATCGACCAGCGGATTCGCGTGTACAGCGAACGAGGTAATGACGCCTTTCCCCTCAGTGAGTTGCAGGCCGCTGTGCTGCTCCCCCAGTTACAGCGACTGGCCGCCCGTAACGCCCAAAGACAGACGGCGGTCGATACGATCCGTAACGCGTGTGCCAAGCTGCCTTACCTGGAACCGGTGTCGGCAGTGGACGAGGAATCTCAAGCGGCCTATTTCAAAGTCGGCTTCCGCTATCTCGCCGAGGCGACAACCGACGGGACCGGTCGCGATACGTTCCTGGCCGCTCTACAAGCCCAGGGCTTCCAGTTCGGTGAAGGCTTTCGTGGGTTCGTCAAACGTTCGGCCAGACGCTGTCGCGTCCACGGCAGCCTCCCCATTTCCGCGGCCGCCGCCGAATCCACCGTGGTACTCCATCACCCCATTTTACTGGCGACCCCGGCGAAGCTCGACCGACTGATTCAGGTACTGCGTGGCTGGGGAGTTAAATAAGCCACTGCGACCGCCTGGCGGCTTCGCCACCGCCATCTGAGCGCCTCAGGACGCCATAGGCACATTCGCAGTGATTGTCTACCATGTAGGCCACGCACCGTGCACGAGATGATGAAAGGGACATGTTGGAAGCGATGGAGAAAACAAAAGTTGGCATCGTCGGTCTGGGGACCGTCGGTGCAGGGGTGGCCAAGCTGCTGCTGGATCATGGCGATCGCACCGCGCGTCACGCGGGACGGACCCTGTGGCTCGAAGAAGTCGTGGTACGGGACGTCAACAAACCTCGTGATGCCGATCTGCCCGAGGGGATTCTTTCCGACGACCTGAAGCGAATCACAGACAATCCAGAGATTGAAGTCGTCGCGCAATTGATCGGTGGCCTCGAACCGGCGCGGNCGATCATGATTGAATTANTGAAGAGCGGCAAAGATGTGGTGACCGCCAACAAAGCGCTGCTTGCNGAACACGGTCCNGAGCTGTTTGATACCGCACGCGAACTTGGCCGATCCATCGCCTTTGAAGCGTCGGTGGCGGGCGGGATCCCGATCATCGCCAACATCAGCCAATGCCTGTCCGCCAACCAGNTCACCTCGTTACGCGGGATCCTTAACGGCACGAGCAACTTCATTGTCTCCCAGATGGAGCAGCACGGAGCGAGTTACGCAGCGGCGGTCGCCGAAGCGCAGGAACTCGGCTACGCCGAGGCTGACCCCACGATGGACGTGGACGGGACGGATGCCGCCCAGAAACTGGCGATCCTGGCCCATCTGGCGTTTGGTGCGCGGGTNCATTGGAGNGAGATCCCNCGGGTCGGAATCGATACGCTCGATGTGGCCGACCTGCAATATGCCAAGGAACTTGGCTACCGCATCAAGCTCCTGGCCATTGCCCAGTTGACCGACAACGGATTAGAGTTGCATGTCTCGCCCACCCTGGTCCGGATCGGCCAACCGTTGGCTGAGGTGCGGGAGGCCTACAATGCCGTGAGCGCCGTCGGCGATGCGGTGGGGCGCGTNTTTTTCCACGGCCTGGGTGCCGGCCAGATGCCCACGGCATCCGCTGTCGTTGCCGATCTGATCGATACTTCCGTCGGGCGCACACGACTGACTTTCCGCACGCTCGAACTCTGGTCCCAACAGGAAGCCCGCGTCACCATGCGCGATCATGCGGAACTTCCCAGTCGCTACTACATGCGTTTTACCGTCGACGATTGCCCCGGTGTGCTCGGCCAAATCGCCAACGTGTTGGGCCGCAACCAAATTTCGATCGCGTCCGTGATCCAACACGAAGCGAACGACCATGGCGGAACGAAAACCGTCCCGTTGGTAATCATGAGTCACATCGCGCCCGAAGGTTGCGCAGCCGAGGCGATGCGAGAAATTGATGCGCTCACTGCCGTGCATGGGGCCAGCGTGCGGATGCGTGTTCTGGATTAAGGCACCTGCGTTCCCTACACCCTCACAGACGATGGCGACTCGGCAACATTGCAACTCGATACCTAGAACTCACCCTCCTACTCATAAGAACGATCGAAGCACATGAAGTACGCGATTGTCATCCCCGATGGTTGTGCCGATGAACCCCAGGAGTCTTTGGGAGGCCGTACACCCTTACAGGCTGCGAACACTCCGGCCATGGATGCCCTCGCCGCGAGCGGCGTGGTCGGCCGTGCCAGCCACGTCCCGGCACACCTCCCAGCTGGCTCGGCAGTCGCCAACATGAGTCTGTTAGGCTATGACCCCAACGCCCACTTCAGTGGCCGCGCCCCGCTCGAAGCCGCCGCCCAGGGGATCGAACTGGGACCGCAGGACTGGGCCATCCGCTGTAATCTGGTGACGGTCCAGGATCAGATCATGCGGGACTTCACCGCCGATCACATCTCGACCGAAGAAGCCACCGCACTGCTCGCCGCGGCTCAGGAGGCATTGGCCGCACCGCACCTGGAATTTGTTCCCGGCGTCAGCTACCGCAATTTACTGTTGTTTCGAGGCCAGCACGCAGTCGCTCCGTTCACGGAGGAAACCCGGGCCACTCCACCGCACGACCTGACCGACAAGACCGTCGCCGATGACTTTCCTCGGGGTGCTGGCAGCGACCTGCTGAATGAGTTGATGAGTCGTAGCGTGGAGCTGTTTGCCGACCACCCAGTCAACCAGCAACGCCTCGCCGAGGGCAAGCTGCCCGCCACCAACATCTGGCTGTGGGGCATTGGCAAGACGCCCAAATTGCAACCGTTTGCAGACGTCTATGGAAAAACAGGCAAGATGATCACCGCCGTCGATCTGCTGCGCGGGATCGCATCGCTGATCGGCTGGGACCGCATTGAAGTCCCCGGCGCCACGGGATACACCGACACCGATTACGCCGCCAAAGGCCGCTATGCCATCGACGCGTTGGACTCCACCGATCTGATTTGTGTCCACGTCGAGGCCACCGATGAAGCCTCCCACGAAGGCGACGTGGCCGCCAAGATCAAGAGTCTCGAGGAGATCGATCAGCACGTCGTACGACCACTCCACGAAGCATTGCAGGCGCAGGGGGAATTCCGGATCCTGGTGTCACCCGATCACCCGACGCCGGTCCGGACCAAGACCCACAGCCATGGCTTTGTCCCTTTTGCCATCGCCGGTACCGGCGTCACGGCGGATGGGCACCAGACTTACGACGAGGTCGCGGCCGGGGCTTCCGAGTTGGATTTCGCCCAAGGCCACCAACTGATGCAATATTTCATCGGTGAAACCGGTGCCACTGGTTGACCTCGGTGGAGCCGGTCCCGCGAGACCTCCGCACCTCTGCCCGCTGACCGCCTGAATTGCCTGGCCGGCACGATCCGCCCCCGGGCCAGGAATCGCCACGGGAGTTGGCTGCCGCACCTCGTAGAAATCCCACGCTTTGATTAAGCTGGGTCTTTGCGCGTCGCCCCAAGGCTCGCACTCACCGCCTTCAGCTTGCTTGTTTTATCATGCCTCTCATTGTTCAAAAATTCGGTGGCACCAGCGTGGCCGACACCGAAAAAATCCTGGCCGCTGCACGCAAAGCAATCCGCGCTCAACAGCAGGGCAACCATGTGGTCATGGTCGTCAGCGCCATGGGCAAAAACACGGACCTGCTCGTCGATTTAGCTGCGGAAATCAGTGAGCGGCCCGCCGCGCGCGAAATGGACATGTTGCTGTCCACCGGCGAACAAGTCAGTGTCGCCCTGATGGCCATGGCGATTCATTCACTGGGCCATCAAGCGGTCAGTTTGACCGGTGCCCAGATTGGTATCAAAACCGACAGCACCCATACCAAAGCCCGCATCAAATCAATCTCCACCGAGCGGATGCAACGCCTGCTGGATGAGGGCAACATTGTGATCGCCGCAGGGTTCCAAGGGATCGACGAAGATTTCAACATCACCACCCTGGGCCGTGGCGGCAGCGACACCACCGCCGTCGCACTCGCCGCCGTCTTGGATGCCGATGCGTGTGAGATCTATACCGATGTCGATGGCGTGTACACGACCGATCCCCGCAAACTGCCCGAGGCACGCCGCGTCACCCAGATCAGCTATGACGAGATGTTGGAACTGGCCAGCCTCGGCGCGGGCGTGATGCACAGTCGTTCCATCGAGTTTGCCAAAAAATATGGCGTGCCGATTCACGTCCGCAGCAGCATGACCGACATCCCGGGCACCGTCATCGCGCAGTCACCGGAAACCCGCGAACGCCCGGTCAGTGGTGCAGCGGTCACACGCGACGAAGCGCGCGTCTCGGTACTCGGTGTCCCCGACGTGCCAGGTACCAGCTTTGAAATTTTCTCGCGGATCGCGGATCGCAAAGTCACCGTCGACATGATCGTTCAGAACGTGGGTGCCGAAGGCCGCGCCGACGTCTCCTTCACCGTCCCCAAGGAAGAATTAGACGAGACACTCGAGGCCGTCAACGCGGCACTCGAAGTCGTTGGCGCCGGTACCGTCACCCACAGTGACGACGTCTCGAAAGTCTCCGTCGTCGGGTTGGGCATGGCGCAACAGTCAGGTGTTGCCGAAAAGATGTTCCGGGCGGTATCCGAAGCCGGTATCAATATCGAGATGATCACTACCAGTGAAATCAAAATCTCGGTCCTCGTCTCGCGCGAACATTCGCAAGATGCCCTCCGCGCCGTCCACGACGCATTCAATTTGCATCAGGACCCGGCCACGATCGAGGAAGTGCAAGAAACGACCCGCCAGGCAGCCGATGTGGCGGACGTCGTCGCCCGACTGCGCGGCATCGACATGGAAGAGTTGTTCCTGAACGACATCCAATTGGATCAGACCCAAGCTCGAGTCACGATTCACGGCGCTCCGGATACACCTGGTGGTGCCAGCACGGTGTTTCAGGAAGTCGCAGCCGCGGGCATCTTTGTGGATATGATCGTCCAAAGTTACAACGCCGACGAGCAGCGGGCCAACCTCGGATTCACCGTCCCTCGCGATCAACATGATGCCACTCTGGACGTGGCGACACGCTTGGCAGAAACGTTCGCATGTGAAGGCACTTCAAGCAGTCCGAATGTGGCCAAGCTGTCCGTCTCGGGTGTCGGCTTACGAAGTCATACCAGCGTGGCCATCCGTATGTTCCGGGCGTTATCCGAAGCGGGTATTAACGTCGAAGTGATCAGTACCAGTGAAGTGCGCGTCAACGCCGTAGTCGATGGCGAACAGGGTGAACAAGCCCTGCATTGTTTGCAAGCCGCGTTCGCCGACGTATTACGCTAGGTGATCTCGGCGCGTTCCGGTCTGCACATCGGCAAAATGCTGCGCATCGGCAACGACCGTTTCCCCTGGTATCGACGCGAA
>NZVR01000171.1 GCA_002701545.1 Blastopirellula sp. | reverse complement strand
CGATGCGGAAACGGGACGTCAGGTGTGGAGCAAGCCCATGCATCCGAATTACCAAGCAGGTCGGCCATTGGCGATTAACAACACGCCCCCAGTTCCTACGCGGCACGGATTGCTGGTCAGCGATTGGCAGAAGCCGCAGCGGTTGTTGAAGTACACCGACGGTGCGGAGTTGGCGGCAATTCCAGGTGACGTGGGTTACTACGCGTCGTTTGCTACCGTGTTTGACGACGTGATGTACAGCGTCCGTCGCGGCGGTGGGGATGCGATCCACTTGCCCCATGGCCAGGAAATGTACCAATTCGAAGAACCATCGCGGTCGACATCCGCGCCGATTGTGGTCGACGGCAAGCTGATCTACAACGGATCGTCCGGCATCCGAGTGCGTGATGCTGCGACGGGCAAGTTGATGTGGCAAAAAGGCACCGGAAACGCGGGCTACCAGAATGCGATTCCTGTCGTTTGGGACGATCAGATTCTGGTCAACGGTACGCATCTGCAAATCTTCGACCTGGCGACCGGACAAACCCGCAAAACGGTCATGTGCGGGCAAGAGGCCGATCGCTTTCTCCGTTCACGGCGACAAACGATGGCCGGCAGCTCGACTCCGATTGTCTCGGGTGACTACGCTTTCTTCGGTCACGACGACACATCGCTTCGCGCTATCAACCGGTCTGGGGACGTGGTTTGGGAACATCGCCTTGGCACGCCAATCAAAACGGCTCCAGCGATCTCCGGCAACAAGCTGTTCGTCCATGACTACGCTGGCAACCTGTGGTGTTTTGGTTCGATGTCGGAACACAGTAATGCGCAGATGCCCGAACGGGGGATTTGCGCACATCGTGGTGCAAGTGAAACGCATCCGGAAAACACACTTGCGGCACTGCGTGAGGCGGTTCGCCTGGGCGCTCAGATGATTGAATTTGATGTTGCACTCACCAAGGATGGCAAACTGGTGTTGATGCATGACCATACCATCGACCGGACTACAGATGGGAAAGGCCCTGTGTCGGATTGGAATCTGGCCGAACTGAGGAAGCTCGATGCAGGGTCGTGGAAAGATCCGAAGTTTCAAGACGAGCGCGTTCCGACGTTGGAGGAAGCATTGGCCATCATGCCGGAAAACATCTGGTTAAACGTGCATCTCAAGGGAGATGTTGCCTTGGCGGAGAAGGTGGCCAAACAGATTGTGGCCAACCAACGCTGGCATCAGTCGTTTTTGGCGTGTGGGGTGAAGGCTGCCGAGGCGGCGAAAGCCGTCGATCGTCGAATCCAAATCTGCAATATGGAGCGACAAGGCAACTCGTTGCCCTACGTTCAAGAAACGATTGCGATGCAAGCGGACTTCATCCAGCTCTATCAAGGCAACTCGGTCGATCCCGCGCACACCCGTTTGCTGAAACAGCAGGGGATTCGTATTAACTTTTGCTGTGCGAATGAAGCGGAGGTGGTGCGAGGCCTGTTTGAGGCGGGAGCTGAATTCCCTTTGGTGGATCGACTCGAGGCGATGTTAAAAGTAGCCGACGCGTTGGGGGTTCCGCGGCTCAAGCCCGTTTATCGGAGCCCAACCGGCGGTCGAGCGACTGACTCGTCCGTCGGAATCGATGCGTCTGACCGTGCCATTGTGCGAACGCCGCTTTTGCCAGTTGGGAAAAACCGTTAATTCGAGCTCGGCCTGGGCGATGAGTAAAACGTTCTGGCTGGACGGAATCCGTGGTCCATGGCTTTGCGGTATGGATAGTGCGCATTCCGAGCGGCGCAACGGATTGACGTGTGTACGGAAAGGAAGGAGCCTCCACGCATCGCACGCGCACCGACTGCCAGGATGCGATCGTTAAACGGCGCATCCTCATAGAGTCGGTTTGCAGTTGTCGCGTAAGTGCCTAAAAGGCCGTGATTCCACTCCTCGACGTTGCCGTGCATATCGAACAGGCCAAAGTCGTTCGGTTTTAACATTCCCACCGGCCGACTATGATCGGTGCCATTTGCGCCGTACCACGCGTATTCTGGCAACAACTCACTTGCCTGGCCGTAATAGCGGCTGGTGTTTGTGCCTGCTCGGCAGGCGAATTCCCATTCTGCCTCGGTTGGTAAGCGATATCCTGTCAGCTTCCAGAACTGCCGCTTGGCCCGCATGTCGGGGCCGAACTTTCCACTGTCACTTGGCTCGTAACACCACTGCTCTTTGGGAATTCCCTCCTGTTCGCTAAGCCAATTGCAATACCACGCGGCGTGGAACCAGCTGATCGCCAGTATGGGGGAATCCTCCGTGTGACAATAAGGCTTTAACTCATCATCATCCGCGGACCGGAGTTGTAGTGGGTATGTGTTGGTGAATTCGCGCCATTGCTCCTTGGTCACTTCCTTGGTTGCAATGGCGAACCGCCTGCCGATCCGGCGTTGGTGGATCGCTTCCATTTTGAGGCGGCCGACTTCGTCTTCCGGCGATCCCATCATAAACGCTTCGGCGTCGAGGATCACAAAGGTTTGCCCTTGGCTGTTGATGTACCATTGTCGTTGCGGCTCCGATTCTGCGGCGAGTTGTTCCTCGGTTTGCTGCGTCTGGTTGTCAATCTTGGCGATCAATTTGGTTTGTCCCCATTGCTTTAACAGCCATTCCGAGGCTGCATGCAGTCCCGCGTCGGGGTGTTTGCGGTAGACATTGAGGAGCAGTTCGGTGAACAGCTGTCGCTGCCGCTGTGGTAGGTCCGATTCTTCAAATTCACCGAGGCAGAGGAGCAAAGCGCGCTGCGCCGTGACGTCCGTCTCTTGTGGATAGCGATCGATGATGAGTTGAGGGTCCGCTCCGCGTGCGCTCAGCCAATGAATGAGATAGCTGCGCAGCCGAGGTTCGGGNCGATGCTTGAATAATGGCCATATCGGCTCTGGGTTGCCCATCCGCACCAGCATGACGGCGGCGTTGGCCTGACGGATTGCCAAGGCTTCCTTGTCCGCNGCACTGGCGTTGTCTCCAGGGATTTTGGCAATTTCTGCGACACCGAGCTCAATTGCTTGTGTTTGGTAANCGGCGAGCGTATCAAAGATTGTCGAAAACTGTGTTTCGGTTGCATCGGCCAGTAANTCGAACAGTCGTTCGGCATCGTCACGCAAGTAATCGGCCAGNGTCTCGGTGGCAATAGTGCGGACCTGGTCACTTCGGCTGGCATCACGGTAGATGGTTGCCAGTGGCGTTGTGAGGCGAGATTGCAATGGGCGAAGCGCATTGCGCCAGGGCAACAATTCAGACGGTAATACGCTTACCATGTGGTGACTGATGAACTCCGACAGGCGGTCGTCTTGCCAGCGTGCATCTTGCGGGGCGTAAGTGGCTAAAGCACACAATGCCTGGAAGCGAGTTTTCGCAGATTCGCTTTCCGTGGCGATCTGCCAGTAGTCTTCGACCAAGTCGGAATGATGGTTTTCAAGTAAATCGCGCACGGTTGCAAACTGTTGCGCGGTGACGTCCAGCAGTCTCTGTTGGAGAAACGGCACCACCGATTCGTCTTCGGCAAGCAGCGCCAGGGCCGCATGCAGTTTTGCATTGGAGCGTTCGGGGGATTCGGCAAAGACGCGTCTCAGGTTGTGATGGGTATATTTGCGATATTGTCTGACGTTGTGGATGATCGGTGGGACGTTTCTCGTTTCCGATAGCAAGAGACCTTCGATCAGGCGGGTGGCTTCGGCGGCGTTCCGTTGTTCTTGTTTTTGTGCGGTGAGAATTCGCTGACGCTGGATAGACCGTTGTTCCATGTAGATCCACCCCGCTCCTCCCAACGCCAGCAGGAAGAGCACGGACGCGATCAGAGTGAGTTGGACTCGGCGCAACTTGCGCTCTTCTTCAGCCCGCGCGGTGGCGACCGCGTGCTGTTTTTCGGCGTCCCGCAGTTTGGTTTCGACAGATTCCAGGTAAGCCGTGACGCGTTCGGCAACTGCGCTTGCATCNCGCGGGCGGTTTTGAGGTTCCAGTTTCAGGCAATGCACGGCGAGTGCAAGCAGATCGGCATCCGCACCGCATTTGTCCAGACGTGCTAATGCGTCGTCCAATTGACCACGGGTCGCCAGACCAAAAACGGCGGTGGCGGTGTCGCCGACATAAGCTGGTTGCCCAGTCAGGATTTCACACAGCATGGCGCCCAGCCCAAACACGTCGGCTCGTTCATCGAGATCGTCGACGTGGCCGCGCGCCTGTTCAGGAGGCATGTAGGCGGGCGTCCCCATNACGCTTCCGAGTTGCGTGTTCGAACCGTCACTGCCGAACCCGCCGAGTGCGTCGCTGCCCAGGCCATCCCGCAGTGTCTGGACGTTGTTCTGCTCCCGCTGACGTTCACGCGCCAGTTTCTCGTCTGCCACGCCACCGTCCGTAAGGACTTTGGCCAATCCCCAGTCCATCACCTGCACTTCGCCAAAGTTGCCCACCATGATGTTGGCGGGTTTCAGATCGCGGTGGATGACGCCNCGCGTGTGGGCGTATGCCATCGTCTGGCATATTTGTTCGAAGATGCCGATGAATTTACCGCGATCCGACGTGGGGTCGGGGCGTTCCGCCAGGAGTTTTGCCAGCGTTTTGCCTTTGACCAGCTTCATGCTGAAATAAGGCCTCTGGTCGGCAAACNGTCCTAGTTCGTAGACAGGTGTAATGCCAGGATGNTGTAACTGGCCNCCGATTTGNGCCTCTTCNACAAAGCGACGGACGACGTCCGGATTGTCCTTGTGAGAGTCGAGCAATACTTTGATGGCCAAGTCCCGACCGAGGTCAGGGTCACGGCCCTTGATGATNGCGCCCATGCCACCGCGNGCAATCTCGCCTTGGAGCTGATAGCGGCTTGCGTCGTCTAGCTTGGGGACTTCGGGTGAGCGAGGTCGTACGGGCGGAGGATCGGCGTCCTCGGTCGGCTCACGTAATGATACTTGCGGAAGTTCGGCGAGCGAATTGTGAATGGACCGGAGGGCACTGTGGTCCGCATTNCCGATGACAAGGGCGGCGTGGTCCTCGAAGGCGGCGGCCAACCCCGCNTCCAGTGCGGCNGTCAGGTTCTCGCGTGATAGGTCGACNGCGAGTGTCTCGTCCAATCCTGGGGCCGGCTGTTCCAGAAAATCGCTGGCCTGCTGATGTTTCTCNANCANTTTGAGCAAGCGTTGCTTGAGTTCCTGGTCATCGCCGCAGGCTTGATCCAGCCAGTTATTCCGAGCTTCGGCGTCTGGCTGATTCAGAGCCTCCAAAAAGATGCTTTGCTCGTCCATGGAATGGTGTCCGCACAAAAGGCAAATGGTTCGTTCAGAAGTCAGTGCGAAATGCGACCGCGGTTTCCGCCACGGTTTTTCGAAATTCTTGCATTTCTATTTCCTGAGCTCGGTGGACGATTCGTCGTCGATGGCCTGCAGTAACCACGCTTTGGCGTAAGTCCATGTNCGCTCGGCGGTTCGGATTGAGAGCCCCANCGCTCGAGCCGCTTCCGCGGTCGTGAAACCCGCAAAATACCGGAGTTTCACCAGTTTCGCTTTCTCCGGCCATTCACGTTCGAATTCCGTTAACGCTTCGTCCAGGGCGAGTAGTTCAACGGGGTCACTCGGCGTGGCGATGGGCAGTTCATCGACGGTTGTATGCTCGATCACTCCGCCGCGTTTCAGGCTCTTTCGTTGGCGAGCTTTCTCGATCAGAATTCTCCGCATGGCTTCCGCAGCCGCTGCGAAAAAATGGCCCTTGCCGTTCCACTTTTGCGGATTGGCGACGTCGACCAGGNGCAAGTACGCCTCGTGCACCAACATGGTCGGTTGCAATGTCTGTTGATGCATTTCATCGGACAACTTGCGCGCGGCCAGTTTCCGCAATTCCTGATAGACCAGCGGGAGCAACTGGTTGGTCGCTTGTTGGTCGCCATCCTCAATGGCGGATAAGAGCTTGGTGACTTCGGTCATGCTCGCATTGTACTGTGAATGGTGCGGCAGCGGACGCCAACGCAAGGTCCACAAAAAAATGGTCGGTTTGCTTGAGGGTGATGTCCCGCGAACCCGGCGGAGTTCCGATCACGTTTTGACAGCAACAGACGGTGGACCAGCAAAGGTGAACGTCGGCGGTTAGGCCATCAGTTCGGTTAACGGTCCCGCGACGTCGATGTCCTTGAGTGATGCGTCCAGTTGCCCGAAGGTTTCGGGTGCCTGCATTCCCGCAGACTGCATCAGGCTGAGGTACAGGTTAGCGATGGTGCGATGACCTGTATTCTGGTAGCTGGGGTATTGGATGTAACGACCGCCCTTCAGGCCGCCACCTGTGCCACCGACGAGCACGAACGGCCAATCTCGCTGACCGCCGTGATGCAATCCGCCTGCACACGACATGAAGACGATGGTGGTGTTGTCCAGCATCGTCCCATCACCTTCCGGAATCGACCGGAGTTGTTTCGCCATGGCGGCGACATAGCCGAGTTGTAGTTTGTCAATTTGCTTGCGGGCTTGCGGACCATTCCAGCCATTGGGCAGTTCCCCGTCACCAAGGTGNCCCAGAGCGTGGACGTGCTGATTGATTCCCAGTCCGTTGTAGATGATGCCGAGTGTATCGGTACGCAAGGTGACGACATGCGTCAGGCCGGTGATCAGTGCTGAGGTTGCGAGTTCAAAGTGCAACTGCATGCGCACGGATGGGACCATCGATTCGTACTTGTTGGTCATCTCCGGCGCAAACTTGCGGATCCGTTCCTCCAGCGAGACTTTTTTCTGCTCGCGGATGCGGAGCGCCTCGAATGCATCGGTATACCGCGCAAATCGTTCCTTTTCTTCGGCTGAAAGCTGGCGTTCGACNCGNCGTGCGTCGTCTTTCATGAAGTCCATCAGATTGGAGTTGAGGGACAGTTTCTGCTTGAGTTGCTCCGGAGAGGCGACCGCTGCACCGAACAGTTCTACGAACGCTTTCTTGGGACTGGCCTGGTAGGCAACCGGTCTGCCNTTGGCCATGGCGGAAATGTTCGGATAACAATACGTATCCTGTGGCCCCCGGGTGTACTGCTCGAGCAACGGACCGTTCATGGCCATGCCATACATGGGGTAAGGTCCGGTGGAGAGGTGTTGTCCCAACAGGCAATCGACCGTTGGGGCAACTGCCACGTGTTCNGANTGGTGGCACGCCANCGCGCCGTACCCGGAGGTGTGATTGCCTTGGAAGTTGCGGCCGGACAGCCCCTGGATCACCGTCAACTGGTCTTTNATTTCGTCAAACGGTTGCAGATTTTCCGGCAATGCGTGATCCGACCAGGAC
Organism: Blastopirellula sp.; assembly: GCA_002701545.1. Lineage (GTDB taxonomy): Bacteria > Planctomycetota > Planctomycetia > Pirellulales > Pirellulaceae. The sequence goes on along the minus strand of NZVR01000171.1, from coordinate 18,923 downwards.
GCCTCAAAGTGTTCNGTNCGCTGTTCTTTCCATTGGTCTTCCAAGCCGACGGGGACAAGGTTTTCCTTGTCCACGCCACTGGATTTGATGACAAAGACGAAACGTCGCGGTGTCTGGCCTTGCTGTTCAGCGGCACGGCTCTGGAGGAACGGCTGTAGTGCTAAAGGAACGCTTCCAAAAGCGGCCAGTGCGGTGCGGCGTGTGATCGGCATCGGGTGACTCCATCAATCTTCAGGAAAGCATTACCGGCGGTATAAGAACGAATCCGAAGTGAGCAGCGAGACGACGAGCGCTTTAAAGCTACCGCCATGCTCCAGATAATCTTGTTCCGCCTGAATGAGTGTTTGAGAATCGCTAAGCATCTCNTTGCGCCCCATGAAGAAGCGGAAGAGATGGCGGATGAATGATTGGCGGGCCCGCTGTGAGCCACCGATGCGATGCATCATCTCGATGGCATNATCCACTTTGCCGTCAATTTGAGGATCGCCGCTTCCGGTAATTTCGCCGCTGGCGTCGATCGCCTTGGCCGTGAGTTTGCCTTCCTNCAGCCAACGGTCGAATTGGTTGCCACGTTGGTGGACGATCTTGCCCTCTTGGTCAAAGTAGACGTGAGTCCGGTGCCAGCCCCAATCGGCAAAGACCTCGAATGGTTCGCCCAGNGGATTCATCTTGCGATGGCATCGCCAGCATGTTTCCGCCCGTAGTGGTTGCATCCGTTCCCGCAGCGTCTTGTGAGGATCGTTGGGGACGTTGGCGTCAACATCCGGGGGGACGTCCTGCACGACACCGGCCAGCAGTTTTTCGCGAATCCAACGGCCGCGACGAATGGGATCGTTGCCGTCGTTCACCGAGTGTGCCGCCAGCCAGGCTGGATGGGTCAGTAGCCCCGCCCGCTGATCGGCAGGCAATTCGAAAGGCTGTTCGATGGGCCAGTCCCAAAGCTGTCGATCGACGCTGCCGCTGGGCGGCANGTTGTACGCACCGATATACAGAAGATCCCCCTGGCCACGAATCGGCTTGCCATCAACACGACCGTACGGCCACCCGGGAAANGGGGTGATGCCGTCCTGGAGTGCCTGTTGCGAGCGTTTGAAATGGCGTTCAGCCCGCGTGCGGACACGTTGCAGTTCTTCTTGTTCCTGCTGACGATTGGGGTCACGCTTGGCGCGGAGGAAGTCGTCGAGTCGCTTTTGGACTTCTTTTTCTACGTAATCTGCCTCAATCACTTCGGCGTGGAACTTGCGAGCAATTGNGTTGTCGCCCGGATGGGCCACGTAAAACCGATTGCTGGTCAGTAATTCGCGAATGACGTCCCGGTCGCGGTTGACCCAATACTCAACTAATTGTTCCGCTTCGTACATGAGGCGACCGACGAGCCACTGTACGACACCTTCCTGATTCACCCGCTGCATATCTTTGAAGACTTTGTCGGCCTGGTTGTAGCCGAAGAATTCCTCGAAGAAACGCATGACGCGTGGCGTGTTCTCGACCGTGACCCCGCGGTCCAGAATCGTCGTGACCACGGCGGCAACGTCTTGCTTGGTGGACAGTTTCTTTTGTTGTAACGCCTCGCGGAGTTCGGTGATTTGTTCCACTCGTCGGTCGGTCAACGCATAGGCAAGTGCGTGTGCCAGTTCGTCCGGCGACAACATGCGGCGCCCGTGGGAGTCGACTGGCCCCAGCCCAAGTTCCATTCGATATACCGCTTCGCTGCTCAGATGCATGGCCGTGACGGTGGTTTTGAAACTGGCCATGCGTCCGGCCACCGTCAGATTNTTTTTCAGGAACGCGAGGTATTTCTGGTCCTCTTTCTGCGTGGGCCAGCGGCCGACTGCGCGATGGAATTCATTCCGCAAAGCTTGCGTCCAGGCCTCGTCGTCCAGTTCCTCCTGGTCGTCGGCAAAACGTTNGAANTCGCCTCGNCCNTCGCGATGTTCCAGAAACTGGCTGGTGTTAATCAAGATCATCTCAATCGTGCTTTGATCCACTCCACTCGTGGCGGAATAGTCTCGCAGTCCACGTTCACTGGTGACAAAACTGAAAGGACTTTGCGCTTTGTGAATGCCTTTGTTTTTGAAGATATAAGGNCTCAGTCGCCAGAGTCGCGAAGGAGAAAAGGGTGGCGTCTTGATCTGACCGGAAAACAACAATNCGTGACTGACGTAATTCCCATACTCCGGTTTCAGCAGCTTTTGCCGATAGATGTCGGCGTGCCCGGATTGTGCCATTTCCGTTTCGATCCAGAGGACGATTTTCGCCTTGNCGAGCGGTTTGGGCCGTGCGGATTCGGGGGGAGGCATGTCGTCGAACTGGAGTGCCAGGAGGATTTTCTCCCACCGTTTGGCTTGCGCCTCGGTCTTCATCTCAGGCTTGATGTCCGCCAGGACCAGCCCGGCTTTGGGATCGTCATGAGAATGGCAGTCGACGCAGTGGGCGGTGAGGAAGGGCGCGACGTCGGCTTCAAAGCTTGGCTGCGCCGCCTGCAAGCACACACCCGATAGACATGCGAGATACGCCAGCAGCAAAGGACGCACTGAGACGTTGGAAATACCCATGGAAACGTTGTACCAGCCAAAGNANACGCAAACGGAAAGGTCAGACCCCNTGGTTNGGGCCGANGGGGANGACATNGNTCGATTATAGCATCGACTGCCATTTCATGTCGTTAGCAACCGGCANTNGCCCAGTTGNTGCTCGAAAGGGGNTTTGCGGGAGANGCAATNGATCTCAACGGGGCGTTCAACGAGAGGGTGATTTACCACCAAGNGACATCAATTGCGTTTCCGTGCGAANGAACATGGTGTCGTCNGCCACGGCAGGNGTGGCATAACTTGGTTCGCCGAGTGGCACGCGCGCAANGACTTCGTAGTCCTTGCTGGCGGCCAGGATGACGACTGTGCCGTTGCGATCCGTGCAATAGAGACGNTGATTGANCCAGACGGGTGAGCCGTAGTAGTTCCCGCCAACGCGTTTTCGCCAGACGGTTTCTCCGGTGCTGGCCGTGATGCAGGTNACGACCCCTGTATCGCTCCACAGAAAAGCTAAATCGTCTTTNACGATGAGTGTGGGTGTCAAAGGAGCCGACTTGCGGATTTCGTAAGCCACCTGCGGCTTTTGCGTTTTGCTGCCAGCNCGCACNGCATAGATCACTTCGCCCGTNGTACCTCGGCCATGAGAACCGAAAATCAAATCGCCGGCGACGACGGGCGAGGCGACCGTGCGCGTGGGTAACAGTTTGTCGGTTTGCCANTTCACTTTGCCGGTTTGCGGGTCAATACCNGAAACGCCGAACGCCGAGTCGACAAACANCANCTCTTGCCCGCCGTCCGGTAGGGGGCGCAGACACGGNGTGGCGTAGCTGGCCAGATACGTTTTGCGGGGCGTCGTCCAGCGTGTCTTGCCGGTTTTGCGATCGACGGCAATGATTTCGCTGCTGTTGGGATCGTCGTCCGCGAATTTTTCCGGTAACACACCCGCCCGCACCAACACGTTGGCATCCATTTGAATGTTNGTCAACACAACCACGTCATCGACGATGATNGGCGACGTTCCGGCGCCGTTGATGGCNTCGTAGGGACCCAGGTCNCGTTTCCAAAGCTCGTTGCCCTGAGGGTCGAGTGCCAATAAAACGAGNTTGTCGGGGTCGGCCCAGGTGACGACCACTCCCTGTGCATCCGCCGCGGGTGTCGAGGACCCATAGCTGTTGGCCGGATGTAAACGATGGGGCTTGGATGAAAACGTTTTTTGCCAGGCGATNTTGCCGGTCGGTGCGTCGANGCAAACGACGATNCGTTCCGCGGTCTCCTTGCGACCGCACAAGACNTACAGTTTCCCATCCACAACGACTGGAGAGCCGTGGCCACTTCCCGGCAGTTTGATGACCCAGTTGTAGTCGTCGGCGGTCCACTGAGTGGGAATCGCGGTGGCGTGACTGATGCCGGTTCCGTTGGGGCCACGGAAACGCGACCAGTTCGTCGCGGTCGCATCCTGTCCNTGCAGGACNGTACTCGACAAACAACCGAGGGCCACNGTGGAGGNCAGGCAGGCAAGTAGGANCGGGAACCGAAGGNGAGACAAGTTGGTGGGCATGTCGAGTACTCGTGAAGGCGTGAAAGAGGATCCGCATAGTGTAGCGATATTTCGACAGGTTGTGTTTCGCGACCCGATTGCCGTTACCGGTTGTGTTATGATTTCCGTCAGTCGCGACGTTGCCGGTGCACCCGATCATTGGAGATTCGAAGATGAAACCGTATTACGCCCTTGCTGCCGCTTGGTGTTTTGTGTCTGCGGTCGAGGCNCAGCAACCCGCGCCGCGGATTCAGCTTTCGATCGATGACGAGGATGGCATGGTCGCGGTTGGCGAGCAGGTGACGTTCACTGCGCGTGTTTCGAATAAGGGCCAGATGCAGGTGATGGGCCAGTTGGAGTGGACGGTTCAAACGGTGGCCTTTGAACCACCCGCGACCACTCGCCAGCAGGTGACGATTCCGGCGGACGATGCGATTGAGGTGACGTATGCCTTGGCACTGCCGACACACGGTTTTGCCAACGTGGAATGTCGGTTGGTTCGTGAGGGCGAGCCGGACGCCAAACCTGTGTCTCGAAGTTCACGGATTGGTGCGTTGCCCGCACGCGTGACAAGCCCGTCGACGGCTGAGAAGGACTTCGATTCCTTCTGGAAAGCTTCGCTGGCGGAATTAAAACAGGTGGACCCACAATTCGAGGTGGTGGCAAAGCCCGAGCGTGCGCGGGCGGGGATCGAGGTGTTCGAAGTCTCGATGCGCAGTCACGGCAAGGTGCGCGTCCGAGGATGGTTAGAGGTGCCGCAGTCCAAGGATGCTGAGGGGGTGACGAAGCAGTATCCCGTGGTCATCCGTGTCCCCGGATACGGCGGTAATATGAAGCCCATTGGGAAGTGGGATGACATGATTGTGTTCTCGTTCAACCCCCGCGCCCACGGGAACAGCCAAGACGATGTCCCNGGCAAGCCGGTGGATTACTGGATTCGCGGGCTGGACGACAAGGAGACCTATTACTATCGCGGTGCATATTTAGACTGCATCCGTGCGATCGACTTCATCGCCTCGCGAAACGACGTCGACATGNATCGGATCGCCGTGTGGGGAGGCAGCCAAGGGGGCGGATTCGCGTTTGCCATGGCGGCNTTGGACGCTCGGGTGGACTATTGCGTTGCCGATATTCCGTTCCTCTGCGATTGGGATAACTACTTTCAGCTGACGCAGTGGCCCGAGATGGATAAGTGGATTGCCGCGCGGGAGTCGCGTACCTGGAAAACGACCCTCCGCACACTCAGTTACTTTGACACGATGAATCTGTGTGATCGAATCACCTGCCCCACACTGATGAGTGTGGGCTTGCAGGATCCGATCTGTCCTCCGACGACGAACTTTGCCGCCTACAATCGCATTGCCGGCAAGAAGCAATACAAGATCTACCCGGGCCGCGGGCACGGGCTGGGTAGCCAGCATTGGTTGTGGGTGTGGGCGCAATTGCGTTCCGAATTTGCAGTGAACCATGATGACCCTGCGTCAGAGAAAAATATTTTCGACGTTCAACAGAAGAATCAGACGGAAGTGTTTGTCGCCGCTGATGTTCCCAAGAAGGTGAGCCAGGGTGTCAANGAGACGCTGGCCGTCGCNGTCGACACTTGGGGATCTTCAGGACGGATGGAGTATTGGGTGTTGGGAACGGACCGCGAGGCGGCCGTGGCGCTCGCGAAACAGTTTTGCCAGCGCCGCGTGGCCAGGGGGCAGATGAGCGAACAGGCGTGTTTGGCGGACAGCGAAAATAAAGACCATGGATTTCTGATGTATCAGCAGATTGGCGCGGACGCTGTGAAATCCGGACGGGCGCGGGGGAGTGCTGGGCACAACGGCGGTGCGCAGTGGGGGTTCCATCGGATGACCTCCTCGTTGCCGTTGGGGTTTGCCGGGCTGTTGAATATCCCGGGTGAAGGGGAACAAGTCACCATNCTGCACGAATATTGGCACTCCATCCAAAACGCGCATATTCAAACCACGGAACACCGGAAACGGCGGGAACTGATGGGCCCGGTGTGGTTTGTCGAAGGGTCGGCAGTCGCTATGGCCGAGACCACCGCNGCGCGGCTGTGGGCCTCTAAAAAACTTCCTCGCTGGAAGAATACAACGCACACTTGGCAGTCATTGGAAGAGCGGATGACGAACAAGATGCGCATCGTGCAATCCAAGCGAAAAGACTGTGCGACGTTATTGCCGAATTCGTACGATAGCGATTGCCGGCAACTGGCTTACGAAAGTGGTGCTTGGGCGATCGCCCTGCTGATGCACCGGCATGGCCAAGATGTGCTGCTCAAATCGTTTCACCCTCAAGTCGAGAAGCTGGGTTGGGAAGGTGCTTTCCAGAAAACGTTTGGCCAGAGCTCGACTGAGTTCAAGGCGGATTTTGAAAAGTTCATGGATCTGCCGCTCAGCGAGCAGGTCAAAATCCTGCCACAGTGAGGCAACTTATTGTCCAGGATCGGTTGGGTTGCGCTTGCTTTTGCCGATGAACGCCCATGTACGACGGCCCCAGGCACCTTCGATCAGGCAAGCGGGATTGTGCAGCATTTTCTTTTCCGGGTCTCGCTTGTTCAAGCAGTGTGACCCGGCGGGATAATCTGCGATATCTTTCGACAACTGGTCGTATTCATAGGGAATCTTTAGGGCATCCAGTGTAGCGCGAAAACCGCGTGTGTTGAGCGCTCCCTGCACGATGCGGATGCGGAGTGGCGCTGTTACCAGCGCATCGCGTTTGGTTTGGTATTGTGGGACGTAATTCCGCGCGTTGGTGTCTTGGACACTCGTGCCGCCACCTGCATCCAAAGCCACGGCGACACCGAACCACTCCGAATATTTGGCCCCCCAATAGATCGCGCCTGCCGCCCCCATGGAAAAGCCCATCACGGCGCGCTCGCGTCGCTCTNGAGTGATCGGATATTTGCTTTCCAGGTGAGGCAGAAGTTCCTTCAGGACGTTGGTTTCTGGCCGCTTGTCCTTGGCGCCATCGCGCCAGACGGTGCCGGGGTACTTTTCAGGAAAGACGATGACGCAGTCGCCAATCACCCCGGCTTTCCTGGCTGCTTCGTAGCTTCGCACCACCTCGGCCGATGCGTTGGCCCCGCCAGCTCCGTGCAGAAAGAAAATGATCGGATAGGGCCCCGGTTTCTCACGGTACGATGGTGGTAAGTAGAGGGTGTAGGTAATGGTGTCGCCGGTTTGAGGACCCCGGTAAGTTAAGTTTTTTTGATACTGGCCCTGGTGTGCGCCGGTCGTGGGTTGGGCGTCGGCCAGACTGGCGCCCGCGATGAGACTGCAGATCAGAATGCTGGCAGGGTACTTCGAGATGGCAATCATGGAATGTGTTCCTTTGAAAGGGGCGCCAAATGTGCGTCGTGCACGATTTCACCGTTTCGTGGCGAATGGCACGTGCTNTTTGCCAATTTTCAGTTGGTGCCAGTAAGCCGCTTCGAACGCCCAATCGCTTGCTCGATTCTCCAGTTCGAGTTTGACCGTTTTCCCNGCGTACTTGGTAAGGTCCAGCTGAACCTCTTGCCATTGGGAGGTCTCGATTGACTTCTTCAAGACCTCTTGGTCGTTGATGCGGACGACCAGTGTCCACGTTCCCTGCGGATGATTGTTGACGGCGAATCGGAGCATTGTCGTTTGGTCGTCGGGGATGGCGATTTGACGGGACAAGACGCAGGCCAGTTGTTGACTGCGTGGATGCGTCATCAAGACGTGTTTGCGACCTTGCCAAGTCTTGCGCAAGCCGGGCTTCATGGCGGGGCCGCCCCANTTTTTCACTTTCCACCCGGCNGCGAATTTTTCGACATCGGCAGCTAAGTTGACGTTCCCCGACGGGTTCGGTCGTGCCACGCGCGCCCCCGGTGCCGGTTTGGATGTCGCCGTTTTGGGATAAGGCATTTTGGCGTCGACGCGTTTGCGCCAAGCGTGGAGCATCTGCTTTAATTTTTCGGCGATCTCCGGTTGCGACTGGGCCAAGTCGTTCTGTTCACCCAGGTCTTTATCCAAATCGAAGAGTTGCACGGTACCGTTTTCGTAATATTCCAGCAGTTTGTATTTGCCCGCGCGAATGGCCCCGCCGGGACTTTGATAGCCGTGATTGCTGTAATGAGGGAAGTGCCAGTAGATCGGTCCCCGGTCGTAGTCTTTTTCTTGCAAAGCGGGCACAAAGCTTTGTCCGTCGACGTGTTGTTGCGGGCGTGGTGGCAGGTTCAACATTTCCAGCAGGGTGGGATAGTAGTCGGTTCCGGTGACGACTGCGTGGGATTTTGAGTTCGGTGCAAGCTGGCCCGGCCAATGGACAATCAGGGGCACGCGAATACCACCCTCGTAATTCCAGCCTTTGGCGCCACGCAGAGGGAGGTTCGAGCTGGCGAAACGCGAATTCAACGTCTCGCGGTTGTGATGGATGCCGCGATATTGATTGGAGGCCGACATGCCTCCATTGTCGGAGGTGAAGATGATGATGGTGTTTTTTTCGAGGCCGAGTTCTTTAAGCTTGGCGCGGATTCGTCCAAGGCTTTGATCGGTCGCTTCGACCATCGCCGCAAACTCGACATTGTCCTGCTTTTGCTTGACCCACCAGACACGTGCTTGCTGATGGAGTGTCGTTTCATCGTTCTTTTCCAGCGACTGCATTTTTTCTGCCGAGATGGCCGGCCCATCCGGGTTCGGTTCGAGGATGAAGTCAGGGCCCGGCTGAGGCGTCATGGCGGCGAGTTTCTTCTGGTACTTCTGCACCAGATCCTTACGGCCCTGGATCGGATCGTGAACGGAGAAATGTTCCAAATGCACAAAGAAAGGCCGGTCCTGGTTCCGCTCGATGAAGTCAATCGCGGCGTCAGTCAATTTGTCGGTGTAGTAGTCCCCGGTTTGTGACGGTAGCGTCTTGCTATAGGTCGGAGAAAACGGATGGTAATAGGAACGCACCCACCCCGTGATCGCTTCATCGAAGCCGTACGTTCTGGGGTCTCGGCTGAGGTGGGCTTTGCCGTAGTTGGCCGTGGCGTACCCGTGCGCGTGTAAGGTTTCGGCTAATGTCTGTTCGCTATCTGGCAACGCCGTCAGTTTCTCGCCATGATGCAGCTTTTCATAATCCCTCTCAGGACGCCCGCCGAGCCATTCCGTCAAATTGGTGCGGGCAGGATATTTGCCCGTGAGGATGCTGGCCCGACTTGGCGAACAGACGTGGCAAGTGGCATAGGCATTGTCAAAGAGCATGCCTTCAAGTGCCAATTGGTCGATCGCAGGAGTTTCGTAGAATTCGCTGCCATAGCAACCGACATCACGCTGGCCAAGGTCATCGACCAGAAAGAAAATGACATTCGGTTTTTGCTGCGAGTGCAACTCCGAGCAGGCGACTACCGACAGGGTGACGCCGAGGATCAGCTTGAGGACGGTGTGCAGGGGGATCATCGTGTAGGCTCCGCAACAGGCGACGCGCGTGGCGCTGGACAGGCAATGATTCACGGTTGGCCCTTCGCATTACGCTTTTGATTGATTTTGCAGTCAGTTTCCGGTGGAACGGGCTTGCCAGTTTGGTCGACGGGGTGGGTGAATAAATAACGCCACACCGTCTCGTGAATGTAGTCGCCCGCTTTGTTTTTGACGGCGGAACCACCGGGTACGACCGTGGTGTGAGCACGGCGGGGATTGTTGTCGACGTTGCTGTTGGTGATCGGCCGTCGCGAGTGGCCGAACGGCGCTGCAACCTCGTCGACATTCACGATCGGGCCGTAGTGAGCCAGTCCCAGCATTTGCCAGGAACGGCAATAATGATCTCCAGTCCAGCCGCCGTCGAGCACGTGGGTGAAGCCGAAATAGCGATTGGCGGGTGTGGCTGATTTGAAGCCGTGCCATGATTCGAACTGGTCTCGCGGCCCGGAAAACATCACCACCCGCGCAACCTTTTGATGCTTGGCAAACCGAGCCGAGGTCGTCGAGCCGTGTGAGATCCCGGCCATGATGACTTGGTCCCAGAGCAGGTCATTCTGGTCTGCTGTCAAAAATTGCTCCCACTTCCCCGCAGGGTTTTCGGTGGCCAGCCATTTGACGAATTGAATGGCCCGGGCGGTCATGCCGTCGGGTGGTGGAATGGTCACCAACGGACTGTGGTCTTGGCCAGTCGCCGCTTCGAGCCTGATCTTGCCCAAGGTGGTGCCGTCGTCCCTGGCTTTGGCGTCGATTTTCGAAAACCAGCGGTTGGCGTAATGCGGTTGAATCCCATGCAGGCCGTAGCTGGCGATGCGTTCGAATAAACCTTGGTTATGACCCATCAGCCAAATCACGAGTTGACCACGTGACGGGACGCGTGTGTCCACGACGGCGTGCTGCCCGTCTTGGGGTTTGCCCGCCTGGTCGGCGAACACATATCCCAGTTCAGGGTGCTCTGCGGCTTGTGGATTGATCTGGCTGGCACGCACATGAAGGTCAAAGCGACAACGAGGGCGTGGTTCAAAGGGTTGGACGATGGCTGCGGTGGTGGCGGGCGGTTTGGCCGCCAGCATCTTTTTCACGCGAGCTTGCTCTTTTGTCAGGGCCGTACCGGTCACGGCAAGTGGCATGAAGGAGGGGTCCGGTGTGAGCGTTTCCGAAGCGGGGATCTTGCGCCAGCGAAGTGCGCGATACCACACGTCCTGACCGTGATCTTGCAGCCAAAGTTGGCCGCCGCGTCCCGTCAGGTCGCCGCCACGAATGGCCAGCAGGGTGACATAGTCCGCCCACTTGGGATCGGCATAGTCGAATGAGAGCACTCGCTGGCCGTTGACCCAATGTTCGATCACCGTGCGCTTGCAGAGGATGCGTCCCGAGTTCCATTGGCCGAACGGTTTGGTCACGTCCTTGGACGGCCCCATACAGAAAAAAAGAGATGCAGCTGCCTGGCGTGCGTTTTCGCCATAAGGACTGTGGACGTTGTCGAGTACCTGATACTCGACCTGGCCCGGGCGATAGTAAACTCCGGAGTTGCAGCCTTTGGAGACTTTCCATTCAAATCGTAGTTCAAAATCATCGGGCACCTTGCTGGCCGTGTAGGTCAGGGAACCCCCTTTTGCCTGGCGATAGAACGCGCCATCTTCGATGACCCAGTTTCCGCTGTGCTCCCAACCGGTGAATGTTTTGCCGTCAAACAACGAGGTGAATTCGGTTTCCGCAGCTTGTGACGGTGACGTGATCGCAACGACCGACGTGCAGAGGAGCGCGAGTAACAAGGTGCGGTAAGCAGTTGGCATCATCATGGTGTGGTTCCGTCGACCGCGAGCGTTGTGAAGGTGGCCTGCCGGCGAACTGGGGAAATCGTATCCCGCATGTCATTTCTCACGGCATGCTCATGATTGTAGCTGATGCAGCCGGAAAAGAGGCGGACCCTGAATCCGCTTTTACCGCAGGGAGCGACGGAACAATCCCTGACGGGTGCGATCACCGCCACGGCGTCATTGGCGATGCGAAACGCGGGTGAAGGTAACTGGCTCCGCACCCTTACGGCCGTTTGGTTGCCCACCCACCGATCGGCGGTTGGCGAGCGTCCGAATGGCGGGCGAATGGCGGACGAATGGCGGACGAATGGCATTTGGGGCGAGGAAGCTGGTAGAATAGCGGCATGACCCGCCTACCCTATCCCCGCCCTGAACGCGCGTTGTTGTTGGTGCTGTTATTGAGCACCGCAGGGAGCGTTTACGGTGACGAAGCGGCGAAGGGCGAGAGCGCGACCGCTGGCCAGCCGAATGCGCGCGAGCTGGCTTTTTTTGAGGAGAAAATCCGGCCCGTCCTGGTGCAACGGTGTTACGCATGCCATTCGGCGGAGGCGGCGGCGAAGAAGGTGTTGAAAGGTGATTTGCGGCTGGATACACGCGCCACGGTTCGGGCTGGTGGAGAAAGCGGGCCGGCGATTGTGCCCGGAAAACCGAACGACAGCTTGTTGATCTCCGCCCTGCGGCACGACACGCTCAAAATGCCTCCGAACGACAAGTTGTCGGACAAGGTGATCACAGATTTTGTTCGTTGGATCGAGATGGGTGCGCCGGATCCGCGCGACGGCAAGACGGTGGTTCGGGAGACGCACGAACCCCGCACCGCGCGGGAAAAGTGGGCGTATCGCAGTCCGCAGGTTGCGGCCCCGCCCGCGGTGCAAAGGATGGACTGGCCACAAGGTGAGATCGATCGCTGGATCCTGGCATCACTCGAAGCGAATCAGCTGGCGCCTGCTGCTCCGGCCGATAAACGCACGCTGATTCGGCGCGCGGCATATGACCTGCTCGGGCTGCCGCCCACGCCGGCCGAGATGGATGCATTTCTGGCGGACGAACGACCCGATGCCTTCGCAACCGTGGTGAACCGCATGCTCGATTCGCCCGAATTCGGAATCCGCTGGGCGCGGCACTGGCTCGACAACGTGCGCTATGCTCAGGATGACCCTACCTGTAACGCAAATAACAATGGCACGTTTTCCATCGCACCGTATCGCGATTGGGTTGTGAAAGCATTCAATGAAGACCTGCCTTACGATCAGTTTGTCCGCTGGCAGGTTGCTGGCGACCTGATACCGTCGGAGGACCCCGAGTCAGTGAATACCGACGGTCACACGGCCACAGGGATCTGGGGATTAGCGCACGTGGTGGAAGGGAACGACAAAGAGAAGGTGGTTGCGGATTTCGTGGACGAACAACTCGATGTGTTGGGCCGCACCTTTTTGGGCCTCACTGTTTCGTGCGCTCGGTGTCACGACCACAAGTTTGATCCGATCACCCAGGCGGACTACTACGCCTTGGCGGGGATTTTTTACAGCAGTCACATTCTGCAATTCGAAGGCAAAAGTGCTCGGGTGCGAAAACGCGTGCAGACGCGGGCGGTTCGGACGCAAGCGCAATTGCGAGAGATTGAGCCGACTGAGAAGCAACTGGAGAAGTTGGAATCCCAGGTAAAGACGCTCGAAGACAAATATGAAAAACCGCTTGAGTTGATGCAGGTTCGGCAGGAGTTGGAAACGCAACAGGGGCTCGAAGCGGCGTCGGCGAACGAACAAGCCAAAGTCGCCCGTCGAATTAAAGAGCTGAAGGACAAAGAGGCCACCCTGCTGGAAGATCAGAAGAAAAAAGGGTGGGACGAACATCCGGCCGAGCTGAAGCAGCATGCGCAAGCGGTGTCTGAGCGAGATGCGTTGCGCAAAAAACTAGGGCAGTTTCCCCTGCGCATGGTGATGCGCGAGGGCGCGATTCCCGGCACCCGCCATGTGGGCACCGCGGATATGCCACTGTTTCAGCGCGGCGATCATTTGACACTTGGCCCGATGGTTCCCCGGGCGATGCCCGGCGTGTTCACCGATCAGGGGACGGTGGCCAAGGTGACGGGCAGTGGGCGATTGCAACTCGCTCATTGGCTGACGCAGCCTGATCACCCGTTGACGGCGCGGGTCATGGCGAACCGCATCTGGCAACAGCTCTGCGGTCGAGGCATCGTCGCCACCCCCAGCAACTTTGGGAATCTGGGACAAGCACCAACGCACCCCGAACTGCTCGACTATCTGGCGTTGCGTCTGGTTGCTCACGACTGGTCCATCAAAGCATTGATTCGCGAAATCATGGCATCGCGGACTTACCAGCAAGCAAGTGTGGCTGCGCCACCGCAGGTGGAACGGGACCCGGGCAATCGGTGGTTTGGACGGATGCATCGCAAGCGGCTCGACGCCGAGGCATTAATGGATACGCTGGCGTGGCACAGCGGGCAAATCCAGCGCCAGGAGCAGGATGCTCCCGGTTGGAAACTCGCCCTCTCAGGCCGGACGTTGTTTGGCGATTTCAGTCGCGACCAGCCGCAAACGAGTCTGGAGTTGTTCGACGGGGCGAACCCCGATTTACTGCTGCCACGGCGCACCGACTCCACCTCGCCCTTCCAGTCGCTGTTCATGCTGAACCACGAGACGGTGCTGCAAGCCGCGGCGAAGTTGGCGGAACATGCAATGGCAGAAGCGGACGAGGACCCGCAGCGAATCACGACGTTGTATCAAGCGGTATTGGGACGACCAGCAACCGTCGAAGATCAGCAACTGGCGGCGAACATCCTCGAGAAACTGCGGGCGACCCGCAAGCAACTGGCTGCAGAGGAATCGGAAGTGGCTTGGGAGGTCGGTGCGTGGCAAGATTTGTGTATGGCACTGCTCGGCAGTAACGAGTTTTTATATGTCGATTGATGATCACACCAGACATGGCCGTCGACGCGGGGGACCAGTGGAGCCTCGGGCGCGGATCGCACTGACCGGGTGGACGCTGCGTTTGGGCGGCTGGTGGCTCTGCATGATATGGCTTTGCGGGGCGGCGGCGGTCCGAGCGGAAGTGCAGTATGCCCGCGATGTCGCGCCCATCTTGTCACGGCATTGCTTCGAATGTCACGGTCCGGACGCGGCGCAGCGTCAAGCGGGTTTGCGGTTGGATCGTCATGCATCGTCGACGCGGCCACTGGAGTCCGGACGAATTGCCGTGGTGAGTGGAGATCCTGAGGCAAGTGAATTGTTGCGGCGCGTTCAGCTGGAGGGCCAAGAACGGATGCCGCCGTTGGATGCCGGGGAGGGTTTGTCTGAGCAGGAGTTGAAAACACTGACGCAATGGATACGCGAAGGGGCGCAGTGGGAGTCGCATTGGGCGTTTCAGCCGCTGTCACGCCCCGCACTTCCCGCCGTCGACCACGACGCCTGGGTTCGCAATCCAATTGATCGCTGGACGGGCGCGCAGCGCGAAGCGAAGGGACTCGGAGCACCACGGTCCGCCGATCGCGCCACGCTGTTGCGTCGGGCGCGGTTTGCGCTGCATGGAATCCCGCCGGAACCCGCAGAGGTGGCGTCCTTCGTGCAGGACACAACACCGGATGCCTGGGAACGTAGGATGGACGGATTGTTGGCGTCGCCGTTGTATGGCCAACGCTGGGGCAGGCATTGGCTGGATGTCGCGCGGTATGGGGATTCGAACGGTGGTGACGAGAACCACGCGCATCCCCTGGCCTACCGGTATCGCGATTATGTGATCGATGCGTTCAATCAGGACCTGCCCTTCCGCGCTTTTGTGACACAACAACTTGCCGGAGACCTGTTGGAGGGGAAGGGGCAAGAGCGCGATTCCGCGGTGGCAGCAACCGGGTTCCTGGCGATTGGAATGAAGATCCTGGCGGAGCGCGACAAGGTAAAGATGCGGGCTGATCTGGTTGACGAGCAGATCGATACGATCGGCAAGTCAATGCTCGGATTGACCCTGGCCTGCGCCCGTTGTCACGATCATAAATTCGACCCGATCCCGACGACCGACTATTACGCGTTGGCTGGGATTCTGCACAGTACCCAACTGGGATCGGCCTCGGTTGGTAACGCGGAATACGACGCAGCCAAGGCTGCCTTTGACAAAGAACTGGCGGAACTCAAGGCCGAACGTGGGCGTTTGGAAGCTGCGCTGACTGGATCCACGGCGGGGTTGATCGATCGTCAAGCTGAATCCTTTGACCGTGGCAACGTAAGCAAGATTACCGATGGCTATGGTGCAGGGATTGGGGTCATTTCCGATCCGGGGTCGCAGCAGAATTTTGCCGAATTTGATCTCCAGATCCAGGATCCGGGCGAGTACTTGTTGCAAGTTCGCTATGCGGCCGAGGCTTCGCGACCCGGACGGATCTTGGTCGATGGGCGAGTCGTGCGTGAGCGGGCGATTACGCAAACGACCGGTGGCTGGTATCCGCAGCATCAGCAATGGTTTTCCGAAGGCAGGCACGTGCTCAAGCGTGGCAAGCGGGTCATCCGATTCGAATCGTCACCGCTGATGTCGCACATCGATCGCTGGCGATTGATTCGCATTGTGGCCGGTACGGATGTGGCCCAGGCGTTGACGCGGATTGACGAAGTGGACACGCGGATGGCAGCGTTGGCCAAATCAGCGCCTCAGGAAGTTCAGGTGATGGCGGCCATGGAAGGTGAGGGGCGGAACGTGCAAGTGCACCGGCGAGGTAGCCATTTGCAGCTGGGTGCGGAAGTCCAACGGGGGGCGTTTTCGGGTCCGTGGGTGACGAAGCCCGGGGCATCATTAGGGATTGCCAAAGGGGCCAGTGGTCGCTTGAAGCTGGCTCGCTGGATGACCGATGCCGAAGAAGGAGTTGGCAGTCAGACAGCGCGGGTAATTGCCAACCGAGTTTGGCATTGGCACTTTGGGGAGGGCCTGGTTTCCACTCCCAACAACTTCGGGATGCAAGGTGCCCGGCCGAGCGATCCTGAGTTGCTCGATTGGTTGGCGTGCGATGTTTTGGATGACGACTGGTCACTGAAGTCGTTGCACCGGCGCATCCTGTTTTCGGCCACATGGCAACAGAGCACGCAGGACGTGACTGNCCGGTTACCCGCNGGGATGCGTCGCCGCCGCTTGGANGNGGAAGCGATTCGCGACAGCCTGCTGTTGCATGCCGGGCGGTTGGATGTTTCGCTGCAGGGAGGGCCTTTGGAAGTGAAATCGCAGGATCCGACACCGGAAGATCTGGGACGCAATGAGGCGTTCTACCGCAACTCGCGGCGACGTTCGGTCTACTTGCCGGTGGTACGGTCGCACACGTATCGATTTTTCACCATTTTCGATTTTCCCAACGCGGCAACGCCGGTCGGNCGGCGCGACTCGACGACGGTTCCGACGCAGGCNTTGCTGTTGATGAACGATCCATTTGTGCTCGAACAAGCGCAGGCGTTGGCGGGACGCTTGCTGGCTGATGCGCGTTGGAAGTCGGCGGACGCGCGTCTGGAAGCTTTGTATCAACGGCTATTCAGTCGTTCTCCCACTGCCGCGGAGAAGGTATTTGCGACCGAGTTCCTCCGTGATTTTGCGCAGACGCCTCAGCAGGACTTCGATGCGTGGAGTGCGTTGTGCCACACCCTGGTTTCGTCAAGTGAGTTCATTTATGTCGACTAACAGCCTGACACGCCGCGCTGCATTGGCGCGCATCTGTGGCGGATTCGGCGGACTCGCGCTGACCGACATGCTGGCTGCGGAAACGGTGCAGCATCCGCTGGCTGCTAAATCGCCTCATTTTCCGGCCAGAGCCAAACGCATCATTTTTCTCTTCATGCACGGTGGACCGTCGCATGTGGATCTGTTCGACCCCAAGCCATTGTTAGACCGAGACGATGGCCAAAAGCTGCCGTTCTCAGGTTCTCGCGTTACCTTTGCTGCACGCGGTAATCTGATGCGCAGTCCGTGGAAGTTTCGTCCGTGCGGGCAGTCGGGGATACCGATGAGCGAGCTATGGCAGCATTTGCCTACCGTGGCGGACGACCTGTGTATGATCCATTCGATGTGCGAAACGAATGTGGCACATGGTGGTGCGTGCATGAAGATTCACACCGGGGATGAGGCGAATATGCGCCCCAGCATGGGGTCCTGGGTCAGTTACGGGCTGGGAACGGAAAATCAAAACCTGCCGTCGTTCATCACGATTTGCCCGACATCGTTGCACGGCGGAGTGAGCAATTTCGGGCCCGGTTTCCTGCCCGCAATTCACGCCGGGGTCTCACTTGGTACACCGGGATATCCGAACACGCTATCGAAAGATGCGCGCTTTGACTATCTCGCGAATTCGAGGATGTCACGCCGGCAACAGCAGTTGCAATTGCGTCTGCTGCGCAAGTTGCATCAGGAACGCGTCGGGCAAACAGGTCCAGATGCGGAACTGGAAGCGCGGATTCAATCGTTCGAACTTGCTTTCCGCATGCAGTCCGCAGCGCCCGAGGCGATGAATCTGTCCGACGAATCACAGGATACGCTTCAGCTGTACGGGCTGGATGATCCGGAGACAGAAAACTTTGGCCGCGAATGTTTACTGGCGCGCCGCTTCGCCGAACGGGGTGTGCGGTTTATTCAAGTCAGTCATGCCCACTCACTGCCGTTCAACAACGAGCAGTGGGATCAGCATTCGCATCTGAAACGCGGTCACGCGATCAACGTGCGGCAGATCGACAAGCCGATCACGGGACTGTTGACGGACCTGAAGCAACGCGGCTTGCTCGACGACACGCTTGTACTATGGGGCGGTGAATTCGGGCGGACACCCACGGTGCAAGTAGGAAAGGGTGAACTGGGACGTGATCATCATCCCGAAGGTTTCACGATGTGGCTTGCCGGCGGGGGCGTGCGCGGTGGCCTTCGCTACGGGAAAACAGACGACTATGGGTACTATGCCGTAGAAGACCGCTGCACGATTCATGACTTGCATGCAACGTTGCTGCATTTGCTCGGCTTGAACCACGAACGACTGACGTGGCATCATAGTGGCCGCGATTATCGTTTGACGGACGTGTCTGGCAAAGTTGCTACCCCCATTTTGGCTTGAGCGGTAATAGGAATCACGCTGCCATGAACAAGATCAACATGCAGGACGGCATCAGCCGCCGAGCGTTATTGCAAAGTGCGTCCGCCGGATTCCCGCTGCTGGCAATGAACGCTCTACTGGCGCAGGAATCCTCAGCGGCGAGCCCTCATCCTTTGGCACCGAAGGCAACGCATCACGCCCCGCGGGCCACCAGTGTGATCTTCTTGTTCATGGGCGGAGGCCCGTCGCATGTCGACTTGTTCGACCCGAAGCCAAAGCTGGCGGAATACGACGGTCAAAAGATACCCATCAAGTTACCTCGGATCACCCGTGACTCGACACCGAACTGTCGGAAGTCGCCCTTTCGGTTTCGGCAGTACGGTGAATCAGGAACGGTCATTAGTGAGTTACTGCCTCATCTGACCCGTTGCGCGGATGATCTGTGTGTCGTGCGTTCGATGGCTTGCGGCGCTCGAGCGCTTTTGGGTCGACCTCGCCTTCGACAAGCGTCGTTTCATCTGGACCTGGTCATTGGTTTCA
>NZVR01000170.1 GCA_002701545.1 Blastopirellula sp. | reverse complement strand
TGGTGCGCGGCATCACGATCACAGCACGGCAACCCAGGCGTGATGCGCTTAGGGCGACGCCCTGAGCGTGATTGCCGGCGCTGGAGGCGATTACACCTTGTTTCAGCTCTGTCGGGCTGAGCTGTCTCATTCGGTTGTAAGCCCCGCGAAGCTTGAAAGAGAAGACCGGTTGTAGGTCTTCGCGCTTCAGCCAAATGCTGTTGTCAAGTCGTCTGCTCAGATTGGTGGCGTAATCCAATGGCGTCTCCTCGGCGACGTCATAGACGCGAGCACGCAGGATTCTTTGCAGATAATCGGTCATCCCTCCATTCTCTCTACGACGTTGCGTCGTCCTCTCTTGAGATTGACCCCGTAGATTGCATCTACTGGAGCGGGTTGTGCATGCATCTCGGAGATCTGACGCATCCAAACCAGTTGCATGGTCTCAGCAATGCTGAGTTGGACGACGTCGCACGTCAGATTCGCGAGCGACATCTGGAGGTCGTTTCGACCAGTGGAGGCCATTTAGGACCTGGTCTTGGGGTGGTTGAACTCACCCTTGCCCTTTACCAAACCTTGGATTTGGACCACGATCGCGTGGTTTGGGATGTTGGCCACCAGGCCTATCCTCACAAGCTAATCACCGGTCGTTACGACACTTTTGGCAGCTTGCGTCAGCAGCACGGGGTTGCGGGTTATCTCAAACGTTGTGAGAGTCGCTTCGATCACTTCGGAGCTGGGCACGCGAGCACATCGATCTCAGCGGCCCTTGGCATGGCTCTAGCGCGCGATCGACGTGGCGAAGAGTTCAAATGTGTCGCGGTGATTGGTGATGGTGCGTTGACGGGTGGCATGGCGTTGGAAGCGATTAATCACGCAGGCCACCTCCCTCAAACGCCATTCCTGGTCGTTCTCAACGACAACGACATGTCGATTTCGCCTCCAGTTGGGGCTTTATCGACCTATCTCAATCGCATGCGGCTTAGTCCTCCGATGCAATTTTTGTCGGGAAGTGTCGAGGAAAGCGTTCGACATCTTCCTTTTATGGGGGGTGAATTACCTGCTGAGCTAAATCGATTAAAAGGCAGTATGCGCAGACTGGCCGTGCCGAAAGTGGGTGCGGTGTTTGAAGAGCTTGGCTTTACCTACATGGGGCCTATCGACGGACATGACATCGGAGAGATGGTTCGAACCTTTCAGGCAGCTCATCGTGATGGTGGTCCTGTGCTTGTGCACGTCGTGACGACGAAAGGCAAGGGCTACCCCTACGCCGAGGCTGATCAAGTCGGATATCACGCTCAGTCGGCCTTTAATCTCTCCACAGGCAAAGCCATTCCTTCGAAAACTCCGAAGCCACCGAGTTACAGCAAGGTGTTTGGTCAGACCCTTGTCAAACTGTGTGAGCAAAACAGTCGTGTGGTTGGCATCACCGCGGCGATGGCAACCGGGACTGGTTTAGATCTCCTGCAGAAAGCCATACCTGAGCAATACATCGATGTCGGCATTGCTGAACAGCATGCTGTCACGCTTTCAGCAGGCATGGCTTGTGAAGGATTAAGACCTGTTGTTGCCATCTACAGCACGTTTTTGCAGCGTGCATTTGACCAACTCATTCATGACGTTGGCATTCAGAATTTGCCTGTCACTTTTGTGCTTGATCGTGCCGGCATTGTTGGCGCTGATGGTCCTACTCATCAAGGTCAGTACGACATCAGTTACATGCGCGCGATTCCAAATTTCACGGTCATGGCTCCCAAAGATGAGGCTGAATTGCAGCGCATGTTGGTCACCTGTCTCGGCCATGACGGACCAACGGCAATTCGCATTCCTCGAGGTTCAGGAATCGGTGTTCCGCTGATGGAAGAAGGCTGGGAGCCGCTAGCCATTGGCTGTGGTGAAGTCCTGCGTGAAGGGGATGATGTCTTGATCGTTGCTTACGGGGCCATGGTTCAACCAGCCTTGGCAACTGCGACCCTGCTCGAAGAAGCGGGCTTATCTCCCACCGTGATTAATGCTCGGTTCTTACGCCCATTGGATCAGAGCCTGATTCATCCTCTTGCTCGCAAAATAGGTCGTGTCGTCACCATGGAGGAAGGTGCACTCGCAGGTGGCTTTGGTGCGGCAGTTCTTGAATCTTTGATGGATGAAAACATCAGTGTTTCCACCCTGCGAATTGGAATTCCAGATCAGCTGGTGGATCATGCCACCCCTCAGCAGAGTAAGGAATCATTGGGTCTGACACCCGCTCAAATGACGACTCGAATTCGCGAACATTTCAAGTTTTCACCCTCATTGGAATTTAGTGAAACGTCTCGGGTTGGAGCTTTGCCGTCCTAAACCTTTTTCTACACAAACATGATGATTCTGGTTGCTGGCGGTGGTCCTGCCGGAACCAGACTTGCGATTGAGCTTGCTTGTGCTGGTCTGCGAGTGACCCTCGTCGATCCTCTTCTGGATCCACAGCGTAATGCTTATTCCAGTGCAGCAATCCCTCTTGACGATGCCAATAAGCTTCAAATTCCTCATGCTTGTTGGTCCACAACATGGCAGGGTTGGCAATTGTTCGACCCCGATGCAATTGAACATCAGTGGTGGTCGAGTGATGATTTAGGGGTCGTTCTCGATTTTGGTAATTTGAGACAATCGCTTTGGCAACAAGCTTGTTCTGCAGGTGTTGAGTTGCTAAGCGGTTGGCGCGTCATGCTGAAGCGGTTGCATCAGCAGCAGGCCGATGTTGTGTTACTCGGCCCTCATGGACAACAGGAGTGTCGCTCTGTTCGATGGTTGATTGACGCAACGGGGTCACGTCGAGCCCTTTTACATCAGGCCGGTGTGCCGATCGACAAGGAACAGGATCCGCTTCTTTGCGGTTACGGGGTTGAGTGGCTGATTCAGGCCAGTGATCGAGGCTCGAGCCGTTGGCGTGATCGATTGAGCTTCTTCCTCGGTCACCAATGGGTTCGGCACGGATATGGATGGGTCTTTCCGATGGCCAAAGATCAGTTGAAAGTTGGCGTCTGTCGGCTTCCACCTCATGATTCAGCTGGAGGCAGTGCTGGCCTCCAACAGGATTTGATTCAGTTGTTGCTTCGCTGTGGCCTTTCAGATTGCCCTGTGCTTGATCGTCACGGCGGGGTCATCGCTAGTACGGTCAGGCGTACAGAGCCTCTCGGTGCTGGAGCTTTAATTGCGGTTGGCGATGCTGCCAGCACTGCAAACCTCCTTGGTGGCGAAGGGATTAGACACGCTCTGTCCAGCGCATTCCTGTTAGCTGAGCTCCTGACTGGTCAAGCAGATGACGACAGTCAACATCTACTCAATGAATATCAACTGGCCCTTAAACGACATCTGGGCTTCCGCTGGGAGATTTCAGGTCGACTGGCTCGACGCACGTGGTGGGGACTGGATTCCGATCAGGCTGATCGTCGGATGCAACGACTCATCTCAGGATTATCGAGAACAGCGAGTGCTCACGATCTTTGCGATCTGCTGTTTCACTACCGTTTTGAACGCTACGGATTGCGTTTAATCCCTTATTTGATCTAAGGGTTCGCCGATCAAGAGACCGATCATGAGTTCAGTCCAAACCCTGAGGATGGACCGAGCTCATGATCGGTCGTCAATTTCAGAGGATGCCGCGTGCAGCTAAGCCCTGAATGGCACCAATTCCGATGATGTGACCAAGACTGGTGGTGCCCAGCATGGCTGCGTGGCTCATGCCGCCAAAAAAGGTTGGATTGGGCATCTGAGCGCCCTCATTGGGGTACTTGATGGTGGCTTTGCCCACGGCGATGGCAATCACGTTGCAGACGATCATCACCAGAGCGACTTTTGGAGACCAGGAGATTGTTGCGGGAGCGATGGCGAAGAGTGGGGTCAGCATGCAGGCCATGGAGCGACGCCTCATCATCCAAGGTTCAGGCTGCACTGCACTTCTCTCTTAAGAGTTGTTTACTGTTTTTTTGGGCCGACGCAGCAATCCCCAGACCAGAACAGCGTTGCTTAAGGTGAGAAATGCTTCCGCTCCTCCGTGCAGAGCATCGATGGCAACAAGCTCTGCCTGACAACAGCGAAGCGCCAAAACGGCAGCAAGAATGGTGACCAGCACAAACAGCAGGGTCAGCCTGAACCCCCACAGCGTCAGTTTTGGCAGGCTGCGACATTGACCAGCCCAGTACAAAAAAAACAGATAGGGGATCAGGGAGAGCGCAAAAAGCGGTGCGGGATCAAAAGACGCGAGAGCTTGCATCGTCAACCTTGCTCGGCTCGCTTGAGCTGCAGAGCAGCAGCAGCCAGGGCAACATTTCCAAAAAGTGTGAACCCTGCCTGCAGCACCACAAGACCACGCAGCATTTCAGCGTTGTCGAATAGATGCCATGTGCATGCAGCCATGGCAGAGACAAGGGCTGGCAGCATGGCAAGGGCGATTCCGCGGAGTCCTCGCTGCTCGAACAACACGATCGCGACGGACCATTCGATCACTGAAGCGATGTGAATCCACCAAGTGCCTAGGGAGAGGGCGTGCATCAAAGCAGCCTGTAGCTAACTCAGCCTAGGAATTCTGGTCAGCCGATAATGGGGGGACTGAACGGCTGGCGATGACCGTCGCGAAGACCACCGCGATCACCGCCCCTGTTGTTCTGCTGTGTGGTTACTACGGGGAAGACAATCTCGGTGACAATGCGTTGCTTGAGGTTTTGCTTCAGCAGCTCCCAACCCATTGCCGTCTGCTGATCACCGCGTGGAATCGGGACGCGATACGACGTTTGGCTCCTACAGCCACTGTTGTAAACCGCAGATCATTGATTGCGGTCCTAAGCAGCACCACTCGCGTCAACATCGTGATTTTTGGTGGAGGCAGTCTTCTGCAAGACAGCACCAGTCTGCGGAGTCTCATTTACTACGTCTTGCTGATTCTTTGCTCACGTCTGCAGCGCCGCAAGGTGGTGCTTTGGGGACAGGGGCTGGGTCCTCTCCATCACCGTTTCAGTCGATGGATGGTACGTGTTGTTCTGCCACTGTGTAGCGCTGTTAGTTGGCGAGATCAGCGCTCATTTGAACAAGCTCGTCGTTGGGCGCCTTCGTTACCGTCGCGGATGGCACCTGATCCTGTGTGGCAATTGCCCCGTCGTTGTTGGAAGGGTGGAACATCGATCGTGCTGAGCTGGCGGCCAACTCCGCTGCTTAGTCCCGCAGATTGGCGTCTGCTTTTGCAGGTGCTATCTCGTTTGGCCTCGGAACTGGATGCTCCCGTTCGTTGGCTGGCCTTTCATCAACATCAAGACGCCTCGTTATTAGCTGATCTGCAGAACCGCGATTTGATGCCGAGCGAACTCTTCAAACGCAGCACAACGGTAATTCCTAAAACGGTTGATGCGGTGTTTCAAACCGTTCAGGCTGCGCGGATCGTGATTCCAATGCGGCTCCATGCCTTAATCCTCGCCAGATTGTGTTGCTGTCCAATGGCAGCCTTGAGCTATGACCCAAAAGTAGAAGCAGCAGCAGAAATGTCGGATGTTCCCTGGTCATCCCTACGCCAATTGCCATCGCAGGACCATTTGATTCGCCAATGGAGAGCTGTCGTCGATCAACCTGCAGACCCGGAACGGATTGAACAGATTCGACAGCGGGCAGCGGCTCATGCCGACATAATTGATGAGGTGATTTAAAAACCCCTTGAAAAAATTAACGAAATAATAGCTAAGTTGGTAGGCTCATGCAGAATTCCAAAAGAATATCCACGACTAAAATTAAGTTAACGAGAAACATAATTGACGAGAATTTTAGGCGGCAATGAAGTTCATACCATTGAATCAGAATGGATTAAGACTTGATTTGACAATGAATGCCTTTCCTAATCATCGGGCCTGTATGGAGAGCATCGAAGGTATGGGGAAAAGATGCTGGTGACCACCCGAGACCATGCCAGGAATAACATCCTATGTAAAGCTTTATTTGAACAAANATCAGGCGTGTGCTTATTCGGGATAACAATCTCAGCTTGAATGATACAAGGCTTCAACAATGAAAACGTTGGAGTTGAAGACTATAAATGTGNATGCATATTCACATTTAAGTCCGCTAAGGTGAAAATAAAAACCTCACCGTATGGACAAAAAATCAGACCACCGAATTGCGCTCGAGCCTTAACAATTCTGNGGATCACGAAAATCTAGGGTAAGGATATAAGCATATTGGTTCTGNAAGGGAGTAAGGGANCCTCTCTAAACCATCGGAAATACAATCAATTATAATCGACAGCAAAATCACCGATTCTTTCGACACATAGATAAAATTCACAAACACGGCTGAATGAAGACTGCGTTGCTTGTCTATCTACACCACAAAAGATAATCATACCCAAGGTCATTCAGCATGATCAAATCGATTAAAATCAATCATTACATCATTATACCGATTCGAGTCAAAACTTAGCTCCACAAACTTAATTCACGATACAATAAGGGTTGAGGAGTAGAAATGATTGAGTGTGCACAGTTAAAAGCATAATGCGAAATAATCGTCCTATAGGAACTGAATTACTTCAGGGTGATGAGCATAGGAAAGCGAAGCATGATCAAAGATCTTTTAAATAGACTTGGAGAGAATACAGTGGCAGGGAAAACATCAATGACTATATATCTTGCCTTAAGAAGCGACAATCTTAATAGGATAAAGTAAAAATTGAATTTCAGTATTAATTCTATATAAAAAAAATAGGAATGACTTGCATGGCCTTTTCTAATGATCAAAGCAAATCCTACCTGTATAAATCCATGGATGAGTGTTCACAATTTAAGTCACATCAAATGTTTTATGCGGCTCGATTATTTGCTCAGATTCCACAACGACTAATTCCTTTTCTTGCTCTGCCAGTTCGGCCATAGGAATTGCATCGACAGATTTCTCTGTTTTAGCAGTTTCAGACGTTGACAAAATATCCTCAAGCAACTTAAAAGCCAAAAGCAAGGTTGGCAGAACAAATCGTTCAGTAAGGACTACAGTAATGGCACAGAAGGTGGCAAATCCATTAACAATTTTGTTGCTCATAACGACCTTATATTTTTTTCATGTTAACAGGTAGAGCCTGAATAATCACCTCGTGCTGCCGGTTGAAATAATTCATGATCTAATCCCATCACACTCGTCGACTGCTTGGCAGGGTGGAATAAACGTCAATCTGATTTGTGTTGGATCTCTACTCAATAAATAACAATAAGGCAAAAAATTAAATTCATTTGAGCATGGCCATCATTTCAAATTCATTGACAATTGTCATATTTAATTTCATATCTTATGCCAATGAAAAATAACGTCACCCAAGCAAATCTAACAACATAGCCGCGCTCATCCTTAATATGCTGAGAAATGCAATCAAAGCTTGAGAATAAATGATGGCCTTATCTCGATCAATAAAAATGATAGATAAATCATTATGGCAACGGCTAATAAAATCATCAATATAAATGTATTTACACATAAAAAGCATCCACTCACTTGTTATGAAAGCAGAAGCTCACTTCAACGGATTGATTGATCGGTTGCGTCATAATGCATAGAATCACTTTGATCATGACCTAGCAATCACGAAACAATACAATATTAATAAGCAAACAAATCATGATGATTCAAGCATAATTGGCAACAGCCTCTTCTTTGCGTTATCATCAAAATAGATTTCTGAACGTAATGGTAAAACCCCAAGACAGTGAAGAGCTCAGCCAGGCAGAGCTTAAAAAGGTTCAAGGCGCTGGATTTGGGGGAACTGTATGCCCTTCTTTTACTGAAAAACAGAGTAAAAAAAGGATTTTAACAGACGAAAAAGAGATTAACATTAAAAAGAAGAAACCTAATTCTGTAAGCAGGCTATCTTGATTTGGTATCTAGAAAAGAAAACAAAAACGCGATTAAGATTTGTCCCCAACAAGTGTTTGCCTTTCAAGCTCAAAAACAGAGCTTGAAGGGAGTGATCGAATTTTCAAATAATATAAGCGCTAATAATCTCTATCAAAGATGCGGAGAGGGAAATCCAGGGACTTATTACAGTTTCAAACAGAATGATTTGGACGCGATTAAAGATTTAAATAATTTGCATGATTGGGTCAATAATTGCCTCAAAGAAGCTCAACAACAGGTTTCCTGGAATTCAGATTACTATCCTGATCTTTGTATCACGCAAAGCTGGCTCAATATATTAGAAGCAGGCAATGATCATGCCATGCACGTTCACCCACTTTCAATTCTATCGGGAGTGTTATGCCTATCTCAGCGTGTTAAATTAAATTTGTATGTCAAATCAATTTATTCATTACCAACTTTTCTCTGTCCTGATCTTACAGATTCATGCCTTCTGATCAAGCAAACATTGGAACTAGAATTTGGTGACTTAATCTTATTTCCATCGTCACTGAGGCATGATGTGTCAACACATGATCAACAAGAAAAACGCTTGACATTGTCATTTGATTCATTTTTTACTGGAATATGAGAACCAGGAGTATATGTATTTTGTTTAATTGGAGTGTTATCATAAATACACTTAATTTTTTTTGATTCTTTCCCTATATAATTTAGTATTGTAG
>NZVR01000169.1 GCA_002701545.1 Blastopirellula sp. | reverse complement strand
CCTGTTGGTCGGTTGGGTCTCGCGGGCGCATCATCGTCGTCGTCCCCTGTTGGGCGGTTGGGTCTCGCGGGCGCATCATCGTCCCCTGTTGGGCGGTTGGGTCTCGCGGGCGCATCATCGTCGTCATCGTCCCCTGTTGGGCGGTTGGGTCTCGCGGGCGCATCATCGTCCCCTGTCGGGCGGTTGGGTCTCGCGGGTGCATCATCGTCGCCTGTCGGGCGGTCGGGCTGGGGCGTGGGTTGGGTGTGTTGTTGCTTGCCTGCGTTTGGCGTTGGCTTGTTTTGTTGGGCAGGAGGTATCTCTTGCGGAGTCTTGGGTGCTTCCCCCGTTGTTTTTGCTGGTTTTTTGGAGGGTTCCGGACGATTGTCTTCGTCCTCTTCCGATTTTGCTCGCGCGCGTCGGGCCATTGCCTCCTTCATCATCGAGGATTGGGAGGTACCTCCACCACATCCAGCGATGGCGGTGACTTGTATTATCATGGCAAGCGCGATGACGGTGTAACGCAAAGTCAACGCAGGTGATGGCGTCTTGTCTGTATGGCTCATGAAACTCTCCTGGACGTTGATTGGTCTTGTTTCGACGGTTACAGGAGTCGTCGGTGTTTCGAGCGAGTGGTTTCGTGACCTATCAATGCAATGGTTCATGATGCAAGCTGTCCCCGTCCCATACGCATGCGTCGTAGGATGCCATGCAAGGCACTGCCGCCGCCGATGCAGAGCAGTTGGGTGATCTTGATTTGCGGGTGGTCCTTGGCGTGCAGTTCCAGGTTCCGTTCGAGTTCAGAAATCAATTTTTCAATCACGGGATCTACCGTTTCGTACAGGCGACTCAATCGTTTCGCCTTTTCGGGAGTTGCTTTCAGTTGTTCAGCTTGTTTCTCGGTGAGTTGAAAGTCGCGCACGATCGCTTTGGTTACCTGGTGGCCACCCAGGCTCATGCTGCGAAACCATGCGGAATCCGGTGAACTTACAACGACGTTACTGGAGTTCGTACCGATGTCGAATAGGACGACCGCTGCATTGCTGTCCTCTTGGCTGTGGAGAAACTCATGTGTTGCGAAAGAATGGAGTGCGGCGCAATCACTTTGCAAGATGTCGACGCTTAGTCCTGCAGCTTCCAAGTGCGCCAAGTGTTCCGTCAGAGTGTTTTTTCTGGCTGCCAAGACCATGATTCTGGACGATGCAGGTTTTTCATCCCCGTCAGGATCCAACTGCTTTAATACTTGGTGGTCCCACTGAATTTCGTCGATCGGGAACGGAATCTGATGTTGCACTTGGTGTGGTAGCATCTCCGCCAGCCGCTTATCCGAAACGGATGGAAGATCAATGAACTGACAAAGCAGTTGCTTGTGAGTGATGCTCACACAGAGTTTGGTTCCCTTGGTGTCATGTTGAGAGGCAAAGGTCTGCAGTGTTTCTGCGAGTATGGATTCGTCGCCAGTTGCATCCTGATTGGATTGCAATGGCTTGGAATGCGGTAAGTACTCGAGGCATTCTATTTGCGGTTGGTTGTCAGGTTGTTGCGGATCAAAGGTTAGCTTGACTGCCTTGAGTGCTGTTGTTCCAAGGTCGATCCCCCAGGCAACGGCAGGCCCTTTCGTTTGCCGAGATCCAAAGGACAGTTTGTTGAGCAGGGTTTGTTTGCGTGGTAGAAGATTGATTTTCGAGGCACTGCGGCCGATGCCCTGTAGAGCCAACCCGATGGCGGTAAAAAAATGGCCCGGGTATTTCTTCAGCAGCGTTGTGTCGTCGCAATCCAGAGATCGGAATCCGGCAAGTTGTTCAACATCGCATCCGAACGGTGTCCGCTGGGGCGCAAACCACGGTGGCGCAGCCCATCGTGGATCGTTGGCTCCTAGCTTCAATTGCTTTAACAGCCGTTGTTTTTGCTTTGCAATAGACTCGCTGTTTGGCAACGCTTTCTGGAGCCGATTGGCGATTGCCAGCAGCGTCGGACTTGCGACGGCGGCAGTTTTTAAATCGTCCTGTAGCCAAAGCAATTCCGAAGTCAAACGGGTTTGTTTTTCGACTTCTTCGTCGCGTTGCGTTACGGGAATGCGGGAGAGCCACTCCAGCGCCTCGGCGTATTTTTCTTCGCGAAACCTTTTCTTGGAAGCCTGAAGGAAATGCACGCGTACTTTGTTTGCCATATCAATGGCTTGAGCATGGTTCGGCTTGAGTTCAAGCAGTCGATCGATCTTTGCGCCGAGATCGATAAACTCTTTATTGGCCACGCATTCTCGAATATCGTGGTTCAACTCCTGCACTTCTTGGCAGAACGCAAGGCATTCTTGGTGCAGCTGTTGAAAAGCATCGTTCCGCATGGGTTCTGGTGTGACTTCAAGCAGGGACAATGCTTTCTCATACGATTGTTGCTCGATGTACTTGCTGGCAGCTTGGTATGCGGTTGCGGCACCGGCTGTCAGGCGATCGCGAGTCGCGGTGAGTTGTTCGATTCGCTCTGTCGCTTGCTGCTGGTAGGCAATCAGATATTCTTCTTTGGTATCAGCGACCATCCGCAGCTGTTGCACCGCCTCATCATAACGATGCTCTGCTTGTAGTTGCGCAGCCTTTTGCAAGCGTATTTCGACGTCATTCAAACGCTGTTGTTTGAGTAGGTTCAGATTAGCGCCACATTTGCTACAAAAACTTTCCCCAATCGGTACTTCTTCCTTGCAGGAGGGGCAAGGGGCCCAGAGGGAAGCCCCACATTTGCCGCAAAAACGTTGCGTGCTATCAACAGGGTGTGCACAACTGCCGCAGACGATACTTGTCACTGGTGATGTTGCCATGTTGGTTTTAGCGTGGCGAAACAATGAAATTGAGTTTGAGATCGAGGTTGGGAATGCGTGGATGGTCGATGATGACCGAGAGGTTTCCTTGACGCGATCCGGTGTGCGAACCGATGGGGCTCGTGTCGGGGACTTCGACCTTCATGACGTAGAGCCCTTTGCCTTTGGAATTGGGAGCAGGTTCGATGGAGACGTTGACGAATTCGGGAGTGACTCGAATGTCGGTCACATTCAAATCTCGCTCGCTATCCCGCACCTTCAGAAGGACATGGGTTAACAGTGGAGTGCCGACATTGGTTGACCCAAGATCTAACCCGCCGTCACTTGTAACTGCGGGCCCATAAGCACTGAGTCGTCGCAGGACCTTTCCCTGCAAGGGCAAGTCGAAGGTTTCTTCTCTGTGTGCCCCATCTCGCAGTACGTGCAGGGTCAGTTGATGATGAAAGTGACCTTGTGGCATGTCCGCAGGCAGGGTGACCAACAGGCGGCGACCAAACTTGGCTTGGTGATTGGTTAACCATGTTTTTTCCAGCGGTTGCAATTCCCAGCGGATGCCCTTCAGTGAAGAAGTGATATCGGTGATTTCAAAGGAATTCCAAGCT
The DNA here is from genome assembly GCA_002701545.1 of Blastopirellula sp. Taxonomy (GTDB): domain Bacteria; phylum Planctomycetota; class Planctomycetia; order Pirellulales; family Pirellulaceae. The sequence continues at coordinate 62,719 of NZVR01000169.1, read as the reverse complement.
TGGGAGAAAAGGATCGTCTCGGCGACGGGCGTTGATTCCGGTTCAACGTGTGGCATGACGATCGTGCTCGGTTCAAAACCGAGTTGGACTTTGACCAGCCCTTCCACACTCAGGTGGATGCTGCGTTGTTTGGGGTCATTGGTGCGAATCTGCGCTGCATGAGCGTAATAAGGGTGTTTCCGCCCGGTGTTCCAGTTCAGCGTGACTTCGCCCGCTTCACCAGGCAGAATGCTCGAGTCCTCAAGTTTGCCGAAAGTGCATTTGCACGTGGTCGATCCCAGTTCCAACTCAAGTGGTGCTTTGCCCTCATTGCGGACCACGAATGTGTGTTCGCCCATGGTTAAAGGGTCCATGATCCCAAAATTGTATTTGGTTTCTGGGACAACTACTTTGGGGCTGGTTTCACGTAGTCGTACTTGCTCTTTGTATCGCGTTAGCAATTGGGATTCAGGCTTGGGTTTGGGTAAGAGCGCACTTTTTGCCAAAACGAAGACGACACTCGTGGCGAAGATCGTAAGTGGCAAAATGATCGCGATAATAATCAGTTTCTTCATGTCGACTACCTGAACTAAGAACGAAAAGAGTGGGTGGACGATGGTGATCGTCCACCCACCAAGTGAGATTGCGAGATCAGACTATTCGAAAGCAGCTGATTTCGTTGGGATGTCAATGAAGATGCCGTTGAACATGCGGGCTGGTGGCAATTCAACATCTGCAGTGCGGTAGCCGATACCGGCGTACACTGCGTCAGTTTGCCCGGCTGGGATTGGGAAACCTGGGTTCAGGTATTTGTCCTGCCCGCCGGTGTCGTAGAACGTTTGAACCGATCCATCAGCCATCAGGATGTTGGCGTTTGCTTGCTTGCCGGAACCGTGGACGGCAAACCAGTCACGGGTGTCTTGCAGGTAACCGGTGGTACTGGCAGCGTCGGCACCTGCGGCAGCGCCGCAATCCTCACGTTTTTCGCATTCGACCCAGGGGATCAAATTGGTGTTTGATGCCATCAAATCGATTTCGTTATCGGTTGTATTGAAAAACGCAGGCCCGTCGTTGAACGCTTCACTCAACAGGGCGCCCTGTTCAATGTAGGTGGCGTTGTTCTTGGAAACGTTGATCCAGGGGTCAGAAACGCCCAAGGTATCGGCTGCATCTTGGCCCGTCGCCAAGGTGAGTGCCATGATGGCTTCGTCCACGTCACCTGGAGAAGCATCTCCCAGTAGACCGATGCGAGATGCCGGGATGTTTCCGGCATCGAGTCGACGTGCGGTGAGAGGACCGTATGTTCCCCCCAAACCCTTGAGTCCGGCGAGGGTCGTCATGGCGACTGGAGTCACGGTATTGTCGAAGTTGTACTTCGGAGCACTACGGACTAGATGCCAACCCGCGGCGTAGTTGGTGTTGTAGCCTTGCTCGATAAAGGCGTGAGCAACCAGGATCGCTCGTTCTTCGGTGTTGATGTCGGTGTTAGCAAACTCTCCAGAGGAACCGGTTCCTGCAACCCCTTTCCAATTCGCTTGCCCACAAACGCCTTGGCTGAGACGTCCAACAGGTGCATTGTCTTTGTTGTCCGTGGTATCTCTTCCGATCAAGTCATTCAGTTTTTCCGGACCACGAAGTGGGCTGGTGGGGCACATCAGATCAGCGGGACTACCCGCGCCACTGTTGACCATATCGGCGACCCAACCCCAAGTGTCCATACAGCCGTCACGACGGAAATCGGAGGCACCGGTGCAGAAGCGAGTTTGTGGATCGGACTCGGAAAAGGCGGCCATAGAGAGGCCAATTTGACGCAGGTTGTTTTTGCAGACAGCACCTCGCGCCGCTTCGCGAGCCTTTGACAAGGCCGGTAACAGGATTGCTGCCAGGATGCCGATGACGGCAATGACAACCAGTAATTCAATCAGCGTAAAACCTTTACGCAGTTTCATAACTTTCATAAGATCACTATTCCTTCATTCTTGGGAACGTTTTAGAATGTGTTGACTCGCTCCCCTGAACGTTGAGGGAGCTTCGGTTTGGTTTCTCTGGCACTGTTCTCGAGCGGGCCAGAGAAGCTGCGATGGGTTCCCACATTGGTTGGGTGGGAGTGAGTATTTTTTCCTCTTGCGATCATCCTCCTTTCTCATTAGTTCAGCCAACGGTCTCTGGAAGACCTGAATCAGTACCGCTGCTAGGGCAAGAGCTCTGCCTGAAGCGAGTAAAGGCTCATGAAATCCTCGGGCGCGATCTCGACTTCATTTGTCTCAAAACCGCCAATACCAGCGGCAAAGCCGTTATTTAGAAAGCCGTCTTCGTTCTGGTCCGCTACCGGCCGCACGCTTCCGTCGGCAAATAAAACGTTACAAACGCCGCGGTGTACCGGCGCAAACTGTCGGTAATCCTGTAGCACTTGGCGGTGCCAGACAGTCCACCAACCGGATGCACCATTTCGAGGTGTCCCGGGCGCGAAAGCCGGTACGGGAGAAGCGTCGACAATCCGTACTGGACCGCCTGTTACCGACAAGACCAGTGGCTCGCCAGACTGTCGATTTCCAAGCGTATCGGGTAACGTGCGAGAAGCTGCGTTTCCGTCACCCAGCAGTGGAATTTGATTGGCAGCGACTTTGGCTCGATCTAAAAGAGCCGCTGTGAGAGGACCACGCGTGGTATTTCGCAGTAGCAAAGAGTTGCCGCAACCAGGGTTTTGGTTAACCGGGTTACCATTTCCATCCAGTTCCACCCCTCCGCGGACCAAAATCCAACTAGCCGTGAAATTTGTGTTGAAGTGTTGGTCAAATATTTGCTCAGTCACGAGTTGCGTTCGAGCAGGTGAAGCGCCATTGAATGCGGCATCAACGAGCGAACGGCAAGGGTTTTTCAGCAACGTCCCGTCCGGCAACGTACGTGCTGGTGAGCCAGCTCGGTTGACTCCGCAGTTGGTTGCGAAACCAGCGGTCGTCGTATTGAGCGACAAAAGATCGCCGTAAGTTTCACTGACTTGGTTGGGGTTTGCTGGACAGAGCATCTCTCCCACAGAGGTGTTTTGAGCCATGAGATCGGCGACCCAACCCGTTTCGGTCACTGCCCCATCGGTATTCCAACTGAAGGCACCGGAACAGTACGCACCATCGTTTTGCTGGGACCGCACATGCAGGCCGATTCCCAACTGTCGCAGGTTGTTTTGACACTTTGCTTTACGAGCTGCTGATCGGGCGACGCCGATCGCTGGTATCAGTAGGGACATGAGTATGCCAATGATGGCAATCACGACCAGTAGTTCGACAAGAGTAAACCCTCGACGGTGACATGATGACTCTGTCAGCACCAGTGCTTTTCCACCCATTTCGGCATCTCTCTCAGGTTAAAGTGAATCGAACTCCGTTGTCATCGACCCGATTGTTCCGACCNNGTGTTAAGATATTGTGAGCCAGGAATGAAGTCGCACATTCGCTTTGAAGCGACGAAGAGAGAAGGATGCTTTAGGGTGTGAAATCTTTGTCAGTCCGCATTCTTGGGAAGAAAGTCGCGAATTGGGCGCGCTGCGGGGACGGCAATTTTTGGCGAAGAAAATTTTTGCCGATTACTTGAGCGAAGGCGTGAGCATGCTGTCCGCACCACTTACTGAGTAGCAGGCTTACCACAACTGTCTTTAGGGTGTCATGGTGAGTTGGCGATCAGCTTCGTAGGCGGCAATGGCCACGGCGTTGGAAAGATTCAGGCTGCGAACCGGATCATGCATCGGTATCCGCAGCAATTGATCTGGGTAGGACTCTCTAATGGAGTCTGGCAAGCCACTGGTTTCACTACCAAATACATATGCGTCGTTAAGGGCATATTCGACTTTGGTATAGGTATGCTTCGCGTGTTTGCTGAACAGCCACATGCGATTTGTGGGCAGGCGTTCGAGCAGTGCTTCCCAGTGATCCACGGACTCCCAAATCAGATGTTGCCAGTAATCGAGGCCAGCGCGCCGCAAATGATGTTCATCGACTCGAAAACCGAGTGGCCGGACCAACCAGAGCTTGGCTTGGAGCGCAACACAAGTCCTGCCGATATTCCCCGTATTTTGAGGGATTTCGGGTTGATGCAAGACGATATGGNAGCGCGGTTGATAGCTCACATAACGATCATGTCAATTACGCCGTGAAACGCAAGTGGGTGTCGGTCCAACTCGAATATGAGTGCAATGGGTGGCCTTTCGACCTAGACTTGCTGAAGCCCCGCCGGTTTCTTGACAGGCATTCTCGTATGACAAAACGTTGGTTTACCCCCTTGGTGCTGATGGCCATCCCCATAGTCGGGTGCTCTCCGTCTGTCGATGAGGCAAAACCAGGGGTCCCAACCGCTGTGCAAATCACCGGGGGATATGGGGAAGCGGGGGAATCTGGGGTGAATCTTCGGGCTCTGTTAGACGATGTGCTCGTCAACACCTACCAGCACCGTGAGTTGAGCGTGGGAAAGCAAGCCGCTTGGCAGATTCTTCACGGAGCCCTTGCCTATCAGCGAGAGTTCTTGGTGCAACATGACGGCCGTGAGATTTCGGCGGTTGACTACCTGCTCGATGGAGGGGCNATGCAAGGTTGGAGAACGCAACGCGGCATTCCCTTGGACTCTGCCGGAGAACGCTTTGGGCTGCGTATCTTGCAGGACGCAGGTTCGAAGCAAGGGCAAGGGCATNCTGATCAATGGTTTGCCGTTTTGGCTCAGTGTGGGCTTGAGGCGAATCAGCCGATCGTTGTGGCTGGCGAGACGTACACCATGGAAGACATCTTGCGCCAGATTCAGTGGGATGTACCGTTGAATTCTGAACGCGAGTACAGTTGGACACTGATTGGGCTCACAACCTACCTGCCGACAACCGCGCGCTGGGAGGCATCGGACGGCGAGGAGTGGAGTATTGAGCGTCTGGTGGAAATCGAATCGAGTCAATCTCTGGATTCGAGTGCGTGTGGCGGAACGCATCGTTTGATCGGGATCGCCATGGCGTTGAATCAACATCTGGCTCAGGGTGGAAAGATAGAAGGTGTTTGGCAGCAAGCTGACGCGAAAATCCAAGAAGCGATTATGCGAGCGCGACAGTACCAAAATGCTGACGGGTCGTTTTCGACAAATTATTTCGCGCGGGCTGGCAGATCTCGCGACCTCAGCACGAATCTTGGCACAACGGGCCACGTCATAGAATTCCTGACGATTGCCATGACTGACGAGCAATTGGAGCAACCTTGGGTGCGTCAAGCGGTAACGGAAATGTGTGAACTGTTTCAGCAGACAGAGCACATCCCATTAGAATGTGGCAAACTGTACCATGCGGCCCATGGCTTGGTGCTTTATCGGCATCGTGTTCATGGCTTGCGTAGTTTTGCCAAGAAGGAGTGATGTCGGGCATCCGAAATGGCGCTGATAGCCGATAGGCTTGCAGGTGCTTGATCGTTGCGTGTTTTGGTTTCATCTCATCTTGGCAGATTTCGCCAACTCGATACGGCTCGCTGTGAAAGCTTGCTGAGAAAGTGTTAAGGAGCTGGTATGCTCATCGATTCACTGGTGATTGGAGCGGGGAAACCTGCCAAGCTTAGTCGCGTCAATGCACTGGTTGGAGCAAATAATTCCGGTAAGTCGACTATTCTCGAAGACATCGTTCGCTTGGTGGTAAATTGCGAGCCAAGTGCACCTGATGTCCAGGTTGAAGATGGTGCTGTCCCTCGAGTGCTGACCGATGTGGAATACATCAAATCTTTGAACGAAGATTCGCTGACTCGTGGTTTGCGCAAGGAAGAGGGTTTGGAAGCGGGTAGTTTTCGTTACCAGGGCTTGGGACCGACCCTGCAGACCGCAGGCGCGATCACACTGCCGGCGGAAACCTGGAATGTTCTGCAACGTCCCAAGCTGATGGCAACCGCCGTACAGAAGTCAAAGATCGTCGACTTTCTTCCGTTACGAATCGCCTNTTCGACGGCGACGATGCGCCGCACGTTGCTGGAGTCCTGTCCCGCTGTAAGTCCGCTCGAACCGGCTGAGAATGTCCTGCAAGCCTTCCAGTACGCATCTCAGAACAAGCGTGAAATGTTCGCTGAGGCTTGCCGTCAGATCGCGGATGCACCGCAAATACGTCTCGATGATACACAAGTCGTTTCATTGTGCTTGCGTTTGGCGGGCGAGTTTCCCGCAGTGAGTGGAGATCCCGTCGCCATGGCGCGAGAATATGATGCGCTCGATCGATTGGATGATCAGAGCGATGGATTGCGCGAAGTCGCCAGTATTGTGCTTGGTATGTTAATGAGCGAGGGGCGGTTGGTGCTCATCGACGACCCGGCCTCGCATCTTGCTCCCGATGTCGCCGTGAAGCTTGGCAAGTGGATTGCGACGCATGCGGAAATGCTTGGTGTGCAGGTGATTGTGGCAACGCATCACCAGGCTTTCTTGTCAGGCTTATTGGCGGGTGGCGACGGTGTGTCCTTGCTACCACTGGCACGTCAGGGTGATCACACTCGCATCCAATCGATTCCACCGCAGGCATTAGGGCCACTCTCCCGCTCTCCGTTTCTCTCGGACGCGGAGCTTGTGAATTGTCTCTTCCGGCAGCAGGTGGTCGTCGCGCCGTCTGACGAAGATCGTGCGATCTACCAACGGGTGGCCGAGCAATTACACACCGACTCGTCGGTGGCGTTTGTTCACGCACATGGCCAGTCGAATGTTGCGCCGGTGGCGCAGCTGCTCAAGAAGGCAGGACTGCGAGTCGCTTCGATTGTGGATATGGATATTTTTTCCAGTGAGCAGGCGTTCATGGAACTGGTCATGAATCTTACGGGAGATCAACCGTTGACGACCTGGTTGAGTACTCGCGATAAGATGGCGAAGAGTGTTTCAGAGGCAAGCCCACAGGCGATTCGAGAAGACGCCGAAGATGTGGAAGCGTTCCTGGAACAAATCCAGGCAGGGCAAGCCGATGAGCTTGTGGAGGCAAGTCGTTTGCAGACCAAGCCGTCGGCGGACGTTTGGCAAACGATACGTGAGCAAGGTTTGGACGGCCTGAGTGAGGATTTGCGGCCCTGGGTGGAGCAACTGCTGGATGAGTTACAGCAAAAGGGGATCTTTGTTGTCCCCAAAGGGCAGTTGCAAGGTTGGATTGATTTTGGTGGACTACAATCTCGTGAAGATTGGTTCTTCAACGCAGTTCACGAGATGGAGATTGAGGAGTGCCCGGGTGATCTCCAAGTGTTTGTCAGTCAGACGATCGATTACTGTTTAAGTCCGTTAGCTTCCAATCGTACGCATCATGGCACGTGAGCATATTCACTTTGTCACAGGCAAGCTTGCTGAGCATGCTTTGCGTGCAATCCTCAAGGAACTCGCGACGACGGCGTCCTTTGCATACTCCGTCGATACGCTGCCGATTACGGTCGCTGCGTTGATGACTCCCAAGTGGGTTGCGCGACACATCCAAATTCCGGAACAGGCGACACGGGTTTTGTTGCCCGGTTACTGTCGAGGCGACTTGGCCCCTTTGCGGCAACTGACGGACTTGCCAATTGATGTGGGGCCCCATGATTTGCGTGAGATTCCGGTGTACCTGGGGCACGCTCGTCGCAGTCCCGATGCGCAGGCAAACTACGATATCGAGATCATTGCCGAGATCAATCACGCGCCCCGATTGCCGCTCTCGGAAATATTGCAGATGGCTGCGACATTGCGCGAGGACGGTGCCAACCTGATCGACGTTGGTTGCGACCCGGGGGATGCCTGGGCAAATGTGGGTGAATGTGTCAAAGCGCTGCGCGGTGAAGGCCATCGTGTGTCTATCGACAGTCTGCATGTCGGAGAAATCGAGTCCGCCGTGGAGGCCGGTGCCGAACTCGTGCTGTCAGTCAATTCGTCCAACAGACATGCTGCCGTGGATTGGCCGGTGGAAGTGGTCGCGATCCCGGACGACCCTCAATCGCTGGCCGGTTTGGATGAAACAGTCTGTGCGTTAGCAAATGCCGGTGTGCCGCTCCGNATCGATCCGATCCTTGAACCGATTGGTTGTGGCTTTGCTAAGAGTCTGGGGCGTTACCTTGATGTGCGGCGACGCTATCCTGATGCCGAAATGATGATGGGTATTGGTAACCTTACGGAACTGACCGACGTTGACTCAGCGGGGGTCAATTTTTTGCTGCTGGGGTTTTGCCAAGAGTTAGGGATACGCAGCATTCTTACCACACAGGTAATCAATTGGGCTCGCACGAGTGTCCGCGAGTGTGATGTGGCTCGCCGGTTGGTGCATTTTGCCGTGGAGCATCGGGTACCACCCAAGCACTTGAGCAATGCCTTGGTGATGCTGCGCGACGCCAAGCAATTGGCTTTCGGAGGCGAGGCATTGTCCAAGTTGGCTGAGGGGATTCGGGACAACAACTATCGCATCATTGCAGAGGACCAGCAGATTCATCTGTTGAGTCGAGACGTGAAGTTAGCCGACCAGGACCCTTTCGCTTTGTTTCAGAAGTTGGTTGAGCAGCAGCCGACGAATCTGGATGCTGGNCACGCCTTCTATCTGGGATTCGAGATGGCGAAAGCGGTGACGGCGCTGACTTTGGGCAAGCAGTATGAGCAGGACGAGGCCTTGGACTGGGGGCATTTGACAAAGCCTGAAGAGCACTTTCGCCTGCCGCGTCACAAACGCCGAGACGATTGATCACTTGTCGGTCACCCGCGAGCGTTTGATTTCGCGAACGACTTCTTCCATGGTTTGTGGCCGTGCATCGGGGGAGACCTCCAAGCACTTCATGATCAGACGCCCGAGCAACTTGTTGATTTTCGGGCAGCACTCGGNAATGTCCACGGGAGCCACCGTGTCGTGTGCTAAGGCCGCTTTGCCGGTCATGTCTTCACCGGGCCATGGGTACTGCAAGGCATAAAGGTGATAGGCAGTGACGCCAAAGGAAAAGATATCAAGCCGATGATCGGTGGGCCGGCGACGAACCACTTCGGGTGACATGTATTTGGGGGTGCCTGTGCGGTTTCCCGGTTGCATGAAGTCCGCTGTTGCTGGCAGCGTGAGTCCAAAGTCAATCAGTTTGACGTGTTGTCCGTCCGGTGAGACGATGAAGTTGCGTGGACAAATATCGCGGTGGATGTACCCCTGGTCATGGACATATTTCAATGCCATTGCTGATTGTTCGATCATTTCCAAACGGTTTTCACCCAGCAGATGATTGTTGGTGTTGATCATGATGTGCATACCCAAACCCTTGACATAGTCCATGACCATGTAGGGCACATTTTCCGTCGTCCGGCCGTGTTCAAGTGTCTTGACCACATTGGGGTGCGAGAACTTGATGGCAATTTCGCCCTCTGCCGGTTTCTTGAGGCCCACAAAACGTGATTCGAAGTGCTCGACTTTTTCTCGGATACCAATTTTCAGACCGATGACTTCGTCGCTCTGCTTGTCGCGAGCCATGTAGAAGTTCGACATCGTGCCCGAGATGGCTTCTTTCAGCAATTCGAACCGTTTGTTGACGTCGACCTTTCCGCCCTTGGCCTGTTTGCTGAGGATCGCTTGTAGCTTATCGAACACTCCCATATTGGGTGCTCCATCAAGTGTCTTCCGGAATCTGCCTGTTCAATCTAAAGTCGCACCTGCGTGGCGGCAAGTCAATGACATCAAGGTTGCCGACCTTGGTACGACGCGGCCCGCCAGCGGCGATTACTTGCCGCAATAGTCAATGGCCCGTGCGATTTCACTTTTAAGAGCATCCCGCGCCACAATCCGGTCGATAAAGCCGTGATCCAGGAGGAATTCGCTGGTCTGGAAACCTTTGGGCAACTCAATGCGAATGGTGGCTTTGATGGTACGTGGGCCAGCGAAGCCGATGAGTGCTTTGGGTTCGGCAAATACCAGGTCTCCTAGCGAAGCAAAGCTGGCGGCTACACCTCCCATCGTCGGGTTGGTCAGCACCGAGATAAAGAGGCCGCCGGCCTTGTCGTAGCGAGCCAGAGCGGCAGAGACTTTTGCCATTTGCATGAGCGAGAGGATGCCTTCGTGCATCCGTGCTCCTCCACCTGATCCGCTGACAATGATCAGTGGCAGGCTTTGTTCGGTGGCTCGTTCGATCAGCCGAGTTAACTTTTCGCCGACCACAGAGCCCATGCTGCCCATGATGAAGGCCGAATCCGTGACACCGAAAGCGACCCGTCGCGCACGAATCATGCCGTTGCCCGTGACGGCGGCATCTTTCAGTCCGGTCCGCTTTTGCTCCGCAACGATGCGGTCAGCATATTTCTTTTTGTCTTCAAAGCCCAACGGGTCGGTGGGGGCGAGATGCGCGTCCCATTCTTCGAAAGTGCCCTCGTCCAGCACCTGTTCGATTCTTTGTTTGGCTGAGACGTAGAAGTGATAGCCACATTCGGGGCACACGTTGAGCCGTCGTTCCGCTTCCTTGCGAAAGATCGTTTCCTGGCAACCTGGACATCGTATCCAGAGGCCTTCAGGTACACCGCGTTTTTGCCGCTTAGTCGTCATAGGTTGATGAGTATGGTGGTTCCTGCTCAGTAGCTCAACGCCATCTTGCCTGGATCAAGCTCGATCAGTTCCCAGTTTCCGTTGTCTTGCTCAGATTGCCACAGGTCATTCAGTTCGCAATGGCGGAGAAGACTCCTGACGACGCTGGCAAGTGGATCTGACACAATCAGCGCGATCGTACCGTGCTTATGTTTCTTCAGTAATTTGGTGAGGACCGCCTGGACACGCTCCACTGCTTGGGACATCGATTCGCCACCAGGCGGGCATGCTTGTTCGGGGTGGTCTTGGTACTGCTTGTACATCTTGGGTTGGCTGGTTTTTACTTCTTCAATCAGTTTACCATGCCAAAGTCCGTGATTGATATTCTGCATCCTGTCCAGACATTTTATTTTTATCTGGTGATCTGCCGCGACGGCTTCCGCAGTCTGGCGTGCTGATTGGCAAGGGGCAGCATAAACGCGATCAATTTCCATTTCGGACAACTGCTCGACAATCCGCGCCACCTGATCAGCCCCCTTTTCATTTAAAGGGATATCCAGCGAGCCTTTGATCCGACCTTGCTCGTCCAGGTCAGTGCTGCCGGGTTGAATCAGTAAAAAGCGTAACATGTTGGAGTTATCCTGTGAGGGGTGGCCGGGCTAAGTCCAGCAGATTTCGCACAGCCGCGGTGTAGTCGCTCTGGCGAAAGATCCCTGATCCCACAACAAACCATTCCGCCCCGGCCGCTGCACAGGAGGCGATGGTCTCGCGGTTGATTCCGCCATCGACTTCGAGAACGACATCAGGGCCAACGATGGACCGAGCCTGCGCGAGCCGATCCAATGTGCCCGGATTGAACGCCTGGCCACCGAAGCCTGCTTCCACACTCATGATCAAGACAAGATCACAAAGATCTGCATACTTGGCAAGTTCTTCCAGCGGTGTCTGTGGATTGAAGGCCAGTCCACTGGCGGCGCCGAGGTCGCGGATGGTTTGCAGTGTCGCTCGCGGATCCTGGCAGGCTTCCACGTGCACGGTGATGACATCTGCCCCCGCGTCGAAGAATTGTGGGAGATAGGCGTCTGGGTCACTCACCATCAGGTGCACGTCGAGTGGCATGTCGGTTAACTGACGGCAAGCAGAAACGATTGGCATGCCATAGGTGAGGTTGGGAACGAAGTGGCCATCCATGACGTCGAGATGCAGTGCTTTGACCCCTGCGTCCTGCAGCCGCCCAAGCTCTCGTTCCAAGTTGCCGAAATCGCACAGCAGTAGCGAAGGAAGCACTACTGAAGTGTCGTGCCGCAGTTCAACCAGTCGGTCTCTTCGTGACATGGGAAAGCGGTTTCGGAAAGAGTGGTGACTGAAAGAAACGAGGGGCGAGTTGTCGCGGGAAAGCGAAAAGCCAGAAATGACCAATCAAAAAGAACTGCAAAGGGAAACTGAGTTGCTCGCCGTACTTGTGCCCATCGAGCGAATCATCGCTCACGAAATAGCTCTCATCGCAAGCCGAAATTCTAGCATCCGCATGCTTGTACGTCAGTACTTGCCGAAAAGATAGTTTGTAAGGTGTTGTATTTTATNGGGTTATGGTGTTTTGTCAGGTTTCTTCACTGCTCGGCAGCTCGGCGATGCTCTGGAGACCGAACAGGTCCAAGAAGCGTTGGGTCGTAGAATAGGTGGTGGTTCGAGGTTTCTCGGTGCTGCGCTGCACATGGAGCAGTTGGCGCCGTACCAGTTGGTTCAAGACGGATCCCATCGCTTTGCCGCGTAATTGATCGACTCGCTTGCGCTCGATCGGTTGGTGGTAGGCCACGATGGCTAGGACATCAATGGCGTTTTGCGACAGGCGAGCTTCACGGATTTTGCCGTAGAATTTCTGTCTCAGCCAGTCGTACTCGTTCCGCAGCGTCATGCTGTAGCCGCCATCCTGGGAAACGATGGCGTAAGGGCAGTCTCGGCTTTCATACTTCGCACGCAGCTCGGCCACGACATCCTCCACCTCGCTGGCATCCACTCCCCGCATGATTTCGGCCAATTGCTGGCTCGTGAGCGGTTCGTTCTGAGGGTGCCCGACAAACAACGCCGCTTCTAGGATCGTTTCGGGAGAGACGTCACCGTAGGCATCCGTCTCCTCCTCCGAGGAGGGGAGGGATGCCGCAGTTGTCTCCTGATCTGCGGGTTCCGGGGTGGGGGTCGTAGTGGAGGGATCCAGCCCCATGAGTCGCGCATAGGCTTCACCTAAGTCGGCGAGGGCCGATTCGGGGTTGTCCGAATGTTCGGGCTGCGTCTCATGGTCTGGTTCCATCAACGTACTATAAATCTCGCCAGCGAATACCAGCAAGGTCGCTTGATGCTGAGGGTGTCACAGAGACTATTTTCTGCTAGGTTTTGTCCCCTCNGAGGATTTATTGGAGATTGTTCCGGGTTGAGCCGTTGTTCATTGTCTGGCTGGTCTGGGATGATCAATCTCTCGTGAAGGTTGCTCGGATACCCTCGATTGATAGTGGATTCCATCGCTAGCAACCGGGGTTTTCCCAGTTTACCCTTGTTGAGGTGGATTCCATCAGGAGCTAGATTTCGGCGCGAGCTGATCCCCCGAACGGGCAGTATGTCCGCAGGAGCCGGGGGCCGTTTCCCGCCGGGTGAGGGTTTCCCGCCGGGTGAGGGTTTCCCGCCGGGTGAGGTATTGGTGGCGTGATGCTGGCCTGGCGGTGTGTTGTCCTCCGTCGGGGTTTGAGTTCCGAGAAGTGCATTGAAAAGAGATCTCAAATTCGGTGCAGATCAGGGATTGCGGACCTTGACACCTTAGCGGTATATTCAGTTGTTTTTAACCCTCATTCGGCAGCACCCATGAAAGTTCGAGCAAGCGTTAAGCGTATTTGTGAAAATTGTAAGGTCGTGCGCCGGCGTGGACGGGTCTTTGTCATTTGTACGAATCCCCGTCATAAGCAGCGACAAGGCTAGACTGCGACCGAGCCGATTTGCGGCTTCATCTCGCGTTGATTGAACCAGGAGAGTTTTCTCATGCCACGTGTTCTTGGCGTTGATATTCCGAATGACAAGCAGATTGTCGTTTCGTTGACCTATCTCTACGGAGTGGGTCATAAGTCAGCTCGTGACGTTTGTTACAAGATTGGTATTGATCCAACAACGAAGGCGCGTGACTTGGCTGAGGACGAGATTGGTCGGATCGCGGCCATGCTCGAGAATGATTATGTGGTTGAGGGTCCATTGCGACGTGCGACGCAACAGAGTGTGAGTCGCTTGCGTGACATTAAATGCTATCGCGGAATCCGGCATCGTGTTGGTCTCCCTGTTCGCGGTCAGCGAACTCGTACCAATGCACGAACGCGGAAGGGCCCCAAGAAGACGGTGGCCGGCAAGAAGGGCGTGAAGGACCTTCGATAGTCCGTGCAGGACATTCGGTCGTCCGTTTCAAAAGTCAACTGAACGAGAGGTCGTTGAAAGTGGCTAAAGGCAAGAAAAAAAGAGTTCGTCGCAATGTGACTGTGGGGGTCGCCCACGTTCGTGCGACCTTCAATAACACGACGGTCACGATTACCGATACCAAGGGTGATACCCTGTGTTGGGCAAGTGCCGGAACGAGCGGCTTTAAAGGGTCGCGGAAGAGCACTCCCTTTGCTGGCCAGTGTGCCGCACAGCAGGCGGCCGAAAAGGCGGTCAAGTTTGGTATGCGCGAAGTGGACGTGCGGGTGAACGGTCCCGGTTCCGGTCGCGAGAGTGCCATCACTGCACTTCAAGCGGCAGGGTTGAATGTCAAGACCATTGAGGATCGCACACCGATCCCTCACAACGGTTGTCGTCCCCGCAAGAAGCGGCGCGTCTAGTACCGACAAGTGGACTGCTCCGCTTACCCCGAATTTCGTACTTTCTCACTAACATTGATGGAGACTGTCGATGCACATCCGATGGCGTGGACTTGAGCTGCCAAGTGTAGTTGACTGTGATCAAGAGTCGCTGACGAGTTCGTTTGGCCAGTTTACTGCCGAACCATTTGAGCGTGGGTTCGGCGTGACGGTCGGTAATAGTCTGCGACGTATCCTTCTCTCCAGCCTTGAGGGAAGTGCGGTAACGCAGATAAAAATCCGTGGTGCTCAGCACGAGTTCACCTCGATCAACGGCGTGCTCGAAGATGTCTCAGACATTGTGCTGAACGTCAAGTCGCTGGTGGTTAAGAACCACAGCGCGTCGACGCGTGTGATTACCGTCGAAAAGAACGAAGCCGGTAAAGTGACAGGTGCGGATGTTCAGACGGATCAAGATGTCGAGATCATCAACAAGGATCACGTCATTGCGACCTTGACCGAAGACACACCGTTCATGATGGAAATGGTGGTCGAGAACGGGCGCGGTTATGTTCCGGCAAGTGAACATAGCACGGGCGATCATGAGATCGGGATCATTCCCATCGACGCCGTATACAGCCCCGTCGTCAGAGTGCGCTATACGATTGACGAGACTCGGGTTGGCCAAAAGACGAATTACGACAAGCTGACGCTTGATATCTGGACGAACGGTTCCATCGGGCCGGAAATGGCGTTGGTGGAGTCGGCTAAGATTTTCCGCAAGCACCTCAATCCATTCGTGCAGTACTCGGAACTTGGCCCCCGCGTCCATGCACCAGCTCGTAGTGGTGGCAACAATGTCGACCCCGCGCTGGAGCAAAAGCTGAATATGAGTTTGGCCGAACTCAAGCTTTCTGTGCGTGCCGGCAATTGCTTGGAATCAGAGAATATCAACACGGTTCGCGATTTGGTGCAGCGGTCGGAAGATCAGTTGCTCGAAGTGCGCAATTTTGGCGAAACGACGTTGACGGAAGTGCGTAACAAGCTGAACGAACTGGGCCTGCACCTGGGAATGCGAGTGCCAGCGGCACAGGCCATTCGCTAGTCTTGGTGACGACCAGGTTTATTGGAAACATCTCACTTAAGCAAACGTAGATAGAGTCATGAGACATCGTAGACGAGGCCGACATCTCGGCCGCTCATCCAGCCATCGCCGCGCTATGTTGAAGAACCTCGCCTCGAGCTTGATCTTGACGGAACGCGACCCCGATTTTTACGACGATTTTGTTGGGGCTGATGGACGTAAAGTGAACGCCCCTGCAGTGGCAGGTCGCGTCGTGACTACGATCCAGAAAGCCAAGGAAGTTCGTCCGCTGGTGGAAAGGTGTATCACCATCGCCCGACGCTCTCTGGCTCACCTGAAGGCCGCCAGTGAGTTGGAAACGGATGCCGAGCGGAATACAGATGCTTGGAAACAGTGGCGACAGAGCGATAAGTGGCAGGAGTGGAATAAAGCGATTGCACCCGCAGTGGCCGCGCGCCGCCGGTGCTTGCAACTCTTGGGCGACAAAGAGGCAGTACAGATCCTCTTTGATGAAATCGCACCCCGATTCGAAGATCGTGATGGTGGCTACACGCGGATCATGCGGTTGGCCGAGAAGCGATTAGGAGATGCGGGAACTAAGGCGATTTTGGAATTCGTCGGCGTGCGAGATCGTGTCGCTCAGACGAGTGAAAAGCCCAGCTTTGGTGATGAGGAAGCACCCGTTGAGGATGAGGCTGTCGAAGAACAACCCGCCGCCGAAACAGAGGCGGACGAGGAGGTTGAAGAGCAGGCGGCTGAAGATACCGATTCTGGTGACGCTGAAGAAGAGAAAAACGACTAACGTCGAGTGTGTAACCGTTCAGAGACGACATGTCGACTTGCCCACATGTCACGGAATCACATGTCTTTGACTTCACCGCGTTTTTGCGCGACGTCTGTACCGATATGATCGCTCGGTTGCCTGAGTTGAAGCATATCGAATTATCGCGCGTGGCGTTTTCATTCGTACGCTCGCGAAAACGCACCTCTCACGGTACCCAGGCGACGTTGACCCCAATGAGGTTCGAAGGTGGGGCGTCCAGCGGAATTGTGGATGGCCAGCGGTTGACCGTTGATCCTTTAAGGACCGTCGATGGTCGCGAGGTCCTGTACCTGTTTCACGCCTATGTACCCCGGTTTTTGGACCTCTCGTGTGAGGAAAAACTGGTTACGATCCTTCACGAGCTGTGGCATATCAGCCCCCAATTCAACGGTGACTTGCGGAGATTTCCGGGGCGGAATTACGTTCACTCCAATTCCGAAGCTGCCTATGATCGGCTGATGCTGGAGTTTGCTCAGCGGTGGCGCGCCCAGGAGCCCAATCAACAACTGCTCGAAGTCTTGAGCCTGGATTCAGCGCGATTGCAGGAGAGGTATGGTCGTGTCGTTGGGCATCGGATTGCAATGCCCAGGTTAGTACCTGTCGGCTAAGCTGTGCGGAGCACTTGCCTGGTGCCGAGATGGGTTTGCTCGCACACTTGCGCACAAGATGGAAAGAAGTGCGGCGAGTCGACGGCTTGCTAACTGGCGAACAAACGCGCCTTGGTGGCGATGACCGCTGCTTCCTGAACGGTTTCCACCTCAAGTTTTTTCAGCAGGGCGTGTCGCCGACGTTCGACCGTTCGCAGAGCGATTTCCATCCGTTTCGCAATCTGCTTGTTTGCGTGGCCATCCATCAGCAGATCCAAAATGGCCCGCTCTTCTTCACTTAGACGATCGAGAAGATTGTGCAGCACTGTCTGAGACTGTTGTTTGACCAGTGACTTTTCAGCCTCGGCAACGGCCTTTTGCAAGGAGAGCAGTAATTCAGCTTCAGAGTACGGTTTTTCAAGAAAGTCGATGGCACCGTTCTTCATTGCTGTGACGGTGATATCCGTACGCGCGTGTCCGGTGACGATGATGACCGGGTAAGCAAGCCCGATGTCATTCATTCGAGATTGCAGTTCCAAGCCGTTCATGTTGCCCAGCAGATAGTCAGCAATCACGACACCGATCTCGACCTGCGGGAGGTTTTCGAGGAACTTCTCAGCGGACTCAAACGTATGTGTGATGTATTCGGTTGGTGAAAGAAGTAATTCCAGCGAAGCTCTTACAACCGAGTCGTCCTCAATGATGAATACATTAGCCTGTCGTGTTGACATTCGTTATCCTGCTCCACGAAATGCTGCCCTGGTGATTTCCCTACAAAATCCGCGCCACACTTATTCCCTTCTTCGTCTGCCTGCTCTCTGCCTTTAGTGTAATGTGATGGGTTGCTTGTAAAAAGTGCAGATTCTAAGGTCGTGTACATATGGTCACATGCGGCTTGGCCCGATTGAGGCTTGACTCCGTTGGTTTCCGTAGTGCAAGCAGCTCTGCATGAAGCGGCTCGTGTGGAGATTCTGACCAACGGAACGTGGATTGCTCGGTGTTTGTGATCCGCATTAAGTGGCGGCAAGCTGAGGGTCGAAACGGGACCTTGTCGGTCGCGATTCGGAGCGTGGGTATCCGCATACGGAAAACGTCTGAAGGCACCTACGGGCTTGATTGGGTGCTGCCCGTGAAATGATCTTGGTTTGACTCATTGGGGTGGCTTCATTGGAACCTCTGATTTCCGCAGAGCTTGCGCTGTCTGAGGCGGCAGTGAATCCTGGCAGATGCTCGCTTCTTGTTTCTGTTTGGGGCACAATATGGGCCTAAGAATCCCCCCCTCATTTTCTCTTTCCTGCGGTGGCGCGCCGTACCTCTTCAAAGGTGACTGTGCCACGCTGTTCCTCAGAGGATTTCGCTGATGAAGTTACTAGTGAACATGACCGCGATCATTTTGATTGCTTCATCATTTGCCGAAGCTCAGTTGCTTGAATTGCGTCAAGGTGATCACGTGGCGGTGATCGGAAATAACTTTGCGGATCGGATGCAGCATCACGCTTGGCTGGAAGCATCCATTCACGCGGCGCATCCCGATCACGAGTTAACGTTTCGCAACCTGGGATTCACTGGGGACGAAGTGAAGGCGCGGCCCAGATCAAATAACTTCGGCTCTGCTGATCAGTGGTTGGCCAAAGTCGAGGCTGATGTGGTGCTGTGCTTTTTTGGTTTCAACGAAGCCTTTCGAGGCAAAGAAGGTCTCGCAACTTTCGAAAAAGACTTGGCGGAGATGATTGATGGGATGCGGGCTCAGCAATACAACGGCAAGTCTGCGCCGCGCATCGTGGTGTTCTCGCCGATTGCACATGAGGATCTGAAAAACCCACATCTTCCTGACGGTTCAGCGAACAATCAGAATCTCGCCTTGTACACGCAAGCCATGCAGCGGGTTTGCACGGCGAAAAATGTACCGTTTGTGGATCTCTTTCAGCCGTCACAGCAGTTGTACTCGAAGGCGACGAAGCCACTGACGATGAATGGCGTGCACTTGCTTGATCGAGGCAACCAGGCGCTGGCAGCGGTGATGATGCGCGCTTTGTTCGGCAAGGCTGGCGCTCCCCAAAGTGAAACGGCGCTCAGCAAGATTCGAGAGGCTGTGCTTGATAAGAACTATCATTGGTTTAGTCGCTACCGTGTCGTCGATGGATACAACGTGTACGGTGGTCGTTCCCGGCTGGCTTGGGATGGAGTTTCCAACGCCGACGTCATGCGCCGGGAAATGGAAATCTTCGACAAGATGACGGTGAATCGCGACAAAGCTTTGTGGGCGTTGTTGCGAGGCAGCGAATACAACGTGGTCGACAATAACCTTCCTGAAGAAGTTAAGGTGAGCGCGAACCGACAGAGTCAGCATCAACGTGGTCTGGGAGACTATTTGGATCCAAAGCAAGCCATTGACAAGATGACGGTCGCCAAAGGGATGCAAGTGAACTTATTTGCATCTGAGAAGATGTTTCCGGAACTGCTCAACCCGGTACAGATGGCTGTTGATACCGACAGCCGGCTCTATGTTTCCGTGTGGCCGTCATACCCTCACTGGAATCCCACGGAGCCGCGGCAAGATCGTATTTTGATTCTTGACGACAAGGACCAGGACGGAGTCGCTGACAAATGCACCGTCTTTGCAGATGAGCTGAACAGCATTACAGGCTTTGAATTCTGGGGCGGCGGTGTGCTTGTCGCCGCGCCACCCGAGATTTGGTTCCTCAAGGATACCGATGGAGACGATAAAGCGGACTACAAGCTGCGGGTGCTGCAAGGGCTGTCCAGTGCGGATACGCACCATTCGGCCAATGCCATGGTGATTGGGCCGGATGGCGGTCTCTATTGGTCTCGGGGGATTTTTAACATCGCCAACATGGAGACTCCTACCAAGACGTATCGTTCGACCCGTTCCGGGGTACACCGCTTTGACCCGCGGACGTTTGAAATGAGCTTTCATTTCCCGATTGGCCCGAACCCGCACGGTGACGTTTTTGACCAATGGGGTTTTCAGTTTGCCAACGATGGCACGAGTGGCACCGGTTCCTATGTCAACATTGGTAAAGGGCAAGGAAACAAGCAATGGTTCAAAAAACGCGTCCGGCCGGTTGCAGCCACCGGGATCCTCTCCAGCCCGGTTTTTCCGGAAGCAAACCAAGGAAATTTCCTGATCTGTAACTGCATTGGTTTCCTTGGCGTATTGCAGCACGAAGTCAAATACGACGGCGCCGACATCACAGCGACCGAGGTCGAGCCCATCCTGTATTCGTCGGATCCCAACTTCCGACCTACGGACGTCGAAATCGGCGGTGACGGAGCACTCTACGTGTCCGATTGGTCCAACGCGCTTATCGGCCACATGCAGCACAATATGCGTGATCCGAATCGTGACCATACGCACGGTCGCGTTTACCGAGTGACGGCAGAAGGTGGAAAGTTGCTCAAGCCACGGAAAATGAAGGGGCAGCCGATTGCCAAAGTGTTGGAGGCCTTCTTCGATCCTACCAATGCTGTTCGTTATCGAGCACGTTTAGAGCTGAGCGGGCGCGACACTGCTGACATGGCCCGTGAGGTATCGCAGTTTGCTGCAAAGTTGAGTTCTCAGAACGCGAGTGAGGCGCAAGCGCTTTTGGAATGTCTCTGGGTGTTTGAAGAACATCGCGTGCCGAACATGACGCTTTTGAGAAAAGTCTTTACTGCTGCGGAACCGCGTGTTCGCGCTGCTGCGATTCGCACGCTTGGCCACTGGGGAGGGAAAGTGGATGACTGGGCTCCCCTGTTGCTTGCGGCTGCTCGAGATGACGAACCGTTGGTGCGCGCCGAAGCGGCCAAGGCGGCAGTTTCGTTTCGTGGCCTGGCGAGCGCTGAGGTGATCTTTGAGATTGCCAATCGCCCGACCGATCCAGAGTTAGACAATGTTTTGAAGTACGCCACCGGTAGTTTGGATGTCGACAGTATTGTCAAAGAGGCCGTGGCCTCCGGTAAGCCGCTTTCACTGGCTGCACAGACGTACGTATTGCGCAACGCACCGGTAGCGGAATTATTGAAGATGAAACGAACGGAAGCGGTTTATCGCGCGATCTTGAGTCGCCCTGCCGCTTCGATTGACCATCTGTCTGAAGCTTTGCAGGGCTTGGCTTCCATCGCCAAAACAGATCAGTTGGGATTGTTGCTTGAGTTGATCAAGGATCGGGATGCCAAAGAGCAGACTCAGATTTTGCCAGCTTTGGGCGGTCTATTAGTCCAGCAGCCTGTGGCCAAATTGCAAACGCAAGCAGGCGTTCTCAAGCAGTTGGCGGCTTCGGCCAAGACATCTGATGCCCGCCAGGTCGGCTACGCGGCGTGGATGGCGGCGGACGGTGACGGAGCGAATGCCTTTGCACACGCAGTACGCAGCAAAGAAAGCCTGCGAAATGCACTCGATGCCGTGGCTCTCGTGGACGACAAGACGCGTCGTGCGTTGTATCCCGTTGTGCAGCCTTTGATCTATCGACTACCGGCAGGCTTGGAGAGCGAGGCGGAAAGTTCGGGGTTTGGTGTTCCAGGAATCCAGGTCGACTACTTCGAACAGAGTCCAGGAAACGTCGCTTTGGAAACTTTGGCCAAGCTCAAGCCGAAGGCCAGCGGGATTGTTCCTGATATCAAAATCGACGTACCTCAGTTAGGTCGCCGCGATGCGTTTGCTCTGCGTTTCTCAGGATCGATTTTGATTGATAAAGGCGGTGACTACACATTCTTCATCGTGTCCGATGATGGCTCGCGGATCTATCTGGACGGCAAACTGTTGATTAACAATGACGGTTTGCACGGGATGGTCGAAAAGACCGCCAAGGTGAAGTTGTCACCAGGGCCGCATGAATTCGTGGTGACGTATTTTGACAACGGTGGTAGCGACGGTTTGCAAGTGACGTATGCGGGACCAGGGATTCGTCGTCAAGCGATTCCTGCGGATAAGTTAGCGATCGCGGGCGGTGAGACGTTGCATGACGTTGCCATCAACACACTGTCCACACTGCCCGGTAATGAAGCGCAGAAGTTTCTCGATTTGAGTAAGGTGCTGCGGTCTAAAAAGAACTATCGCTCTGCCGTTCTCGCCATGCTGGCGATTGAACAAGAACACTGGGCACAGGATGCGATTGCTCCGCTGGCGGAGACCCTGGCTCAGTATGTGAGTGAGATTCCAGCGAAATTTCGAACTGCGAAGCCGGCGTTGCAGGCGATGCAACTGACGGATCAGTTAGCCTCTTTGCTACCAGCGGATCAACAACGGATGTATCAAGCCAAACTGGCTGACTTGAAAGTCAACGTGATTCGCATTGGAACGGTGAAAGCACGCATGATTTTCGACAAGGAACGGCTGGTTGTTCAAGCAGGTAAGCCTGTGGAATTTGTATTTACGAATACAGACCATATGCCGCACAACTTTGCGATCGTGCAGCCAGGTGCTTTAGAAGAGGTGGGACTGTTGGCCGAAGCGACTGCCCGCGACAAAGATGCGGCTGCTCGGCAGTACATTCCCAAAACAAACAAAGTCATGTTGGCGAGCAACCTGCTGCAACCGGGGGAAAATCAAGCCCTGAGTTTTGAGGCTCCGACCAAGCCAGGCATTTATCCTTACGTCTGTACCTACCCGGGGCATTGGCGACGGATGTTCGGTGCGCTTTATGTCGTTGCAGACCTGAAGCAATATCTGGCAAACCCTGCGGAATATCTGGCGAACCACGAGTTGCCGTTGCGCGACGAACTGCTCAAGTACACCGAACGCAATACGGATTGGAAGTACGACGATCTGATCGCCTTGGTCAAGACACTCGACGATTCCTCCGCACGGGCGACTCGTGAGTTTGAAGTTGGCAAGAGCCTCTTCGCATTCGCATCATGTGTGGCCTGTCACAAAATGAACGGCCAAGGCCGTGAGTTTGGACCTGACCTGACAAAACTCGAGGCCAAAAAACAGAGTCTCGAACATCTGCTCGAGTCCCTGGTCGATCCGAGTAAACAGATTGACAAGAAGTATGAGGCGTATGCCTTCCGCATGGATGATGGCAAAGTCTATACCGGATTGGTGGTGAAGGAGACACCGCGGACGATTGAAATCGTGGTGGATCCGGTGGCAAATGCCAAGCCGACGGTACTGCAAAAAGACGAAATTGAAGTCCAACGCAAGTCCGAGGTATCCATCATGCCGAAAGGTTTGCTGAGCAAGCTCTCGGAAGAAGAAATACTCGACCTGCTGGCATACGTCGTTTCGCAGGGTAACCAGAAGCATCCGTTGTTTAAGCAGACCCGTTGAACGCAACTCGATCGAAGTGTCATGATGCCCGAGTCACTGCGTGCTCATGAAAATGTTCGTGCCTGCGCTCGGGCTACTGATGCTTTCGTTCCCCAGGCGTAACGCGATGTCTGTTGATCAAGGTTTCGGTCGTGTTGGTGCCAGTCAATCTGCGGGTTTACCGGGGTTGTCGGCACGAACGATTTTGTCGTCGATGTGCCTGTTGGGGTAAGCTAATGGGTGGAGAGGTCTTTGGCAGAGGCGGCCAGGCTTCGAGTGAAAAACGAGGTGGATGATGGATCAAGTGACGTTGTTCTTGGATGTTTTGCCTCGCCCTTCTTTCGCGTTGTCGGCGGGTGTTTTCTGTGTTGGGGTAGCAGCCGTATTTGTCATTCTGGCCGGCGTGTTTTGTGTAGGCATGTTTTTCATGCGGTCGTCGTCTCGGGTGCAGCCCAAGTCACCTCCGGCCGACGAGGGTGAAAACCCATTTCGACAAGAGGGGTAAATACGCGGTGTGGCTTTGCAGTAACGGTTGCGTCTCTGAATTTGCATGCTCAAGAGACTGAGGTCTGAGTTTTGAGGGGAGTGGTTACCAGGCCGAAAAAAGCCATTCTCCTACGAGAAATGAGGTGATGTTGGCCAGGATGATTGCAAGGAAATCTTGCTGCGTGGATCGCTGGCGGAGATCGCCTCCAAACGCCAGATAAAAGAGCAGGCACTCGCCCATGGGAGCAAAGGTCTCGGCGACCGTGATATAGACCCAGTCTGCGAAATGACCGAGCAGTAGTGGCAGGACGAGTACGACGATCGGATAGGTAAACAGCGTCAAGCCAACACCGGCGAAAAGTCTCCGGCGCCACGAGTGTTGGCGGGAAAGGCCGACCATCAACACAGGGGTTTCTAGTCCGACGGTGAGCAGGTAGCCATAGGGCAGAAATTGCCACAACTCGTTAGGTTCCCACATCGTTCTACAGCAGCCGCAGGAGGAAGGGAACTTCGGCCAAAACATGCAGGATGGCGACGGTAAAGTACACATCCCGGGTTAGCGGATAATCGAGGAGAAATCCTAGCCAAAGGGTGAGTGAGATGAGGAGTCCCAATGCGAGCACGAAGATGATGGCTGCACGCCAGCTGCGCGACCGTCGTGACAGTGGAACATTCTGTAAATTCCAAGCCGCCGTTCCGCTAACGAGTGGAATGGCCACAATCCACACTCCATAGTGCAGCATTTCGAGAAACGTATGTGTTGCCACCAAGCAGTGCGTCGAAATATTTTCGAATATCATGCCGCCCGCATGATTGGTGATTTGCATCGTCAGTAGATCGGGTTCTGGTAAGTCTGGGGATCCACTAAGCTTCCACCAGAGCGCTACCAGCATGCATGGAACCACCGCAAGGCTGCTGCGATAAGCATTTCTCCAAGTGGGGTGCCGTTTGGAAATTTCTCGGTCGAGAAACCACAGAGCCATGATGGGATGTAAATAGATCAACCCCATGCTCCAAGCCAGTGGCCACAACCAGTTGAGTGCAATTAACAGGAAACTGATGGGCCAAACCCAAGACCAGTGACGGCGCGGATTCTGTCGGCTGCGCATGTGGACCAGGGTTGCAATCCAAAGCACGAGCAGAGTGTTCCAAGTGGCGACGCCGAACAGCCACATTTCCGAGGTGGCCTGCCAGGCGCGCATGCCATAAGGCATCGCGGCAGACATGCCTGCCAACACAGGAACACCGATCAACCCAACCAGAAAATAGCTACGAAGCTTGCCCCAGCGGGCCGGCATACGTGCCATCATGTACCGGGCCTCAAGCCAGTTGTGAGGACCGGCGAACAAGAACACCGTGACGATCGAAAACGCTAACGGAAGCCATCCGGCAAGGATAAAAGCGGAGATCGCCGTGCCCAAGGCTGCACAGCGAAACCACCAGGCGGAACGGTCATGCCATGATTCCAGCGTGAGCTCAGATGACATTACCGGACCCAGCGTGCATCGCTGCCGAGGATCACTTCGATTGCCTTGCCTTTCTCTGTGATCTCGATAATGACCTTGTCAGACTTTCGGGAAAGCACTTGCCCCGGAACTTGGGGTTGCGGGCGCACCGAAGGTTCGTCCGGTACTCGCAAATCGGCGATCGCACCGCCGGCTACAGTCAGAGACAAAACCAGGAACGTGATGACAGCGACGTTTGTCGAACGCGATCCCTTGCGACCTAACAGCACAAAGCCACATGCCGCAGCCATCGCCAAAGACAAGCCAGCAACGATCGTGCGCGAAACATGGTTCTTTTGCGGAGATACTTGACTAACTTTGCCATCTTTGTCGGCTTGTAATCGAGCAAGGACTGATGCCGGAATCTGGATGCGAGTTGTTTTCTGGCGACTGTTTTTCCAGATTCGCACAGGGGCTTCAACCTGTGAGTCTGTGCTGCGGATCCGCAGAGGCTGGCGAGGTGTTTGGCGCTGCGGTGGTTTGAAATCCGGTGGGGCGGCGTTGCCAAACGCCGGGCCAGCTGCCAGGAGAAGCATCAACAGGGAGGTCTTCAGCATGCCAAAATGCATCATGGGAAAGTTCTCCATTTCAAAGGAAAGCCGGCCAAACCACGGTTCATGTTCTCCCAGAAAACATGTGGAGTCAATGCGAATGTGAGAATAGGTGACTTACTGAACGTGCCGAATGACTTTGCCAAGTGGCTGAGGAGCGTTATGTTGTTTTCATGTTTCGCCTTACGACACATCGCAGGTTTTCATGAACGTCATGTGGCGCAAGCTCAATCGATTTTCGGCTGCCGTGTTTGAGCTTCTCACGCTGTGGGTGCTGGTGCACGCGGTCAGCGCAACGCCACTGCGGGCAGAGGTCCCGTCTGTCGACTTGTTGCGTCATGCGCAGACGCGGGTGGCCGATACAACGTTGCCGTTGAAGCATCATCACCTGTTACGGATCTTGCGGGACGGTGATGTCAAGACGCCGGCAGTACTGCCAGTTGGTGTTGAGGCACAGGTTGGCATGACATTCGAATTGCCAGAAGTGGCAACGCTGTCGCAACTCATCGCATACTTGCCACCGTCTTCCCAAGACCATGGGTCGCTGAAGATACAGGTTCTTGTTTCCACGATTTCACCGCACGCAGGTTTTCGTGCCGTAACCGCCAAGGGGATGACGAATCGTGATGATCAGTTGGTATATGCATTGCCATCGGTTGCGGCCAGATGGATTCGCTTGGAGATCCGCTCGCCTGCGGAAATCAGGGATGTGTCACTCGCAGAAGTAAAACTGGTCGGTCGCTGGGGGCTACCGCAGACCACGTATGCTTTCAAAAAGTCTCCTGCGACGGCCGAAGAGGTACTGGCACGGCTTGGCAAATTGGGAGCGGTTGATGTGCGACTTTCCCATGAGGAAGTCTTGCTGTTGGATGACGCTCGTGATGGCCAACTGGATGACTGGACGCTGGTAGAAGCAGCTTTGCTGGCGGAAGGGATGGAACGCGGCGAACGCCGTCAAGATCTCATGAAGAGGATCGCTACCATTGCGACGGCTGCCGGCAGGCATCTGGATCAGGACGCAGAGCCTTTTCAGCGAGCTTCAGCCCTGCTGAGGTGGATGTACGCGGAAGGCTATTTGAAGAAGTACTCCAGCGGACAATCTTCGTTGGCGAAGCTGCTTCATGAGGGAACGTACAACTGTGTTTCGTCGACGATTTTGTACAGCATCATTGGCCGCCGCTTGGGATTGGATGTCCGGGCGGTCGAAGTGCCAGATCATGTGTTGGCGATGGTCTACGACGGCAACCGTCATGCGGACGTGGAGACAACCATTGCCAACGGTTTTCGTCCAGCCAACCAAACGATCGAAGATTTTCACTCATTGACCGGGTTGCAGTATGTCGTTTCCGATCTGCCGGAAAAACGCAGGAGTCTCACGCTGCCTGGCCTGTTGGCGCTGGTCCCCTACAACCGCGGTGTCGAACTGGCCGAACAGCGGAGTTATGCGCTTGCATTGGGGGCCTATTTCCGGGCGATGAGTTTGGATGGCGATAATGCCACGGCGGTCAAAAATGCGCTGGTGACACTGGCGGCGTGGAGTCGCGTTGCCGCGGAATCGCAAGACTATCGTCAATTCCTTGCCCTGATTCAGGTGGGTTTGCAATTAGCTCCCAGCGACTCGGGGTTTCTGCACAGCCGAATCTATGGTTGGCAGATGTGGATTAACGACACGGTGCAACGAGGAGATTCGGAGCGAGCGATTCAGCTGGTGCGCCGTGCTGCCCGCGAGGTTTCTGCCGAACAATTCGAGCCACTTGTGACTTGGGTGTATATCAGCCCTGCGGAGGCCAAGGTCGCGAAGGGTGACTTCGCGGGGGCGGTGGGGCTGACAGAAAACGCAGAACAGACATTGAGCGGGCAGTCGCTGAGGGAGATCCAGGAGTATCGAGCCAATCTGATGCAGCGGTGGTATGTTGATGAATTACAGGCTGGTCGCCATGTTGCGGCTGCCAAAGTGCTTGANCAAGCTNTGCGTTTGCCAGNGCCGAAGAAGGCGCGAATCGAGCAGAGCTACGCCTACCTTGCCGAACAGTGGTTGTCTGCCACACGCAAGCAGGATGGAAGCGAAGTTGCGGAAAAACTGTATCACCTGCTGAGCCAGCGTTACGGTCAGATCGAAGTGGTACGCGACGTTCTGCGGGCTGATTCGCAACGCGAGATTCAATCGCTTGTAAAAGGTAGCCAGTTTTCGGCGGCGTGGCGACGGGCTGAACGGATCGCCATGAACGATCGAGAACACGGTAACACCTTGCGTGTTCAGGTGCTGAGTTATTGGGGCGTGCAACGATCCAGTGCAAAAGACTGGAGTGCCGCTGCGAAGTTGTTTCGCCGCGCCCGAAGCTACGGCGACAGTAAGCAACTGGCCCAGAACGAAAAGAGTGCCCTCACCCGTTGGGTTTTGCAAAGCAGCGGTATGCAGCCGTGGACGGAGACGATGAAAATCCTGGATGACGCACGCGGTCGTTTTCCACTTGACCAGGATATCGTTGACTTGGGAGTTGCCATGTGGTGGTCACAAGCCGAGCCACATGTGAAGGCCGGTCAGTGGGATAAGGCTCTGGTGGTTATCAAGCAAGCGCGTGCACGTTACCCACAGAATCCACTCTTGCGACAAAATGAGAAACACGTGTGGTCGCAGAAAGTGCGACCGGCGTTCCGTTCACAGCGCTGGGAAGAGGGGCTTGTCGTGATGACGGCCGCTCGCTTGCGTTTTCCCGAAGAGTCGACATTCATACGCAATCAGCTGACCTGTTTTCGTCAACTGGTGAAGGGACAGATAGAAGCCGGTGATTGGGAAGCGGTCACTTCCACGTTGCAACGTGCGAGGAAGCAGCATCCTCGCGAGCAAGTTTTTCGCACGCAAGAGTTGGAGGCATGGCGGTCCTGGATCGACCAGTATCAACAAGGCAACGACGCGCCGCGCGCCTTGGTTGTGATCAAGCGTGCTCTGCAACGTTTCCCTGACGATGCCAGTTTGAAGTCATTGCTTCGTGAAGCGGAGCGGAATGCCCCGCCCCGCCCGTTGCAATGATCCCCGCGCGGCCTTATCCTCGCAGGCACGGCTTACCTTTCCACGATTGACGGCATCACGCGTCACTCCTGACTACAACGAATAGCATCACTACAACGAATAGCATCATGTCTGATTCCTGGCTTGCTCAACGAACGTACGCTTTTGACAGTAGTGGAATCCGCAAGGTTTTTGATCTGGCAAGCCAAATGAAAGACCCGGTTAATTTGTCGATCGGGCAGCCAGACTTTGATGTGCCGGAGGAGGTCCGAGCGGCTTGTGTGGAAGCGATTGAATCCGGGAAGAACGGCTATGCGCTAACCCAGGGGATGCCTGTTCTGCGAGAAAAATTACAGGCAGACGTCGACCAGCAATGGGGGCACGCAGATCGCCGTGTGTTTGTTTGCTCCGGGACCAGTGGCGGGCTCGTGCTGGCCATGCTGAGCCTGGTAAATCCCGGTGATGAAGTGATCGTCTTTGATCCGTTTTTCGTCATGTACGAACCGTTGACGAAACTTGTGGGAGGTGTGCCCGTATCCATCGACACCCATCCGGACTTTCGCGTCGACCTCGACCGGGTAGCCGACGCGATTACCGATAAGACCAAGATGATTCTGGTCAACAGTCCCGCGAATCCGACGGGAGTGACGATGACGAAAGCTGAGTTGCAAGGCTTAGCCGAGTTAGCCGCCAAACATGACATTGCGTTGGTGTCGGACGAAATCTATCGGCAATTCTGCTATGACGAACCATTTGTTTCGCCTGCCCAGTTCAATGAGAATGCCATCGTGATCGACGGCTTTTCGAAAAGTCACGCGATGACGGGATGGCGCGTCGGCTTTGTGCATGGTCCGTCTGCCGTGATAGAAACCATGATCAAACTACAACAGTACTCGTTCGTTTGTGCCCCTCAGCCAGCTCAATGGGCTGCGGCCTCGGCGTTGGATTTGAACCTCAGCGGTCATATCGATGAGTATCGACGGAAACGAGACCGGTTGCTGGCGGGTCTGCAGAACTACTATGAAGTGGTCCAGCCAGGCGGTGCGTTTTACGTTTACCCCAAAGCGCCGAGTGGCACGGGAACAGAATTTGTGACACGGGCCATCGAAAAAAATCTGTTGATCATCCCAGGCAGCATTTTCAGCCACCGCGATACTCACTTCCGTATCTCGTATGCCGCGTCGGATGAGACCATCGATCGTGGAATTGAGATCCTGCAGTCGCTGGTCTGATGTGTGCGGCGTGAATGAAGTTTTCGCTACTGAAGTTTTCCCAGGAAGACACGCATGACGGTAGATCCCAACAACCCAGAAGTGTTGGTTCGTGTTTCGACTTTGGCCGAGGCGACCGCCATCGTGACGGCCTTGTCGGCGCGGGGCGTTGAGGCGAGCACGATTGGGAGTTACACGGCGGGTTTTCTGGCGGAAGCTCCCGGGACGGTCGATGTCGTTGTGCGGCAACAAGATCTGGTGCGGGCACAGGGTTTACTGCAGGAATTGCGGGATGGAACGGAGTGAATCTTGCTTTGACCGGAGGGCGAAAACTCCGCGATTGTCACGGNCAACGGTCGTTGACGATGCGGGTTGAGGCAAGCTAAACTACGCCCTTCATGAAGCAGACTGGTGCCACCTGGCGTGGCGCCATCAAATCGCGTTCCGTCGCGACTTTGCAGGTGCAAGCATCTATCCGATCTGTCGCGTAGCTTGCCTAGATTCTCGAGTACCAACCCAGGAAAATTTGCCGATGGCCTCCACGACTGTGAATACTGAAGAACTTGCCATCAACACAATCCGCACACTCTCGATGGACGCAGTACAGGCAGCGAACAGCGGACATCCAGGGACACCGATGGCGTTGGCCCCGGTGACCTATACGTTGTGGAATGACCACTTGAATTACGATCCGGCAGATCCGACGTGGGTTGCCAGGGATCGATTTGTTTTGTCATGCGGTCACGCGTCGATGTTGCTTTATTCCATTCTGCATCTGGCAGGTGTGAAGAATGTGGACAAGCAGGGACGTCTTGTCGATGCACCGGCGATTACATTGGATGACATCAAGAATTTNCGCCAGATGGGAAGTCCGTGTGCCGGACACCCTGAATTCGGTGATGCCGGTGGCATCGAAACCACCACCGGTCCTCTTGGCCAGGGAATTGGTAACAGCGTGGGGATGGCCGCCGCTGCCAAGTGGTTTGCTGCACGCTACAACCGCGATGGTTTTGATCTGTTTGACTACAACGTGTACGCGCTATGCAGTGACGGCGACGTCATGGAAGGCGTAGGGTGTGAAGCCGCTTCGATCGCTGGCCACCTCGGTCTGTCGAATTTGTGTTGGATCTACGACGACAACAAGATCACGATTGAAGGCAACACGGATCTCGCCTTCAGTGAAGATGCCGCAGCACGGTTTGCGGGAATGGGTTGGCATACGGTCACGGTCGACGATGCGAACGACTTGCAAGCAATTAGTCAGGCAATCGAATCGTTCAAGCAAACTGACGACAAGCCAACAATCATTATTCTGCGAAGCATCATTGGGTTTGGTTCGCCGAATAAAGCGAACACGCATGGCGCACACGGCGCTCCGCTGGGCGAAGAAGAGATTCGGCTTACCAAAGAAGTTTATGGATGGCCCGCCGATGAACAGTTTCGCGTCCCTGCCGAAGTCACCGGGCATTTTGCGAGTGGCATTGGTGCACGGGGTGCGGCGTCCAGAACAGCCTGGCAGTCGCGACTCGAAGAATATCGTGCTGCATTCCCGGAGGCTGCAGCNGAACTCGAGCAGATCTGGAATCGTGAATTGCCAGCCAATTGGGATCAGGATATCCCCGTCTTTGAGGCAGATGCCAAGGGGCTTGCGACACGCGCCTCTTCAGGCCAAGTGCTGAATTCCATCGCCAAGCAGATTCCATGGCTTGTTGGTGGCTCGGCCGATCTGGCACCGTCCAACAATACGGCACTCAAGTTCGATGAGGCGGGTGATCACGGGCCGGGAAATATGGGTGGTCGGAATATGCACTTTGGCATCCGTGAGCATGGTATGGCTGCCATGTTGAATGGCATGTCCTTGTCCAAGTTGCGCCCCTTCGGAGGAACCTTTTTCTGCTTCACAGATTACATGCGACCATCGATGCGGTTGGCATCCATCATGCATCAGCCAGTCCTGTATATCCTGACGCATGATTCCATCGGTTTGGGCGAGGATGGGCCAACTCACCAGCCAGTCGAGCATTTGGCGGCGTGTCGCGCGATTCCCGGTTTGTATGTCATGCGCCCGGGAGATGCGAACGAAGTTGCCGAGTCGTATCGCACCCTGATTGGAATCAACAACCGACCGACAGCGCTGGTGCTGACGCGACAAGGGTTACCGACACTGGATCGTGAGAAATATGCTCCCTCCAGTGGTGTGAGCCGCGGTGGATATATTCTGGCCGATTGCGAAGGCGAGCCTGAGGTGATTTTGATCGGTACAGGCAGCGAGTTGACGATCTGCGTCGAGGCCCACGAAGCTTTGTTGGCCAGTGGGGTACGGTCGCGAGTCGTCAGTTTGCCCTGCTTTGAGCTGTTTGACGAGCAAGATGCAGCTTATCGAGACGAAGTCCTGCCACCGCATATCAAGGCCCGAGTTGGCTGTGAAGCGGCCATTCGGCTCGGTTGGGACCGGTATCTAGGCGTGGAAGGCAAGTTTGTCGGGATGGATAGCTTTGGTGCTTCTGCCCCGATCAAGGAGCTTTATAGTCACTTCGGGATTACGGCAGAGAACGTCACTGAGCAGGCTCGCCAGGCGATTCAAGAGGCGGGTGGCTAGGGCCGGTTCTGTGAATTAAAAAAAATAGAACGGTTAGCGAACAGCAACTATATAGAGGACGTACAAAAGTGCCCCGAAGCAGGTTGCTGGGACGGTGGCTGCTCGATCGCGTGGTC
Source organism: Blastopirellula sp. (assembly GCA_002701545.1). GTDB lineage: Bacteria > Planctomycetota > Planctomycetia > Pirellulales > Pirellulaceae. The sequence continues at coordinate 30,235 of NZVR01000169.1, read as the reverse complement.
AGCCTCATTCCGATTCACCGCTGGCCTGTTGAGCGTTTCGCTCGTCGAGGTATATTTAACCTCTTATTATTCCNGGGTTAACGGCGATTGGCATGCCAGTCGCGTGAATCAGCCGGAGCTTGTTAGCAAATGGCAACGCCAGAACAGAAGCAGAAAAGCCCAACAGAAGCCCCGATGATCGAGGCGGTTGGGTTGTCCAAGTTTTACGGGATCTTCGCCGCTGCTCGTGATGTCTCCTTTACGGTGAACGAGGGTGAGTTGGTGGCCTTTCTCGGCCCCAATGGTGCCGGGAAAAGCACGACCATGAAGATGCTCACCGGGTATCTTTCCCCGTCGCAGGGAACCGCCAGGATTGCCGGATGCAATATGCAAGACGATCGTCTGGCCGGGTCGGAGAAACTGGGGTATCTGCCGGAGAGCGGTCCGCTCTATCCCGACATGACTCCAAGTTCCATGCTCAACTTCTTTGCCGAAGCACGCGGCATGCGCGGTGGACATCGCAAGGCGCGGATCGAAGCAGTGGTCGATATTTGTTCACTGCACTCAGTGTTTCACAAGCCGATCAGTAAGCTATCGAAGGGTTACAAACAGCGTGTCGGTCTGGCGCAGTCGCTGCTGCACGAGCCCGATGTGCTGATTCTGGACGAACCGACTTCCGGATTGGATCCCAACCAGATCCGCGACGTGCGGTCCACGCTCCTGAAGCTGAGTGAAACCAAGACGATCCTGTTGTCCACGCACATTCTGCAGGAGGTGGAGGCGATGGCCAATCGAGTGATCGTGATCAACGAGGGTCGCAAGGTTTACGACGGGGACGTCAAAGATCTGGACCAGGGGCGCGGGTTGACCGAAGCGTTCCATGATCTGACCGCATCGGAAGCTTAAGGCGACGTTCATTCCTCTGAAATCGCACACGTGAACAACGTTCATACATAAGGCGACTACCGGATATGCAAATCGTTATCTCTATGCTCTGGCTTATCGGATGGGACACCTTGTTTATCCTNATGGGCCTCTTGGTGCTGTTGCTTGTTGGTTTCCTGAAGCACGCGGCATTTGCCGTGATGAAGCGAAACTTCATTGGTTACTTCAGTAACCCTACAGGCTACGTCTTTCTTTGCCTGTTTGTGTTGCTGACGTCTTTCGCTGCGTTTTGGCCACATGAGTTTTTCAATTCAAATCTGGCCAATCTCGACCAGTTGAGTATGTACCTGCCCTTCATCATGTTGATCTTTGTGCCTGCCATCACCATGAGCACGTGGGCTGAGGAGAAGCGACAAGGTACGGATGAATTATTGTTGACTTTGCCAGCAGACGACTTTGATATCGTCATCGGCAAGTATCTGGCTGCGGCGGCAATCTTTAGTGTGTCACTGTTGTTTTCGCAGTTGGCAAACTACTGGATGTTGGTCTACCTGACGCAAGGAAATCTCGATAGCGGCTTGTTGTTGTCGACCTATTTCGGCTACTGGATGATTGGTATGGCGATGCTTTCCATCGGTATGGTGGCATCGTTTTTGACCAATAACTTGACGGTTAGCTTCGTGCTTGGAATTGCCCTGAACGCGCCCTTGGTCTTCGCCGTGTTTGCGGACACGATCATTCCCAATGCGAGCTTTTCCCGCACGCTTGCCAACTGCAGTTTGACCGCACAAAGCGATGACTTCGCTCACGGTGTGATCAGTATTTCTTCCACCTCTTACTTTTTTATGGTGATTGCCATCGGGCTCTACATCAGCATGGTGTTGATCGGCAAACGCCATTGGAGTGGCGGACGTGATGGGCAGTTCATGCTGGCCCATTATTTGGGGCGTGCTGTCTGTCTGGCGGTGATTCTGCTGGGGATGACCAGTTTCTTCTACAGCAACGACTTGATTCGTGTGGATGTTTCTGAAGGGCAAGTGAGTTCTTTGGCGCCTGACACGCGGAAGTTGATTAGTGAACTGAAACCAGAATATCCCATCGTGATCGATGTCTTTGTGAGTCGCGAAGTTCCCGAAGATTACGTTCAGACTAAGCGGGATTTGATTTCACGCCTGAAAGCATTGCGGAAACTCTCGGGAGCCGACATTCGTGTGAATTTGAACGATGGTCTGGAACCGTTTAGCGAGGAGGCCAAATTAGCCGAGACGCGTTTCAATATCACGCCGATGCCCATTCAGGCGCGCGTTCGTGGCAAGTTTGAGCAGAGTGAAGTGATCATGGGGGCCGCCTTCAAGTGTGGTTTGGAAAAGGTGGTTGTGCCTTTCTTTGACTACGGGATTCCCGTGGAGTACGAGCTCGTGCGATCTATTGCCACCGTGGCTTATGGCGAGAAGAAGCGACTCGGGATCGTGACGACCGGAGCACGTTTGATGGGTGGCTTTGATATGTCCGCCGGCTTCCGGCAAATTCCGAAGTCAGCAATTGTCTCGGAGTTGGAAAAACAATATCGCGTTGACGAAGTGAATATGAGTCAGCCTGTAGCGATTGACGAGTTCGATGTCACCACGGCTGGAAAAGGTTACGAGGAAGGTGTCTTCACATTCGCCAAAGAAAGCGGTCCGGGGCCGGATGTGTTGGACGTTGAAATTGATGAAGTCAGCGACCAGGGTGCAGTATTAGTTGCCACACTGGCTGCAGCGGATGCCGGAGCGAAACTTTCGACCGCCTCGGTGTACAAGCTTGCGGAAGAGGGAGACGGGCAGTTGGTGCTGTCGGCCAGGTCCAAGTATGACGTGTTGATGGTGGTGCAGCCGTCCTCGTTGGGGCCGCCCGAGTTGGCGAATCTTATTTTGTCCATCAAAAAAGGTATCCCCACTGCCATCTTCGAAGACCCGCGTCCTCTGACAATGCCCGTGCCGGCAACAGGTGAACCGAACCCTCGTCCCGGCGGCATGATGGCGGGCATGATGGGGGGCGGTGGCCAAGCNCCGCCCAAAGGCAATATTCGGGATTTGTGGAGAGCCATCGGCGTGACGGCACCAGGGACAACGGGCACACCGGGTAACCCAATGGCAGGGCCTGCGCTCTTTCAGTCGGACATTGTCTGGCAGCGCTTCAACCCGTACAAAAAACTGGACATGTCAGACGACAATGTGTTCATCCGCCGTGAAGCGCCCGGTGCGGAAGAAGCGATCAATGGCGACCATCCCATCACGAAAGGCATTGAGGAAGTGTTCTTTCCTGCCCCTGGTGCGGTCGAGGCGGCAGANGATCGAGGAGATTTAGAGTTTACGAAATTGTTGTCTACCGGGGATTTGTCAGGGACGATGAAGTTCACCGACTATCAGCAATTTCGGCAAAATCCAGCGATGGTAGCTTTGGANCGTGATAAAGANAAAACCATCGCTGCCTACATTTCGGGAAAACCTCCCGTTGATGATCTGGCAGTCGAAGAGGAGAGCGATGCTACGGAAATCGAAGTCGTTTACGTTGCTGACCTGGATGTGATGTACGATCAGTGGGTGTTGTTGCGTGCTCGTCCTGACTCCCTACAGGAGATCAATTTGCAGTTCGAGAACATCACCTTCATGCTGAATGTGATTGACGCGTTATCCAGCGATGATGATTACATCGACATTCGCACCCGCAAGCCGCGACATGCGACGTTAACGATGATCGAGGCGGAAGTCAGTCGAGCTCGTGATGAGGAGTCGAAAAGAGAAGAAGAGCTGCAGGAAATGCTCAACAAAGAAGTGGATAAGATCAAGGAAGAGAATGCTGCTGAAGACGAGAATTACAAAAAGCAACTGGAAGAAATTGAGGCTAGGCAGCGGGAAGAAGGAACAGCCTATATTGGTGACCGGCTGAGAATTCTTCAGGTGCAGGCTCAAAAGAAAGCCGAAAATGAAGCGAAGTTGGAACGCAAACAGACGGAGCTGAATGACAAATTACAGTCGGATCGCAAATTGATCCGTCGAGACGCTGATTTGAAGATCAGTAACCTACAGACCAGTTACAAATTGTGGGCTGTCGCGATTCCACCTCTGTTGCCAATGATGGTCGGGCTCGTGGTCTTTGTCTATCGGCGCTTGCGAGAACGAGAAGGTGTTTCGACGTCACGCTTACGCTGATCGCTTCGGGATTTGCGCTAACAGTTTCAGAAACTTAAGGAAACGTTTGTCATGACAGAGTTGATCAAGACGCTCATCTACGCAGGTGTGGCTGTTGTCGTTTTTGTCATTGCCTATATCGCGCGGCCAACCAACGAAGAATTTCAGCCGAAAGGTGAAATTGGCAAATTGTTGTTTCCGACCCTGGACGATGTTTCCAAAGCAGATCGCTTGAAAATCGTCAGGTATAGCCAGGACCGCGGCGAGTTAGATGAGATCGAAGTCGCGAAAGATGTGAGTGGACTGTGGGTCCTGCCTTCGCACAACGATTATCCAGCAGACGCCGAAACTCAGACTCGTGACGTGGCTATGGAGCTGTTGGATCTCAAGATTCTGGATGTCGCGTCGGAATTACCGCAGGACCACGACTATTTGGGTGTCTTGGAACCTACCGAAGACTCGTCCGGTAGCGGCTTTGGAACGCTGGTCGAATTGAAAGATAAATCGGATTCGGAACTGGCCGGATTGATTATTGGCCGAGCGGTGCAAGGTAGTGAAACCCAGCGTTTCGTGCGCAGGATTGGTAAAGACGAGGTGTATGTCATTGAAATCGATCCGACCAAGTTCTCGACCAAGTTCGAAGACTGGATCAACACGGACTTGTTGGAAGTGAATGCGATGGATATCGAGGCGGTGACAATCGATGACCATTCGGTGATTCCCTCACAAGGTCCGCTGGGCCAAATCCAATATGCACTTGAGAATCGCAGCAAAATGGAATTGCTGTTCAGTGACAACAAGTGGTTGCCAGGGCCCATGACGAAGTTCGTGCGCAATGAACCTCAGCCCATGTTGCTGGAAGAAACGGAAGAGTTGGACCAGGAAACGTTGAATGACTTGAAGACCGCCTTGGGTGAAGTCAAGATTGTCGACGTTCGTGAGAAACCGGAAGGTGTGAGCGAGAGTTTGAAGGCCGGTGAAGCGTTGAATGATCCCTCTGATCAGCTTCGGGGTAACCTCCAGCGAATTGGCATTTTTCCTGTTGCTGGTGGCGAAGTGAAATCTGCGAATGGTGAAGTTCGCGTGGGGCTCAAGACGGGTGTGGAGTATGTCTTGCGGTTTGGCCATGTGACTGGTCTGGAGGAAGATTCGGATGAAGGCAAGCTCAACCGCTTCTTGTTCTTAATGGCTCAGGTGAATGAGAACCTGTTGGAGCAACCCGTGCTGGAAGAACTGCCGGAACTGCCAGCAGGCGCCGATGGACCTGCGGCAGGCGATAAGCCAGAAGCAGGTGCAGAGGCTGAGGCAAAACCTGCAGTGGACCAGGATGAAGCACTCGTTCAGATCAAGAAGGAACGTGAACGGATCGAGCAGGAAAACCAAAAGAAGCTGGATGATTACAACGACAAGCTCGAAAAAGCCAAGATCGACGTGCTCGAAATCAATGCTCGATTTGCGAAGTGGTACTACGTCATTTCAGAGGATGTCTACAAGCGTGTGCGGCCTGGGTATGGTGACATCGTGGCCGAAAATGACGAAGCCAAACGCGAAGGGTTTGGTGTCGACGCATTCCGCAGTCTGGAAGAAGAAGGTATCGAAAAACCCGCGGTTGTCGAAGAACCAGCCGTTCCAGCCGTTCCTGGACTCCCGCTGTCGCAGTGACCTTACCGATTATGCGTCCCGCGACTGTTCAAGACTGTCGATGTTAACGGTCGATTCAGCGGAGTTTCTGAATTCTTCTCAAGTCTTGCCCGTCCGTGCTCTGGTGGCCATTGCGTAGCTGCAGATTGCTGTTAGAGTCAAACGAAGCTGAATTGACTTTCTTAGTTACAGGCATGCGTTTTGACGGGATGACTGAGTTGCCACACTCGTTTGAAGAAGTAGATCAGTTGCTGCGAAATGCAGAGTTACGGGATGCCCTTGAACCCTTCCTTGATGAAGCGGTTGACTTGGTTGACATTCGTCGGATGTCCACACGGACAGAGAACGAGTTCCTGGCCAGTATGCTGGCGTGGGAACGAGCTCCCGTGTTGCCGATCAGTCAATGGTTTGATCCGGAACTCGTTCTGCCACACCCGGATTCGTTGAGCGACTCTCAGTTGCACGAAACGCTGTGGTACGCACTCGAAAAACTGTCCGATCAGAAGATTGTTCTGGAATATACGGACCATTTATCCGATCGTGCTTTGTACTGTTTGCTCTACCGTGACATTCTGCCGTCACCGGAGAAGAAAGTCGATCTCCCGAAGAACTACTTGCATTGGCACTGTATTGACGACAAGCAAGATGTCGAGACGTGGTTAAAGTATTACGCGTCTCACGAGCAGCGGGAGATTTGGGCGTCGGAGAATGATGCCCCATTGGTGCCAGTTGAACCGCTGCCCTACCCTCGTCGCATGCCTCGACGACCTCCCATGGGCTAAAGCTTGGCATAGCCTGGAACACACCGCCCGAGTCTGACGTAGGGTTTCGGCCGCCGTGTTCAGGTGCCATGACTTGCAATCGTGCGCAGCCGCCGGCAAACTGATGCAATCTCATGTTTGCCCTTGTTGAGGACCGGCGTATGTTGCGCACCTTATCCGCGTCAGTTTTTGGTTTCTTGTTCGTCGTGCAAGCCGTTGCGCAAGACACGCCGTTGACAATGGTGTTGTCCGATGACTCTCACTGGGAACTCGTTTCCGAGGGGCATGGGTTTACGGAAGGTCCCGCGGTGGACCGCCATGGCAACGTCTTTTTCTCTGATCTGCGTGCAAGCAAAATCTTCCGCGCGGACCACTCGGGTAAGGTCACTCTGTTCGCCGACAAGACAGCCCAGACAAACGGCTTGATGTTTGGCGCGGACGGTAAGCTATATGGTTGCCGTAACGGGGATCGTTCGATCGTCGCTTATGATTCGGATGCGAGTTTTCGCGTGGTCGCCAGTGGTGTCTCATCGAACGACTTGGTGGTCTCGTCGGCCGGGGATATTTATTTTACCGACCCCGAGAACGAACAAGTTTGGTACGTGCCGTCAGGTGGCAAGCCACGGGTGGTCGCAAAGGGTTTTCGGCCGAATGGCGTGGTCCTCTGGCCGGACGAAAGCACGCTTGTCGTGACGGATAGCGTGGAGCCTCATTTGTGGACTTTTGCGATCAAGAAGGACGGATCGCTTGCGCACCGCGAAGCCTACTATCAACCCCTCGTCGTTGCCTCGGGAAAGAACCGGCCCGGTTCGGATGGCATGGCCGTCGATGACTTGGGGCGGTTGTTTGTGGCGACCTATGCCGGTTTGCAAATGTGTGACTCGACGGGGCGCCCCAGTGGTGTGATGTTAAAGCCTCAGCGAGCATTTCTGTCCAATGTGGCGTTTGGCGGTCCGGATTTCAGCTACCTGTTTGTCACGTGTGGCGACAAAGTTTATCGGCGGAAGACGAAAACCAAGGGGACACCGTATTTTCTCAGGCAGTCGAAGGGGAACTAGCTATAATTGGCTTCATGTTTGCCAGACGCCACACGTCTTCACACCTTGAACTCCCTTCTTCGCTGCTTCCAACCGTACTGGTCATTCTGTTGTTTGCCGTGAGTATGGCAAACGTACTTGCCGACCAGAAATCCATCGATCGCGAGCAGGAGGCGGTTAGCGCGCTGCGCCGATTTGCTACGAATATCCAGTTTCACCAAGATGAAACAGTACGGTTGGTGCGACTCAGCAAGTCCGGCGTTTCTGATGAGCATTTGTCGCTTCTGAAGNCATTTCACCACTTGGAATACCTGGCCGTCGTTTGTCCCCAGGTGACCGATGCTGGTATCGCCCACCTGAGCGAATTGTCTCACCTCGATACGTTGATGTTAAGCGAGAGCGGCATCACCGATTCCGGTTTAGCAATTGTCGAACGGATGAGTCGGCTGGAGCGACTCGCAGTTGACAAGACGTCTGTCGGAGATGTGGGTTTGCAGCGGATTGGTCGTGTCTCGACGCTCAAGGTGTTGTCGCTAGTCAGGACACAGGTGTCCGATGCAGGGTTAGCGCATCTGGCCGGTTTGCATGAACTCGAGTCCTTGCGTTTGGATGGTACTCGAGTGACTGGTCAAGGATTGAAACATCTTCGTCACTTGGAGAACTTGCAGTTTCTTTACCTTGATGATTGTCCAATTGAGACAGATTTGGCGATCTTGAAACAGTGGCCGAAGCTCAAGCATGTGAGTTTGAACGGCACGGGTGTCACGGCGGAGCAGCTTGCTTCGATCGTCCAGATGGAATCGTTGCAGACGCTTGAAGTGTATCGGACGGGCGTTTCGCAAGAGGGTTTGCTTCATGAGGTGAACCCGTCGTTGCGTGTTTTCGGACTTGCCTCGGAGTCGCGCGTTGCTTCTCTTGTCACAACCGGGGTGGTTGAAGTAGAGGTCCCACCGGAGCCGATTCTTAAGCCATGGCATGAGCGTTTGGAACGGGGCCAGGAAGTGCCGGATTTGCAACGGCATGTGGTGCCCTTGTTGGGGAGGCTTGGTTGTAATAGTCGCACCTGCCACGGGGCCTTTGCGGGGCAAGGTGGCTTTCGCCTGTCGATGTTCGGCTACGACTTTTTGGCCGACCATGAAAACCTCGTAGAACGCGTTGATTTAGAATCCGTTGAAACGAGTTTGCTGTTAAACAAACCGACGTCGGCAGATGAGCACGAGGGTGGCGAGCGTCTCCCGCCGGGAGGCTGGGAGCAGCGTTTGTTGCGACGCTGGATCGAAGCGGGTGCTCAGGGGATTGCTAGTGACCCACCAACGTTTGTCAGGCTCGATGTCTCGCCAGCAGAGGTTGTTGCGACTGCGCCAGAAGATCGTCGGCAGTTGCGTGTCGTTGCCGTTTGGACGGATGGGACACGTGAAGATGTCACGTCGTTAACGCGATTTGAAACTCGCGATGATGCGGTGGCCCAGGTCACTCCCGATGGCCTGGTCACCGTCGTTGGTCGGGGCGATACGCACGTGATTGCCTTCTACGATAACGGGATCGTTCCTGTGCCTGTCGTGTTGCCTATCGGTCCGTTGTCTGAGGGTGTTGCGGAACCACGCGGTAAGACGCAGATTGACCAGTTGGTTGTGCGGAAGTTAAATCAATTGGGTATCAGGCCTGCGGAGGTTGCGGATGATGCTGCGTTTTTGCGGCGTGTCAGTTTGGATTTGATTGGTACGTTACCCACCGAAAGTGAAGTGCGGGCGTTTCTCGCAGATACGACTACCGATAAACGTACTCGCAAGATCGAGGAGTTGCTGTTGCGTCCCGAGTATGTCGCTTGGTGGACGAATCTGCTTTGTGACTTGACGGGGAGTAACGCCGGGTACCTGGGGTCGACTGAAATGGCCCAGCCGGTTGCTGCGCAGTGGCGAAGTTGGATTGCGCTACGAGTGCGCGAGAATATCGGTTGGGATGAGATTGCCCGCGGGATTGTGACTGCCACCAGTCGTCGCNCGGACGAATCATACGCGGCTTACGTTGCAAAGCAGAGCAGTTATACACGGCCCAAGGATGATGGCTTTGCTGCGTTAGGCAATCCGATGCCGCACTTCTGGTATCGAGACAACATCACGCTTGCTTCCGACAAGGCTTTAGCGTTTGGTTATACCTTTATGGGGGTCCGGCTTGACTGCGCGCAATGTCACAAGCATCCATTTAACCAGTGGTCTAAAGATGACTTTGAAAAATTCACGCAGTTTTTTACTCGCATTAAGACCGGGACGGCACCTGACGCGACAGATTGGCACGGAAGCATGCGTGCCATGCTGGGTGTGCCCGATAAACTGAATACGGCCGCCTTGCGACGCCAGAGTTATCTTCGAATTGCTGCAGAGGGACGCCCCATTCCATGGAATGAAGTGTATCTCGCACCACCTGGGAAGACGCCACAAACCGGCAAATTGTTAGGTGCGGGCGAGTTGGATTTGAATGCGTATCAAGATCCGCGTAAACCCTTGTTCGAATGGTTATTGCATGAACCACAACATTATTTCGCCAAGTCGTTCGTAAACCGTGTTTGGGCACACTACTTTCACGCGGGCATCATTAACCCGCCCGATGACCTGAATCTTGCGAATCCCCCCAGTAACCAGCGGTTAATTGATTTCTTGACCGAAGCTTTTATTGCGCATGATTACGATATGAAATGGCTGCATCGCACGATTACCAGCAGCGAAACCTATCAACGTTCGTGGAAGCCGAACAAGACAAATCGTGCGGACGAACGACACTTTAGTCGCGCCGTCCTGCGCCGGTTGCCAGCAGAGGTTGTGGTGGATGCCATGATTCAAGCTACGGCCAGCGATTCAACAGTGAAAAAACTTGCCGCCGATGTCCAGACGCGAAAGATTGCTCAGCATCCGAAATCGTACCAGACACGATCGATCGACTACTCGCTTTTGGTTTTTGGCAAGCCTTTGCGGACGACTAATTGCGACTGTGAACGACAGAATGATCCAACGCTTGTGCAGGCGCTTTACCGGAGAAATGATCAGGAAACGTTGCAGCTTCTCGATCGCCAGGATGGTTGGCTGAAACAACTAGAGAAGTTGAGTGACGATGAGTTGGATGTCGGGAAACTGGTAGAAAGCGCGTATCTGCGCGTGCTGTCACGCTACCCGACGTCGGAGGAGCTGGTGATTGGTAAGGCACACGTTATGAAGCTCGAATCGAAAACGGAAGGGATGCGCGACTTGATGTGGGCACTCTTAAATACACAAGAATTCATTACGAACCACTGAAAGTTGCGGAGGGAGGTTGCGTAAGACGATGAGTATGAAATGTGTTCGATCTGCGAAGCAGCGATTCCCCCGTCGCAATCTACTGCAAGTGGGTGCAGTCAGCACACTTGGATTGACCTTTTCCAGTGTGGCCCGGGCAGCTGAGGAGCGTTTGAAGCAAGCCACGGCGGATGCCGTCATCTTTATTAACCTTGCGGGTGGACCGTCTCATCTGGACACGCTTGATATGAAGCCCGCCGCGCCGACCGAGACACGTGGTGAGTTTCAGCCGATCCAGTCTGCCATTCCTGGAGTCGTTGTCTGTGAGCACCTGCCGAAGCTTGCCAAGCAGTTGGACCGATTTGCCCTGATGCGAGGGATCAGTCATTCGGCGGGGGCCCATCCGCAGGGGCAATCGTGGTTGTCCACAGGCAATCGGCCAACGCCCGCGCTGCTTTATCCGTCCTACGGTTCGGTCGTCAGTCGCGCACTTCCAGGGCAGGTGGATTTGCCTTCGTATGTGGCGATTCCCAAAACAGAGTGGAACGCTGGCTACATGGGGGATGCGTATGCTCCGTTCAAGACGAATGCAGTTCCCACGGTGGGGAAGCCATTCCAAGTGCGGGGTGTGTCGTTGCCTGACGGCCTGACGTTGGACAAACTCAATCGACGTGAGCAACTTCTGGCGAAGGTGGATCGTACATTTCGCCAGAGCGACGCGAACAGTCCCCTATTGGCTGCGTTGGATCAATTCAGTACACAGGCGCACAGCATGATTACGTCGGATCGTGCGCAGCAGGCCTTTGACGTTGCCCGGGAACCGGATTCCATTCGTAAGCGTTTTTCGAACGACGAGCTGAATCAAGGGTTGCTATTGGCTTGTCGACTGGTCGAATACGGTGTCCGATTTATCACGGTCACGAATCCCGGTTGGGATACTCACCTGAAAAACTTTGTCGGGCATCGACGGCTGCTTGGCCCTCTGGATAATGCCTTGCCCGCCACGCTCGAGACCTTACAAGACAAAGGCTTGTTGGAGCGAACGTTGGTGGTGGCCATGGGGGAATTTGGCAGGACACCCAAGATCAACGAGAATGCTGGGCGTGACCACTATCCTCGCGTCAACTGGTGTTTGATGGCGGGAGGTGGAGTCAGCGCGGGGAACCTGGTGGGAGCGACGAACAAGGCCGGTGACGCTCCGGACGACGCGACCGAGATTGCCCTGGATGATGTGGGGGCGAGTATTTATCAGGCGCTGGGTATCGATCCTCTCGCCGAGTATCACACGCGCACGGGACGCCCTGTTATGCTGGTGCCGAAGGGGCGAGTCATCTCGCAACTCTTTGCTTGAATACAGACGGTCAGAAGACCATCCTTGAGGCTCACTCCGGGCATTCTGGATTTTTGAATGGAAGAAGCTGAGAAAATTGTTGATCGGATCCGAACAAGTCGCTTGGTCGATGCCGAGACGCTTGACAAAGCTGTCAATGCGACTCGCACTTCGCCTCAAAACGATGGTCTGTTGCGGCTACTGGTCACCCGTGGATATCTCACGCGTTGGCAGGCCAGGCAACTCAAGGCCGGCCAGTCAAAGGGGTTTTTTCTGGGGGACTATAAGCTCTTGACCCCACTGGGTGCAGGGGGCACCGGTCAGGTCTTTAAAGCGCAACATGCGCAACGCAATGAAGCCGTCGCTCTCAAAATCCTGTCGCGAAGAACGCAAATCAGTGATGCCGTCGAGCGATTTCGGCGAGAAGCGCGAGCGGCGCTGAAACTGCAGCATCCGCATATCGTGCGAACCTTCGAATTGTGTCATCAAGGCCCCATGTATTTCATTGTCATGGAATACGTGAATGGAAAGACGCTGAAGCAAAAAGTGGATACTGAGGGAAGGCTTAGTGTTGAGCAAGCGGCGCGCGTTGGGCNCGATATTAGCAGCGCCTTGGAGCACGCACGATCGTTGGGGATGGTTCACCGCGACATTAAGCCGTCGAATATCATGATCGATGCGGATGGCACGTCTAAGTTGGCTGACATGGGGCTGGTTAAGTTTTTCGGACAACGCACTGAAGAATCGGCTGGTATCACACGAACGGGATTCTTTATGGGTTCCGTCGATTATTGTGCTCCGGAACAGGCTGAAGACGCGCGGGAGGCGGATGCGGCGAGTGACCTCTATTCCCTGGGCTGTACGCTTTACTTCTGCTTGACCGGTGGTCCGCCATTTACCGAGGGAACCGACGTCCAGAAGATCATGGCGCATCGTTATGAAGAGCCCATTCGAATCGATGAACTGAACCCGCAAGTGCCGGAGAACTTTGCGAATTTGATCCATCACAACCTGATGGCAAAGAAGCCCAATGAACGTTTTCCATCGCCCGAGGATGCTGCCAAAGCACTCCGCATCTGGCTGCCCGGCGGTTCTGAAGACGATTCATTTGCCGAAACCTTGGGGACACTTGCGGAGATGGAACATGGGGACAATCACCAGCTTCCAGCGAGTGGTCTGCAAGGGACCTGGCATCGGGAGCAGTCTGAGGGCATGCGTGCTTTATTGCAATCTTGGTTGGGTGCGACGACGACCACGTCGACATGGTTGCTCGTTGTGCTGGCGATTCTGATCTTTATCCTAGGGCTCGTCTGCTCACCCCTGCTGGCGGCCCTGTTTGGGACTGAATGATCCGAGTGGGTGATCTGGCTGGTGCAGGCAATGGCTGGATTTCAGGTAAAGTTCTCATTTGCCGTATGCCGTTGACTGGTCGTTGTACCCTCCATTAGGGCTCTTGCAGTTGTACAAAAGTACGGCTCGTCCGGCAGGAGAGTCACCGGATCAGGTCCCAGTTGGCTTTGCAGCGCTATTTTTGTTACGATTCGGCATCGTGAATGTGCAGCCATGCAATCGGTTGCCTCGTGAACGTAGCGATTTGGAGCCTTGCATGTCGAAAGTCCTGAACATCATTCCCGATAAATGCACGGGGTGTATGCAGTGTGAGCTTGCGTGTTCGTGGGTGCAAACAGGAACGTTTGCACCTTCTCAAAGTGTCATTCGCGTCAATGTATTTGACGAGGAGGCAAGTTACGCTCCCTACACCTGCCTGCAGTGTGACGAAGCGTGGTGCATGACGGCTTGCCCAGTAAACGCCATTGCTGTTGACGAAGGCAGCCAAGCGAAGGTTGTCATTGATCAACTGTGTATTGGTTGTCATCTATGCACGTTAGCATGTCCGTTTGGCACCGTGTTTACTCTGCCAGAAACGGATAAAGCATCCAAGTGCAACCTTTGTGGGGGAGACCCCGCGTGTTCGACGGCATGTCCGACAGACGCCATTGAGTATGTCGATGTGGACAAGACCGGCGACTGGTTTGGCAGTTGGGGTGACAAGGTAAACGACAACTATCTGCATGCCACGCAGTAGGGAAACTGTGAGTTTACGGCATGCGATCCACTGACACTTTTACCAGGAGCAACAGCATGGGCGGTTGGACTGGAAAAATCCTGCGCGTGAATCTGACGGCAGGTACCCATTCGATAGAAGATTTACGAACAGACTGGGCCCAGGAATATGTGGGTGGCCGAGGCTTGGCAGCTCGGTACCTCTATGAGGAAATGGATCCTCAGGCGGACGCCTTGGGGCCAGACAACAAGCTGATTTTTGCTACCGGTCCATTGACGGGAACACCTGTGCCTTGCGGTGCCCGCTATATGGTCGTCACGAAAGGCGCGCTGACAAACGCCATCACGACGTCAAATTCAGGTGGGCACTGGGGTCCGGAAGTTAAATTTGCTGGCTACGACTTGATCATCTTGGAAGGCAAGTCACCAAAGCCAGTTTATCTGTACATTTACAACGACACCGTAGAGTTGCGCGACGCCTCGGAGTACTGGGGGAAAGGTGTCTTTGAAACGGAAGATGGCTTGCGTGAGGAAACCGGGCTGCCGAATNTGCGCGTGTGTTGCATCGGTCCAGCGGGTGAGAATCAGGTCAAATTTGCTTGCATCATGAATGACAAGCACCGGGCGGCCGGGCGTAGTGGTGTCGGCGCCGTCATGGGGTCCAAAAATCTTAAGGCGATTGCCGTTCGTGGAACCGGTAGCGTTGAGATTGCAGAGCCCGATGCGTTCATGAAGTCCATGTGGGAAATGCGGGCTGCTATGAAGGATAGCCCCGGACGCAAAGCGTTTGCCGAGCTTGGCACAGCGGCAACGATCGATATGACCAATGCCTTTGGTGGATTACCAACACGCAACTTTTTGCAGGGGCAATTCGAGGACGCTGAAAATCTCAATGGGAACAGCATCCGTGACACCAGGCTGGTCGCCAATAAAGCATGTTTTGCTTGCACCATTGCCTGCGGGCGTGTTTGCAGCCTGGGCGATGATCATGACAAGTACATGGTGAATATGCACCCTCGCAATTGGAAGCAGGCCGGCGAAGGTCCTGAGTACGAGAACGCTTGGTCCCTGGGTGCTGATTGTGGCATCGGTGACCTGGATGCCGTGCTGAAAGCGAATTGGTTGTGCAATGACCTGGGTATGGATCCTATCTCGATGGGGGCCACCCTGGCTGCAGCAATGGAACTGTACGAAAACGGCGTGGTGACAGACGCCATGGTCGAGATGCCCTTGAATTTTGGTTCTGCAGAAGCCCTTGTCAGGATGACCGAAGCCACGGCGTATCGCGAAGGTTTCGGAGACGCTTTGGCCGAAGGTGCGAAGCGGATGGGTGAAGCGTTGCAGAACCCTCAGGTCTTCATGGGAGTCAAAGGACAAGAGTTCCCCGCATACGATCCGCGTGGTTTCCAAGGGATGGGGGTGGCTTATGCAACATGTAACCGAGGCGCATGTCATCTGCGTGCTTGGACGCCCGGCCCTGAAACGACCGGTGTCTTTGACCCGCATCAAACGGAGGGTAAAGCCGAATGGGTGGCGAACGAGCAGAATCGGTCTACCGCGCATGACAACACCGGGATCTGTCTGTTTGTTGGTGCTGCTGATGGTGCATTGGAAACGTTTGTTCCCTGTACTGCGGCCGCTACCGGTATCCCGTATACGATTGATGACTTCGTAAAGATTGGCGAGCGAACGTGGAATATCGAACGCTTGTGGAATCTCAAGGCAGGCTTCACCAAAGCCGACGACACGCTTCCCAAGCGACTGCTGAAAGAAGCACATCGTGAGGGACCGTCCGCCGGTGTTACGGTGAATTTGGACGCCATGTTGCCAATCTATTATCAAGAACGTGGGTGGGATCCAGAAGGCGTCCCCAGCCGCGAGAAACTTGCCGAACTCGGGTTGGCGTCGCTTTAACCCAGGCCGTTGTCTTCGGCAGCGTGAAATCAACTTTTCAAACCGCAACTGAACTACCATGCATCACGTAATTATCGGCTCCGGACCGGCTGCAACCAACGCGATTGAGACGATTCGACAACTGGAGTCGGAGCCTTCGCAGATTACGCTTGTGAGCGATGAACCAGCGCACTCGCGAATGGCCCTGCCATACTGGCTATCCGGACAAGTGACGCGCGAACATACGCACACAGGTGACGCTGATTATTTCACCAAGCTGGATGTGGTCACGCGTTTTGGTGTCCGGGCGGAAAGCCTCGATGCACAAGCAAAGACGGTGACCCTTAGCGACGGTAGTTCGCTGTCCTACGACAGGCTTCTCGTCGCCACCGGGTCGTCACCGCTTGCGCCGACCATCCCAGGAGTTGATTTGCCGGGTGTGCAACCTCTCTGGTCATTGGAGCACTGCCAACGCTTGTTAGACGCGACTACCGACCTGGAAAGGCCCCGGGTTGTACTGGTGGGTGCTGGTTTCATCGGCTTCATCGTCCTGAACGCGATGCACAAGCGGGGTTGGAAATTGTCGGTTGTTGAAAGGGAATCGCAGGTATTGCCTAGGATGCTGGATGCGGGTTCCGCCGAGTTGGTACAGGCCTGGCTTCGTCGCAAGGACATCGACGTTCATACCGGTACTGCGGTGAAAGAAATCACGGCCGGTGACGGGACGACGAAACATGTCCATTTGGAAAGTGGACAGACGATTGACGCGGACATTGTGATTGTCGCGACAGGCATTAAGGCGAACCTGGAAGTCGTCGAGGGGGTAGGTCTGGACGCGGATCAGGCCATTCTCGTGAACGACCAAATGCAAACCAGCGTTACCGATATCTACGCCGCAGGGGATGTGGCGCAAGGCCCTGTGTTGGGTGATGATCGCCGCGAAGTTCACGCCATTCAACCCACCGCTGTGGACCATGGTCGCGTTGCCGGGGCAAACATGGCAGGCCAGGAAATCCACTATCCGGGTAGCCTGTCAATGAACGTCACCGATGTTTGTGGATTGCAGACAGCAAGTTACGGCGATTGGAATGATGCCAGCGCCGAAGCAATGACCATCTCGAACGCCGCCGGAAACGTTTATCGCAAACTGCTGTGGCGAGACGATCGGTTGGTCGGTGCGATTTTTGTTGGGCAATCGAATGACTTGGGGATGCTGAATGACCTGGGAATGGTCAAGGGGATCCTGCAGACCCAGACGGCACTTGGTCCGTGGAAAGCATTCCTCAAAGAGAATCCCTTTGATATCCGGCGTGCCTACATTGCCACGGGAGTGGCCAAGAAGCTTGTGAGCAGTACGCTGTTAGGTCGGCCCTCTCAAGCACGTGGCTATCGCAAAGATAATGCGAGTCCTAGCGTTCCGAAAAACAATGCACACCAGATCTTTGTTTCGACCAAGCTAGATTAAGCGGTAAAAAAACTGCAGGCCGAGCAATCTCGACCTGCAGCAAGTTGGTTTGCCAGCGAATCGGCAGCTACGAGTTTTTGACCGTGATCTTGCGCGCCTGCCGCTCGGGGATTTTCGGTACCCGAATGGACAGCACGCCGTTGCTATAGCAGGCGTCCACACTGCCTGTGTCAACGTCCTTGCCAAGTGAGAACGCGCGATGGAATTTGCCATACACGCGCTCCTTGCGATGCCACGTCTTCCCCTCCTGTTCTGCTTCGTCCTTCCTTTCACCGGTGACCAGTAACTGGCCATCCTTCACTTCAATGTCGAAGTCTTCGGATTGCATGCCGGCGATGTCCAACGAGATTTCGTAATGGTCGTCGGTCTCTGCGAGATTAGTGGCTGGCGCAAACCACTCTGTGCCGTCAACGTTTTCACTGCCGAAACGTTCAAGTAACTCAGAGAAGTCTGCGGGCAAGGCGTTGAAGAGATTCGGAATTCGGTGTCGGTATGTTAATGTGTTTTTCATGTTTTTCTCCTTGAGTTCACGGTTTACTTTTGAGAAGCGAGCCGCTCGCCTACCGTGACGACGATTGGCAATGTCCCGCACCAGAGGCAGAACGGTAGCGCAAAAAAACTGTCTGCAACGCCACCACCATGTCTCTGAAAGGAATGCAACGAAGTGCATTCGCAAGACATTCTCTTTGGGAAACCCTGTTTTCTTTTTTGCGTCGACTGCAGGGTGGGCCTGTCGACGGTAGCATCCAAGATGCAACCGTTGTGCCAAACAGCAGCTGCATCAAGTGATTTTTCTAACAGCAGAAATACTGGAGACTTAGGTGACAACACCCAGTTGCCTGTTCTGAGATGAGCTTTGCCAAATTGGCATGTTGCTCGGAGTTGGCTGGTGGAAGCTGCGGCAAATCTTCATTTGCCATTGTGGTTACGTCAGCGGAAAAAGTGTGGCTCCAAGTAATGTTACCAGGAGGCCCACAACTCCCATCAGAATGCTTAACGGAGAAATGAACCGCAGCCCTTCCCCTTCGGTCATGCCGCTCATTTTACAGATCACCCAGAAGCCACTGTCTGCCATCCAAGCGATCGGTTTCGATCCACATCCGATTGCGAGTGCGAGATAAACCGGGTGGCAGCCAAGTCTTGCTGGATCGGCGAAGGCTGCGAGAATTCCGACGGCCGTCAGCATGGCAACGGTTGCCGATCCTTGTGCTGTCCGAATGGCAGTCGTTACGAGGAAGGCAAGCGTGAGAATGATCGGGGTCGAATAGTCGCCCAGTTCCGAGATGAGCGAGGCAATGCCTGCTTCCTTCATCGTAGCGCCAAACGCCCCGCCCGCTGCCGTGATGAGAATGATGACACCACCGCTTGCCAGAGCGGCTTGGACGGACGTTGCCAATTCCTTAAACGTCGAACGTTTGACAACAACTAAGGTGATCATGGCAATCACGGCGCCTACACCAAGAGCAATGTTTTTGTTGCCAATCGTTGCCAGGAACGGATACATCGCACTTGATTTGCTTACAAATTGGAAGTTCACCAGGAACGTGAATCCAGCGATCATCACGACCGGTAGCAGAATGGGAAGGAGTGACACCAACAAGGATGGTAATTCACTTGTTGGACGATTCGCCATCTTTTCGATATCCGCCAACGAGAAGTCAGGGGATTCTCGCAATGGAACTTCAAAATACCGATTGATCAAGAGAGCGTAGAAGAGTGCGGCGGTACTGCTGCAGAGGCCGACCAGGCACCCGGCAATAATCATGGTCCCCAGATCGATATTCAGTTCTTCGGCTACTGCCAGCGGGCCGGGAGTTGGTGGCACGAGAGAATGTGCCATCGTGCCTCCGGCGACAATGGTCAAAATATAGAGCAGATAGTTCCGTCCTGTGCGGATGCGCAGGGACTTGCCCAAAGGAATCATGAGATAAAAGACCGTGTCAAAAAACACGGGAATTCCCAGCAAGAAACCACTGCAGACAAATGCCACCGGTGCCCCGCGTTCCCCGACCACATTGAGAGCGGAGCGAACAATGCGATCGGCCGCACCGCTGTCTAGCAAACACTTTCCAATGATGGCTGCCAGGGCAATCAAGATGCCAATTTTGCCACAGTATCCACCAAACGTCGTCGCCACACGTTCCCCAATCGTCTTTTTCGACGCCTTCTTGGCTTGTGCGAGATCGCGGCCGCGGATGACCCAGGTTTGTTTGTCAAACTCCACGGTTTTTTCAGGAGTAAAAACCACTTGGGATTGCAGGTTGCTATTGGGCCCCGCGATATATTTCTCGATTTCCAGCTGCGCTACCGTTTGGATACTTCCGTCCTCTCCAGCGCGTACTACTTGAAAACGTTCCCCAACGAGGGCGCCGTCCTTGGGGCCTAGGGCTAGTCGCAGACCATCTCCGGCATCGATGACCTCGATGCTGGATTGCTGCACAAGGAAGCGTTCAATTGCTTCCTGAGGCGTCAAGAGCGCGCAGGTTAAGGCGGCCAGGATCAGGGCCAGGAAGGCGTGCAAGCGAAAGACAAGGATGCCAGTGATGACGATGGCAACGCCAATGACCACAATTGCCAATGGATGCATTACTGCTCCCAACTGAATGCTTGGTCGAAGCGGGAAAACGACAAGTATAAGCGAGTCTAGATCGAAAGCTAGCAGCGCTTTGGGGGATTGGTGAGAGAAGCTATTTGACTTCGAGTGCTTTCGCGCTACTATTTCCCTGGACGCAAAGGGGCAATCATTCTGCGCGTCCGCCGTTTGCTCCATGATGGTGCTCTCGCTGTGACCTCTGTTGTCACGCTTGCCAGAGGATTTGGCGAGCCAAGTCCATTTCTCGGGCGTCCATGGAGAACCATTGGATGGAATCGATCACCTGCTATCGTATTCGCCTTATTTCTTGCGCTGTGTCTCTTGTGATCCCGATCGTCTGGGAGGAGGCGAGTTCACACGCAGCCGCCCCGGTCTCGTTTGACGTGCAGCCTGTGGTGGCTTGCCGTGATGTCGCCGTCGATGACGAGAGCACGGAGCCCACGGTGCAGCGCCTGGTGGAAGTGCCGTTTCAGGTTTCCGCGTTACTGCACGATCGCTCGAGCGTTGTGGAGTACTTCTATCGCATTGATTGTCAGGATGGCGTGGAGATTGTTGATTACTCACCGCAAACAGAACTCGCGAGTCGCTATGCGGAAAACATTGCGATCGAAGATAAGCAAGAGGACAGTCAGTCACTCGGGGTTTCGTTGAACGGCAATGTGCCCACCTTTGCCGCGGGGTCGGCTGGTGCCGATGTGGGTAACAAGCAGCAGAAAGTCGTACGTTATGCTTTGAAGCCACCTCTGGAAACGGTCACCGCCAGCGGGACTTTGAACCGCGGGCGAGGGGTTTATTTCAGGTTCCGTTTGACACCGCAGCAGACACTTGAAGGTGCCAAGCGATTTTCGTTGGTACTGCGAGTCCCAGACGGCTGGCAATCAGGCTATGTCTCACTGACATGTCAGGCGCGTTGTTTGCAGAAAACGTATCCGGGTGTGAAACCGAAAGTGTCGAACTGCGCCTCGCAACGTTTCCTGGTGACGTTACATGAGAGTGGCAATGATCGGGCAAAGCGTGCTGCGGAACGCTTTCGACTCGCCGAACAGCAACTTCGTGCGGTCTCCGTTGCAAAGCATCAGCAGGTGAAGAAGCGTGCCTACCCCAGCTTCGTGCATCGGATTGGTGCAGCAGTGGATCTGTACGAGCCGCGGATACCGCAAGACTGGTTGCCTCTGGTGATGGCAGGAAAAGTAGGGCCGCGCGATGCGATGGTGGCGGCATTTCCAAGTGAGGTGCGCGAGGCAATTCAGGAATTCTGGGAGTCGCGTTCAGCGGTGACTCGCTTGCGCGAATCAGAAATCGAAAAGTCATGACGTCGGTTTACGCCAGAAGGTCATGTACGACTTCACCGTGGACGTCCGTTAAGCGGAAACGTCTTCCCTGATAGCGATGGGTGAGTCTTTCGTGGTCGATCCCCAAGAGATGCAAGATGGTGGCTTGTAGATCGTGAACGTGAACTCCCTTGCTGGCCACGTTGTAGCCGAAAGGATCGGTTTCGCCATAACTCATGCCGCCGCGAATCCCACCTCCAGCCATCCACATGGTGTAGCACCGTGGGTGATGGTCTCGACCAAAACTATTGGCGGAAAGTTTTCCCTGGCAGTANTTGGTGCGTCCAAACTCACCGCCCCAAATGACCAACGTATCGTCGAGCAAGCCGCGACGCTTTAAGTCGGTGACGAGCGCAGCCGATGCTTGATCGGTCTCTTGGCATTGCTTGCTGATGCCTCCTTGTAGGCCCCCGTGCTGATCCCATCCCGGGTGATAGAGTTGGATGAAGCGAACCCCACGTTCAGCAAGTCGGCGGGCTTGCAGGCAATTGGCCGCGAATGTGCCGGGGTTCTTCGCATCGTCACCGTATTCTCGCAGCACATACTCAGGTTCATCTGCGAGCTGAGTGGCGTCCGGAATGGCCATTTGCATGCGATAGGAGAGTTCGTGCTGTTCAATGCGAGCTTCTACAGCGGGGCTGGATTGCTCTTCCAGCTTGATGCGATGTAATTTGGCCAAAGCATCCAGCATGCTGCGTTTGCTGTTGGTGTCAATTCCGTTGGGATTTCCGAGATACAGAACGGGGTCTTTGCCAGAGCGAAATCTTACTCCCTGGTGACGAGAGGGCAGGAAGCCGCTGCCCCAGAGTCGAGAGACAAGTGGCTGCCCACCTTTGTTCTTGGTCACCATGACAACAAACGCCGGAAGATTTTCATTTTCACTGCCGAGTCCGTAGTCAATCCAAGCTCCCATACTGGGGCGACCTGGGAATTGCGAACCGGTTTGCATGAACGTCACCGCCGGGCCGTGATTGATCGCTTCGGTATACATCGACTTGACGAAACACAGATCATCCGCGACGCGAGCTGTGTGTGGCAGGACATTGCTCAACCATGCACCGCTCTGACCATGTTGCTGGAAAGAAAATGGTGATCCGGCAAGTGGTAAACTTGCTTGATTGCCACTCATGGATGTTAAACGTTGGCCCATCCTTACTTCGGCTGGCAACTCGCTGCCGTGTAAACGATTGAGCAGGGGTTTGTGGTCAAAGAGGTCCATGTGGGATGGACCCCCAGATTGAAACAAAAAGATGACACGTTTTGCGCGAGGTGCGAAATGCAGGCCCTCAGAGAGAGTTTGGGCACCCAAGCCGTCACGGGCAACCACATCGGATAACGCGATAGCCCCCAACCCCATGCCAAATTGGTTGAGAAACTTCCGACGCGTGAGACCAAGATGAGGCGAATAGCCGGTGCAGTGAGAAGATGTGTTCATGTTGGCTCGGTAGGAAAGCGAAACAGGCGGTGTGAATAATCTTGAACGAAAATCTGACCGCTCGGCGAGGTCAGCAGGGGTTGGGCAGCGTGGTTTGTAAACGGTCTAATATTTCATGACGACTTCATCGTAACTGAGTAACGCATTGGCCACCGATCCGAGTGCTGCCAAGGTGGGTTTGTCAAGCTTGGGGTCAATCTTGGCATCACCGACTTGCAAGTATTCGTCAACCCGCTTGGGATCTGCTTGGAAGCGTTGCCGTTGCGCGTCAAAGAGATCTTGCAAGATCTTTGCCTCGTCATCCGTCGGAGGTCGACTCGTCAAGGTGCGGAATAATTGGTGGATGAGGACGTCGGGTGCCTGTCCGTGCTCCAAGAGCAATGACTGGGCCAGCATGCGGGCAGCTTCGACGAATTGTGGCCCATTCATCAACACGAACGTTTGTAATGGCGTCGATGTACGTTCACGTTTGACGCGACAGACATCCCGTTTTGAGGCGTCCAGTGTCATCATCACCGGCGCGGGGCCGGTGCGTTTCCAGTAGGTATAGACACTGCGACGGTACAGGCCTTCACCTCGATCTCGTTTTGTGGACTTGAACGACACTTCGACCTCATACGGTTTGGCGGGTGGTCCGCCGATCTTTTCCACCAAGAGGCCACTCGCTGCGAGTGCTTGATCTCGCAGCATTTCGGCGGGTAGGCGGTAGGTNGAAGCGTGTGAGAGGAGTCGATTCTCAGGATCGACGGCGAAGTGTTCGGGCGATACATCGGACGATTGTCGATAGGTGGCGCTCATGAGGATTTGTTTCAAGAGNCGCTGGACATCCCAGTCTTTGGAAAAGTCTCGGGCCAGCCAATCCAAGAGTTCTGGATGCGAGGGGGGCTGTCCCTGACGCCCGAAGTCTTCGGGCGTCCGTACCAGGCCTTGGCCGAACAGCATTTGCCAGTAGCGATTGACCGCAACACGGGAAGTAAGCGGGTTTTCGGAATCGACACACCACTGCGCCAATCCCAGTCGATTCTGAGGTAGTTGTACTGGAAACCCAAGTAGGGCGGAGGGAGTGCCCGGTGAGACAGTCTCTGTTCTCGCATCGTAGGCACCGCGAGCCAGTAGGTAGCTTTGACGACGATTCGTGCTCTCACGCATGACCATGATTTCACCAAGACTATCGACAAGCTTGTTGCGCTCTTCGCGTAACGCCTGCAGTGCACCGAGTTGTTTTCGATATTCCGCATCCACAGTGGAAAGGTAGTAGGCATAAAGGTCGGATCGCTGTTGCCCGGTTACCGCCGTGCCGAGCTTGCAGGCGGCGTCAAGAGTTTTCTGGTCATGCAGTTGGGCCGCCTCAATCGCGGTCAGTTGTCGGTCGTAGACGAGGAACTCATCCACCAACCCATTTTTGAATCCGCGATCACGAAAGCGTTGACCAATCGTGATGTTGTCACCTCCACCGCCAGTCATGTTCTTGTACAAGTTGTCATAGACGACCTCGCATTCGGCCGGTTGACCGTCGATAAATAACTGCAGGCCATCCGCGCGGCTCGAACCGTCGTACGTCATGGTGATATGGTGCCAACTCTTGGTGGCAACGGGGTGTTGCGTGCGAATGCTGATGGCATTGCCTGGCCAAAAGTGAATCAGCGAGGCTTGGAGCTTTCCATCCAGGATCAGTAGCTCATAGCCGCGACTTGCAGCATCAGTCCAGGCTCTTGAACGGTGGAAGATAACCGCTCGCTTCTTCACGTCCGGAGTTTGCATCCACAGGGCGACACTGAACGGCTGCGAGCGACGAAAGTTGCCGACCTTCAGCCCAATGCCATCGTCGCCGGAAAGCTGTACGCCCTGCCCTTCGACTCCTGGTATCGCACGATTGCCTCCACCGATCCCCTGCTCGAAATCAAGTTTTTGGACCTGCCCTGAGAGAGTTGAGTTGAGCTGCCCTTGTAGCCAGATGGCATAGGGTGCCTCGCGGCTGTCCGCGATCGCTGCGAGCTGCTGTTCTGCTGATGCGATTTGCTTGGCGAGCGTTTCCATCTTTTGTTTCGCCGCGTCGTCCGCCAGCAGCAACGTGGGTGTTGGTGTCGAACTGGTGAAGTATGAATACAGTCCAGCTTCGTCAATGTTGTCGAAGAAGGCAGAGAGTTGGTAGTATTCCCGCTGTGTCACGGGATCATATTTGTGGTCGTGACATCGGCAGCATTCCATGGTCAGACCGAGTACGCCTGTGGCAAACGTTTGCGTGCGGTCAGCGACATATTCCATCCGGAATTCTTCCGGAGTACTACCACCTTCGACTTTTTGTGGGTGGAGTCGATTGAAGGTGGTAGCCAGAATCTGGTCATCGGTGGCGTTCGGGAGTAAGTCACCGGCAAGTTGTTGTGTGACGAATGCGTCATAACGCATGTTGTTGTTAAAGGCCCGAATGACCCAATCGCGATATGGCCAAACATGACGGTTGCGATCGACTTGGTAGCCGAAGGTGTCGCTGTAACGAGCAACGTCTAGCCATTCGCTTGCCATCCGTTCACCGTATCGACTGGATTTCAGCAGACGATCGATAACTTGTTCATAGGCGTTCGCAGAATTGTCAGCCAGGAACGCATCAAGTTCGGCCAATGACGGTGCGACCCCCGTTAAGTCAAAGGTGACGCGCCGCAATAGCATCGCGCGATCTGCTGCGGCTGCAGGCTCTAGTTGGGATGCACGCAAACGTCGCAAAATGAAATGATCGATTTCATTTATTGGCCAGTTGGTATCGCTCTGCTGGGGTGGCTTGACGGCTTTCGGAGGCAAGAATGCCCAATGGGTTTTCCAGGAAGCGCCTTCGGCAATCCATCGTTGGATGAGTTGCTGTTCGTCTTTTGAGAGTGACAATTTGGAATCCGGAGGTGGCATCTGGATGTCCGGGTCCTGACTCAAGATGCGACGCACCAGCTCACTTTTTTCAGGCTTCCCCGGTGCGATTGCCGTCTTCTTTGCATGCGACTCCGCATCCAGGCGAAGATCCGCTTGCCGGTTCTTCGAGTCGGGCCCGTGACAGGTGAAGCAGCGGTCGGATAGCAGTGGGCGAATTTGGCGGTCAAAGTCTACCGGCGAGGAATCGTCCGCCGTCAGGTGCGATATCACTAGGAAAGGCAAACAGAAAAAAAGGGTGCGCGCCACCATCGAGCTCTCGTATTCAAACGGGGAATGGAACTACTACGTCATTGTAACTCAGTACAACGCTGTTGGCACTTGATGAGGCAGTCGCAGGGACTTACCGCCAATGGCCGTGCTTATAAGATCAAGCGTCAACCATAAAGGATGGGAGAGAGGGGGGCGCTGTTCTGCCAGCCCAAGTCCATTGCAAAGCAGCAGCGTCACTGTGCCATCGAGAAGCTGTAACGGAACAAATTTGCGTTTCCCGGGTCCGCAAGAAAGGGTGCACTTCAAGCCAACCGGTCCTTGCTAATAGGGAACAACGTGCGGTGACCAGCAAGCAGTTCTTGGGGGCACGCTGGTGCGGAGGCTGCTGGTGCCGATAACGATCTTGCAGTTTGCAAGAATGAGGGGCGACAACATTGACCTTGTGTNCGGGGTGGCAGCTGCCTAACCGGTCATACCACCGTCAACGGTGAGCACTTGGCCTGTGACGTAGGATGCAGCTGGGCTGGCGAGGAACAGCACGCAAGCCGCCACGTCTTCGGGTTGCCCCACGCGTTTCGCAGGAATTGCTTTTACGACTTCCGCCATGACGACGTCACCCAGGGCGTCTGTCATTTCACTCTTGATGAACCCGGGGGCGACGGCATTTACCGTGACCCCTCGACTGCAAAGCTCGCGGCCGAGCGACCGAGTGAGGCCGATCATACCGGCTTTCGAAGCTGAGTAGTTGGTTTGACCCGGATTGCCGATTAGCCCGGAAACGCTCGCCATGTTGATGATGCGACCGTGTTTCTGGCGTCGCATGATGGTGGCTGCAGCCCTGCAGAAAATAAAGCAACTTGTGAGATTGGTCGCAATTACAGCGTCCCATTCCTCGTCAGACATGCCCCGAAGTAGTTTGTCGCGGGTAACACCTGCATTGTTGACGAGAATGTCGAGACGGCCATGTTTCTCTTTGCATTGATCAACGACCGCTTTGGAAGCTTCGCGGTCCGTGACGTCGCAGCTGACTGCTTCCGCCTGACCACCTGCGGCTTCAATTTGAGCAACGGTGTCCGCCAGCTTGTCTGCATTACGGGCAACGCAGATGACGGTGGCTCCGTTCCGGCCCAGGGTGAGAGCTACCTCGCGACCGAGCCCTTGTGAAGCTCCTGTCACGATGGCGACTTGGCCGGAAAGGTCAGCGGACAACGAAGGCGTAGCGGAATCGGTCATGGTTACCCATTCGAATGTGAAAGTGGCGTGTCAAGCGAGGTGGTGGCCAAGCTGCTACTTGGTTTCCGTTTGCTCAACGACGGTGCGACCCATGTAATAGCCACAGGTCGGGCACACGACGTGTGTCGGCACTGCCGTGCTGCACTTTGGGCAGTAGCTTAGTGCCTTGGCTCGGAGAGCATCGTGTGCACGCCGCTTGCCAGTCCGAGAGTTGGAGTGTTTGCGTTTTGGGACAGCCATAAGTCGTTGACCCCACTGAATATTTGCAGTATTCGAAAGCTCATCATCGTAAAAGTTACCGCAAGGGCTGTCAATCGCTGATAGCAGCCGATGTCGGTTACTTGTTTGGCCTGTGATGTCAGCTTGCCGCTGAAAAACAAGGGATTTGCGGAGTACCTGCCCCAAAGTCGGGCGATCGCCATGCATTGTGGTAATCTTCGTGTTCTGCGCGCAAAAAAATTGACATAGACGAGATTCGCGGGGATGATGAAACGAGGAACTGAGAGTGTGATTCGTTTTGAGTTGTAAGTCATTGCTGCGTAACATTTTGTGTTGCAAGTGGTGGCTTGAGAGGCGGTCCATGCCGAGATTTGGTCGAAAAGTGGCTGGCGCCACTTGGCCAAGAGCGGGCATGTGATTTGCAAGCTGTTGTGCTTGTAAACCACTTGTGGACAATAACTTACTACATATAGTTGTGGGCGGTGCAACCGCAGCGCTGAATCNGACGACAACACTCATGAGCCAAGCTGATCCTCATTTTGACCTTCTCAGTGCGTATCTCGATCGCGAGGCGACTCCAGACGAAGTTGCGCGCGTCGAAAATCTGCTGAGAGATGGTCAGAAGCAAGAAGTCTTGGAAGAAATGAGGGCGTTGCGGGAGGGTGTGCAAGCGCTGCCAAATCGGCAACTAGGGCCAGAGTTCACCGCGCGCGTCATTGCAGAAATTCAACGGCGGGAAGGTGCGGAGACATCTGTTGGTCTTCGGCAGCATGCTGAGGTCCAGGCGAATGCCCATAGCCCACACAGGCTTTCGAAGTCGGCAAGGCGTGCCGTATGGGCCGCCGCCGCTGTGGCAGCGGTTGTGGTCGTCGCTGTCGCGTTGTCTCTGTTTGCCCCGCGACAGCAACCTCCGGCATTGGTCCATGAGGAATCAGGTTCTCGACCGGACTCTGAGGTTCTTTCTGTTCGCGACGAGCCACGGGACGATGGAGAGGTTCGGTCTCAGCAGGATCCTGAGCCTCAGGCAGTCGACACTGATGATGCAGGTGACGAGCGCGGCAGTCCAGCGGCGAAACCTCAGCAACCCGTGCGGCCCGCGGTTCCGAAGGTCGTAGGTACCGAAGTACCACCAGCGCCGAAGCCTGTCAGACCGACAGCCGAACCGCCCTTGGAAGGGTTGGTGAATGTCGCTCCAGGAGCGATTCAGGCTTTACTGTTTGTCGAATTGGCGATTAGTGAAGAAGGCACCAAGGAAAAAGCATTTGAAGAGTTACTGGGACGCCACAAAGTTGAGTTGTCGGAAGATTGGGCGATTCCTGGTGGCGTGGAACGTGTGTTGTTGAAACTGCCCTGTGTCGACGGGGCCGAGGCCTTCGTGGTGGAAAACCAACAGGAAGCGAGCGGTGGCCANCCTGTTGATTTAGTTTACAGCGTGATACTCGGTGCTGAAGTCAATCGACTTCAAGCGGACATTCAGCGTTTGCCAACAGGGATTGTTGGATATGATTTCGGTATCGGGATTCGCCCGAAGGAACTGGCTAACAATCGCTTTGTCGAAAGACGCCGTGCGTTGGTGGAGGCNGGCAAGGTCGAGCGATTCTTTGGTGAGGCGAAGCAGATCGCACTGAGCGGTCTCTTGTTCAGTCCGTTGAACACCGGGCGTAGTGTCTTCACCAAGTTAGAGGGGCCGGCGTTGAAACCACCACGCGACAATTTGCCGGTGGAGACCGGAGCCGACCAGGCTTTTGAGCTCTTGTTTGTCATTCACCGCGTGCCGTAATGCGAGCGGATGTTAGCACTCTAGCCCGTTCTGCTGGAGTGAGTTCTTGCAGACGGTTTCACGAGAACGTTGCGTTGGCCGGCACGCTGGTCTTCCCTGCATTGCGGCGCATCTGTGCCCTTAAACGCTCGTCAGAATGCTGGTCACAAAGAGGCTCGGCGGAGGCATGCTGTGACGCCCTCCCAAGTCCATGGCTGGCTGTGTTTGTCTGAAGTCGATTCACTAGCTCGTGTTGAGTGACCGTAGCAGGGAGTTGCCGAGATGTGCTGCACCGAGATGTGCTGCGTCATCGGATGCGGGATGGCGAGCGGTAGGAAACGACAAGAGCCGCGGCGTGGCACGCGCGGCTCTTGGTACGTCGTATAAATGAGCAGGATTCTCTGACAGCTCTGGGAGACAGGGCTTACAGAGGGAAGTCCTCTTCAGCAGCTTGTTTACCGTAAATCGGGAGATGGCGGTAATAAACTTCGAGAATCATTGTGGCCATCGAGGTGCAGTAGAGTCGACCGCCGCGTTCAGAGCCATGATCACCGCGGCCCATATGCCAACTGCCTTCTTCATGTCCCCGCTTGATTTGGCTGTTGACGAGCGAATCACGCATTTTCGTGTTCCATTTGTCCCACATTTCGCCTTCGAAGTGACGCATGACTTGTGTTGCATAATAGTTGTAATACATGTTGTTGGCGGACGGGCCTTTTTGGCTGAGAAACTCCACACCACGATGCAAAGCACCATTGTCTTTCTTCCAACCGAGATACATACGACAGAGCAATCCCACAGCGGTGGTTGCTTGACCCGATCCAGGAGACGTGTAGCCGTACTTGGCTCCACTGTCGCTTTGCACGGAATCCAGGAATCGCATGGCACCTTGGACGGTTACCGGAGGGACTTGCAGGTAGGCCATGTGTCCGCTCTTGAGGGCCATGAGTTGCCAGCCGACCGCCGAGGTGTCACCGGGCTGTTTGGGTTGATAGCGCCAGCCACCACCGACGGGGTCTTGGGCGTAGACAATGTGATTGATGGA
>NZVR01000168.1 GCA_002701545.1 Blastopirellula sp. | reverse complement strand
CTGTCGCTTTTGGTAGACCCACTGTCGCTTTTGGTAGACCCACTGTCGCAACTTGGTGTGAGCGGGTGAAAAAGGCGTTGGATGACACGTTCGAGTCAGGCGTCCTGCGTCCACGAGGGAATGCCCATCCTCTTGAGTGACACGTCAAACCGTTCGTTGTCCACACTCTTACTTGGCGTTTGCACCAAGCCAACTCGGATGGCTGCTTGATGTCGGGAACTGACGAAGCTCCAGGCAACCGCCGGCAGTTGTGATTCGACTTCCATACTCTCTGGGATCACGGAGCAAAGCCGTTGCTTGAGCCGCAAGCGGGTACTCGGTACCACGCGAGGTTAAGAACACGGATATATCCGTGCTATGTGGGCTTTGTAGGTGAGACTTCAGCGCCGTGGCAGAGAAAGGAATCCCTTGCGCTGGCTACGCGTGGGGTTGCCAAAGGGGTACCATGAGTGGGTGGTCGATATGCCGACCAGTGAGTTGGATGTAGTGCGAGGGTGGTCGCTTTCTGTTTTTCGTAGGCGGGGTCGACGAGGGAACATCGTGGCGCAGTGACCGAACGGCAGATCGCAGAACTTCTGGTGTATGATGCTGAGGAGGCGTGTCCCTATCTGGACGGAAACGTCGCGCGGCTCCCGTTACGCTGGCCTATGCGGGGTGTGAGTCGTGCGCAAACGGACCAGTTCTTAGCTGCTGGCGACCGCCGCAGTGGACCGTATCTTTACCACACACAATGTCCACAATGCCAAGCGTGTGAGCCCATCAGGTTAAACGTAGCCGAGTTCCAGATGAGTCGCGGGCAACGGCGCGTCCTGAGACGTGGTGACCAGGTGTTGGAGACACGCATTGGCTCGCCGGAGTGTGACGAGCGCCGGATTGCGATGTACAACCGGCATAAACAAGAGCGCGGATTGGATTTGCGTGGTGTGGAGGTGGATGCCGCAGAGTATCAGGCGTTTCTCGTAGAGTCGTGTTGCGAGACGTTGGAATTTAGCTATTGGCTGAATGGTGAATTAGTCGGTGTGGCGATCATTGACCGCGGTGAAAATTCGTTAAACGCGGTGTATTGCTTTTTTGATGTTGAGCAAAGTCATTTGAGCATTGGCACCTATTCGATCTTGAAGCAAGTTGAGTGGTGCCGCGAATGGCAGCTGCGCCACTTGTATCTCGGATTGTATGTTTCCGGATGTCGCCCAATGGAATACAAAGCGGACTATCTGCCGCATGAACGATTGATTGACGCAAGGTGGCAGCGCTTTCCCCGCGTGTCAGACGGCAAGTAACCTTTGGGCTGATCGTTGCAGTCTGAATGCGGCAAGTCAAAACCGATGGTCCATGCCACATGTTCTTCGACTACCGTAAATGTCCGTTATCGTTTAGCAATGGAGTTACGGGCGGATATCGAGCGACTTCGTCTTCGCCAAGAGCCTGATGTGCGTGTATCTCCCGCGCGTCGACGATCCCTTCTCCGCTCCGCATCTCAGTTGAGAAGCCGCAACAACGGTTGGATTCTCAACGAGAAAGATAAACGGCCGAGGTACTGTGAGTGGCTCAGCTTGTTTCACGGTGAACGCTAAACAGCTGACGCTCGAGGCATCCTGCTTTAACGCTCAGAATCATGCCACGCAGGAGCGCTGTTACCGTCCGTTGGTTGCGGCAGGGTGTCGCCGCTGCAGTACCAGAAAAGCCCGGGGCGCAGTAAGAATTCGGCCAGAGTTGCCGTGGTCAATCCGCCCAAGACCACGGTTGCCACGGGGAAGAGTATTTCCTTACCTGGCATTTGGCCTCCAATCACAAGCGGTATGAGTCCGACGCCAGTGGTTAACGCGGTCATTAAGACGGGCGCGAGACGGTCCAAGCTGCCTTGCACGATGGTTTCTCGGGAACGGCCGTCGGTGGTGACACGGCGCAGGTAGGTTTCGATCAGCAAAATCCCGTTCCTGACCGCAATTCCACCGAGCGAGATGAAGCCAACCATACTTGCTACAGATAGATCCTGACCGGTGATACGTATTGCCAGGACGCCACCCACAAAAGCCACGGGCAACGCGACCAGAACTTGCAACACAAGGCGAGTTGAATCAAACGTGGCGTACAGCACGACGAACACGCCGGCGATGGCAAGCAAACTGAATAACAACAGCCGCTGCGTTGCGGCTTGCTGCTCCTCGAACTGACCGGCGAGTTCGACATAGTATCCTTCGGGAAGTTGCATCGCGTTGAGGCGCTCTTGGATTGCTCGGACGGCGGACGCCTGGTCGCGGTTCCGAGTGTTGATGCGCACCACAATCCGCCGTCGCCCACCATCATGCTTGATCGTGTTTGGGCCGGTTGCCGGTTGGATGATTGCCAACTCGGAAAGGGGCACGCGAGCGCCATCGGGCAACTCAATGGGGGTACGCTCCAACGACGCGAAGTCAGCCCTAAATTGCTCGTCGAAACGTACCAGCATATCGAAAGAGCGTTGACCGTCGATCACGTGATCCACAACGCGGCCGTTCAGCGCCGTTTCGATCATCTCGTAAATGTAAGCGGGTGTGATGCCGTAGCTGGCAAGTTGCGCGCGCTTCAAATAGATGCGCGTCTGAGGAATGTATTGCAGAGGTTCTACGACGGGAGGTTTGAGCCCGGGGATCTGCGCCAGATCGTCTTTGATCGCGTTCGCGGAACGTAATAGTTCTGATAAATCGTCGCCATAGAGTTTGACGGCAATTTGAGCGGTTACCCCAGATAGCATGTGGCTGATTAGGTGGACGATAGGTTGTTCCACTTCCTTGTCCGCGCCGGTGACTCCTGCGAGCGTCTCCTGCAGTTGCGCAAGCGTCGCTTCTCGGGAAAGCGGGTTTTCGGGATTCAGGGCGATGACATATTCCGTGACGTTCACACCCATCACGTGTTCGTCGTCCTCGGCCCGCCCTGTCTTGGCCGTGAATGAGCGAATTAATCCGTCTGGGTTTTGTTTACTGACGAGTAATCGCGAGAGCTTCTCGTCCGCTATTTTGCGAATCCGCCGTGACGTCTCCAGAGAACTTCCCGGTTTCAGGTACAGGTTGACTTGGGCGGCCCCCTCGTCAAATTGCGGCAGAAAATTGACGCCCATCGTGGACAGCGACAGGGCCGCAGCGACCGTGGCACCGAACGCCAATGCTGCGAAGCCGAAAAATCCTCCGCGGGTCAGAGCGACGTTCAAAATGATGCGGACACCGCGTTTGAGATACCGGATGACAAAACCATCGGGCCGAGACGCCGTATGACGCGCGGCGGTGAGCAGGTAGTAGCTCAATACGGGTGTGACGGTAAGTGACACCACGGTCGAGCAGGAAATCGAAACGACGTAGGCCAACCCGAGTGGCGTGAACAGGCGTCCTGCCAATCCTGACAGGGCAAAAATCGGGGCAAACACCAGCACGACCATGACCGTACTCATCAAAATGGCGCTGCGCACTTCACTACTGGCAGCAAAGATTACCCCCATCACCGACCGTGGCCGCTCAGCGATGCGATTGTCATTGAGTCGCCGGTAGATATTTTCGACGTCGACGATGGCATCGTCGACTAATTCGCCCAAAGCGACGGCCAAGCCGCCCAAGGTCATGACATTGATGGTCAGGTCCAAGCACCAGAAGATCAAGGCGGTCGTGAAGATGGACAGTGGAATGGCGGTTAAAGTGATCACCGTAGTCCGCAGATTAAACAGAAACAAGAAAAGGACAATCACCACCAGAATGGCACCATCGCGCACGGCCTCGATGACATTCTCCACGCTGTAGTCAATGAAGTCGCGTTGTTCGTAGGTGGTGACGAGTTGCACATCAGCCGGTAAGCCGCCACGCAACTCCTCCAAGGCAGCATTCACCTCCTCGGTTAAGGCCCGGGTATCCCGGCCCGGTTGCTTCTGGATGGTAATGACCACGCCATCGGTCCCATTGATAGCGGCATCGCCGCGTTTGACCGCTTCGCCGAGCTTAACTTCCGCAGCAATGTCACCAATCAAGACGGCCCGGGACGGCCGATTGGCGACCACGATGGATCGAATGTCTGCCAATGTCTGGACCCGTCCGACACCGCGCAGCAGCACCTCTCGCGGTCCGTCACTGAGATAGCCACCCGAGACGTTCAGGTTCCCTTCGACCAAGGCCGTCTCGACATCGTGGAGCGAGACAGAATGTTTGTGTAACAGGTGCGGGTCGACCAGCACTTGAAACTGCATTCTTCCACCGCCCATGTTGAACACCTGAGCTACGCCTTCAATGCGTTGGAGACGTTGTCGGACAACCCAGTCGGCAAGTGTCCGTAGTTCCATTGGCGAAGTTTCGCCGGTTTCACTCCACATCCCTACCAGCATGATTTGCCCGAGTAAGGACGAGATGGGACCGAGTTGCGGGCGGATATTGGGCGGCAAACGATTGCCGACAGTAGCGATCCGCTCGTTGACGATTTGGCGCGCGACATAGATATCCTGGGCCCAATCGAAATCCGCATAAATGACACTCAACCCGATGTCTGAGGAGCTCCGCACGGAGGTGACGCCCGTCGCGCCGTTAATGGCGGTTTCCAACGGAACGGTCACCAGAGATTCGACCTCTTCGGGCGCCAGTCCTGGGCATTCCGTAATTAACACCACTCTTGGGCGTGTCAAATCGGGTAAGACATCGATCGGCAACTGCCCCGCTTGAAACATACCAAAGGCCATCAATCCCGCCGCAATTGCCAGCACGAAAAGGCGATGCCGTAGCGACGTTCGGATGATGAAATTCAGCATGAAAGAAAACCTCGCACCGCGTGTCGTCCGAATAACGGGTCACCCGCAGGTGGATACGCTAAGAAAGACCTGTGCTGATGTATCGTCGTTGATGGCAACGGGCAAGCAACGCTTATCGGCGCCAAACAGCGAGCGTGTCCTCGTCGGGTTAATGTTCGTGGCCGTGATGCGAGTGCCCAGTTCGCTCGCCGCTGCGCTGTAACGCAAGCAGCAGCATGTAGGCGTGGCTCATGGCAATGGTGTCGTCAGCTTGTAATTTACCCGTCGTGTCCACCACAACCGTTTGACGATCTTGATAAAGGACTTTGACGACCACGCGTTCATACTCGCTATAAGCAGGCTCACCTGTGTGCCATGGGTTGTGATCGTCGAGCCAGCGAAAGACAACATGATCCAGTCCGTCTCGTGTCACGGCAGCACGCGGAAGGATAAACTTGGCGTCAAAATGCTTGGCAGGTAACTGAATATGCCCCCGCTGGCCTGGTTTGAGCCACCATGTGCGAAAGCGACGTCCCGTGTTGGTTTGATTATCTGTCACCACGCGATTCGCAATCTCCGTATAAAAGCGATACGTCTGTGATTCGTTGTCCACATGATTGTCCATGAACAAAATCTGCAAGTCAGGAATCAACAACGGCGCGTCATCATCACCGAGCTCCGCAGTCACCGTGGTTCCTTGTTCAATCAGCTTGGCCAAAATTGGCAAGTCGCGTTCGTAGGCTTGCCCCTCGACAAGTAAGGTTGCGTGATACGCCAGGTCGCAGAGTGGTTCGCCTTCAATGACAATGCTGCCGGGACTGACATGTAAGCCCTCGATTGAATACACCCAATCATCAGAGGCATCTTCTGTCGCGTCACTTACCACCGCCGCTTCCGTATCAGGGCGCGTCGAATCATTGGTGGGCCGAATGCCGCTGGGGACGCGAACGATCACCGTTCGCACGAGTTCTCCTGCGTCGACGATCCGTTTCACCTGAGCTTCCGACAGGCCACGTACCAGCAACTCTTGTTGCTTGACGTCAACCAACGCGGCCAAACGCCGACGTTCAAATTTGCGCTCCCGTAATGTCTTGACAGACGGGCCACCACTTCGTGCGGCGAGTTCGAGGCGGGGCATGTCAGAATCGATGATTTCTAATTGTTTGATCGAGTCCAATAAGGTCGATTGAGCCGATGCTAATTCGTCACCNGTCAGCTCGAGTTCGATTAAGGGATCCCCTTCACGGACGGTCTGGCCGACATCAACGTAGATCTTGGTGACGCTCCCATGCAGGCGTGACGCGGCCTGGAGATTGCTGGTGGCTGGACGTTCGCGGACAAAGGCAGGAACCCTCACCACCGAAGTGAAGCCAGCTGGGGTCACTTTGCCTTGGGTTAATCCCAGGGCATCCTGAGCTGAAGAGGTAATTTCCAACGTACCCGGAGTGAAAACGGCGTCGTTGTGAGGGGCGGATGCCAGTTCGGGCGCCGATAGCCACCCAGCGACCACCTCCCGAACACCGTCTTGTGGCAGCAGCACGCCGAGTACGATCCCAACCACCACCCCGACGCCAACGAATAGCGCCACATGAAGCGGGCGTCGGTTTCGGTGCTCGCTAGGCATAGATGACCCCGGAATGGTTCGGCTGAAAGACACTACTGCATAACGAAATTTGCACGAGGCGTCCATACACTCGATACCGAAACTCCGTAATCACCACAAGTTGCGCGCAGCGAAGCAAAGCAATGTAACGGCAAGTCTCGCTATGCTGCACAGATTACCCTATCTGCCTTGTCGGTACAGGAGTCACGGAGGGATGAAGTGAACCGTAAAATCGGCAGGGAAGCGATAACCGGTGCAANCGGCACGGTCGGTCCGGTCGATAGAAGCACATAGACTCAACACCCGGATTTCGCATGTGGCGACTGCTGATCATGACCTGGGTTCTCCTCTGGGGAATTCCACTTAACACTTGGGGCGACGATCTGACGTTGCCGGCGCCCGTGGTGCCTCCTGCCGAAGTGGTCACCGGCAGCCGAGAGTGGTCGCTGCCTGAGGTCGTCGAACAGTGCCTTGCACGTGATCCAGGGCTTCAGGCGGCACGCGCCGCGGTGGCTCGCCAACGGCATTTGGTGTATCAGGCAACACGGCGGCAAAATCCCGCAATCGGATATGCTGCAGCGGAAGTTGGCCAGGAAGGGCAAGCGGGCCAGCAAGGAGTCTATCTTCAGCAAACGTTGCGGGTTCCCAGCAAGCGTCATCTGGACGGCACCATTCGGGAGCGCGAAGTATCCATTGCCTCTCGTCAACTGGCGCTGCAAGAGTACGTGTCCATAGCGGTGGCCCGTTTGACCTTTGTAGAGGTTGCCGTTGGCTCGCGTCGAGTCGCATTGCTGGAACGCCTCCAGGCGTCCCTCGAGGGAGCGATCAAGGGAATTCGGTCGCAGGTAGACGGTGGTGAAGTTCCACGTTCCGCTTTGCTGCAAGCTCAGATTGAAGCGCGGAGAAACCACATTGGATTGACACGGGCTCGTGCAAGTTACCGCGCTGCCTGCCAACAGCTGGCGGGGCTGCTGAAACAACCCAGGTTTGACGACCAGGTGGACACCAAGTTACTCGACACGACCACCGCTCCACCGGAGTACGATTCTGCCTGGGCAATGCTGGAGTCCTCGAGTCCCGAAATCTTAATTGCCGCCATGCAACACAATCGGGCTGGTTGGGTCGTCCGACGCCAGCAAGTGGAACCTATTTCTGACGTCCAGACTCAGTGGACCTTGCAACAGGATGCAGCCACCAACTTCACGGTGGCGGGGATTCAGGTAAGTTTTGAAGTGCCGATTTATGACAAAAATCGCGGTGCCATCCATTCGGCCCGCGCAGAGAATCGTCGAACCCATCATCAAGTTGAAAGTGTTCGTCGTGCGTTGCGACTTCGGCTGGCGCAAACGTTGGGTCGCTATCAACAGGCTTGGCAGCAATTTCAGGCAATGCAGGGTGATCTACAGTCGCTGGCCAAGGAAAACCTCACGGTGGTTGAGAGTGACTTCTGGGTGGGGGACGCCACGTATCTGGAGCTACTGAACGCCCAACGCAGTTTCATTGCCGTGAGTCTTGATACACTGGACGCGCAACGAGAATTGGCCCGCGAGTCGGCCAGGTTGGAAACCCTGTTGGTTCCGGTGCCTTAGGGGTTGGCGCGGTCACGTCGGCTGGTTGGCCAAGCTTTTCCAACACCCGCTGAGCTAGGGTGGCGTATATCCCGGACGGTCCGCTTGGGGCGTCAGTTTTGGTGGGGTGACGCCACGTTCGCGCATGACGCGGCGGATGGCATTCAGAGTCTCAGCCGAGGGTTTAAAATTCCCCGGTCGGTGGCCCTCGGCAATCAGGTGGGGTGTCCAGCCGTATTTGTTGGGCTGGTTCCAGACTTCGATTCTCGCACCGTGTTGGTTTAACAGCAGCACGACTTGAGGAAGGCTCTTGTAGGCTGCGCCATGCATGGCGGTTTCTCCATTGCGGTCCACGGCGTTGAGATCCGCTCCTTTTGCCAACAAGAGCTTGACGGTCGCCACCGCCTCGTCCTCGGTCCCCGCTTCCTCGCCAGGTGCGCGTGTTCCGACACCGGCCGCAGCCATCAGGGGTGTGGAGGCGTCATGATTGGTCAACTTGGCGTTTGCACCGAGTTCGAGCAGCAACTGGATATACGGCACATCATTCGTTTTTGCTGCCAAGAGCAGGGGCGTGGCTCCGCGGTGATTGAGGTGTCCCCGTCCCGAGCGCCCGCGCTGTAAACGAAGATTGACGTCCGCGCCATGGTCGACCAGATCACGCACCAGGTCAAAGCTGTTGAGGCGACCAGATCCCACCGGCGCGGGGTCTCCGTCGGCGCCATCTCCTCGATTGGGTTTGCGTACCCAGGTCAGCGCGTGCAGTGCAGAAAACCCACTGCGCTGATCGTTTGGGTCGGCACCCAGGTCCAACAAGTGTGACGCGAGTTCGAAATGTCCGTTTTCGACTGCCAGTAGCAGCGCGCTGGTCTGGTTGCGCACCGATTTGGCAGATGTCTTCTCCGGTTTCATAACATCGCGGACGTCGACACCCGCCGCAACGAAGACATCCACCACGCGCTGGTGCCCTTGGCGGACGGCAAAAAAGAACGGTGTGAAACCGGATTTCAATGGTTTGTGTGCATCCGCTTTGGCCGCGAGAAGTAACTTGACGACCTCTGGATGTCCTGCCGCCGCCGCGCACATCAGGGAGGTTTGGCCACGTTGTTCACGGGCATTCACTTCGGCCCCATGCTGCAACAGCAGGTTGACAACTTGCGGCTTGCCGGTCCGCGCGGCGGTCATTAACGCAGTCTCGCCACCACGTAACGTGCTATTCGGGTCGCTACCGGCGGTCAGCAACTGCTCGACAATGCCNGCGTTACCGTTCGTACACGCTAACGCGAGTGGTGTGACGCCGTAGCGATTGTTCGCCCCTGCATCCGCTTTTGCACGGAGTAAAAGCTGAGTGATTTCCGGCTGATCGTGATAGCAGGCCCAGTGTAGCGCGGTCATTCCGTCGAGCTGTGCCAGATTAACGTCAACACCGCGCGACACCAACCGTTCGACATCCTTCCAGTTGGCCGCTTCGGCGGCATTGGCCACCTGCGGTTCCTCACCATGCTCAGCGGGCGGAGGAGTGAGCGTGAGGGCAAAATAAACGAGCGTAAAGCCTGCCAGGGATGCTTGCATGCATGCATTTTAACAGGCTGGCACGGGTTACGTCAGCACGATCAAGGAACAGGCAGTCAACCGAAACGATGAAGTGCTTTGGATTGGACTATCGGGCACTGGTCGAATTCGAGTATAAACCCCCGCCGTTTCCTGATTTACATACGTTTTGTCTGCGGGAGTGCATTGCGGATGAACCTCTATTTCCGCGTCATCTATGGCTCGGCGTGTCGCAACACACACGACCGACTGGCACTGGACGCGTTGCGATTTCTACAGCACACCAATGCACCGCAGTGGCAGACACTGTTTCTGCGCCACCATCGCGTTTATCTGGACGGTGCCCAGGCGCCCGATGTTAAATTCCGAGATTTTCGCAATCACGTACTGTACGTTGGCGGTNATGAATGGGGCGGGGCCGTTGAGGCCACGCGCCGTTGGTTTGACACCACCGTCGACGCATTAGCCACTCAGCGTTGGAAGGCGGCCGCTTATAGCGCCGGGGTACTCGGGCACTACTTCACGGACGTGACCCAAGCTTTTCAGACACAGCAATCTGCCGCCGCCAACAATATTCGCCGAGCGGCCGACTGGAGCCTGTTTCGGTCGTATCGTGCGATCTATCAACTGGGAGTCACGGAATCACATTTCCATCCGGTGCCCATCCCCGTGGGCGATGATTGGTTGGAACAAATGGTTCGTCAGGCCGCCGAACACGCGGCTCCGCACTACGAAACTTTGGTCAATGAGTTCGATTTTGATGTTGGCGTTGATGCTCCCGCTTCAGCATACACCGCGCCTTGTCGAGCGATTCTTGCGCAACTGTTGGGCCGCGCCGTTGTCGGCCTCGCCCACATTTTGGATCGCGCACTGCTGGAAGCAGACGTCACTCCACCGGCGGGCAAGTTCAACATGCAGTGCGCCACAGAGAGCGCCGCAGTTCCCATGCGTTGGCTGACCGGTTGGATCCGTGATGTGCGTGAACGCGCCGCTGTGGAATCGATGTACCGCGAATACAAAATGACGGGACGTGTCGAGCGGCATCTTCCCGAACAGGACCGCGTGATTCGTGATCTGCACGCCACAGAAGCTACCACGAGCCGGTCACCTACCTTCTCGGGCTCTGGGGAAGGGGCGAATGCCAGCGAATCTCGACAAAGCCATGACACTGCGGGGAGTCCGACGGCTGGCGCGAACGCGCGACTGCGGTTTTACCTGAAGTTTTCCGATGTGGTAGATGACATTCCACTCTTCGGAACCGAAACAGCCAAGGTCCTGAACCAGCACGGGATACGCACGGTCGCCGATCTGTTAGCCGCCGACCCGTTCGCCACGGCGACAGCAGTGGGCTCGCACGACTGCAGTTCGGACGCCATCCAGGATTGGCAGGATCAAGCCCGACTTGTCTGCCAGATACCCAAGCTCGCTTGGCCGGAGGCACAGCTGCTAATCTCCAGCGGCTACCGAAGCGTCGATGCGATTGCGAATGCCGAGCACGAGACGCTGTTGCAAGATCTGGAAGGGGTGCTGGAATCCCATTCCCTGCAGGAACGTGTGTTTGACGCCACGCCCAACTTGCAGGAAGCAGGCAATTGGATTGCGTGGTCCCAACGCGCCCGCTTTCTGCGCGCAGCCTAGAAAGTCCAACACCTTCACCAGACGCAATCTGTGGGTGAGTGTGTCGGCATCCAAAAGAATCACTTGGCTTCGGCCGTCACCCCAGGCCAGTCATCCGTGCGGAACGGCGTGACGGGTAATCCTTCGCGATTTTGCACATTGCACACAGGGTTGTTGGCCCAGGCATAACGCACCGCGACCGGGTCAGTGACTTGCGGGCTCCAAACCTCCACGCGATCCTTGCCAATGACTTTCGCTTGGGCTCGTACAAATTTGCGATCTTTACCGGCGATGACAAATCCCAGCGGCTGCCGGACATCAAAGGTGTCTAGTCCACCACCCACGTGATCCATGGTCACAATGACTTTGTTCTGTTTGACTTCCATGCCCTTGTAAATGGGACTGCGATAGACAATCGGATAGCCGTAGTCCTTGGCCAAGGCCCAACGGGCCAATCGTTTCGCGACATCTTGTTTGTTCTTGGGGTGAATGTCGGTCGCTTCGCCTAAGTCGACAATAACGGCTTCACCCGTATTTTCCAGCTTGGACATGGTCATCGTTTGCGCTTCACGCAGTTCCGCCCAGTCACTCGGTTCCGGCTCGTCAACTTCGGCACGGAAATCGGCCAGACTGACCCAGTAGAACGGAAACGCATTTTGCTTCCATTCGTCGCGCCATTGCTGAATCATCATGGGAAAAAGGGAACGATATTGGTAAGCGCGGGCAGCATTCGACTCGCCTTGGTACCAGATCACGCCCCGAATGCCGTAGCCAATGATCGGACGAAGCACACCGTTATATAAATTCCCCGGGCGATGCTGGCCTTCCATCTTGCGTTTGAGCCCCGCGACGCGTTGTTTGGCGTTTTTGTCGTCCT
Source organism: Blastopirellula sp. (assembly GCA_002701545.1). Lineage (GTDB taxonomy): Bacteria > Planctomycetota > Planctomycetia > Pirellulales > Pirellulaceae. The sequence goes on along the minus strand of NZVR01000168.1, from coordinate 848 downwards.
GTGGTGCCTTGCTCAGTTTGGCGTATTGCGTTTCGGTGGCGACCCAACGATCCATGAGTGGCTGATACTGCGCATCGGCTTCTAGCGTATCCCTGCGAATCCAGGCTTCACATGCCGAACCACCCCAGGCATTATCGATCAAGCCAATGGGAACATTCAGTGTCTGGTGCAATTGGCGACCGAAGAAATAACCAACCGCCGAAAACTGGCCGACCGTATCCGCCGAGCACTTTTGCCATTCGCCGTCGAAGTCATCCTGGGGAGTTTGGGTCCCGACACGCGGCACGGTGATGAGTCGGATTTGAGGAAGATTCGCCGTCAACTTTTCCAGATCCGGATCGTTCGCTTGATCGACCGACCACTGCATGTTCGATTGGCCGGAACAAACCCACACTTCGCCGATTAGAACATCCTCAAACTTCACGGTAGAGCTACCCGCCACGGTTAACGTGTGCGGTCCACCGGCTGGCATCGAGGGCAGGTTGGCTTCGAACCGTCCGTTGGCATCGGCTTGCGTCTCGACGGTCTTGTCGTCCAACGAGATGGTCAGCTTTTCGTTGGCATCGCTCCAACCCCAGATGCGATTCGCCTGGCCTCGCTGAAGCACCATGTGGTCGCCGAATAAACTCGGCAAACGTACTTCGGCAGACAGCTTCAGGGTGCAAGTGTTTGCCATGATCAGTAGCGCAACGGCTGTCAGTGTACGAGACATTTTCACACTTTCGAATCCAGAGATCAGGGGCCGGGAACAGGAGTGGTGGCCAAGTTGCGGGGGAGTAATCGAAACGACACCCGAATCCGCGGCCACAGCGCGGTGACTAAGGTAACGTATCTGCCGGTGCGTCGCA
>NZVR01000167.1 GCA_002701545.1 Blastopirellula sp. | reverse complement strand
AAGAAAACCATCGATCGGCTGACCGCACACGCCCGCCGCTACGAACTTTCGCTGCTCGAAGCAGCTCGAGAAGCGGGGCTGATCGAACCTTTAACCAAACAAGCAGCGGTGGCCATCGCGAAGTTCGTAGCGATGATCGACCGTGTCGCGGTGACCATCACCCAGCCGCTCGAAAACTTGATGCAAAGCGTACTGCAAGAAACGGGGTATCGCGACTGGCTACAACGCTCAGACTCCGAAGAGGACCAGGAACGGCTGGCCAACATCGAAGAATTGGTGACCGCAGCTCGTGAATTCGACCTCACCCACCCGGGTGATACCGGTGGACTCGATGAATTCCTCGAACAAACCGCCCTGGTCTCCGATATCGACGAGTGGGAAGAACAGGTCGACAAAGTCACGCTCATGACATTGCATGCCTCGAAAGGCCTGGAGTTTCCCAGCGTCTTCATTGTGGCAGTCGAAGAAGGTTTGATACCTCACGAACGCAGCATGCACGCTTCGGATGACATCGAAGAAGAGCGCCGCCTGCTGTTCGTGGGAGTGACGCGAGCCGAAGAGGACTTGCAACTGAGCCTGGCGCAATATCGGGACTTCCGTGGGCGTCGCAGCCCGACCGTGCCTAGCAGTTTTCTCGTAGAGCTCCCCAGAGAAGAGATGACCTACAGCGAGCCAAACTACTATGCCGCCGACCCTGCCGAAGACCTGCACGCCGCAGATCCCTGGGACGACGTTAGCGACGAGCAGGTCAACTCACTCACCGATCTCCAAGAACACGAGGCCTTCACTACCGGGTCGGAACTCGAGACGGCTCGCGACGGGACACCACGAGTTCCTCCTCACCTGTTCCGGCAAGGCATGATCGTCGACCACCCCGACTACGGATCGGGCACCATCATTGCCGTCAGCGGTACAGGCAAAAAACGGTCGGCAACCGTCAATTTCTTTTCCGATGGCATCGAGCGTTCGTACTACCTGGCCTATAGCCCACTGACCCCATCCGAATTCAACGACATGTAGCTCGTTGAAAACGTCGCAGGCTGGCCGATGTCACTCGCCCTAAGCGACGACTTCGCGGGCACTGCGGACGGTCAACACGGGACATGATGCGTGACGCACCACGCCTTCGGCAACACTGCCAATCAACAGATTCCCCAAACCGCTGCGGCCATGGGTCCCCATCACAATCATGTCCACCTGCCGGGTTTCAGAAAAGGCAACAATTTCCGTCACCGGCTCACCAACCACAATGTGTTGCGAGTATTCGACGGCTGGGTCTTGAGGTGCGAAATAGCGCATTTCTTCAGCCAGATATTCTCGGTCGAAAGCCAAGCTTGGGGTGCCAACCCCCGCGCTCGTGGTATCCTCGGTCAACGCATTGACGTACACGATCAGCAAACTCGCATCGTGCTCGCGGGCTAACATGCTGGCCTGCTCCAACGCGGCGACGCTAAATTCCGAAAAGTCCGTGGGAACTAAAATTCGCTTGGCAGTCATGGCGCAATCAGGTCTCCAAAAATCGGTCAACAACGTCTGAGGGCAGAACTATGCAAACGCGATGCCACCTTGGCAACTTTCGGGGACTCCCGTGCCCAGCCAACGCTGGCATCCGGTCCGCGCTCGAGGGAACCTCGCTCCAGACGGTCACATCTGCTCACAGCCACGCGCCACGGCGTGCAAACAGACACCGCACTCCACCCATACCACGCACGCTACCTATCAGGCAGGCTCGTATTCCGCTTTCCCCGGAACGCTTATCAAATCGCCAACCGTTTGCAATTTACCCACATGCAATCCCCAGCCACTCCATACCGGTAAATAATTCCGGGGTGCCAGTAAAACAGGCTGACCTATTCCAGCAATTCCTTCGCCTGTACAAATCAACACGTCGTCCGCGACCCCACAGCAGTGATCTCCTTTGCGCCAGCGGAAGAGGCCCTGAAACCGCAAAGCATGCCGTCAGCCATGCCAGCAGCAAGCCGACTTTGCCGGGCTGACCTGCCATGCCGAAAACGCCACCGTGGCCCCCAATCCCCCTGAGCTGCCCTTCGACGCGCACATTCGCTGCAATCCGTCCTGGCCCTAGTTTTCCCGCCAGTCCAACGAAGCGGCGGGCCGCGTGCAGCGATTCGAGCCGGTAATTTCACGTCACAACCGGCACCAACGGCCCTGCAGGAAGACATGGGGATATGCACGCGCTTCGAACTTGCTCGTTTCTTGTTTGCAGAAACGTTGGGAAGCATAATAAAGCCTGTTCTCACTGCATCTCGGCATCCGCTCCCCGATCGAAAAACACGTATGCGTCTTCTCACCTGCTGTCTTCCCTTGCTCCTACTGCTCTGCTTGCCAACCGCTTTCGTTCAGGCGGATGATGCTCCGCGGAAAAAACCCGATCCTTCCCGCCTTACCGTTCGGCGTCTCTTTGGCAGCGGCGAGTTCTCGGGGCCTTCGTATTCCGCGCGTTGGGATACGACAGGTGCCACTTACACGCGACTGGAAAAGGCAGCCCGCGGTTCGGGTCGAGACATCGTTCGCTATGACGCAGCAACCGGTGAACGTGAAGTCTTGGTGCCGTCCGAACATCTCGTCCCGGACCTGGAAACTGGCCCACTAACCATCAGCAGCTACAGCTTGTCAGCGGACGAATCGCGCGTCTTGATTTTCACCAACACGCGTCGTGTGTGGCGACGGCACACCCGCGGCGACTATTGGGTACTTGACCGCTCGAGTGCAGAACTCAGAAAACTGGGCGGTGATCGCCCGGAAGCGTCTCTGATGTTTGCCAAACTATCACCCACGTCCGCGGAGGTGGCCTACGTCCATGACAATGATGTCTACGTCGAAGACTTGCGATCCGGCGCAATCCGTCCGCTCACGAGCCGCAGTTCCCCCAACGTGATCAATGGCACCTCCGACTGGGTTTACGAGGAAGAGCTGGGCGTCCGCGATGGGTTTCGCTGGAGTCCCGACGGCCAACATATTGCCTTCTGGTCCTTCGACACCACGGGAGTTCGCGAAGTCACCTTGATTGACAACTTGGCCGGACTGTATCCGCGCACGATCCCGATCAAGTACCCCAAGACGGGGCAAGTCAATTCGGCGTGCCATGTGGGGATCGTGAATGTGGCCACAGGAGTGTCGCGACAGGTGGAGCTGCCCGGTGATCCGCGCAACCACTACATCGCGCGTCTGCACTGGCACCCGGACAGCCAGCAACTCGCCATCCAGCAACTCAATCGTCTACAAAACACCAACCGTATCTTTGCCGTCTCCTTAAGTGCCAAACAGGTTCGCGAGCAACTCGTGGAACGCGATGACGCCTGGGTCAACGTGCACGACGAAATGGCTTGGGTCGGGGACCAACATTACACCTGGATCAGCGAGCGCGACGGGTGGCGACATGCTTACCTGGTTCCGTGGAAGGGCCAACCGGAACTTTTAACCCCCGGCNAATATGATGTCACCCGGTTACTGAAGGTTGACCAGGAGGCAGACCGCATCTACTTCATGGCATCTCCAGACAACGCCACGCAGAGGTATTTGTATTCTGCCAAACTGGACGGAAGCGGCGTCGAGCGGCTTACGCCAGAGGGATTCTCGGGGACCAACAGCTATCAACTCTCCGCCGACGGCAATTTCGCTGTGCATAACCATTCGGCTTTCAACCAACCCTCTCGAATCTCCCTGATCTCGCTGCCGGACCATCAAGTGGTTCGTGAACTGGAGGCTGGCACCGCCTATCGAGAGAAGATTGCGAAACTGAAGCTGGGCGATACGGAGTTCTTTCGTGTCGACATTGGCGACCAAATTGAGTTGGATGGCTACTGCATCAAACCACCAGACTTCGACGCCGAGAAGAAATACCCGCTGGTGATTTACGTTTATGGTGAACCGGCAGGCCAAACGGCCGTCGATCGCTGGGGCGGCACACGCTACCTGTGGCATCAACTGCTGGCCCAACACGGCTATGTGGTCATGAATTTTGACAACCAGGGAACGCCGGCGCCACGCGGGCGGGCTTGGCGCAAATGCGTCTATCGTCAAGTCGGTGACCTCGCACCTCGACAACAGGCAGCGGCAGTGCGGGCCGTTTTGAAGCAGCGCAGCTACCTCGACCCAGAGCGTGTGGGAATCTGGGGCTGGAGCGGGGGCGGTTCGATGACGTTAAATGCACTCTTCAAATACCCGCAACTGTACAAAACCGGAATTTCCATTGCCCCGGTCCCAAATCAGCGCTTCTACGACACCATTTATCAAGAGCGGTATATGGGACTGCCCAGCGATAATGCCGAGGGCTATCGCAAAGGGTCACCCATCCATTATGCCCATCAACTGCAGGGCAACCTGCTCCTGATTCACGGTACAGGGGATGACAATTGCCACTACCAAACGACCGAGCAACTGATTGACACCCTGATTCGCCATAACAAACCGTTCTCCATGATGGCGTATCCGAATCGCACGCATTCGATCCGCGAAGGCCGCAACACCAGCCTGCACCTACGGGAGCTGATGACTTCTTACCTGCTGGAACACCTCGCCCCCGGCCCTCGGTAGACTAGAGAAACAGGGCAGCCTGCCTCATGATCCGCCGCCCCGCCGAGCGGAAGCGTAACTGCCGTAACCTTCCCTTGTGGCAGAGGTCCCCTGTCCTGTACGCTACCGACTAAGGACGCAACGGCTTTCCTTTCGGNTCCCTTTGTATCGGTGCCGGGTCGTGGCGACGCTTGTTCAACACCCATCGGACGATGTCGAANATACAACTCCCAGACGGATCAGTACGCACTTACGACCAACCCATCACCCCCGCCGATATTGCAGCAGAAATCGGCCCCGGCCTGGCGAAAGCCGCCATCGCCGCCAAGCTCGACGGTAATCTTGTCGGCTTGGACTATAAAATTGCCAGCGACTCTGACGCCCAGCTGCAACTGCTCACGAAGAAAGACGAGGATTCTCTGGGAGTCCTGCGGCACAGTTGTGCTCACATTATGGCCCGGGCAGTCATGCGAATCCGCGATAGCGTGAGCTTGGCATTTGGCCCCACAGTCAGTGGAGGTTTTTACTACGACTTTGGCCTCGACGAACCGCTGTCGGAAGATGACTTCCCGGCCATCGAAGAGGAAATGAAGAAGATCATCGCGCTCGATGAACCGTTCGAACGGATCGAAGAGCCGCGCGATCGCGCGTTGGAAATCGTGCGCGATCTTGACCAAAGCCTGAAGGTCGAGCATATCCAAGAGGGTCTGGCAGACCACGAATCCCTCTCGTTTTACCGTCAGGGCGAGTTCATCGATCTCTGCCGTGGACCGCACGTCCCCAGTCCCAAAGCGATTGGGGCCTTCAAATTGCTCTCCATCGCTGGTGCGTACTGGAAAGGCGACCAATCGCGTCAGCAGCTGCAACGACTTTATGGTACCGCCTTCTTCGACAAGAAACAGCTCAAAGCGCATCTTGAGAAAATCGAGAGTGCCAAGAAGCGTGACCACCGAGTGATTGGCAAGCAGCACGAGCTGTTCACCATCAGCCCCACCGTCGGCAGCGGCTTGATCCTGTGGATGCCCAAAGGTGCCATGATTCGCGGCATGCTGGAAAACTTCGTCAAAGAAGAACTACAGTCTCGCGGATACCAACCGGTTTACACGCCCAACATCGGCAAAGTTGACTTGTACGAAACATCGGGACACTATCCGTATTATTCGGACAGCATGTTCGCGCCGATCANGATGGAGCAGGACGAGCAATACTTGCTGAAACCGATGAACTGCCCACATCACATCATGATCTACAAGGCCCGACCGCGCAGTTATCGCGAGCTTCCTTTGCGGCTGGCCGAATTTGGGACCGTCTATCGCTATGAGCAGTCAGGCGAGCTTTCCGGAATGACCCGCGTGCGGGGTTTCACCCAGGATGACGCCCATATCTTTTGTACCGAAGCTCAAGTTGCGGACGAATTCCGAGGCTGCATTGAAATGACGCAGTATGTGCTGAAGTCACTCGGCCTGAATCACTATCGTGTCCGCCTCGGATACCGTGACCCGAAGAGCGACAAATACGTCGGCGAAGCGCGTAGCTGGGATGCCGCCGAAGCATCTTTGCGCGAGGTCTGCCAAAGCTTGGGAATGGAGTACACCGAAGAGCCGGGCGAGGCAGCCTTCTACGGTCCCAAGGCCGACTTTGTGGTCACCGATTGCATTGGCCGCGAATGGCAACTCGGAACCGTGCAATTGGATTACAACCTGCCCAGCCCAGAACGTTTTGGACTCGACTTCGTCGGCTCGGACAACGCCCAGCACCGCCCGGTGATGATCCACCGGGCACCACTCGGCTCCCTGGAACGCTTCATGGGCGTGTTGATCGAGCACTTTGCCGGCGCCTTCCCGCTGTGGCTGGCCCCCGAACAGGTCCGCGTCCTCAGCGTGAGCGAAAAATCCGAAGAGTACGGCCGCCGCGTCGAGCAGCAATTGCGGGCTGCCGGACTGCGCGTCACGGCCGACTACCGGCCGGAAAAACTGGGTGCCAAAATCCGTGACGCCCAACTCGAATTGATCCCCTACATGTTCGTGGTCGGCCCCCGGGACGCCGAGAACGGAATGGTCAGCGTACGGGATCGCATTGACGGCGACCTCGGCGCCATGAAAATCGAAGAGGCCATCGCCAAACTCCATCTCGAAATCAACGAGCGTCTGGTGCGGCAAACTTTCGGCAACGACAACACCGGCCTGGGAGAGAGTGGCTCGGATAACGAGTACTAGCTCAGCCAGTCACCACTCACTTTGCCCTTGCACGCCTGACTTCACCGCCTGCCGCGACGCGACTCCTGCGCGCCAAGGTAGCCAATGCCTATCCCCAGCAAATTAAGGCTGCCGGTCCTGCAATAGCTCAACGAAGGAAAAGTTCGCACCAAAGCGTTGGTCCAACCGTTCGGCCCGACGCTCCAAGGCGACGCGATCCGGCGTCGACGCACTGGCACCCGCCACCACCACCAGATTGCCGGAAGGGGGACAAACAAATCGGTCCACTTGCGAAAACGCTGCCGCGATCGTCTCCAGATCCTCGTCAGTCTTTTCGTGCTGATTCAGGTTCAACACCACCAGTCCCTCGGGTCGCAACTTTTTCTGCACCGATTGATAAAATGCAATCGTCTTTAAACGCTGCGGCACGCCCGTTACGTCCGTGTCTGCCGAGGGCTTTAAGAACGCATCGAAATAAATGACGTCGTAAAGGTGCGGAGTCTGCTCGAGAAAATCAAATCCGTCAGCCGTAATGATGCTCACGTGCTCGTCGGCACGTGTCTCGAAATAGTCCGCAGCCAACCGCACCACAACCGGATCGATTTCGACGGCGTCCACGTCTAACTCCGGTTCGTGGTATTGCAGAAAGCGGACCATGGCGCCCCCTCCCAATCCGACAATCAACACCCGCTCCGGACGCGGTTGAAACAAGTAACTGGCAAACATCCGTTGCACGTAAGGACTTTGCAGCTTGTGAGGCGCACTCAGGTCGATGGCACTTTGCCGCGCTTCGACACCGTTGTCGCGTACAAACAACAATTCACGGACGCTGCCGCGTTTGCGGACACGGATGTGTGAATAGTCCGAGTGCTCGTCCACTTCGTTTGCCGCGGGCCATTTGACGTTGAACGTCATGATCAGCACCACGCCCATGACCATCAACAGCAACCCGGGCAACGTCCCCCACAGCGTCCGTCGCCACGAAGGTGCCAGCGTTCTTATCTCATCATCCGTTGTGGCCATCGCGTCCCGTTCCAATTACTGTCCTTGCCTGCGTTTTCCCGCAAACATATGCAATGCTGTTGTAGCACAATCCATAAACCTTTGCAGAAGCGTCCACACAGCCACGACGGCCCGCCACACCACGCAGCCACCAGCGACTCGGTCCACCTTGGTTCGCCAAGTGGATCACCATGTCATCTGCAACAAGCAAGAAAACTCACGGGGAAAATCGATCGAGACACGAGCATGGACGGCACCTTGTTGATCAAAGAATCGCTGTTCACCGCGCAGCGTGAAAACCCCCTCATGCCACACATTGGGATGGATATAGAGTCCTTCATGTCCCGCAAAGCGAAAACAAACGAAGTCCTGCGGTTGAACATCGTCACCTGGCAACGCCAAGGGCACGAGATACGGCTGCGCTTCTTCCGGAAAGAAAAGCTGTCCGCCGTCGGGATGGTAATTCGCATGCCATAACAACAGCTCCCGAGGATCCTCCGCATGATCTTCTCGCGCCAAGTGCGGCTCCACCGCATAGCCCAGAATGTAATGGCCATCGACCGCCGCATTGCTGCCGTACAGCACATCGCCCTGCCAGCGACTAATGAACACCCCTTGCGTCGTCCCGCCTTCATCGCCGCTATCTTCGTCAACCGGTCGCCAACCTTGGGCAGGCCAGCGAACGATCTCGATGTCGACGGCATCAGGCGAACTGACCAACGTTCCGTAGCCGGCCAAATTCTCGGCCGTCGCGTCCACCACCGGAATCGAAACCCGCCGTAAGCCGTGAGGGATCTGGGGATCGAGATAATTTGGTGCGGAGGTCATGCCTAGCTTCCAATCTGCCGCGACGGCCCAAGAACATGTCACCGGATGCCTTCAGACGTCTCGGCTGGCACTTGCCACACCTCCCTGAGATCACGCCTTGGCTTTCCACCGACAACGATGCCGATGATACGCACCTGGCCCGCGCCGTCAACCAACCCTATCCGTTTGCGTTCATGGCGTCCTGCCAGCATGCCCCTGTACGCCTGCCCGGCAACGGTCTAATCTACAGTCGGATATCGTCGCGCGCACAAGCCGGAAAACCCTTGCACAGGGCTCCGTTGCAGCACATCGCCACAGTGCGTTAGCCAGTGAGCGCGTGAGCGAGGTTTCCCACCGCACCCGACCCGTCTCATCCCGCAGCAGAAACAGACTCTTGACCACGGACACCACCGACCACGTCCCCCTGTTTGTCGGTCTCGGCGAAATCCTCTGGGACCTCTTTCCCGACGGCCCACGCTTTGGCGGCGCTCCGGCGAATTTCGCCTGCAGTGCGGCGGCACTGGGAACGCCCCGCATTCGGGTCGCCATGGCCAGCAGCGTCGGACAAGACCCGCTCGGCACCCAGGCCCTCGCCACCTTGACCGAAAAGCACGTTTCCGTAGCAGGAGTCCGGCAATCCCCCCAGCCCACCGGCCAGGTGTTGATTGACGTCGATCGCAGCGGAGCGGCAACCTACGAATTCGCAGCCGATGCAGCTTGGGACGATTTCCAATGGTCTGCTGCACTCGAGCATTTGGCCCAGAACACGGCGGTCGTCTGCTACGGCACGCTCTCACAACGCAGTGCCATCTCACAACAAACCGTCCACCAGTTTCTCTCGCTTGTCCCCACTGACGCTTTCAAGATTTTTGACATCAATTTACGGCCGCCGCATCACACCGACCGTATCATCCGAGAATCCTTGCACAGCGCGAACGTGCTGAAGATGAACGAGGACGAATTACCGGTACTTGCAGCGCTGTGCCAACAGAGTGGCTCGACATTGGAAATCCTGCAAGGACTTGCGAGGCAATACGACTTGCAGTGTGTCGCGTTGACGCGTGGACACGAGGGAGCCGTCCTGCTGCGTGGCGAGGAAATCAGCGAGCATCCCGGCGTCACGACCAAGGTGATCGACACCGTTGGGGCGGGCGATGCCTTCACAGCGACCCTGGCCCTCGGACTGCTCCACAACCAGCCACTGGCGGACATCAATCGACGGGCCTGTGAGGTGGCGGCCTATGTCTGCTCTCAAGCCGGTGCCACGCCCACCTTCCCGCCGGAGTGGACTGCCGACACGCTTGGCCCTCACTGAAACCCAGCACCCACGTTACGGCAAAACGCCCCACCAACGCACGCCTGCTCCTGGCCGCGCGCAGAACCTGACCGCGAAAAGCTCGCGAACTACAGGGAGCGCAGATAAGCGATCAGATCCGCCAACTCCTGCTCGGTCAGTTCCCCTTCGCCAGCAACATCTTGCGGGGCATGATATTTGGTCAAGACCGATTCCAGCGTCTTGGCCCGGCCGTGGTGCAACCAACGTACTTTGCGATGCGCACCGGTCAACGAGGGTGTGTTGTAACCTTCGTATTGATCCTTGTCTGATCCCAGCCCCACGTCGTGAATCTTTCCGTCGGTGTAATACGGTCCCTGATGGCACTGGGCGCAACCCGCCTTGCCACTCTGGAATACTTTCTCACCACGCGCAATGGCCGCCTGCAGCGAGGCATCTTGCCGATACGGATTGGGGGGCCGTTGCAGTTGCTTGATAAAAGCCAACAACGCCTCCGTATCGTCACCGGCGGGCGGTTTCCCTTGCATGGTCACGGTCAGCGACTTCTGCATGGCCGCATCGAGATCTTCCTGCCAGCCGTGCCAGGTCCAGGGCGATGTCTTCGCCAGATCGTACAGCGGTAACACTGTCTTCGGAGTGAATTCGGAACCATCATTCAAGGTATCCATGGCGCGCGAATTGGTACCTCCGTTGTAGTGGCAGCTATGACAACTGTACCACTGAGCGAGACTACGTTCGCCATCGTAAAAAATCGCTGCTCCGCGCCGCGCCAGCGAAGGCTCCGCCGCTCCGCCCAACGAAAATTCGCTGACGATCGCTTTCGCCGAGGTGTCCACAACCTGAACCGAGTTACGGAGATAATTCGCCACATACACGGTCTTCCCATCGGCTGCGTACCGCACCGCCATCGGACGACCGCCCAGGGGCAAGCGATCAAAGGCATCCTTGTCTTGCAGTAAACGACGATCGATATGATCCGTCGTCGCACCAAAATCGCGAAACGGGAGCGCAGACAAACGATACAACAACAGCTCATGGGTCCCTGCAGCTGTCGCCACCAGGCGACTCCCATCCGGACTCAGAGCGATGCCGTGCGGATCGGCGATCGCTTGCCCACGAGGATCCAGCGAGAATTTTTCGTAAGGCTTGGACTCCGTCATGTCCACGCGAGCAATGCGACTGGCAAGCACCCAGCCTTGCGTGATATTCAGGCGACTGATCGGAAACTGACGGTAAACCATCCATGGAAAATACACGTACTTTCCGTCCGCGGAACACTGCATATGCCCCATGTTCACCGATGCGATCAGACGTCGCTCATACAGCACTTCGCCGCTGGAAGTATCCACAACGACCACACGTTCGTCACCACTGCAGCCCACCGCCAGCCGTTTGCCATCGGGTGTCAACGCCAGATAACGTGGCCAACGCTTGACCGGAATGCGGCGCACGACTTGGCGTCGCACCAAATCCAACTGAGCCACCTGCGCACCCGCAGCCAACGCCACAAACGCCTGCGAACCATCCGGAGAAATGGCAATTCCGTGTGGCTCGTAGCCAACCTCGAACCGCGCCACCTCTTGCAAACGTTCTTCCACGACCGCCAGTAACGTCACGTCGCCAGAGTAACTGCCGCTGACCAGCACCCAACGATCACCATGAATCGCGATGGCCGTAGGATGAATACCACAGGGTACCTCACTCAGCACCTGACCGTCCGAAACGCGCACCAACGAAACCGAATTGGCGGTCTGATTCGCGGTCACCAGCCACTTGCCATTGGCAAACACTGCCAGGTCCACCGGAGAGCGGTCCACCGCGCCGGCCTGAGAATTTCCCTCAGCAGCACGCCCTTGGGTAACGACAACGACACTAACTACCCAGACGATTGCCAATCCCAGATACCATGCAACACGCATTGATCGTCCTCAAAAGTCAAAGAAACTGTTTATTCATTTGTACTTATGCCTACGCAACATGCAACTGCCGAAGTACGAAACGAGCGACCACGCCACAAGAGGGGGCTGAGCGCCGCCGCAATAGACACTGCCGCCATGGCGTTTCAAATTTCTTGTGTTTTTCTCCACTGAGTAACAACTTCTCACCAAAACCGACTTGCGAGCACTCCCTGCAGCGGTGACAATTGCGGTCAAGAGCTGTACTCATGCGGCAGCCATCACACCACTTCATAGGGAGATCCCGAAGATGAGAATTGTTTCTGCTTCAAGTCTCGTCTTGCTCATGATGGCGTTCGTCGCTGTCGTGCAAGCCGAAGACATCAAAAGCGGCCCACAGGTAGGCGATGCCGTGGGCACGTACCGCACTACGAAGTGCAACGAGTCGGGTCCTGGCCGAACCGACAAAACCTTCTGCTACACGTGAGTCAACGGCGGTAAGCCCGTCGTCATGATCTTCGCTAAGAAGAATGACGGCAACTTGGCCAGTTTGGTCAAGCAACTCGACAAAGCGTTGGTAGAATTCAAAGATGCTGAACTGCAAGCTGTGGTCCACCTGCTGGGTGAAGATCGCGACGAGCTGTTAGAACAAGCAAAGAAGATGGAGACCAAGGCAATTCCGGTCACCGTTCCCGTCGAAAGCGAAACGGGCCCGGAAAACTGGAGCATCAATCCCGATGCGGATTTGACGGTCTTCACCTACAAGGGCAAAAAGGTCACCGCGAGCCATGGCTATGTTGACGTGACCAAAAAAGATGTCCAGAACATCTTGAACAGTGTTAAGAAGGTCGCTTCCTAGATCCGGAGCCGACCACGNCGTCGCATGAATTGCCGAGTCCCTTCGGGGGCTCGGCTTTTTTTGTGCCCCGCCAAAGACACGTCCCGCTCCATCGTCGGATATTCAGCACCTCACCGCACTTCCGCTGGATACTTCAGACTGGACTCTAACGTTCGCCGCTTGAGTCACGATACGACTGCACCGCCTCGCCACCCAAACGATACATGCCATGCTCTACCGGGTAACACCAAGAGACACGGATCCGTACCACATTGGCCCAATCGTTGTGGCTGAAAACCTGAGCATGCACCACGCGATCCATCTCAATCGGCTCACGTAGCAAAAACCCAACCCCACCGTTACTGATATCCACCGTAAACCCATCGATGTCACGCCACTCGCCATCCTGACAAGTGCGGATCAGGGCAGAACGAAAGAAGGGATAGCGTTTTTCGATTCTACGAGGCGCACCATTGGGGATGCGCATCTGCTGTAACTTGCGAAATTCAGGCAACGCCTCGGAATACACGAACCCTGCGCTCAAGAAGACATCGCCCCGATACGCATGCTGCCACTTCAATCGACACGGCAACGAGAACGTCGCACCCTCTGTCTGGATCTCCAGATCGACCTGTTCGTTCTCGATCGCGCCGAAATGAGCTAAGCCAACTGAGTCACTGGCAATGTCGCGACAGAATGCCTGGTCCAAAGTTCGCTCGCCGTCCGAAATCGTGACGTAACGAAAAAACGGATGACGCTGCTGGCGACGCTGCTCGCGGTCTTCGTCCAGAGCAGCATGCAACCAGGTGTCAAATCCTTCGTCTGGTAAAATTAATTCAGATTGCATCACTTCTACCCCATCAATCCACAAGCTGCCCGGACCATTGTTCTCATGATCGTTTCAGCCGCCTTGTCTTTGCAGAATGTATCGCCAAGTGCCAAGCGAGCTCCACGGCAGACGCTCGGCAACGCACTGCCCCGCTGCTGTAACGCGAAACCACCCTGCAGAACTGTAAAACACGATGAAAATCCCAATACCTGCCGTAGCGAACGTTGATCTTTCAACACAAGTCGCGACAACCATCCACCCACATCGGTCGGATCTTGGTCAGCCCCCCGTTTGACTTGCCGTGCGTTGCTCAACTTTCGCCCTAGTTCGTTGCTCACTGCCAAGGCAGTGCGCCATGCGTTGATTTCATGACACCCGGACATTGGGTGTACCCAGTCGTACTACTTCGACTCTGTTAAACCCTAGCACGCATGTCGACATTCGGTCTGCCAAGCCATTCTGGCNNCANNGCGTTTTTGTCNCCACTCTCCTTCCGATCATCTCGATCGCGCCATGTTTCTCGATGGTATAAATTGCCACTGCATCGGCATGTCCACTACAAACCCTCCATCGAGACCAACCCGGCGCAGCGATTCCCGTTCCATGCTTGCTGCATACCCTCACTGCGCTCAGCCCGGAGCCAACGGGCACACTTTGCGTGCGAGAGACCGGGTGCCGCTACCTATTTCGAGAGCAGCGACCAACACGTCAACTGCGTGTCGCCTTTGATCAGGAGGCGATCCGGCAAGAGAACGGGAGGCGCCCAGGTCCAGCGATCTTTGAGGTCGTAGGTGGCGACTAATTCATACTGTTCCGTCGGCGTGCGCAGCACCTGAAGTTGCCCGTGACTGGTCAGTGCCAACACGTGTCCCGCAACCGAGAGGAAGGCTACGTTTTCACCCACGCGCCCCGGTCCCTGCCACAACACATCACCGGTCGCCGTGTCGAGGCAAAAAATCCTCCCCTTGCCGTAATGTGACATTCCCAGCAGCGCGTTTCCGTTGATGACGGCCGTACTCATATCCAGAGCCACTTTCTCTTGGTGCCACTCCTCAGTGACCGACCATAACTCACCCTGCCGTGTGGGCTTCACACTGCGAATACCTCGATTCTCGCCACCCAACAGGATGCGCTGGTTATGGTAAACGGGCGTCGGCATGTTTTGATTGTGTCCCACATGGGGAAACGGAAACTCCCACAACAGCTTGCCAGTGTCAGCGGCAACCCCGACCAACGCGCGGTGATTCCAATCCACAACCTGTTCCACGCCGGCAATCGTGACCAGCAAAGGCGAGGCGTAGGAAGCGCCATCGGTCCCTTGTCGCCAGACTTCCTTGCCATCCTGCACGTTCCACGCCAGCAAAGCGCCTTTCTCGTCGTTCCCCAGATGGAGCACTACCCGGTCACGCACCACCAGCGGCGAACCCGAGGCGCCCCAATACGGGTGCCCTTTGCCAAACTCGCCGCGATAGTCACGCTGCCACACACGTTTTCCGGAGTCCAGATCCCAAGCGGAGAGCACCCCGGTAATGCTGACGGTCACCAGGCGATTGTGCGCGATGGCAGGCGACGCTTTGGGCCCTTTACCATGCCGCTCACCTCCACCGCCCATCTTGAACGGCACCGGATCGCTGTTGCGCCAAATGACTTTGCCATCTTCCAGGTTCAGGCACCGGACGACCTCTTCATCACCCTCGCGGCTATGTTGATAAACGCGGTTACCCACGACCAGCGGTGTGCCGTACCCCGCACCGACCTCCACCTGCCAGACCGGACGCATTTGCTGGGGCCACTGCTTGGGTACCACAAAGTCCTTCGCCCAACCATTTCGGTCGGGGCCCAGAAACGCGGGCCAACGAACCGCCACCGAGTCACCCGCGGTGCGACTGCTGCTTTCCGCCGGCACTTGTTGGCCGAGGCAAGGCGTTGAAAACACTCCCAACAGCACCAAAACATTCATCCATCGCGCCACCATGGCCATCTCCCATCGCGAGTATCTTCTTCGTGAGTTCGTCACCCGGCTCGGTTGGCAGCACCATCCAGCTGCGAGCCACGGGACGGACGGCGGTTGCCATGCGGCTCTCTTTACTTCCCGATCCGAATCACCCGCCGACCTTGGACNACCTTGCCTTGCGGATCGGTGGCCCGCACNGTCANCAAATGCGTCCCCTGAGGAAGCTTGGCGGGCAAGTTCACTTTCCAGAGGTGTGTCGACGCCTTGGCACCTGTCAGTTTCAGCCACGCCAACGACTTGGCCTGCGCTTCCATTTCGTTAATCCGCTTCACATACGGGTCCAGTTCCTTCGTGTGTTGCATAGCGACCCAGGGACTCCCCTTACCGAATTGAATTTCGACGCGAGACCGTTCCGAACCGTTGAACACGTTGGCATAGACCGTGGCTTCAGCAAGCGCCGCTTGAGAAACCAACTCGGGGGCATCAATGCTCATCTGATAGTCCGGAGCACGGCCGGCAGCACGAAAATCAACTCGGTATTGCTGGCCGTCAAACGAAATGATCGAGTATCCGTTGGGGGCACCATCCGCCATGATCGTGTGCGGAATTCCCCGTTCGTCCGGTGCACCACTCCACCAACTTCCCGAAACCGTCACGTTGATCACGTGATGATGAGGCTGTGCGCCCATCCAACCGTCCTGCTTTTTGATGTAACGATGTTCGTGATGGTGCGTGTGGCCGGAAATCGACATGCAAAACGGTCGCTTTTCAATCAACCGATAAAGTTCCTTCCGGTCACGGACATCGGTCAGCGGGATGTGCATCATGAGCACGACCAATTGATCTTCAGGAATCATCGCCAGATCGTTCTTGATGAACTGCATTTGCCGCGCACCAAGTCCACCGCGATAACTCCCCTTACCACTCTCTTCGGAAACGACCCACTCGATATCATCCAGCACGAGAAAGTGCACCGTGCCATAGTCAAACGAATAGTAAGCCGGTCCGAAATTCCGCTCAAAGGTCTCATCGCTCGTCCGATCCGACTTGGCGTCCAAGTTAATGTCGTGGTTCCCAATGACGTTGTACCAGGGAATTCCAATCAGGCCGATCGTCGCTGCCTGTGACTCAAACAAGTCAAGTCCGTCGAAGACGATATCGCCCAACGTGACACCGAAGCTGGCGTCGGTGCCGACCAACTCTTCCACCACGTCGTGCCCGATATAATCCACCTCCCGCTGGTTCCGCGGCTGCGGGTCACCAAACATAACCGCCTTGAACTGCTTCGGCTCTTCCTGTCGGTAGAGTGGAAAGTCGACGGACTTGGGCAACGGCCCCGTCGGCGCCACCCCTGGGAATTTGAGCGTCGGAGAACCTTGGGGTTTGTGATTGTAGTAAAAGCGAGGCAACATCTGCGGTGTGATTGGTGTGCGGTAACCACGCGGCTTGATCACGAACAGCACCGTGTCATCCGTCACCGGCAACTGATATTCACCACGCGCATTGGTGGCCACAATCTGCTCGCCATTGGAAACGCGAATCCCCGACAATCCCGGTTCGTTGGCATCGCGCCGCTCGTTACCGTTTTGATCCAGGTAAACCACGCCCCGCGCCGTTTGTGCTGGTGANTTGGTGTCATCTGCAGACGCAGCGCTAACGCAGGTCGCAACCACCAACAGACTCAAAATCAATCGTGGGAGATACATGTTGTTTCCTCTCGCTGATGCTGTGTTTTTCGGCTCTATTCTGTTCTAGCCTCGCGCCGTTGTCTACGACACTCCGGCACCACACGTGTTGCCACCCCTGCGGACTGGCCACACCCCACCACCCGACCAGTGGTTTTCTCGGGGCAGCGATGCAACGCCAGGCATATCGCGTGGAGCGCGCCCCCTGCTCTGGGCCGCACGGACTCGAAAACGTTGGACTTTTGCTGATGCCAGCCTTATCATCAGCCTGGGTGCATGCAACACACCCACGACGTCCCGCACCCCAACCCGCCCCACCACCCGCTGTTGCGATCAGGTATCACTCCATGCATGATGCCGCTCACGCCCGCTTCCCGACGCGCCGAATCCTCTGGCTGGCGTGCGTATGGTCCCTGGCCGCCTGCCCATTGGCAGCTCAGGACCCTCTTGTGGGGCATGCAGGTGCCATCAACACAATCATTTACAACCGTAGTGGCACACAGATCGCCACGGGCAGCTCCGACCAGTTAATCAAACTGTGGGACGCCAAGACACAGCAAGAGATTCGGACGTTGCCCGGGCACACAGGCCAGGTACTCTGTCTGGCCGTACTCCCCGATGACACCACGCTCATCTCCGGTTCATCCGACAACAGTCTGCGGCTCTGGGACATCCCACGAGCCNATCCTCTGCACGCATTCAGCGGGCACACCGGTGCGATCCACCGGACCATCACCAGTCCCAACGGCCGCCAAGCCATCTCGGTCGGCGCCGACAAACTGGTCTATGCCTGGGATCTCGCCCAACGGAAACTGCTGGCGAAATGGGAAGGCCACACGGCAGCGGTGACACGGGCCGCATATCGCGCCGACAACAACCTCGTCGCCACCGGCGATGCGAACGGTAACATCATTCTCTGGAATGTCGTTACAGGACAACCTCAAGCCCGACTGTATGGTCACACCAGCACGACCTCAGGACTAGCCTTTCACCCCAACAATCAACAACTCGTATCCACCGGCCACGACGGCATGCTCAAAGTATGGCAGTTGCCCATCGTGGCGAGTCAATCTCTGGGCGAGCATGAAACGCCAGTCCGCTCCGTCGCACTCACCAGTGACGCTCAGTCGTCAATCGTCAGCAACGGCACCGCT
>NZVR01000166.1 GCA_002701545.1 Blastopirellula sp. | reverse complement strand
TCGGTCGTGCCATCGGCGCCGAGGACGTTAGCATCCAAACGACCGGTACCCGAATTGGCTGTGATCCCTGCCGCATCGACAACCAGGTCGCCATCGCCATCCTGGGNCNNTTCAATGATCTTGCCACTTTGGATGGGGGCGTTGTCATCCNNGTGAGCACACGGCAAAACCGTGGCCATCGCGGCCATCAGGTCATTCACCTTGTGGCCAAAGACCGAGACCGAAACGGATCCGATCAGCGCAACGCCGGCGACGATCAGTGCATACTCGACCAGAGCTTGGCCGCGACGTGTGCGTTTTGGAAAGCGAGTTTTGAATGTAGATTTCATCATATTCTCCAATGAAGTGAACAGGCGCCGAACCAACGACGCGTTAACGAAATGAGTAAAAACGTAAGAACATCTGGGCGACGCGTGGTCGCCCTTCCGCAACCAACACGACACGAGAGAAAACAACAGAGGTTCTCTGCACCGCTGCACTGGTCGCGACAGACAAATGCGTACTGCGTCGTGAGAGAATTCGGGTACCGAACGACATCCGGATGCACGTTGCTAACGCGGCGCATTCCAGAATCTTCAGCACTCAAACCAGCACACAGCACGGGTACCGAGCCGCGCACGTGCGCACGCACCTGCGGGTCATCGACACGCGAAAAGAGGCTTTACGCGTTCACCACTGGCGGGGCGCGAGAGCGAAAGCCTGCGTGACAGGGAGGAGGGTAGAAACAAGGAAGAGAAACGATCGCCACCGGACGGACAGCGACAGACACCGCCATCGTCGGTTCAATCGACTTGTCTTGCGATTGCGCAAAAACGTAGCACACCCAGCAATTGGACGGATCATGTCGTCTCTCGTTGCCGGGAGCCTGATGGTGTTGCTGCTGGGGAGCAGCATCCTCTGCGTGGCGACAAAAGCTGCAGTCCTCGCAATCCGCCTGCTGTGACGCAGAGGAAACAACGCGGACGGGCCCAGGAACACAACACGCATCGTCTGCGCAGTGCCACAGGTGCAATGCGTGACCGCCCACGACGTGGACGACGTAGTATGCCAGAAAGGCAATGGCCAGAATGTGACGGGCGCAGCGCATGAGCACGAGACTACAGTGAGTAATAGTGTCTCAGGCCCGACCAAGCTTTGATCATGTGCAGTACGGACGCACTGGTCAATAGGTTCAAACGCAAACTCTGTGTTTTCTTCACTTCAGAAATCACCGGCCCAAAACCCACCAGCCATTCCAGGACACCCCCATGCTGGCCCACGATGCCAATCCCAACCGGATGCCGTACCCCCCGCTTTCACCGCATCTAATGGGTGCCACGCCGCCAGCCAAGCTGCAGTTGGACCGCAGCAGATTTGACACCGTGGAGCAAGCCGTACGCACGTCGATCCGCGTGCACTTGGCTTCTGCAATACCGAAAAGCCCAACGTTGGGCCAACGGCAAAGCTCCCTCGGATTCCAGGCATTCCAAGCCACTCGACAATGGGGCCTCTCTTATTCTGCGCGTTCGAATTTAGATTTCGCCGTGATATAATGGGGACATCATC
Organism: Blastopirellula sp.; assembly: GCA_002701545.1. Taxonomy (GTDB): domain Bacteria; phylum Planctomycetota; class Planctomycetia; order Pirellulales; family Pirellulaceae. Next base: position 18,117 of record NZVR01000166.1, on the reverse strand, counting down.
CGGCCAGAACAGACGTTCTGCTACACGGCAATCTGCCGTCGCGCTGAGATCGGATCGCTCGCGTGTTCGCCGCGTCTCCTGAGGGACAGATGATCCGATTCTCTGGACCGTACAAAACGTGGGAGGACATTGGCCTCCCCACTGCTTCATTTCGCCGATTTTAATAATGTACACGAACTTCTCGAGTCCGCATTCTCGCAACCGCTCTCCGCTCCCCGCCTGTTTGACCCACAGGCCTGAGGCTCACTTGTCGGAAACAAAAAGACACACCATTGGGGTGTTACGTGGTGAGGGCATTGGACCGGAAGTAGTCGACGCTGCGCTCACCGTGCTCCGTGCCGTGGAGCCGTTGATCAACGTGACGTTTGACGTCAAAGTCGGCGGTCCGATTGGTCGCGAGGCAATGGAGTCTGCGGGCGCTGCGCTGAGCTCTGAGGTGACGACATTTTGTAAAGAGATCTTTGCCGTAGATGGTGCCATCCTGGCGGGCGCCGGCGGCGGCAGGTTCGTCTACGACATGCGGCAAGAGTTCGATCTCTTCTGCAAGATCAGTCCCATCGTTACCTGGCCCGAGTTACAATCCGCTGGCCGTCTAAAGCCACCGTTTACAGCAAATGTCGATATCTGCCTGGTGCGCGACAACAGCGCTGGTGTCTATCAAGGAACGTGGTCGGCGGGCGAGGATTCACTGCAAGGCCGGACCGCTTCACAAAGTTTTTCGTACGACGAGGCGCAAGTCACCCGGATCCTCCGAATCGCAGCCGCCATTGCCCAGAGTCGCAACCAGGAACTGACGGTGGTCACAAAACCGGGAGGGGTACCGACCATCAGCGAACTATGGAGTGCCTGTGCCCAGACCATCGGGCGCGAGTCAGGCATCAGCATCCAAGAACTTGAAATTGACAATGCCGCGTTTCAATTAGTGCACGCACCGCAGCAATTCGATGTCATGGTTTCTCCCAACCTGTTCGGAGATATCTTATCCGACGTTGCTGGTGTGGTCCTGGGGTCGCGTGGCCTGTGCTACGGAGCCAGTTATTCGCCAACCGGAGCCGCCGTCTACCAAACGAACCACGGCGCGGCACACGACCTGACCGGTACGAACACAGCGAATCCCGTCGGCCAGATCTGCTCGCTGGCGATGATGTTACGCGAGAGCTTTGGACTGTGCTCCGCGGCTAACCTCATCGATGCTGCCGTTGTCGATACGTGGCGCCAAGGTTATCGCACCAAAGACCTCAAAGAAGACGGTTGCCAGGTACTCAGTAGCCAAGCCATGTCCCAGCAAATCGCAAACGCGGTGACGCGGCTTGTCGAGAGTGGAGCAACGCTTTGAAACCAGCCCTGCTATTGATTGACTTGCAGCATGACTACCTCGATTCTGGCCCGCTTCACCCCAGCAAGGGTGCACTGTGCGAGTCTGCTTCGACCCTGCTGAAGATCTGCCGCCAAACTGGTATTCCGGTCGTGCATGTCTGGACCACCATTCGCAGCCTCAACGAACGAATGCCGCACTGGCAACAACTCGACCGACATTGGTGCCTGGAAGGCAGCCATGGTCATGCCACGCCAACGGCCCTCCTACCCCAAGATGGCGAAGCGATTATTCACAAGCGTTTCTATAGTGGGTTTGCTGACGGAGATCTCGAAACCCATCTTCACTCACTGGCAGTCGACACACTGATCCTGGCGGGCCTGCATCTGCGAGCCTGCGTGCGGTCTACCGCATTGGATGCCTACGCGCGTGGTTTTGCCGTCTGGCTGGCCAGTGATGCCGTGGCTGATGACGATCCGGTCCATGCCCAAATCACAAGGCGATACTTGGCGGACCGCGCCGTATCGTTTCGAACAGTCGAGCAGATCGGTGAAGCCGTCCAGCCGAATCCGTCGCAAGAATCGACGGCAAACAACGCGTCACCTGAACTGCCAGCGATCATGCCACNCCCGGCGGGTGTCACGTCCCCTGAGACAAGTCATTCAAACCATGTTTCTCCGCGAGACGGCGCCAGGCTCTGGCGTGTGCCGATCTCCACCGCCAAGCACGTTGCCATCGCCTCGACTCGGGCAACCGCCGCACAACGCAGTTGGTCCGACACGTCTCCCGCGCACCGGGCGAAGGTCATACTCACCGTAGCAGAACNCCTCGAGACACAAGCCGACAGCCTGGCACGACAAATGGTCGTGGAGACCGGTAAACCCTTACGAGACGCACGGGGAGAGATTGCTTTCGGCGTGGATTTATTGCGTTCCGCTGTCACCAGCGCACAGGCGGTATCTTGTCCCGAGGGCAGCACGTGGTACTGCCGATCTCGACCACTGGGAGTGGTCGCCATCATCACGCCTTGGAACAATCCGCTGGCGATACCCCTGGGAAAAATTGCGCCAGCGTTGCTATTCGGCAATACCGTGGTTTGGAAACCGGNGATTCCTGGTGCCTCCATCGCCGGGCGTCTGCTGGATCTGTTCGCTGCAGGTGGCTTACTGCCAGGGGCTCTCAACGTGGTCCAAGGTGACCATTCCACTGCGGGACACCTGATGGAAGATCCGCGGATTGGCGCCGTGACACTTACCGGCTCCTTAACCGCTGGTTACGCAGCACAACTGGTCTGTGCCCGTCGGGCGATTCCGGTTCAAGCAGAACTTGGTGGCAACAATGCCGCCATCGTGTGGTCCGATGCTGATTTGCCGTCCGCCGCGCAGGCCATCGCCAGCGGCGGCTTTGGGTCCGCAGGACAAAGATGCACAGCAAATCGGCGCGTGATCATCGCGCAATCATGTCATGAAGATTTTGTTGCGCAGCTGCGGCAAGCTGCGCGCGAACTGAACTTTGGTGATCCATTAGATGCAGCAACCNATGTAGGACCGGTGATCTCCAGACAAGCCGCACAGCGCATGGCTGCGACAGTCCACCGAGCGCAACAAGCTGGTTTCGATGTGTTCCATGAAGGTGGACGGGAGTGCCGCGACGTGTCCGGCAGGCAAGCAGACGCTTACTATCCGCCAACGATTATTTGCTGCCCGGACCCGGCCGCAGAAATTGTCCAAGAGGAAACGTTTGGTCCGGTAATTGTGGTGCAACCGGCACNAGACTGGCAAGAGGCGATAGCCCTATGCAATGGCGTTCCACAGGGACTTGCCGCGGCCGTCTTCACAACATCGCCCGAGCGCCAACAACAATTCCTGGCAGAAGCTCGCGCAGGCCTCCTGAAAATCAACGCCTCCACCGCCGGCGCGGTGGGAGATGCTCCTTTTGGTGGTTGGAAGGCGTCGGGAGTCGGGCCACCCGAACATGGGTCCTGGGATGCCGAGTTTTACACCCGTCCGCAGGCGGTATACACAGATCCAACAGCGTTCACGAAAGCTTCCGAATGACCAAGACTTCGCTCGACTTGGCACAACTCGACTTTGACACGATCGCCACGGCGCTCGGCCCGCCTGCGCCAGTCGCCTATGCTGCGGCTCATGCGTATCCCGCATCGGCTCCGGCCTATGAGACGCGACCGCACGCGGAAAGGGAACCCGTGCCGGGTGATTCGCTGCGATTATATATTCACATTCCGTACTGCAACTATCGCTGTTCGTTTTGTTTCTTCGCCGTCCGAGTCGGAGCTCAACGAAGCGAAATGGAACGTTATGTCCAGGCGTTGCAACAAGAGCTCGAATGGGCCAAATCCGGAACTCCATTGGCTCAACTGTTTGTCGGAGGTGGTACGCCGTCCGTACTCCCCCCCGATCTGCTGGACGAATTGCTCACGTCCGTATTCGACCGGCTCCCTTCGCGAGGAGACAACGTACATGTCGTCGAAGCCTCCCCGGAATCGCTAACAGAAGCACATCTGGATGTTCTCCAGAGACGGGGGGTGGGGCGAATCAGCATGGGCACACAAAGTCTCGAAGAGACCGTGCTGGGCGAAGTTCGCCGCCACCATACGGCGCAGCAGACACTCGATGCTTGCCAGAAAGTGGTCGACAGCGGTTTGATGCTGAACATTGATTTGATGTACGGGCTTCCGGGGCAAACGCAAGAGAGTTTCTATCGCGATTTTGCTACGCTTGCCGAACTCGGGGTGCAGTCATTGACCGTCTACGACTTGCGCTTGAATGAAAACACGCCCGTCGCCGGTGTGNTAACCCAACAGGAGCGTCTGGAACTGGAACAGCTCGCGAAGTGGCGATTATTCGTACAACAAACGGCGAGAAAACTTGGTTTTACTCAGACACGCTGGCACACTTTCAAGCGTCTCGACACGATTGCCGCCCAGCACCAACATGCGCCGCACCACGACCGATCAGGTCGTGGATATCAATTGGGCATCGGAATGAGTGCCCGCTCCCACCTTGGCACAACGGTGTATCGCAATCACGAAAGAAGCCCCGAATACATCCGCCGGATCGAGTCTCAGCAAAGTCCAGTCGAACAACTTATCGAGCTCAAAGAAGATGATCGCAAGACCCAGTTTGTGACTTCCTCTCTGGGCGACGGTCGCCCTTTAGACATGGACGAGTATGAACAAACCTTCCACACNCCATTTCACATTGACTTTGGAGATGCTCTCGAACGCCTGTTGACGGGGGGCTTGCTGGAACAGCACGAAAGCAAGTTGCAACTTACCGACTTGGGGCGACTGTTTTACGATCGTGTCACCTTTAATTTCTACCCCCCGCGTGTGATCCAGTGGTTACGCGAGCGTGCGGGCACACCCAGAAAGCAGTCCATGGCATGAGTCCATGGCGACATCTGTCGCGGTGACGAGACCTCCACACCCAACTTGATTGAAGCACATGGCAAATCCCATTTTTGACAATCCACTCACGCGCTGGCTCGGTCGTGCAATCGAGNATGACCACTATCGGCGACTTGGCATTCGCAACACCATGCAACTCAGCCGCGCATTCAATCAAATGAAGAACCGCCGGCAAGCTCAATACCGTCGAGCATTGTATGGCCAACTTGACGAGTTACTCGATGAGAATGGTCCTCGCCAGACAACCACGCGCATGCAAGATGGCTGGGCGATCGACACGTCACGGACGCTGCCCCATCTCGAGCAGATGCTGGAGGATTCGGAAAAGATCATCCAGGAGCGAGGCGGGGTCCATCGCGGCGGCGGAGATCGTGCATTCTTTCAGCAGATACTCTCCAACGAACATCTCGAAAAGTATCCCTCTATTCTCGACTTCGCAACATCCAGCGATGTACTTGACGTCGTCATTGACTACCTCAAGTTCATTCCGGCCATGTCGGTGCACAAACCCCTGGGAGTTCGACTCAACGAGTCAGACAAACGGTTTGGGCCAGACACCGGTGGCGAGCTTGCGGAAAGCCAACTCTTCCATTGTGACTATCAGTGCACGCCCATGGTGTATGTGATCGTAACGTTGCGGGAAGTGACACTCCAAAGCGGACCTTTTTGCTTCTTGCCGCTCTCGACCTCAAAACAGGCGATCGAGGCGCTCCAATACGGTCGCCGCGGCCAACCTTATCGCGTCACGGACGAGAGAATGTACGAGGTCGTCGATCGTGACCAGCGAATTGACTTCACCTATCCCGCGGGCAGCGTTCTCTTTCTGGACAGCAGCCACTGCTTCCACTATGGCAGCCGGGATTCGATCATCCCGAGGTACCTGATGATGTACGCCTACGTCTCGGTCTGCCGGACCGATTTTGGCGACCTGATTCGGCCCGAGTATCCCGAGCCGGTCTGCGACGATCGGGCGCGCCTCTGGCGTTCCACCTATCCAACCAACCCAGGAGATTCGCGTTTACGGCGGCTCCTGGTGGATTGGCGTGATACGGGCACCCCCTGACATTGAAAGAAACACTTCATGCTAGGCGCGGAAGAACAACAAACTCTGACTCAGGTAGCCCGCGACACCCCGATGGGCAATCTACTACGTCGGTATTGGTACCCGGTGGCCGCCTCGTGCGAGCTCCGCGACAATCCGATCAAAGCAGTCAAACTGCTGGGCGAGCGATTAGTGCTGTATCGAGACTCGGCAGGAAAATTGGGGCTACTCGAAGAACAGTGCCCACACCGAGGCACGTCGCTGGCTTACGGGCTGATCGAAGAAGACGGGCTCAGGTGCCCCTACCACGGCTGGAAGTTCGATTCCGCTGGCCGATGCCTCCACTTACCTGCAGAACCGGCGGATACCAATCTCAAACATCGTGTGCGGGCACGCGCCTACCACGTGCAGGAACTTGGCGGATTAATTTTCGCTTACCTCGGTCCCGACCCGGCACCGCTCCTACCTCGTTTTGACCTCCTGGTCTGGGACAACTGCCTCCGTGACGTCGGACAAGCCATGGTTCCCTGCCACTGGCTGCAAATCATGGAGAACAGCGTCGACCCGTACCATCTCGAAGCGTTGCACGGTCGCCACCTGACGGCGGTCCGNCAACAGCGCGGCGAATCGGTGCCGACACACTACAATCGGCGACACGAGCGAATCGGCTTCGATCTGTTCCCGTATGGAATCATCAAACGTCGCGTGCTGGTAGGGAACACGGAGGAAGACGATGACTGGAAAATCGGGCATCCGCTGATCTTCCCCTGTATGCTCCGGGTCGGCTCCGGAGGGCAACACCGGATGCAATTCCGAGTGCCTGTGGACGAAACGCATACCTGGCACCTGTGGTACGCCTGCTACCGCCCAGCCGACGAAACTCGCAAGGTAGAACAAACGGACATCCCGCTGTATGACGTTCCCTGGTGTGACGAGCAGGGTCGGCACCTCGTCGACTTTGTCGATGGCCAGGACATCATGGCCTGTGTCACGCAAGGGCCGATTGCCGATCGGACTCGCGAAACCTTAGCCAGTTCCGATCGAGGCATCGCCATGTTGCGTCGCCTCCTGTTCGAGCAACTCCGTGAAGTCGAAGCGGGACGTGACCCACTCGGTACCGTTCGCGACGAATCCGTCAATGAATTGATTGAACTTCCCCAGGAGAAGAACAAGTACGGTCGCGGTGCCAAATTCCTGGCCGAATCCCTGGCGATGGGTCACGCACGCTACAGTCCATTGCATGATCAGATACTTGAGTTGTTAGGGGGCGCCGAGTGAGTGCTTCCGCGGATCGCCGTCGCATCATCGTTTACTGCCAACATCTGAGTGGTGCCGGGCACTACGTGCGTTGCCGTGAAATCATCCGCGCTCTCTCCCGCCGTCACGCCATCTGGTTTGTGGTGGGGGGGCGCCACGTGCCAGGTCCGCCACTCGATCCCTCCGTGCAACGGGTCCAATTACCCGCAATCCATCGCACGGCAGAGGGTGTGCGTCCCATCGATCCGTCACGATCGTTAGCGAGCGTTTTTGGCGACCGGCGAGTGACTCTGGAACGCCTGATCCAGAAAGTGCAGCCTCATGCCTTGATCGTAGAGCACTTTCCCTTCAGCAAATGGCTCCTCCGCGACGAACTTCTGGAAGCGATCCGAGTCGCGCGCCAGGTGACCCCAAGCCTCCATGTCATCAGCTCGGTCCGCGACTTTCCAGCCGGAAATGAAGCGGCGTCCACACCTGAGCAGTTGCAGGACAAAGTGGTCTCGACGCTGAACCAATACTTTGACCATTTGCTGGTCCATGCCGATGCTCAAGTCGTCACACTTGACTCACAGTTCCCTTGGATTCATGAAATCAAAGTTCCGATCCACTACACCGGATACGTCGCCGAGAAATTGCAGGCTCCTTCCGCGCGACGGCAAGCGAATGATGGTGTTCAGAACTCGACTTTGCCCCCAGGTCGTGTGATCGTCAGTAGCGGCGGTTTACATGATGGAACCCGTTTGGCGACGCGTTGCATCGCAGCTTGGAAACTGCTCGACTCGCGCGGAAAAATCGACGGACGTGTCATGGAGATTTTTGCTGGCTTGTCCGTCGAAGACGCACCCTACGCGACCCTGGAAAAGGCAACCCAAGCTGGACCGTTCCGGTTGCATCGATTCAGCGATGACTTCTTGAAGGCGATGTCATCGGCGGAACTCTCGATCAGCCAGGGGGGATACAATACGACAATGAATTTATTGGAAACCCGCACGCGCGGGATTCTGGCACCCAATCGGCGCACGCACGATCAGGTGCCGCGTGCCCAACGACTGACGGAACTCCAAATCGTTGACGTGATCGATCCGCAAACCGAGTCGGCGGCTGGCTTGGCCGACCTCATTCACGCCCGTTTATCCCGACCACGCAGCGTCCACAACATCGCACTTGACGGAGCAGAGCGAACCCTGGAATGGATTGATCAACTTGAACCTCGATAGATCCGCCATGAGCACTACGCAGCAAATGTCCCCAACAGCTCCCGTCGCAGATTCGAGCACCGATTGCCTGAAGCTATCGATTGTCATTGAATGGGCGAACACCGAGTACAACGGTGTGCCGCGCGCTCAGGAACTGCTCACAATTCTGGGGCAGCAATGGCAAGCTGTTCAACGTGGCGACTATCCAGATTCCATTCCCACGGACGCACGCAGGTTCCTCCAGCGGCTCGCTCCGGCCCCCCAGCTGCTGATCGTATCCGGAGCCGCGCTGAGTGAAACCGAAGAGGCGATGATTCGATCGTGGTCGCCGGACTGCTTTGACTTAGAAGTCCACGTTTCCGAGGGGCTAGAGTACTATGCCATCAAGGACCGGGGGGCGGATCTCGCGGACGGAGATCTCATTTTGTTTCTCGACAGTGACGTGCATCCTTTGTCCGATTGGTTCGCCCACCTCCTCGGCTCGTTCTCAAACCCTGAGATTCAAGTCGTCTCAGGACATCCTTTCGTCTCCCCAGGAACGTTATTCGCTACCGCGTTTTCGCTGGGCTGGACTTACGCCCTCCCCAACGAATCCGGCCAGCTTGCTCCCTGTCAAAAATTCTATGCAAACAATATCGCCTTCCGCGCCGACTTGTATCGGAAATCGCGATTTCCTCCACTCACTCGCCGCACACGAGGAGCTGCATCTCTGCTCGGAAAGCAACTGGAAAGCATGGGGCTCTGCGTTTGGCTCAACGAAATGGCGGTGGTCGACCATCCCCCGCCTGCCGATCTACAGCACATGGTCATTCGTGCGCTCGCACACGGGCGGGACACGTACATGAAGGAGTCCGAAGAACGCAATTGGCGTGGACTCTTACGGAGCCAGCTCGTCCCGGCTCGCCGACTTTTACGGGGTTTTGCCCGCACGATCCGTCAGCGACGCCAGGTTGGCCTGCGCATTTGGAACGTTCCACTCGTGATGGTCATTATTTCTGCGTACTACTTTTTCTTCGCGGTCGGAGGCATGTTAACTCACCTCAGTCCTCGCAGATTTGGCGCGGCTTGGCGGTTGTAAACCGAGATGCGTTTGTTTGCCGGCAAGCCAAACGGCGAGGGTCACTGAGAATACATTCGATTCACGCCACGTTCGACCGGCGGTGTAAACTCCTGCATGGCTGGCAGATACTGGCTCAGGATCGGGTCGTGGATGTCGTTGCGGTTGTGATAAGCAAAATAGTCCACACCCTCGTACCGTTTCTTTTCCTTCTTGAAGCGGGCCTTGCGTTCAAACTCCTCGCGCGATTTGATCGGATAGTGATTAATGCGCAGGCAGTCGACAGAAACCGTTCGGCTCGTGATATCCGTGCGAGCGTAGGGATCAAAATACTGCAACGCCGGCCCCAACAAACGATAGAGTGGTCGCAGCCGTCTTTTGAAGCGGTTTCCGGGTTTCAAATCCACTGACCGCCTTGTCTCGTCAACCGCGAGCGCGTCGTCTGTAAACGCGAAATGATGGGCACTGACCGGATGCGTTGTCCGCAGCGGATCGACGATCGACTTCGTCCGGCGATTGCGAATCCAATCGGTGGGGGCACGCTGCTCGAACCTCGCAATCACGGGATCACTCGAAGCTCGCTCGTGGCCAGCTGATCCGTAGACCTGCCAGCGAACGACGACACCCGGGGCAAACTCATACTCTCGCAGGACGGGCGGAAGTGTCCTCTGTTGGGGCGCAAACAAGAATTCGTCGATATCCAGACAGGCAAGCCACCGCGACTTACCACGAACGCGCTGCAGACAATCGGCGTAAGCCTGATGAGCGGCCTTTTGGTGAAAGGGAATCGGCCACGGGACTAACGTCACCAGACCTGCGGCGATGAAGGGTTCCAGAACCGCTTCCGGCTCATCGGCACTCCCATTGTCGTAGAGTATGAAATGGTCCACACCGACCAGATGATGAAACGTCAGCCATTCCGCCAGATACGGCGCTTCGTCTCGAAAAATGGCTCCAATGACAAGATAGTGATCTAACATGGCAGCTATGTGCGGCGACGCACGTCGTCAGACGAACGCGCGTCACCATCGGGACCTCGGATGATATGTAATTTTCGCAGGACGGCGAGCGGAATCGCCGACGGCTGAAAACGAAGGTAGTAAGTGATTTTACGGAGATACCACCAGACCGCACCGGACGTCGTTACCGGCCTGAGACTCTCCAGCCAAGCTTGATTCTTCACGTCATCGCGAGGGTTCTGCAACAGTTCCCATGTTTCCTCCCGAGTCGCGCGCCATGAGTGCGGATCCGAATGCAGCTGCTCTGCCAGCAACCTCAGGTGTTGATTTTCCTGGAACAGGTGGGCCAACATGGACAACACTGCGGTGCTGAGTTTAGCCAGCCCCTCGGCACGCCGGCGTTGCAAGAACGTCTGCCAGTCGATCGGCCGCTCGCACCGCGTCACGAACAGGTACAGATCCACAAATAACTTGATCCGGCATTTACCCGCGCCCAGATCTTCTGCAATGGAAAGCAACAGTCCTACCAGACAGTATTCGTCAGAAACCGTCGGCAGAGATCTACCACCCATCGTAAACTGCTGCGGACGACTCCACAGCGCTTTTTCATTCAGACTGAACTGCTGGCTCGGGATCTGTAACGTCCAATGCATATCGATCTTGCTGGTCGCTCTGCGCAGCAAGACTTCGTTGATGTAGATCAGGGACCGCCAAGTGACATCCACTTCGCTCTGAAACCCCAAGGTTTCCAATTCCGCAATGGCTTGCTGGACCTGCACCGGCGGTACCAGCAGATCCAGATCGCCCTGCTCCCGCCGTTCTGGTGCCGGGTAAAGTCTGTTCGACAACGCAAACCCTTTGAGCAAGCGATAGTCGATTCCTGACGCCTGAAATTGACCGTCAATATCGCACAGGCATTCCAGTAAGCGGTCTTGTTGCGCGGTGCTTGCCTCGCGATGTTCTCTCAGCGACTCTTGAAACCATGCGGGCACACTGTCACGCAGGCGAACGTCTTCCAGGATCCCGTACGCCAAACCGTAGAGTCGATGATCCCAAAGAAAATCTTCGCAGGCAACGTAGTCGAACTCTGTCTGCTGCAGCAGCTTACCGAGTTCTTCATGCGCATCGTCCGCGAGCGCTTGCACAACCGCCAAAAACGTTGGGTGGATCCGGGCGCGATGCTTCCTTCGTCTCTTTCGTTTGGCAAACGCAGGCGAGTTCATGCTCCGAACCGATCCTTGTTAGAGACGGCGTTGGCTTCCTCCAATGCGCTGATCAGAAACGGGCGTTCGTATGCTTGCGGCCCCAACCCACAGGTGTAACACGGCGTTCGCGAAGTGACTTGTCGGCAGATGTCCTGCAACCGCTTGTCCTCAAAGACATCTTGCACGCTCCCCTCGGCGAAGAGTTCGGGCACGCGCAGCGGCGACGACGGCCTCAAAAGGCCTTCCTGAAACAATTTCGTGGCGGCGGCCTCCGGTCCGATCGGTCGAATCCGCAGCGCCGGGACATCTGCGTCAATGTATGGGAAAACGATCGCAGCCAACGGGGCCTGCTGCATCGCCCTGGCCCCCATGAACTCGCAAAGTTGGGCTGTCGTCAAGCGTATCGAGTCCAGTCGTGACTCGTCATCTGCCACGGACCTTACTGCGTGAAAACGCGCGCGTGACTCTTGCATGGTTTCAGCATACGTATACGGTTGTCGGTGATAACGCTCTGCTACCGCCGGGAAACGTTTCATCGCGTCGGCACGGATCTTGAGGATCGTGGGCATCCCTCGGACGGTGATTCCTGCGTGAGTCACGTGTAGAAAACCTCGGTCATTGCCAACCAAGTCGGCATGTGAGTCGGCCAGTGCGTGCAACATCAAGCTCGTCTTCCCCGCGCGGCGCAGACCGGACAGCATTACCGCCTGCCCTTCGAAAGCGACCACCGACGCATGAATGGGGATGTGCCTGGCATGAATTGCCTGACGAGTAGCAATCTCGCGGAGAATTCGCATCAATACCGGCCGCACGCGACATGTGACGCTGTTGGCGTAGAGGGTCACTTTGCGCTGGTGCCGCGCGACTTCGCAGAATACGTCTCCTCCCTTTAACCGCAAGACAATCGACTCCGGCGTCTGATCCCAGACTTCATGTCGCTTGAATTCGCCATCGAGCGTAAAGCTGTCGATCATCGGAAGCTCATTTGTGTCGCCACGCTGCGCCTGCTGAGTGAAACGGGACGTGCCGAATTCTAATGTCACGTGCCAGTCGGGATCGGCGCACTCACCAGCATCAAACGCTGGACAGAGAAACTCTTGGAGCCAATCCCACGTTCCCGTCTGGCTCACCGACACCGCGATGTGACAACCGGCGTATTCGAGACACCGGTTCACCGGTGCATCTGCTTGCGACGCGCTCGCGGCACTGGCTTGCACGCCCGCCGAGACCGGCGGTGAGTCCAGACAAGCGGGTACCGGCGGAGGGGAGAGAGAGAAGCCATTGCGGACGATGTTGCGCAACTGGTCCAACGGCACGTGTGCTTTCGGGGCCTTTGCGCGCAGGCGAAAAACCGCGGAGCTGGCGAGTGCCAAAATCACCCAATAGGGAGCATATCGCAGAAAGCGGTCGGCAGATCGGTACCGACCGTAGCCGGCGAGGAATGCGTTCCAATGCTCCTCCTGCATCGGCCAGTGATACCAGGTTCGCGCCAAGTCCTCATCCAAAGGGCCGATCGTCATCTTCACATTATCGATGCTCACCAGTGTTTCGTCTCGGAGGACCAGATTGTGAGCGCAGAAATCGCGATGTAGAAAGCCCATGTCGACCGTCTCGGGACAATGCCTCGCCACCTGCTTGCTCAATGCCTCCTGCTCGCTCACCGTGAGCGCCCCGAGTTGCAAGAGTTGCGTCAGTTTATCTGCGACTTGCTGGCGATGTTCCGTGTGTGTGGCAAGCCCATCGTGAGGCGGGACCGGCGTTATGTGGATCTGCGCCAACAAGATTCCGGCGCGCACGTACTCTTCCGGTTCGAGCGTCAGGTCAGCCAGACAAGTCCCCGGAATCCATTCTTCAATCTGCGCCTGATCACTACTGGCAAGTACCTGTGAAAAGTGCCGCCGTTGCATCTGCGCCAAGGCGAACTGGAGACGTTCTGCCTGGCCGGGTTTCCTGAGGAGACGTCCTTTGAACGTCCGTCCGTCGTGCCCCTCGAGACGGTAGGTTGCTCGGTTGCTGAACGCCGTCTGCAGCGTCGCAATTGGCTCGGCTCCGACGAGCTGCACATCCAATTGCCTCGCCAAGTCGAACAATTCGGACGGTAGAGAAACCGGGCACTCGTCGTTGGGATGATTCACGAATAATTCTCAGGGGATCTCCTGAGCACACAGTAAGCCTGACAAGCTATTTATTATTATTCACGCATTGGGTGTGGTACAATGAATTTTCGTGACGCTGGTCAAATTCGCTGGCACCCAACAGATCGTGGGCCGAAACCTGATCCTCTTGATGCTGGAAGTTCGGGGGGCAATTTCCCAGGGAGGCCTTGCGTGCCGCCACGACCCCCAGGGCCCACTGCCGATGGCTCCCTGTGGCTGCCTCGGTCGCAGCGTGTTTTGATGTCTTATTGATTCTACACCGAGCGGTACTTCTTCGAAGTGGTCCAGGCAAACTCACAGGAATACACACACCAGCGTTCCACGTGGGACTTGATTCGAAGCTTCCTGGCTTTGCTGGGAACGCATCGGCGAACGCTCGTCTGGGCGTTGCTCGCGCTCACCGTAGCCCGACTATTCGCGTTGCTCCCGCCGATCGCGATCAAATTCGTAGTCGACTATGTGATCGGCGGCAATCAACTGCCGGCGGCTCTCTCCCAACTTCAATCTGTCGCCCCCTGGCTCTTGCTGGTATCGGTGATCGGCATGGTCTTGGCAGCGGAATTGCTCAAACTGGTGCTCCAGATTTCTAGTCGATGGCAGGCAACACGGGCATCGAGACTTGTTGAATTATCCGTTCGTCGGCGGGTTCTAAGGCACATCATGCGGTTGCCGCTGTACCGTGTCCAAGAAATCAAATCGGGGGGAGCCGCCAGCATCTTGCGTCGTGACGTCAACGATGTCGGACGTCTAACCATGGTCATGCTGTACGATCCCTGGCGGGCAGCTATCCAGTTCGCCGGGAGCCTCTGCGTTCTGGCGTGGGTTGACTGGCGGTTACTGGTTACCGGCGTCCTCGCACTACCGCTGGTGTACGTAACGCACCGCACGTGGATCAAACGAATTCGTCCCTTGTCTCGCCAAGCTCGGAGGCAGCGGCAAGAGGTCGATGCGTTGGCAACCGAGTCGATCGGAGGCATGCGACTGATTCGCGCCTACGGCCGCGAGCGTGCCGAGGCCAAACGCATCATGCAGGGCAATCATCTGATGGTCAGGCAGCAATTGCATGTCTGGTGGTGGTCACGGATTGTGGAAATCGTCTGGGGCACGCTGACCCCGATCAGCGGATGCCTCTTATTGCTCTACTGCGGCCGAGCGATTCTAGACGGCAGCATGACGTATGGCGATCTCATGATGCTCCTGGCCCTCCTACTGATGTTACTGAATCCTCTTCAGATTCTGGCTCAAAATGGCTCGGATCTGCAGAACAGTCTGGCAGGATTGGACCGCGTCCTCGGACTGCTGAATGAACCGTCTGAATTATCAAGCCAACAGGGGACCGTGATTGTGCCCCAGACTGAATGCCGAGGTCAGGTCACCTTCGATAACGTTTCGTTTCGGTATCCCGGTGCGACGCATGACGCGCTCGCTGACTTCTCGCTGGAAGTCGCTCCTGGCGAAACGGTGGCATTGGTCGGTCCAAGTGGAGCGGGTAAAACGACGGCTTGCAATCTCGTGGCTCGTTTCTATGATCCCATCAAAGGCCGGTTACTTCTCGATGGTTACGATCTTCGCGAACTGAACTTACGCGCTTATCGCCAACTGATCGCGGTCGTCGAGCAGGATGTGATCTTGTTCGACGGGACACTCGCGGAAAACATCGCTTGTGGCCGACGACATAGTTCCCCGGCAGACATTCGTTCTGCCGCAATCATGGCCAACGTCGACCATTTCGCACAACAACTACCCGACGGGTACGACACGATCATTGGAGAACGCGGGGCAAAGCTTAGCGGGGGCCAGCGTCAGCGAGTAGCGATCGCACGCGCGATACTCGCCGACCCCCAGATCCTGATTCTCGACGAGGCGACCAGCAATCTGGATACGGAAAATGAACAGTTGATTCAGAGGGCCCTGGCAACCTTAACCACGAATCGAACGTGCTTGGTCATTGCCCATCGACTCAGCACGATTGAAAATGCCGATCGCATTGTCGTCGTCGATGCCGGACAGGTCGTGGAAACTGGCACCCACGAATCCCTGATGGCAACCGAAGGTCGATATCACGAAATGGTGCTATTACAAACCAACCCGCCGGTACACGATACGGCTTGATCGCGACTCCCTGCCGGCTGGCGAATACCGCAATGGGCACTCACAGCCCCGCCTTGACCGATCTCCGCGAACCCAACCTTGCTTCTCCTGCAAGCGGTTCCAATCCTGGGCAGCCTCCCTCGACAAAGGGGCGACGCGGTGAGTTGACGTCGCCACAAACAGTGCCCTGCGCCCTGCCGGAAACTGCCCAGGTGCCTGCGGACAAAGGGTGACAGGATTTTCTCCAAAAAATCTGGTTTCCTCTGGTTTCCCTGTCGGGCTGAACGCGGAAACAGCGACTGGTTGGTGTGACGTCGCGAGTGTCATGCGAGCGATGACCGCCAAAACATGCGTGTTGACAACACCATGATTCCGTATCAAAGGAGAATGAACATGTGTAGAAGTAGTGCGTATATCCTGGGATTCTGCTTCCTGACATTGGTGCTTGAGCACTCCGCCAAGGCGCAAAGCTGGAAGAAAGTACCGTTGACCGACACACGTTATTCTGCCCAGAAAGCGGACGACCTGGCCGCCGAGGGAAAACATCTCGCCGAGGCCAATCCGTGGGGTACTTCGGCGGCAGTTGACGCGCAGCCTGAACTCTCACAAGCGTTACTCGAAGAACTTCGGATGCTAGATTCCATCGCCCAAGATCTGGGAGTCGAAGTCGACGAACTGCTGGTTGAATCCGGATTACTCCGCGACATGCAGGACCTGCGGGAATTGCAACGGTTGATGGAAGACCTGCAGCAAGCTTTCCAGTTCCCCGAGATGCAAGGTGGACTGCCGGGGGACGAGAATCCGGATGTCGCCAGTCTCGGCCAGGGTGTGATGGGCGCAGGAACCAGCTTGGAAGATCTCCTCTTCGGTCACCAGGGGCCTCGCTGGAATGGTGGCATGGACGCAGCAGGCTTTAGTGGAGGGAAGCAGGGCAACCGCCGCTATCCATCAGCAGAACCAGGTCCCTCAGGCAGTGCCGCACCGAACCTCACACCAGGCAGCGATCGATGTGATGAGCGTGACCTAGGAATAACCATGGAACAAGATGGAAGCCTGGTGGGATTTGACTGTGAGGGAACCAAATACACATTTCATCAGTCCACGCAATCCTACGTAGACTCCGACGGAAAAAAAGTCGCCGTGTATACCTACACCTATGGAGAACACCGTTCAGGCGCCCCCCCCATTCACATGTCTATCGCACATGTCTACAGAAACGGAGAGTTTGCCAGCGAGACATGGACAGTGCACGAAGATTCTTTTTCTCGCGACGCCCTTGAAGGGGAAGTCGCCGAAGACGTTCCCACCCTTAAAGAATATATTTCCATAGCAACTGCGCCACCGCAAACCAGACAGGTCAACCCACCTGATGACAGTCAACCGAATCCGGAGGGCGATGGTGCAGGCGGTCCGGCCGGTGGACAAAGAGAATTCCTTGACTGGCTGACGGGTCGTCCGCCCCAGGCGGGTAACCAGGCTTTGAACCGGCCGATCGGCAAGATGGACGTGCTCGGACAACCGGGTGCCGGGGAAGCCCGCTACCGCAGTTCTTCTCCAACTCGGTTTTCCCGCCTGCGGTACGACATCAACCCGGCGATGCGGCGTGGTGCAACCGAGCGTGCTGGCACGACCTGGTGCCCGCCGGTCGACCCCGACGATCCGGATCGGCCCATCAACCCACTCGGCCCTGCAGGACCGGGAGGCCCCAGCCCGGTCAAATGATGTCGATTGACCGCAGCGTCCCCACTGCCTGCCGTTGATCACGGGACCGAAAATGCCCCAACCGTCCCGACACATCAACCGCCGGCGCGGCCACTGTCGACACCCGCAAAAGCCCTGACGCACATGCGTCGGGGCTTTTTGCGTCCTGCCGTACCGACCCTGCTCGCCAGCCGCCTGACGGACCCCATGGCTCGCACTCGCGACAGCAGACGATGACCGGACGCGAAAACCTGCCACACGAACCGCTGACAAATTCCGACAAATTTCCTCCAAACGATGTCGGGTGGCGCGGACAAACAGCGACTCGTTATGCATATCCGCCATGGTTCGCCAGGCAACCTGCAAACGCCGAACTCCATGTGCGGTGACTCGCTTCTCGATCAGGCATCGATCCCAAAGAAAACCCATGTTCACTCAACATCCACTGCTGACGAAATCTATTGCCTGGTTGCAACTCCGTCTTGCTGCCTCCGTCTTGCTGCCTCCGTCTTGCTGCCTCCGTCTTGCTGCCTCCGTCTTACTGCCTCCGTCTTACTGCCTCCGTCTTACTGCCTCCGTCTTGCTGCCTCCGTCTTGCTGCCTCCGCCTTACTGCCTCCGTCTTACTGCCTCCGCCTTACTGCCTCCGCCTTACTGCCTCCGTCTTACTGCCTCCGTCTTACTGCCTCCGTCTTACTGCCTCCGTCTT
>NZVR01000165.1 GCA_002701545.1 Blastopirellula sp. | reverse complement strand
TCCTCGTTTCGAGTCGTTTAGTCCCGAGTGTACGTAACCGGCGGATTGCGTGTCAACGCATCACGGGTCCAGCCCGAGTTCCCGGCAGCTGCCGTTGCAATGCGTTCATCATTTATTTGACGGGGCTTGGTTCTCTTCGGCCCCCAGGATGCGAACGGTGGTGGAAAGGTACATTGGCCACGCCTCCGCTGCAAAGACGCCCTCACCAAAAATCGCGACGTAGCCGCTGTCCGGCGTGTCGATCGAATGCCGGAACCCGCCCCCATGCGCTTGCATCGGCACTCCTGACCATTTGGCGTCACGAAAGTCCCTCGTCTTCGAGCGTGCAATCCAGGCCTGTACTTTTTCCGGCTTCGTATCCGATGCGACGTCCAGGGTCAGTTTCTGGCCTTCCCGCTGAAACTTCCAGGTCATGTCCGGCAGTGCCTTACCCGTGGACGCGTGCTGATTCAAAGCATTGATCGATCCCAAAAGCCGCGCATAGTCGGACGCATCGTGCCCTCGATTGGGAACATACAAGATGTATTTTGGCCCGATCACTTGGTCCCAATAGTTATTCAGGGCGTCCAACGGCCAATATTGGTCATTCGTACCAATGATCAACAACTTTGGCTGACGAATCTGTGGCAGGTAGGCGTAGGGGTCGACAATCGACAGCAAACGTTTCCCGCGTTCGGTCTCCAACGCATCAATCAACCCTCGCCGCGTGTAATCCTGAATCATGTGCGAAGGTTTGCCCCACGCCTGCTTTTGGTGTCTCATCTGCACCGACATGTTGAGCACGTCAATGACGATCGGTGCCAGCGCCGTGACTCGGGAATCCACAGCACCGGTCAGCCACGTTGTCCATCCGCGTTTGGACGCACCAGCGACCGTGAAGGTCTCGATATCGATTCCCTTCTGCTCTTTCAAATACGCCTGAGTTGCATCCATTCCCCGCACGGCACTCTTGACCATCGGCAACAGCAGCGGCCACTCAGCGTCTCCGGTCTTCAAGTATTGCTCAAACGTATACGCGATGATCTCGTCTTCGCGTTTGCCGTCAAAAATCGGCTGTTGCGGTACGTGCAACAACACGGCAACCGGCGCCCGCATCCGTTCCGCCAATTGAGCAAACAACTGTGCTTCGCCAGGCAACTTGACTTCGTAGTCCGNTGCCTCGAGACTTGCGCGCCAACTTCCGCCGGCCACAAACAACAGCGCGTGTTTCGTCTCNTCCGACACGGTCGANGGTTTGATCACAAACAACTGGTGCTTCCAGGGAATGTCCTGCCACGTCTGCGATGTCAACCGAACTTCGGCATACTGCGTTTTACCGAGCTCCCCTTCCGCGCGAACTTTCCACTTGTAAGTGGCGTCCGGTTTCTTGACATAGTCTCGCAGTGCAGTCGACGGCTTGGCGGCGTAACCCGACGTCGTACTCACCATCACCAGGATGGTNGCCAGCAGCAGCTTTCTCATAGACACTCACCGTTTCTTCTCTAAAACTCGTTGCCAAACGAATTGCGATGTGCGCGGTCCGTCGAAATGCGGTACGACCTCCTTGCTCCCTAGCCGCTCTTCACATCTCGATTATAGCCGCTGTTGGACTCCGGAGAAACAAATCGACAGGGACCTCTCGCCGTACGTCCAGGCCCCCACCTGCGTTTCCGCGGCACCTTTCCCAACGGGATGGGACTGGCACCGGCGAGTTCCCAGCAAGCGGCCCCCGTTCACGGTGTTCTCCTTGTCAAGATCGTGACTCCATGCTCCGTTGGATCCGTAAACCCGCTGCCGAACACCTCGGTCACTTGGTAATGCCGACGCACCCACTGCATCAGAGTAGCCCCATAGCCAACCTCACCAAACGCCGCCTTCCCATACTCACTCACATCTTTGTTGACTAGCACAATATAGTCGGCCGGCTTGTTCGCCATCGTACGGGCAATGGTGTCCTCACCGTACATCGACACCTCGGGCGGGCAAAGATTCACATAGGGCGTCGAACTCGTCCGCCGCGCCAGATAATTCAACATGACTCCTTCAGGCAAGACCATCACAGTGGCATCCGTTGGCGTCTTTTCCGCCAAGTAGTTCACCGCAGCAGCCACTTCGTTCGCCCCGCGCCCGCCGTCCGCAAAGAACCGGTCTGCGCCTTGGCCAACCNTGACATCTTTTTGCACCAGGTTCACCGTCGTCATGCTGAGCGTGCCTAACACATCAGCAACCAACAGCAGCGCCAACACCGTGCGACACGTCTGCCCTCCGGTCTCCGGACAGAGCAACTCCGGCAAGCGTTCCCACAGGATGGCAATCAGCAGCACCACGACCGGCATGGCCAACACAAATCCGTAATGGGCCAGTGACGGCCGAAACGCGAATTTTGCCAGTAGCAATCCCCCCAACACCACCCACACCATCAGTCGGTCCACCGTCTCGCGCTCTGCCGCCCCGGCGCGATAACGCCAAGCCACCATAACCCCGAACAGGCACAAAGCCACTGCCGCCAAACTCCGCCCTTGCAAGATCACGGGAAAGGTCGAGCCCACCAGGGCAAACACGCCGATAGCAGCAGCGACCACCAGCCAAATCATGGCCGGTTGTCCACCCCGACGCCAACGTTCTACATAGCCCGCTGCCAGACAGGCAAACGCCAATGCCCCGGTCGACCTGACGATTGCCAAGAGGCTCCAAACGGGTGTTTCCCACCCTGTCATCCGGCGGTAAAAGAATTCGCCGCTTACCTCGGTACCAACAATCCAACTCCACGTTCCCAGCACACCGCGCAATGCCTCCCATCCGTCCATCCAACAAGCCAGCCAGATGGTAAATCCGCACGCCGGGATCACGGCACCCACGAGAATCCAGCCCGCGCGGGCAAACACCACCTTCCACCCCACGCGCTCGCTCATCGCAGCCAATCCAAACGCGAACACCAACATCCCACTGGTCGCGAGAAACAACTCCGCTTTGCCCAGAAACGCACATCCCCAAAGCAGGCCAATCAACCCCAGACACCACCACCGGCCGCGGTTGCGACTAAACCAGAGTCCCATGATCAAAAACGCAATGACAATCCCGTGCGTCATCTCGTGGGAATAAGGGCAAATATAGTTATAGTTCCCATTGCGCAACATGTGACTGAAAGCAAACAGGGGCAGGAAACAAGCGCACGCAATCCAGGCAGTAGTCACACGAAACATCTGCGTGGCCAAGCGAAACATGACCGTCAGCAAGATCCCCAGTAGAAACGTATTAGCAAACACCAGCGTGCTCACCGACGCGCCGAATACTCGAAACAACAGTGCATTCAGGTAAGGTGAGAGCGGACCGTTGAAATACGCCACATCGCGGTACAACACGGCGCCGTTGGCCAAACGCCACGGAACGTACAGTTCCCGTCCAAAATCGACCAGCACATCAGGCCAGCGGCGCCAGGTGCAAGCCAGCAGAACCGCCGCGCAAACGTACAACCCCGCAAGGGCGAGCCAGTACGAACCGGTCCGTTGCGGCTCGGGCGCGGCCGAGTGGCTGGAGGTCTCTCCGAACGTTGACATATTGGTGACAACCGAGATTTAGGCTACTGTGCAGTAATAATCTACGTCACATTCCAACCGATTCGTCGGCGTGAGGTGCTGATTCCACTGGCACTCCCAAGATCGATTGCAGCCGCATCCGGTCGCCTCGGCCGTTCACTCCCTACACTCCGCATTAACGTCAGTCCCGACAGATGACACTCACCGAGCACAGTTCGACAAACCATCGCCTGGCGAACGTCGCTTTGGCCTGGGGCGAGGTCGCCATGATCGTGGTGGTGTTCTTTGTGTATGCAGGCTGGCCGGCTCCGGATGTGAACGAAGCTCACTATTTATCGAAGGCCAAGCATTATTGGGATCCCAGCTGGTGCGCGGGTGATTTCTTTTTGGAATCCTCCGATGCCCACTCAGTTTTCTATTGGAGCTTCGGTTGGCTGACGCTCTTGTTCAGTCTCCCCACCGTCGCTTGGATTGGACGCCTGGTCACCTGGACGCTGTTGGCCATCGGGTGGTATCGCCTGCTGCGGGCCATCATGCCACAGCGCGGCGCTGCCCTCCTGTCGGCCGCCATCTCGGTCTGCCTGATCCACCGTTGCCACATGGCCGGCGAATGGCTTATCGGCGGCGTGGAGGCCAAGGGCTTCGCCTATGTCTGTGTGCTGTTCGGACTGACCACACTCGTACGTCAGCAATGGGGCCTGAGTTGGTTGTGGTTCGGCGCCGCCAGCGCGTTCCACATCCTCGTCGGGGGCTGGTCTCTCTTGGCCCTGGGGATCGCCTGGCTCCTGACCGGCCAGCAGCGTCCGCCGCTCCGCCAGATGTTGCCGTACATGGCCGGTGCCCTCCTGCTGGCCAGTCTCAGCCTCNTNCCCGCNCTNCTGCTTTCTTCTGGCAACGACGCATACATCACGCANTCGGCGAATTGGATCTACGTATTCCACCGCCTGCCACACCATCTGCTGTTCAATCACATCCTCTACAAATTGGATCCNCAGTTCTGGTTCGTTGGACGGTTCGCNCTCGTCATCGCTTCCTGGCTGCTGCTCTGGTGGACCACACGCACCGATCCGAAACAGTCGTTACTCCAACGTTTCGTCGCGGGTGCCGCCATCCTCTGGTTGGCGGGTATCGTGGTGGACCAGGCCACACTTTATCACCCTCACTTGGCCGCAGCCCTGTTGCGTTACTACTGGTTCCGGCTGGCGGATGTGGTCATTCCGCTGGGCGTCAGCATCGCCGGATTGATCTGGCTCGGCAGCCTGTATCGCCTGCGGCCCAGCGTAGCCGCATCCCTGCTTTGTCTCACCATCCTCGCGGTCACCACCAGCTTGGTATTCCACCACGTGACGCGAGCCGAGGATTTCCGACCGGCGAGTGAAATTCAGCAGCGTCCTCTCGCGCTCCAGGACCAAGTGCCACCCGAAGACGTGTTTGCATCCTGGGTGCATACCTGTGACTGGATCGATGCCAACACACCCGCGACCTCACTGTTCCTCACACCTCGGTATCAACAGACTTTCTCCTGGTACGCGAATCGGCCCGAGGTTGTCAATTGGAAAAACGTCCCGCAAGACGCGCGGTCGCTGGTCCAGTGGCGTGCCCGGTTTCGGCAAGTTTATTCACACCAGGCTCGACGGCATGGCTTTGCAGGCATTCCCCTTCCTGAACTGCAAGCAATCTGCCAACATTACGGCGTGGATTACGTTGTCCTGGACCGCACGCTCAGTCGCGAACCCTTACCGTGGCAGCGAGTTTATCCGCCACGCCTGGAGTCCGGGGCGATCTTCGAAGTCTACTGCGTCCCAGCAACGCCAACCTCCGACTGACTTTGCACGCGTCTGCCACTGGCAGTACACTGTCCTGCACCCCGGTCACCTCCTGCGACGCGATGGCCACCACGTTCTGATTCTCTCTCACCCCGATTGTGGTAAGTGATCTATGAAGTCTGTTCTCGGCTTGCTTTGTCTCCTGTCGACTTTGCTCTGTGTATCTCACACCTATGGCGATCCAGCCCGCCCGGCAGGCAACATTCGGGTGGTCATTTGGGACGAACAACAACCGGCGCAAAAAAAGGCGTATCCTGTCTTCCTCGGACAATACATCGCCGACTATCTCAAACGGCAACCCGGGCTTAAAGTCAATTCGGTGTCCATCGATCACCCGCAAAAAGGGATCAGCGCCGAGGTACTCGACGCCTGTGATGTCCTGGTGTGGTGGGGCCACGTTCGCAACGGGGATATCAGTGAAGCCGAGGCGCAACCGATTCTGGACCGACTGCAAGCGGGCAAACTCTCTTTATTGGCGCTGCATTCGGCCCACTGGGCCACGCCTTTTGTCGTGGCCATGCAAGCACGTGCGAAAACCGACGCCGCCGCGCAATTAAGAAAAAAAGGCCACCAAAAGTTTCAATTCACGTTTGACGGGAAACTGATTCGCCGGCCACCTCGCCGCGACGCACCGTTAACCCCCAGAATCCTGTCCGTTGAAAAAAAGCCAGGCGGTACCACCGCGGTAACGCTCGCCCAACCAAACTGTTGCTTTCCCGCTTACCGCAACGACGGGAAACCGAGCACGATGCATACGCTGCTGGCAGACCACCCCATCGCCCAGGGCATCCCCGCCACCTTTACCCTGCCTCACACCGAAATGTATGACGAGCCATTTCACGTCCCGGCCCCAGACGCTACTGTCTTCGACGAGCGTTGGGCAACCGGTGAACACTTCCGTAGTGGCATGATTTGGCAAGTCGGTAAAGGCAAAGTCGTCTACTTCCGACCCGGTCACGAAACACACCGCGTTTACACCGAGCCTTTGCCAATGAAGATCGTCGAAAACACCATTCGCTGGCTCGCCCCGTCAAACAAGGCGTCTGCCTCGAAATGATGACATGCATGGAGGCACTGCGTCGCAACGATGCGCAGGCCTGCCGAGTGCGATCCTCTTCACGCATCCAGGCAGCACCCAGCCGCCAAGTCGTGACTTCCAGTGCGCCTCACGCATGGCATCGCCAACCTGGTGGCTCCACCGCTGCCGATCGCCAGTACAACCGTCATCCTACTTGGCGTCGCGTGGTGTCACTCCCAAGACCACATTGAACTTGGCCGTCAACTCATTTGTTCGCGAGTTCGGTAGAGGTTGAAAGTCTGCCATCAAAGCAGCTTGCCCTTTGGGGTCACGAACCGACCGCTGTAACACACCATCCCGTGCGTTCTGCGGATGGCCTTTGATGTAACACTGCGTGACAAAGTCCGGTTCCCCTGGTGCGGAAACCTTGTAATGAATGTGCGGAGTCCGGCCCGGATACGAAACCGGTTTGATCGTCCGGAAATAATACTCGCCCGTCGAGCTGGTGAGGAACTTGCCGTATCCTTGGAAGTTTGCATCGCGCTTGTTGCCGTTCTGTGGATTGGCTCCGCGGGAGTGCAAATACGACCCTTCATTATCGACCTGCCAGACTTCCACCAGCGCGTTGCGCAAAGGAGACCCGTTTTCGGTCAAAATCTTACCGGACAAATGGGTCACCTGACCGACCGACGGTTTGATCGAGTCATTGATGATCAGCAAGTCGTTATCGGTATCCAGCGGCAATCGATCAGGAAAGAACGGCCCGGGTGTTTGGCGGGGTGTCCGAGTCAGTTCCTCGGCAAACAGATTCGTCGCCGACACGGCGGTGGTTGCATACGCAACGGTTGACAAAAAGCGACGACGGTTAGTCACATGCTCGAACAGGTCCATAGCTGATTCCTTTTCCTCAAAACTCCAGTAAGTCCACAGCGTACCACAACCCGGCAACATCGCCAAAGCGTCTGTTCCGCACCCACTGCGAACCGCCCCAACGCACGCAGTTTGGCGCGCGGCCAACGCCGGCAGAGTCCGGCGTGCGTCAACCGTTTCCGGTCTCCAGCACCCCTTGCACGACTTCTCCGTGCACATCGGTCAAACGATAATCCCGCCCCTGGAAACGATAGGTCAGTCGCCGATGGTCGATCCCCAAAAGATGCAGCATCGTGGCGTTCAGATCGTGGACATGCACCGCATCATGCTGAATGTTGTACGCAAAGTCATCGGTGGCTCCATGCACATATCCACCTTGGACGCCTGCCCCAGCCAAGACCGTTGTGAAACAGTACGGATGATGATCACGACCCGCGTCCTTGCCCGCACTTTGCGCGTAAATCGTACGGCCAAATTCTCCTCCCCAAACGACCAGTGTGTCCTCCAACAACCCGCGCTGCTTTAAGTCTTGAATCAATGCCGCGGCCGGTTGATCGACCGTGGCGCACTGTTGCGGCAGCTTGGTCGCCAATTTGCTATGGTGATCCCAGCCCATATGAAAGAGTTGCACGAACCGCACATCGCGTTCGGCTAAACGACGTGCCAACAGGCAGTTCCTGGCAAACGTGCCGGGCCGATTCACATCTGGCCCGTATGCCGCCAAGACATGGTCTGGCTCTTGCGAGATATCCGCCAGATCCGGGACGCTGCTCTGCATCCGAAACGCCAGTTCGTACTGAGCGATCCGCGCTGCGATTTCCGGGTCTCCCAGTTCGACGTGCTGCTGACGATTCAGTTCCCCCAGATCGTTCAGCATATCCCGTCGCAAACCTCGACTGATGCCAGGCGGATTCGCCAGATAGAACACCGGTGCACCCCGATTACGCAGCTTGACCCCGGCGTGTTCCGTGGGCAGGAATCCGGCCCCCCACAAGCGACTGTAAAGTGGCTGCGCGCCCGACGTCCCTAACGACGACATGACGACATAGCTCGGCAAATCCTCGTTGAGGCTTCCTAGTCCGTAGTCCACCCAGGAGCCAATACTCGGCCTGCCGGCAAGTTGAAACCCGGTTTGGAAAAACGTAATCGCCGGGTCATGATTAATGGCGTCGGTTCGCATCGAACGAATCACGCACAAGTCATCGACACATGTGGCCAGATGCGGCATCAGTTCGCTCACCGCAATCCCACTCTCGCCATGCGGTTGAAATTGGTACCGGCTGGGCGAAACCAATAACGCAGGCTGCTTGGCCGTCATGGTCGTGATCCGCTGTTGCCGTCGAATCGAATCTGGCAACGGCTTCCCTTGCCACGCCTTTAGCTTCGGTTTCGGATCCCACAAATCCATATGCGCGGGGCCGCCCGACTGGAACAGACAGATCACGCGTTTGGCGGCCGGTCGATGATGCGGTTGCGGTAACGCCGCCGCCTGGCTCTCTTCGGACCGCAACAAACCGCCAAGCGCGGCCAGCCCCAGACCGTAGCCCCCGCGCCTCAGCAGATCGCGTCGTGTGCTCAAGTTGGCTGCCATGGTCATACCGCCACTCATTTATTGATGATCTGGTCCAAATTCAACAGCACATTGGCAACCGTCGTCAGCGCAGCCAACTCGGCCGAGTCGATGCCGACCGCAGGTTCCGATTCACCTTGCCCCAACAACTGCGTGGCGTGTTCGGGCTGCCGCTGAAAGCTTGTCAGTCGCCGCTGGTAGCCCATGACCAAAACCTTTCTCTCCGCCGCAGTGGCGGGACGCTGCGTCGCCTGTCGAAATCCCCAACCGATGCGCTCATCGGCATCACTGCCCGCGGCCCACATCCGTTCCGCGAATTTTCTCGCCGCTTCGACGTACGTCACGTCGTTCATCAGCGCTAACGCTTGCAACGGGGTGTTGGTCCGCGACCGCTGCACCGCACACACTTCGCGGCTCGGCATATCAAACAACAGCATCTGCGGCGAGACCACAGTACGTCGAATCGCCGTGTACAGACTCCGGCGATACAGCCCTTGCCCACGACTCCGCTGATAGGTACCGCGTTTCTCGACCTCTTCCCACAAGCCGGCTGGTTGGTAGGTTCGCACACTGGGTCCCAGCATTTCTTCACACAGTAGCCCGGAGACGAACAGTGCCTGGTCGCGAATCATCTCGGCACTCAACCGCACCCGCGGCCCCCGACTCAACAGTCGATTCTCCGGATCCAATTCCAATCGCTGTGCATCCACGGTGGCTTGCTGACAGTACGTGGCACTGGTCACCATCCGCCGCAGCAGTTGCTTCACGTCCCACTCGCGCCGAACCACATCAACGGCCAGCCAATCCAATAGGGCCGGGTGACTGGGCCATTCACTTTGCACACCCAGGTTCTCACTGCTCTTCACGATCCCCGTACCGAACAGTTGCTCCCAGAGCCGGTTCACTAACACCCGTCCGGTCAGTGGATGTTGGCCACTGACCAACCACCGGGCCAGCTCTAACCGTGATTCTACCGGACGTTGGTTCTGGTCCCGTAGCGCCGCCGGAATCCCCGGCCGCACCGCCTCGGTCCGCGCGTCATATTGGCCACGTGCCAGCAGATACGTTTGCCGTGGCTCGGGCATGTCGCGCATGATCATCACCCAGGGGTAGCGGCGATCGAGTGCGGCCAGTTGCTCGGCACGTTGTTTTTCATCGCCGACCGTTTGACGCACCTGTTCAGCCGCGGCCTCGTATTCCGCGGCGCGGTACCGCATGCGCGGTTCCGCACTGCCTCGCAGGTTATTGATAAATCCTTTTTCGTCCAACTGATTGAACATCGCAAACAGCTGATAGAATTCGCGCTGGCCAATCGGGTCGTACTTGTGATCGTGGCA
>NZVR01000164.1 GCA_002701545.1 Blastopirellula sp. | reverse complement strand
CCCATCGCTCGCGTTCGCTAGTCGGATGTCGTAAATGCCGCGGCGCAGCGTTTGTTCGATCGTCACCCCCCGTTGAGCTTCTCCGACAAACCCAATGTCGATTGGTTCGTCGATTTCCTCATGGGGACGGCGCAGTGTGGCGACCTGTTGAGTGGCGGAGTCGATAGGGATCGCGACACGTTGGCCGACGGCGAAGCTGCGACGAGGCAGCGTGTCGCGTATTTTGGCTCGCAGGATACGATCGAACATCAAGAACGTGTTGGTCGTCGGCAGGGTATTCCAGGCGGATTGCAATCCGGTGGTCAGGAACATGACCGAACCAGCTCCGACACGGCGCTCGATCAACAGAGGCAAGTCGGTTTCGCCGGCCAAGCTGGCTTGGATTTTGGGAGTGGATGGTGTGGTCTGAGCAGCGGGCGATGCCGGAGCGTCGTCTGGCTGTTGCTGGGGATCGTCCAGGGCAATGTTTGACGGATGCTGCCATTGCAGCCAACGCGGCTGAATCGTGCGTAGGCGTTCGCGTTCGTCAGCGTCCAGCAGCGTCTCGATGGTTCCCGGGGAGTTGGCTTCCTGCTGGCGTTGGGCAATTTCGGCCAGAAAACTTGCGTTGTCGGTCTGGCGTTCCTGCTCGCGTGCTGCCAGTTGTTCGAAAACGGCAGGGGCAGCATCCACTTGGATCGCTTTGAAGAAAAAGGGCTCGGCATAAAGGTCGCGGAGATCTTCTTCGGAGACTTCGGCGAGCTGAAAGTAATCGGGTGCCGCATCCAGGGAGGCAAAGTTGATCGACCAGGCTTGCAGGTTTTCTGTCGCTTGCGAGGGCAGGTCACCGAGGGTTCCGGTCAGCGGTAAGGGCAGAATGCCACCGCCATCGAGCCAGGCGGCCTCTTGCCAATCTTGCCAACTGAAGTCACCTCCGGCTGCCAGCAGCAGTTGGCCCCCTTGAAGGACATACTGGCGCAGGAGTTCGACGGCGGGGCCGGGGGTTTCCACCCCGGCAATGACGACCAAACGCGCATCTGACAGCAGCTCTTCTCGGCGACTGATGAGCTCGTCCATCGTGACGTGGCGAACTTGCACCAACGACGGTTGGCCACTGGCTGCAGCAGGGGCAAGCAAGCGACGCAGCGGACGTGTTTCTCCCAAGCGGTTTTTCAGCAGGTCTTCGCCCTCGGCACCATACTGGTCGACAAAGACCACCGGCAGCGACGTGACAATCGGAACGATCAGAGTGCGTTCGTCGTCGCGTGTCAGGCGGTCTGGAGGGAGCGCGACGCGGACGGCGGCGAAATCCGGATGTGCCGCCTCGGGAGCATGGTCAGCAAAGCGGTATTGGAAGGTGACTTCGGTGGTCGCATCCGCGGCATCTAACTGGACGGTCCGCGAAGCAACTTCCTGTCCATTCACGCTGAGGGTCACCGGAACGGATCCTCGCGGCTCCTGTCCCAAGTGACGAATGGTGGCAATGAAGGTGGTTGGGGTTTCCGTGTCGGCCAGTCCATCTTGGACTCGCAGCGATTCTACCCAGCTGTTGTCGTGAGGCTCTTCGGCAACTTGCACGACTTGGAGCGCCGGCAGGTCGGCCAACGCGGGGTTGCCACTGAGTTCGCGCCAGTTGGCTCGCTGTTGGTCGCCGAACAAGACAATCCGTTTGGCAAGTTTATCTTCGCGCTGGCACGCTTGTTGGGCCTGGTTCACTGCCTGCGAAATGTTGGCGCTTCGGTCCACGACTTCCATTTGTCCCAAGGCCTCGCTGGCCGCTTGACGACTGCGATAAGGATCGACGGAATAGGCAAAGCGAGAACCGCAGAGCGGAATGATCGTCACCATACTTCCCTCGGGAAGTGTTTCGATGTAATCCGCCGCGCGCTTCTGAGCACGTGCGAGCATCGTACCGTCCAGCGCCTGGTAGCCCATGCTCATGCTGTTGTCGACCAGCAGGATGGCGTGCAGTGGTGTTTGGCGGCCGGCTCGTTGGCCATCACTGCGGCACCCAGGAGACTCAATCGCCATGGCGAACAGCAAGATCGCGGCAGCACGCAACAGCAGTAGCAACAGGTCGCGTATCTGTACGATCCGTTTGTTGCGCTGCACCGCTTGCTTCAGCAAGTCCATCGCCGCCCAGTCGACCGTGCGGAACCGGCGACGGTTCAAAAGGTGAATCAAGACGGTGGCCGCTGCACAGCCAATTCCGGCGCACAGAAACGGCCAGGTCGTCACGAAACTAGTGAGGGCGGTAAACAAGCGGGGGGAACTCGCGGCGGTGGGCTCGATGTCGTTACGCCCACTATCATAATCAGAAAATCACGCCGTGCGTATCGGGTGAGACCCCACAAATCCGACTCAGACGCTGCGTGGTAGACCGGAAGCTGAGCTTTCGACGCCTAATTCCAGTTTTTTAACTGCTGGTAGGTCAGTTCTTCTTCGTTTTGTGGAGCGCCCGTGACTTGCTCCATCATCCAACGGTCCATGTCACTGAGCATGCGTGAGACGATCTCATCGCCACAGGGATACTGGCGTAACGCCACGGTCATGCCCGCCGTATGGAGCAAGCGTAAATCGTCGCAGGCCTGTTCTACCCGATAGGATGTGGCATCTTCGCCAACCGTCATGAACAGGGGCAACTTACGAGCACGGTTTAAATCGGCGAGAGAGCAGAGACCGCGAGGAACTGCGCCGCCAATCGCCAACGCCCCGCAGAACATCTCTGGGTGCGTCAGCGCCATTTGAAGTGCTGCCGTTCCGCCCGACTGGTAACCTGCCAGGAAAATGCGATCGCTGGCAATCTTGAACTTCTCTTGCGCCAGGCCAATGCAATCGTAGACCGACTGTTCGGCAATTGAAAGCTGCGTCTCCGACTGGCTCCAATCGAAACTGCCTTCCCCCAATCGCTCGGTGCCGCGCGGAGCGACGGCGACATAGTTGCGCATGCTGATCAGCGGCATGACACGCTGCATTTGACGTTCGTCACTGCCGGGGCCATGCAACCACACGAGTAACGGATAGGCGTAGTTGGGTTCGTAATGGAGAGGCGCGAAAAGCGAATAGTTCATCGCTTGCCGCTGGTCTTGTTGCGTGACTGCTTGGTGTACTTGCGTTGCAAATGAAGTCCGTTGCTCCGTCGTCGGCCAAAGCTGAATGCGGTTCATATGCAGTGCGTCCTCTCAAGAGCAGGTAGCGAATGCTTGGCACGTCGCCAACGCGTTCAAGTAAAACGGGTTTTATGTCAGTAGCTGAAGTGCGTCAATGTCATGCTGTGTGACCGCTGGAAACTTGCCAAACGGGGTTGACACGAACTGCCTGCGCACTGCTGAAAAACCACGCGAGGCAAATGGCATTTGGCGGTGCCCTGGCAGACGCTGCACGCTGCTGGCAGGCCACCACCCAACGTCGTGTTTGCGCCTTACAGACAAAGGTGTTCAGGTGGAATCGCAACGGGCCTGGGCGTGCTTGCTGCAAGCAACACGGAGTGCAATCACGGGTCGCACGAAGCGGAAGCGAAAGCCAAATCCTGTTGGGACGTGGTTGGACGCGGCCCCAAGACGTCCGCAAACTGTCGGTGACGGCTTTCCGACAGGTAGCGAATGCAGGGGATGCTAGCGACCTTAACGGCGTATCACGGGCGCTTGACCTGTGCTGGCAGGCAGTCGCGTCGCGGGGGAATCAGCTGCGCTGTGGCGAAAGTTGTAGGGGCATTCTTTTCAATGCTGCTCGGGGGGGCTTGGAGATGCTGAGGGGCGTTTGGCCGAAGTGAGCCTGAGGGGCCGGCAACGCTGCGACTGGCGAGGTGTGGCAAGGCCGCGGAGCCGCGGCGCGGTCGACGGGCTTGGGGGGCACGTGCCTTGGACGCTCCTCCTGCGGATTGGCCCGCCGTCGCTATCCCGGGGCCGGGGAAAGCCGCGCAACGGACCTTGGCGCATGCCGGAATCTAACGCAAGATGCAGCAATGAGTTTGCTCGCTGATTCCAATACGACGTGCTCTGATTTACCGCGCCCCGCGCCGTTGCGGATTGGTTCCGTTGTGGTGGACCCGCCGATCTTACAAGCGCCGATGGCTGGCTTTACCAACTATGCGTTTCGGCAGATGGTCCGAGACTATGGTGGGACCGGTTTGCAGGCGACTGAAATGGTGAATGCCAAGGGGTTTGTTTGGCTTGACGAGCAGCAGGCAACGCACCCCGACCGACTATGGGGCGTTAAGGATGAGCCGCGACCGCTGGCGGTCCAGATTTGGGATAACGATCCGGAGACCTTGGCGAAGGTCGGCTCACGGTTGGCCCACGAGTATCGAGTCAGTGTGGTGGACATTAACTTTGGATGTCCGGTGCGTCAGGTAACGCAACGCGCTCATAGCGGCTCGTATCTGTTGCAGTTTCCTGCGCGGATGGGTGAGATTATCGAGCGTGTGGTGCGTGCCTGTGAGCCGACTCCGGTCACGGCAAAAATTCGCTTGGGTTGCACACGCGACAACCAGAATGCGATTGAAGTTGCCAAGGTGGTCGAGGCCTCGGGGGCTGCCGCGTTAACGGTGCATGGACGCACTGCGCAAGATATGTTCAAGGGTGAGGCCGACTGGGATAAGATCTCGGCGATCAAACCGCATTTGAAGAACATTCCATTGATCGGCAACGGTGATTTGTCGACACCGGGGCAGGTGGTTGAGGCGTTTCAGCGGTACGCAGTGGACGGTGTCATGATTGCGCGCGCATGTTTGGGGCGGCCGTGGCTTTTCGCTCAGGCTGCCGCGGCCTTGCGTGGTGAGCCGATTCCTCCCGATCCTGTGTTGGAACAGCAACGCGCGGTGATGTTGAAGCACTATGAACTGATCGTGCAGCGTTTTGGCGAGCAAAAAGGGACTTTGTTGATGCGCAAGTATGCCTGTTGCTATGCGCAGGGGAAGCATGGAGCCCGTCACTTTCGTTCGCACGTCGCTAACGTTTCCACGCGTGACGAGTTCTTGCGCATTGTGGCAGACCACTTTCCTCGTGATTTGCCGCAGGAGTGAGCGGGGTAGGGCGCCATGCGATCGGAAACCGCTGGGGCGCAGCTGGCCGTGGGGACGACCACCGTTGTCGCAGCGTTGTCGCAGCGTTGTCGCAGCGGTGCGTGATCGGTCGCCTGCAATGCGAGCCTAAATTCGTCCCCTTGGCTTTCTGCTGGGGCGTTGATTCGCAAACCCTTCGCTTGCCACACGTAAATACCTTAAACTAGTCGCACCATGACAGGTGAAGTGTGGTCGTTGTTTTGCGGTTAACGCTCAGGCAGTGTGATGGGACGATGGATCAGTGATCTGTCGTACAAACAACCAGCGGATGACCAGTGCGGTGAGTGCCATGGGTCCTGACGATTTTCTTCTGATAATCATGCTGACGGCTTTGACGCTCTACGGCATTCTGGGTGGAGCGGACTTTGGGGCCGGTGTGTGGGAATTCACCACCGCGCTGCAGTCGACAGAGCGTGAGCGAGCGCACATTTACAAAGCGATTGGTCCGGTGTGGGAGGCGAATCACGTCTGGCTGATCTTCGTGCTGGTGATCCTGTTGAATGGCTTTCCCAAAGCATACGCATTACTTGGCAAGACGCTCTGGCTGCCTTTGCTACTGGTGTTGTGCGGGATTGTGTTCCGCGGGGCGAGCTATGTTTTTCGATCCTACGGTCATGGTGCCAAGCGGGAGCGATTGACCTGGGAGTGGGTGTTTGCCGTCGCCTCCACAGCGACTCCGTTTTTTCTGGGTGCCTCCGCCGGCGCTGTCGCTGCGGGGAGCTTGGGGACGATGGCATCCGAGTCGCCGTCGCATGATTTGACCGGTTGGATGTCGTCGCTGTCCCTCTTCACTGGCTTCTACGCCGTGGGGATGTGCGCTTATCTGGCGGCGGTGTATTTGACACGTGAGGCGGTCGTGGCTGGGGATGAGCATCTGGTCCAGATCTGGCGGCAGCGAGCGATGTCCACGGGATTATGGGTTGGCGTCCTGTCGTTCGCGGGATTGGTGATGATTTCGATCGAAGCTCCTCAGTTGGCCAATGCCTTTAAAGCACGTGGTTGGCCATTTGTTCTGATCTCGTTGTGTTGTGGTTTAGGGTCACTCTACGAGTTGTGGCGACATCGTGCCTCGCGTGCGGTGTTGGCGGCCATGGGGGCTGTGGCTGCTGTGCTGTGGGGGTGGGGCGTTGCACAGTACCCTGTGCTGATTCCGCCGACGCTGACCGGTGCGGATGCGCAAGCACCCGATAACGTGCTGTGGTGGATGCTGGCGGTGATCGTGACCGGGACGCTGCTGCTGTTTCCCGCCTTGGGCTACCTGTTCTATTTATTCAAAAGCACCGGATCCGGTACGGCAGCGGTGCGTGACCCATGATTGGCTATGACGGTCGGCTGTCGGCTGCCAGAGAGTGAGAACGATGAGACCCTGGATCCTTGCCGAGACGAATTACGCGTACACCAGGCAGCACGACTACGAAGTCGCTGTCTTGCCGCTGGGTGCCACCGAGCCCCACAACCTGCACCTGCCCTATGCCACCGATCTCCTCGAGGGGACCGTGATTGGCGAACACGTTTGTGAAGCAGCTCATCAGCAAGGTGCGCGGGTCGTCCTGCTGCCCACGATTCCTTATGGCACAGAGACCAACATGCGGCATTTGCCGCTGGCAATGAATTTGAATCCGTCGACCTTAAACCTTGTGGTGACGGACTTGATCGAATCGCTGGTCGATAGCGGTGTACGGAAAGTGTTGCTGTTGAACAGTCATGGCGGTAATGAAATGAAGCCGCTGCTGCGAGAACTTGCAGGGAAGACTGCGGCGCAGGTGTTTCTCTGCAATTGGTTTCGTTCCGTGGCGGATGTTTACCATGACATTTTCGACGAACCTGAGGATCACGCGGGCGAAATGGAAACCTCGTTGGGACTGGCCTATTTTCCAGAGTTGGTAGCCATGCAACCTGATGGAACGTTAGCTGCTGATCAGGGGCAGACAGCGGAGACGCAGTTTCAAGCGATCAATGAGGGCTGGGTGTCGATTACCCGACCTTGGCATTTGTTGACCACCAATAGCGGTTCCGGCAATCCGCATGCTGCCACTGCCGAGAAAGGCGAGCGATTGATGCGCGTGCTCGTCGAACGCATTGCCGGTTTTCTGGTCGAACTCGATCGGGCTGAAATCAATGATCGATTCCCGTTCGATGTCGCGACCGAAGATGCTTAGATGTTGGCAGTTTGGCAGGTGCCGGAAACGGCTAACTGAGGTCGTTGTCCAGGATCCGTTGGTGTTGCTCGGACGCGAGTGACTCAATGACGGAGTCAAGCGGATCGGTTGTTGTCGAGTGTGATAGCCGGGATCCCAACAGCGACCGCAAAGAACGAGGTTGCGATTGATGGAGTGATCGGTTCTCGGCGAGACGTGTCTGTGGCGATGTGGTCGGCGCTGCCGCGTTGGAGGCAGGCGTGCTTCCCGTCGAAGTGGCGTGGCCAATGACGTCGGTCAGCGGGCGCGCGAGGTCGTCCTCGCGACACACTTCCCACACCGTTAAGTCCAAATTGGCCAGTGCGGCTCGCGCGTGGTTGGGCTCAGCCGATGGAGCTGTGGTGACTTCGTCAGCCGCGTTCGACTCATGAGGATAGCAGAACTGTCCCATGACCTGATCGGTGGCGTTGACAGCATTGGCTTCACCTTCCAGCCCCGTGGTCGCGGGAGTCGAGGTATCCGTTGATGCAGTGCCGGTTGGGGTACTTGCCGGCTGCACGACACTCCAGATCGGAACACTTGCTTGGGTGGTGTTGACGGTGGTGGGACTGGTGGTCGACGAACCTGTGGGAGGCGATCCGGTGCTGTTGAAGCTGCTGAACGAACCGGGGGCGACAGGCGCGGTGGCTGTCATGACATTAGGACCGGAGTTGGTCGTGGCGCCGCTGCCGCTCAGGGCTGCAGAACCAGTGATGGCGCCCGTGGATTGCGTGGTGATACCTGGCGGGGTGGCGTGGGTCGACTGTAAGTTCTGAATGCCATCACCGCTCGGTGCGGAGGGAGGTGAGACAACAAACGGATTGACAACTTGCGGCAGCGGTGGCAAGTCCAGTTCTTCTTCCATGTTCAAGCGATCTTGGGCGGTGGAACCTACAAATGCCCGCATGGCCCAGGTGTTCATCCAGTTGTGTGTTGACGCGACGTTCGGATTTGTGGGTAACACATCGATCGTTTCCACAAACAGGTCGCGGTCATAACCGGGAACCGGATTGGTTTCCTCCAGTCGATAGCGGCCGAGTGTCAAGTTGGATGCTAAAAACGATCCGAGGTTCAAGTCATCGTCCGGGATCGAGAAAGTGGTTCGCTGAGTATCGTTGTCACGGATCGTGACGGACGTTTCCGCAATGTCCTCCAACTGGTCGGTCAGGACGTTAAACGCCTGGATGAGGGTCAACGTGAATTCCGTGCCACCTAACGGATTGCCCAGTTTGTCGACTTTGTTCCACGTGATCGATCCTCCTCGATTGCCCCAGAAAAGCCAGTCTCGGCCGAATGAGTTCTGGTTGGAGTCCGGATTGTCCAGGACGACTTCAAAACGGACATCGCCGGGCGGCAGGTTCGCCTGGCCGGGGAACGCCACGACTTCTTCGAAGGCTTGCAAAGCGTAGGTGCGGGAGACGGGTGAGGTGGTTGGCATTGCTCCGGGGGGAATGACTTCGGTGACCGTGAACATCCCGGCCGTCAGGCCCTCGAAAGCAAAGAATCCGTTTTCATCCGTGACGGTCGACTGATTGACTTCCCTACCCAGGGCATCGATGCCTGTCACGTTAAACGTCACTCCGGCTTGAGGGAAGTCGGTTCCTTGTTCGTACAATCCGTTGGCGTTGGCATCAAAGAATTTGAAACCGTGGATCGAGGCCGGGTCCAATTGGTTTCCAAATCCCAGTTCGTCTACCTGCGTGACGACCCGTGGATCATCCTGCAGCAGCATCGCTTGTCCCGGACCACCGACATAGATTTCGTTGGTGGTGATGACCAAGGTCGGTGGGTTGGGGGTGCGCTGGACGTAGTTGGGTTGGAGGACTTCGCGAACGATGTAGATGCCAGGTTCGAGATCGGTAAACCAGTAAAGGCCGCGTTCGTTTTCTTCAATCGAACCGTTGCCATTGACGTCCATGCTGGACGTGCTGGTGGACACTTCGCCGGAGTCCAGCATGCCGTTGTTGTTGGCATCGAGATAGATCACCCAGCCATCCATGCGTGGTTCGCCGACATCTTCGTTGCCGTCCCCGTCGAGATCGTGGAATTTGTGACCGTGGATGGCACCGGGCAGGAGTTTGTTGCGGAATTCCAATTCCGGGACGACGGTCTCGATGCGCGTATCACCTTCCACCAGCATGCCTTCCCCCAGGGTGGCAACGTAGATCTCGCTGCCGGTGACGCTGAGCGGCGCAGGGCTTGTGGACGATTGAATGAACCCCGTCTTGGCCAGTTCCCGCACGTAGTAGGTACCGGCCTCGAGGTTCTTGAACCAGAATCGTCCACGCTCTTCAGGTTCGATTGTGCCGTTCTCGTTCAAGTCGATGCTGGTGGTGACGGTCGATAGTTCACCCGGATCGAGGGTTCCGTTGTTGTTCTGATCCAGGAAGATGACCCATCCGTCGAGTCGCGTCTCGTCGTCGTCATCCACTTTGTGCCCGTGGATCTCGCCGAATTTGTCAGAGTTGCCGACGCCCAGATGACCGTTGATGATCACCGTGGGGTCATTCAACGGGTCGGGCAGTTTGGATTGTTCGGGTGCTGCGACGTGGATTTGGTGCCCGGTCACGACGATCGAGACGGGCATGTCCGTGGTCGACCGGAAG
Source organism: Blastopirellula sp. (assembly GCA_002701545.1). Taxonomy (GTDB): domain Bacteria; phylum Planctomycetota; class Planctomycetia; order Pirellulales; family Pirellulaceae. The sequence continues at coordinate 36,939 of NZVR01000164.1, read as the reverse complement.
TTTTCCTGTAACACCTCGCGGACGATGTACGTTCCGGGGTCGAGGTCTTCGAACCAATAGAGGCCGATTTCATTGGGTTCAATCGTTCCATTGTCGTTCAGGTCCATGCTCGACGTCACGCTGACCGGCTCACCCAAGTCGATCGTCTCGTTATTGTTGAGGTCCAGGTAGAAGGTCCAGCCGTTGAGTCGCGGCTCCGTTGCCTGTTCCTGGCCGTCTCCGTTGAAGTCACGGAATTTGTGGCCATGGATGGCTCCGAGTTGCCGTGCATTGCCGATGGCGAGCCATTCGTTCACCGAGACACGGGGGTCGTTGGCGGCGTCGGGCAGGCTGGCTTCGGCCAGGTCAGCGACGTAGCGCTGATTGCCGATCAGCATGATCGTGGGAGAGAGTGTGGTTTGCTCGTATCCTGTTTGCACGACTTCGCGAACCGTGTACGCACCCGGTTGCAAGTCGGTGAACCAATACAGTCCGATTTCATTGGCTTCGATCGTGCCGTTGTTGTTCAGGTCCATGCTCTGAGTGACTTCGAAGGGTTCGTTCGGGTCGAGCACTTCGTTGTCATTGATGTCCAGATAGATGGCCCACCCGTTCAGTCGTTCCTCGCCCGGGTCTTCTTTGCCGTTGCGGTTGCTGTCGAGGAATTTGTGTCCGTGGATTTCGCCCAGTTCGATGGTGTTGCCAATTGCCAGGTATTTATCGACGACCACTCGGGGATCGGTGGCCGGGTCACTGACCTTGGCTTCGTTTAAGGCCGCCACGTGGATTTGATTTGCCGTAATGACCACCACTGCCGGAGCCTGGGTCGTTTGGATCATGCCAGCCTGAACTTGCTCTCTGACGTAGTAAGTTCCCGGTTGCAGGTCTTCGAACCAGTACAGGCCGATTTCATCATTTCCAATCGAACCATCTTCATCCAGGTCCATGCTCTGTGTGACGGAGAAAGGTTCACCATCGTCATGCACGCCGTTGTTGTTTAAGTCGAGATAGATGCCCCAGCCGTTGAGTCGTGTTTCGCCCGGGTCTTCGACTCCGTCCCGATTCTCATCAAAGAACTTATGGCCGTGGATGGCCCCAGGTTGATTGCGATTGCCGATGGCCAGCCAGGGATTTTCGATGACGCGTGGGTCGGTGTCCGGGTCGTCTACCATGGCCTGTTCGCGCAGTGCGACGTGTTTTTGGTTGCCGCTAATGGTCACCATCACGACGTTGGAGGTGGTTTGCTCGAAGCCGGTGGTGACGATCTCCCGCACGAAATACATGCCGTTGTCGAGGTCATTAAACCAGTACAGCCCGCGCTCGTTGTCTTCGATTTCACCATCATTATTCAGGTCGAAACTTTGGGTGATTTGGGTCGGTTCGCCCTCGTCATGTTGGCCATTGTTGTTCAGGTCCAGATAGATGACCCAGCCATTGAGTCGCGGTTCCCCCGCGTCTTCCAGCTGATTATTGTTTTCATCCAGGAACTTGTGGCCATGGATGGAGCCGAGTTCCACGCGATTGCCAAATGCCAGGTTCTTGTTGACTACCACACGCGGGTCGTTGGCAGGATCGTCGACTTTGGCCTCTTCGGGCGATGCCACGTGTCGCTGGTTGGCGACGATGTCGATCTGCACTGGTTGCGTGGTGGTGGCGAGCCAGCCGAATTGGAGCACCTCGCGAACGTTGTAGGTGCCGGGGGGTAAATCTTCGAACCAATACAATCCCGATTCGTTCGGTTCGATGGTCCCATTGTTGTTGAGATCCATGTCGGCGGTGACGGTGAACGGTTCGTTTTCGTCAAGCACGCCGTTGTTATTCGTGTCCAGGTAAATGGTCCATCCATTGAGGCGGGGTTCCCCGGAATCTTCTTCGCCGTCGCGATCCAGATCGTTGAATTTGTGTCCGTGGATGCTGCCTCGTTCCGGGCGGTTACCAATGGCCAGCGCCTCGTTGACGACAATCCGTGGGTCTTGTGGGTCGGGCAACATCGCCTCTGAGCGGTCGGCCACATGGACTTGATTCCCTGAGATGACGACGGGCACACCATCGGGAGTGGTGCGTTCAAATCCACTTTGCAGCACTTCGCGGACGATGTAGGTGCCGGGGTCGAGATCGTTGAACCAGTAGAGGCCGGACTCGTTTGGGTCCACCGTGTCACCGTCGCCGTTGAGATCCATGCTCATGGTGACACTGGTCGGTTCGCCAAAGTCCAGTACGCTGTTGTCGTTCAGGTCGAGGTAGATGGTCCAGCCGTTCAGACGCTCTTCGCCCGCGTCTTGCGTCTGGTTCCCGTTTTCGTCGTTGAATTTGTGGCCATGAATCGAGCCGGGTTCGGATGCGTTGCCGAACGCCAGNCTCGGAGTGATGACTTCTTCCCGCGCAGACCCGACGGGGAGTGCCGCCTGACCTGCCACCGCCACGTACTCCTCGCCTGCATTCGGAGTGATGTCTGCAGGGTTGTCGGTGGTTTGCACGAACGCGTCCTGTAAGACCTCGCGCACCCGGTACGTCAGGTCGGGTAATAAGTTGTCAAAGAAGTACAGGCCGCGCTCGGTGGCGGGGTCAATCACACCGTTGTTGTCGAGGTCAATGTCCATCGTGGTCACGGATCCGACCGGTTGGCCAAAGATGTCGTTGACCGGCTGGCCACTCACGTTCGTCAGAGTGATTTCCCAACCATTCAAACGCTGTTCCCCAGAATCCTCGACCCCGTTTCGGTTGGCATCAAAGAATTTGTGTCCATGAATCGAGGCGGGCAGAATGTTGCCGATCGCCAGGTCGCTACGCACCACCTCTTCTTTGTTGGTGTCGGTTGGCAAAAACGCTTGGCCACTCACCGCTACGTATTCCTGTCCGCTGACCAGTGTGATGTCTTGAGTGACGGTCGAGGTTTGGATCCAGCCGACACGTTCGACTTCGCGAATGCGGTATTCGCCAGGTGCCAGATTGCTGAACCAATACATGCCCGCTTCGGTGAGCGGGTCAATTTGATTATCCCCGTTCATGTCGGTGTTTGCGGTAACGACGGAAGCAACCGGGTTGCCAAAGATGTCATTGACCGGCTGGTCATTGGTGTCGGTGAGGATGATTTCGAAGCCGGTCAGGCGATCTTCGGTCGGGCCTTGCTGCCCGTCGGCATCTTCATCGTAGAATTTGTGTCCGTGGATGGATCCGGGAAGCACATTACCAAAGTCGTTTGCTTGAGCCGTTTCGCCAGAGGACAACGTCAAGGCGTAACCGCGTGCGCCCAGAGGCAGAAGATTCGGGGCGACCGTGTTGGCGGGGACTGTCTGCTGCCACTCGTTGGGCAACACTTCGACCAGGATGTAATTGGCGGCGCCCAGCGTCAGAGTATAACTGCCGGAGGAGGTGGTCATTGCAGTCCCGGCCGGTCCGGCGGTCGCTTCGCTGGTATCCAATGTGCCATTGCCGTCCGTATCGACATAGGCGCGGATTTCCCAGTCGGCAAGCCCCGGTTCGCCCGGATCTTGATTGCCATTGCCATTGAGATCGTGGTACTTCTGCCCGGTGATGGTGGCATGGGCCGTATTGGCAAAGTCCTGATCGGAAATCGATTGCCCCGCAGTCACCGTGACGGCATAACCGCCGCTGGCGACCAGGCCGGTGTCGAAGCCGCCCTCGATCAAGGAATTGTTCGGCAACGTCTGCGTATAATCGCCTTGCAGCACTTCCAGCAGGATGTAGGACCCGGGTTGGACGGTCAGGGCATAGTTTCCACCCGGCGCGGTGGTCGTCACGGCCGCTGGCGTGGTGTTGAATTCGGCTTGGCTCAACATGCCGTTGGCGTCGGTGTCGACATAGGCACGGATCTCCCAGTTGGCCAGCCCAGGATCGCCCGTCGTACTGCCGTCGCCCTCGAGATCGTCGAATTTGCGGCCCGTGATCGTTGCCTCTTGGGCATTACCGAAGTCGTTGTTGGTTAGCGTTGCGTTGGAGGTGACGCTTATCGCGTAACCACCGGTCGCCAGTGTGATCGCGCCGGTATTCAAAGACTCCAAGACATTCGTGGTGGGGGCCGTTTGCGTGGAGTTCGATGGTAAGACCTCCACCAAAATGTAATTGCCCGGATTGAGGGTGAAGGTGTAATTGCCGTTGGCATCGGTCGTAGCCGTTGCCGCTGTGCCCGCATCAAACTCGGTCTGGCTTAGCGTGCCATTGCCATCCGTGTCCGCGTAGGCCCGGATTTCGAAATTCGCAATCCCCGGTTCGCCTGTGTCCTCGCTGCCATTGCCGTTCAGGTCGTTGAACTTCTGGCCGGTGATGGTCCCCGTACGGGCGTTGCCAAAATCATTTCCCGTCAGCGCACCCTCGGAGGGCAGCGTCAGGGCGAAACCGTTGTCGGCAACATCTCCCGCGCCGGTCAGTCCCGTGGCCAACACGTTGGTGGTGGGAGTGGTCTGAAGAAATCCCGCCTGTTGCACTTCGACAATGATGTAGTTGCCAGGATCCAAGGTGAGACTGTAGGTGCCTGAAGCGTCTGTCGAACTGCTGGCGACGATGCCCGCAACTACCTCGGCTTGATCCAACTGCTGGTTGGCGTTCAGGTCGGCGTAGGCCCGGATCTCGAATCCTGCCAGTGCCGGATCCGTACCTTGATGCTCGCCATCGCCATTGAGGTCCTCGAACTTGCGGCCACTGATCGTGCCCACGGCCTGCAAAATCGCGGAATTACCGTCTCCAAAAAAGATGGCATCGGGCCCACCCTCTCCGGTAGCGCCTAGATTGACTTGACCCACACCCTGACCAGCCGCTGGACTGCCGTTGGTCGCGATGCGTACTTGCCCCTGAGAATTCAAAGTCGTAGGGGCGCCGCCCTGGGTGGTCACAAAAGCTGCTGACGGATTGATGGTGGCGAACGGCAACTGCAGTGTTTGGGTGACATCGATTTGCGACAGTCGCTTGTTGAAAAAGTCCAGATTGGTCTGGGTCTCATTCACAGCCACACTCACGTTGCCGTTCAACAGTGATAATGTTTCTACTGCCGGGTAATCGTTGATGCCTGATTGATCAAGCGTTACGGCCGTGGTGTCGTTCACAAACAGGCTCGTTCCGGACAAGACCAAGCCGCTCAAAATCAGCGTGCCATCGTTGTAGCCCGTACCGGCCGCGGGGTCGGCGTCGGCCGTCGCGTCAAAATACATCTCAAAGAAGCTGGGGCCCGTCGTGTCAACAATCAAACTGGTCGTGTTCGATTGCGCTGACAGCACATTTTGCCGAAAAGACATGACCATGGTGAACTCGCCAGTCGGCGGCGGAGTCGACTGACTCCCTGCCTGCTGAAAGCTGGCGAGGCTGGCGTGCAACTGGGTGGTTACCGCCCCACTCCCATTCATCCGCGCCGTATTGCCGTTGTCCATGTAGACGCTGGTCGGTGCCCAATCAAACCCCACCACATTCGAGATCGGTGCGGCACTCCCGCTCGTACCATCAGGGTCGATGATGATCGCCAGTAACCGCCGCGCTTCCAGCGACTCGAACTGCAGCCGCTTGCGCCTCCTGGTTTGCCGTGAAGGGTGAGTGTTCCGAAAACTGCGGCGCGTAGCGTGGCCAACTGCCATTTTCCTGGTAGGCACAAGTCACTCCGTTGGTAGTTGTTTTCGTAGGTTGCGGGGATTTGGGGGCGTGCGCGTAATGCGAAGCTTGCGCGTATTTTAATGATCTCGGTAGTTAGTACAAGAAGTAAGGCTTTACTGCTTCGGCAAAATGAACTTGAGTCAAAATCTGAAAAACGCTAAAAGCCGCCTCTCTTCTCTCCAAACCGGTCTCTTCTGGGCGAAATGCCGTGAGAAAACTGTTGATTCAACGTTACGCGTTGGTGCTCTCGTTTTGCATGTCGGGACTCATTACCGCTGAAGTGCTAGCTGATAACCAGGGGGTTCAGAGCGGCTATGCTGCCGCCGGACGCCTGGAATTGCGGGTTAACGAAGAGAAAAAGCGGCAGGATTACGTGGTGGTCGACCGTCGATCAGGGGTCGAATATTCGGTCTTGGATGCGGCAGATGTCAATTTGGACCAACATTTAGGGCGTTTGGTAGGAGTGGCGGGCAGTGTCCGGATGCGGGCCGACCGTCGTAGTGGTGTGATTCGAGCGACTCGGATTGCCCAGTTGCCCAAGGAACCGAGTGTTTTGAATGACCCGGCCGATGCCGAAACGGCCGAAGAAGTATCGCTTCCAGAGGTAACGGGCGAAGCGGAGGATGACCGCGATGCCACGTTGCCACGGTTGACTGACACCGAGGAATTGGAAGAAGAGCTACTTGCACCTGGCGAACCGCTGCCGCGTTTGCGTGGCGGGTTCGACGATTACCTTGGCAACGATCAATACGCAACCGATCCCAACAGTTACGATTCGCCTCTGGCTTGGAGTAGTTACGGTCACGTTGGCCATCGCCCCGGTCACGGCTGGTGGTTTCGGGCGGAGTACTTGCTGTGGGATCATGCGGGGATGAACCTGCCGCCGTTGGTGACGACGAGTGTGGTTGGGACGCCGACGAATGAAGCGGGTGCGTTGGGGGAACGGGACACGGTCATTCTTTATGGCAATGACGAAATTCTCGATGGTCCACGGTCGGGACTGCGTTTGCGATTTGGAAAAGCTTTGGGTTGCGAGCAAAAATGGGGAGTGGAATTTGAGATCTTCAAATTCAAGAACCAGGTCAGCACTTATCGGACCGGCGCGGAAGAGATTATCGCGCGTCCGTTTTTGAATTTGGCTCCGTTAGTTTTGCCGGTCCGGCAAGATGTCCAACTGGTGCGTTATCCAGGTGTGGCCGATGGTTCGGTCCAGATTGATGCGAGGTCGGAATTCAGTGGCTATGGCGTTTGGTTACGGCACAACATCTGTGGCAGTTGTGGCGTCTGCGGTTCCGGCGCTTGTGGAGACTGTGCACCCGTGCCCGGTTGGCGCGTCGATGTGGTGGGCGGCTACCGCTATCTGAGGCTGAATGAGGAAATCACCATTTTCGAAGATCTCACGACGTCGAGTGACGCGTTCAGTATCCGTGATGATTTTCGCGGCAAGAATGAATTTCACGGTTTGGACGTTGGGTGCATCGTCTCGACCTGCCATGGCCGCTTGGCGGTGGAGTTTCTCGGTCGGGTTGCTGTGGGAAGCAGTCGGCAGGTGGTGGACATCTACGGCCAGACGGTGACCAATCCTGGGCAGCCAAGCCAGCAGGTTTTTTCGGGAGGCATCTTGGCACTGCGGTCGAACAGCGGCACGTACAAACGGGATGATCTGGCGGTGGTGCCGGAACTGGGTGTGAATGTGGCCTATCAGCTGAATGAGCGATGGAGCGCGAGTGTCGGTTATTCGTTCCTGTACTGGAGTCGCGTTTCCCGTCCCGGAGACCACATTGATTTGGCTCTGAATCCCGATCTATTTCCTCCGGAAACGACACCCACTACGGGACCGTTGCTGCCGGTATTCGAAAGTCAGCCGACCCATTACTATGCCCACGGTTTGACGTTAGGGCTGGAGTATCGGTTGTAGATTTCTACCGCCGCTGCCGTTGGTCGTTTGCGTCACGTTTGCGTCACGTTTGTGATGAGGCATTTTCATTCGGGTGGTAGTAGCAGAATGCCGCCGGTCCAGCTGAGTTGCGGTATGAGCGTCCGCTCGCCGGCCTTCATTTTTCTGCGCAGCACCTGCATTTTGGTTTTTCCACCGTCGGTGTAGCCAAACGTCCAATCCTCGACGCGTTCCCAGCCTGGTAGACGATTCGCGGCAATCGATCGCGAGGTGGCCATGTAGACCGTCGTCGCTTCGCGGGCGGTCACGGCGATCAGGGCAGGTTCTCCGCCATAGGTCTGTGTGGTACGCCAGCCACGGAGTGGTTGGGGGACGTCGAACCAAACGTACGAGCGATTCGCATAGGCGACGGCATCGTTGTCGAGAACACCGCTTTGGACGTGGCGTGTTTCGATCTTCAACTGCGGTGTCGTCGTGACTTCAGGGGCTTGGTATTGGTTGGGTTGATAGTACAAACGCCCGTCTTCCGCCCCGATCAACAGTTCGGGGCGATGATCACGATTCCAGTCGACGACTGTGGGGCTGGTGGTGTGTCCTGCGAGTCGACGGTCATCCAAGGGGCCTTCTAAACGAAATGTCCAAGGTTTGTCAGGGGTCGAGACATTCCGCCACAAGTCGATGCTTTTGCTGTTGGCCAGCAAGTCGAGTTTGCCGTCACCATCCCAATCGGCAAGGCATAACTTGCGCCGTCCACTGCGTCCCGCTTCACCGGCATTTAATCGGAGAGGCTCACCCGCTTGGTCGCGAAAGACGCGTTGTCCCGGGGTCAGCCACAATTGATCTTTGACACGTTTCCTTTGGAAGAGAGCCAGATACCCTTCGTGGTCGAGCATGACGAGGTCTTGCAGTCCATCTTGGTCCAGGTCGACAACAACCGGAGTCGTCCGCCATTGCGTCACCAAATCGTGCCGTTCAGGCTGCCACCAATTCCAGGCGGGTTTCGGGGGAGTGTCTTCGCCCCAGTCGACGCGTACTGGCTGGGCGGCGGCGAGTTTGGGGGCCCCGGGTTGGCCGATGTTCCGATACCATTCGACCCGTCCCCAGATGGAATTGACGACCAGATCGGGCAGGGAGTCGTGATTCCAGTCAGCGACGCTGAGGGTCGTGTAGCCCCACTTGGCTTCGCACGGTCCCTGAATGGAGCCTTTGGGTCCCGCTTGGACGCGGAGGACTTGATCACCCGCGTGCAGTCTGCGTGGGGCCGCCCAACGCGGTGGACAACCGCCGTCGAGGTTTTCGATGAACGCGATGTATCCGGCGGAGTTGCCGCAGATAAGATCCTCGTCCCCGTCGGCATCCCAGTCGTAACTCACCGGTGTGACCAACGCGCCAAATTTGACGTCTTGGGCCTGTTGTTGAAAATATTTCGGTGGCAAGAAGCGGGGCAAGCCATCCTGGACTTGGCCCGTATGTTCGACGAGGGCGACACGACCGTCTTCGTCGCCCACGATCAGATCGGTGTCTCCATCGGCATCCCAGTCGATGGCCACGGGGCAGATCATCTGCAGGTCCATCCTGATGGGGCGTCCAGCGTGGGTTAGTCGGCGCCCGGCCGCATAGCGAGGTTGTTTGCGCGAGCCCTGATTCTGGAAATAGGTGAAGCCGTCCAGGAACTCGCCGCACAACAGGTCCAAGTCACCGTCGCCATCGAAGTCGGCGAAGTTGGGGGACGGCATGCCGTAGACGTCGATCGGTTGCCCCCCGGCGGTGAGCTTGCGAGGAGCCTCATAGGAGTCAGGGTACAGGTTGCCGTCGGCCGTTTTACGTGGCTTGGCAGCGTTGGCTTCGCCGCGCAGCAAGTAGACGAAACCGCGCAGCGGACCGCGCGTCCAGCGGCCTTGTTGGTCGAAGGCGTTGTCCCATCCATACTCGGTCCAATCACCCACCCCCACGATGATGTCGAGTATTTGGTCGCCGTCATAATCGACGTATCGCCATTGGTTTGCCCGCACTCGATTCGGATGCACGTTCGTGCGAGGATAGATCTGGGTCTTCTTTCCAGACGTCAGATCTTGGATCACATGCCCGGGAACGAGGACATCGGGGGTCGCGGACGACAGGGTCGCATTAGACAACTTGGGTCCGAGGTATTCGGGGGCCGAAAACACGGGCATTTTGTCGCCCGTCCCCGGATTCTTGAACAAGTACACACCGGCGTGAGGGACGTCAGGGCAGTTGACCACCAGGTCGAGATCGCCGTCGCCATCGAAATCCATCGGCAAGGGCCAGGCCCACAAGCCAACGCCGAGATCAACCGTGAGATCCTCGACATGGTGCTTGACGATGTGGGGTTTCAGCGGGTGGGGAAAGACTTGTTCGAGCTGCTGTTTTGCCTGCGCGACCGCGGGGCGGTATTTGGATTGCCCGACGACATTGTGGTTCTCGTCCGGGTCCTGTTGGTGATCGTACAATTCTGCCGCTTGCACTTCGCCCGTTTGAAAGTTGCGCCATTCGGTGTAACGGAACTGCTCGGTCCGCACGGAAACGCCCATCGTCTCCGGCTTTCCCTTGTAGTACGCCGGACGCGGGTGCTGCGTGTAAGCAGCCGGCTTCACCGTGGTTTGAGGATTCACCAAGAGAGGTTTCAGGCTGGTGCCTTCCAGGCCTGCCGGCATCTCCAAACCACAGAGGTCCACCAGCGTGGGGTACAGGTCGAGCAGTTCGACCAGAGCGTTCGTCTCCTGGCCGGCAGTCAGACCAGGAGCGGAGATGATCAAAGGGACCCGCGCGTCCAGTTCAAAATTCGATGTCTTGCACCACAGTGCATGTTCCCCCAAGTGAAACCCGTGGTCGGACCAGAAGACGACAATGGTGTTCTTGTCGAGTTCCAGGCGTTTCAGCTCTGCCAGTAGTTTGCCAACTTGCGCATCCAGATAGCTGATGCCAGCCAAATACCCATGGCGGAGTTCGATGATGGCGTCTTCAGACAATGCCTTGGATTGGTTACCTCGGCCGAGCAGTTCACGACCATTGTGGAATGCGATCTCCGGGGCATTTTCCGGGGGGTAAGAATTCGTTGCGGGGCGGATCTTGCTGCGGTCGTAGCGATCCCAATAAGGTTTGGGGGGATTGAATGGCAGGTGCGGTTTCCAGAAACCGACGGCCAGGAAAAACGGCGCGTCTTTGGCTTGTAGCTCACCCAGCGCTTTCACTGCTGCCGCTGCGATACGGCCATCAAAGTAGGCTTCGTCAGGGACGTCACGAGCTTCTGTCCGAGCGGTGCGGGCATGGTTCTGCGGAAGTTCGCCAGAAACCATCGCTCGGTCATTGCCGTGGCTGTTGTAGTGCATGACTGCCGGCACGCTCCAAGACGCAGGATCGCCTCGGTAATCATCTTGCCGCCAGTTATGAAACACTTTGCCGATATTCTGGGTGAAGTATCCGTGGCGTCGAAAATGTTCGGGCAAGGTGACGATTCCAGGAGAGACGTCGCGAAAGTGAGTCGGCAGATCCCAGATGCCTAGCGTGTTGGGACGCTTGCCGGTCAACAGAGAGGCTCGGGAGGGATTGCATAATGCCTGTTGGCAATAGGCATGTTGAAATAGCAGGCCGTCGTCAGCTAACGCGTCCAAATGGGGTGTCTGCGCCAAAGGGTGCCCGTAGCAAGCCAGGTCATTGCGAAGATCGTCCGCCGCGATGAAGAGCACATTCGGGCGTTCGGCGGTGACTCCGACTTGCGAGAGCAGGAGCAGTAATACAAACAGCAGGCCGGCCCAGGCATGGGGGCGAGCGAGCGTTTGCGAGCAACGGATGGCAGGGCAGGGAACCGGAGGCATGGCGGGAGTCTCAACTTGAACAGGGGGCAAGCCATTTGGCAAATCGGAGTAGCTGCACAAACTGCAACTGACGTCGGGTGTGGCCCACATTGTCAGATGGTCGACGGAGGACTACTGTAGACGGTAGGCCCGTTATCTTATCACTAATTCCGGATGGGTTGCCCGTGTCCGACCTCGAAATCACCCGCATTGATACGTCGCAAGACGATGTCCAGTCCGCGCTGGCTGCGCTGCGCGAAAAGTTGAGCCCGCGAGGGAACATTGTGAGCGAAGCCGGGAAACGCAAGACCATGGAGGTCTTCGGCGAGGCTTTGGCCCCGGTGCAGGTGGTCGAGCGAATTTGCCAGGAGGTCCGTGACGAGGGCTTAGAGGCCGTGTTGCGCTACTCGCAGAAGCTGGATGGTGCCGTCTTGGACGCCGATTCGATTCGCGTCAGTGAGGAGGAGATGCAAGCGGCTCACCGTGCGGCCAGCGACGAGTTTTTAGGGACCGTGCGAGCCATTCGGGCAAATGTGCTGGAATTCCAGTCGGCGATTTTGCATGCCGATGTGGAAGTGACTCGCCCCGACGGTGTGACGTTGCAACAACGCTACACCCCCCTGCAGCGCATCGGGATTTGCGTGCCGGGCGGTGCTGCGGCGTATCCCTCGACCGTGCTGATGACCGCGGTGCCGGCCCAGGCGGCAGGAGTCAAGGAAATTGCAGTCGTTGCACCTCCGACCGATTTTGGCGCGAACAATCCTGACGTGTTGGCGACTTGTTATGAGTTGGGGATTCGCGAAGTGTATCGCGTTGGTGGGGCCCAGGCCGTTGCCGCATTGGCCTATGGGACCTCGGCAATTCCAGCGGTCGACAAGATTGTCGGACCAGGCAATCTCTTCGTCGCACTCGCCAAGAAACATGTGTACGGTGANGTGGATATTGATTCGATTGCAGGGCCGAGCGAAGTGGTTGTGATCGCCGACGAGACGACCCGACCGGAGTTTACCGCTGCCGATATGTTGGCTCAGGCGGAGCATGCACCGGGATCGGCGGTGCTGATTACCTGGTGCCCAGATGCGCTCGATGCGACGTTGGCTGAACTGGAGCGACAGGTCGCGGTGCTCTCGCGTGAACAATTGACCATTGACAGCTTGCAGGCATTCGGGGCGATGATTTTGACGCGGGATGCCGAGGAAGCTTGCCAGATTACCAATGCCATGGCCCCCGAGCATCTCCACATCGCGACCGATCAGCCACGGGAGTTATTGGCCCAGATTACCAACGCAGGCGCGACGTTTCTGGGCAACTACACCCCGGTAGCGCTGGGTGACTACGCGGCGGGGCCATCGCATGTGTTGCCGACGGGCGGTACGGCGCGTTGGGCCGCCGGCCTGACGGCCAATGATTTTTTGCGTGGGGGGAGCGTGATCCAATACAGTGCCGAAGCGTTGCGCCATGTTGCACCACTGGTTCAGCATCTGGCAGACAAGGAAGGTTTGACAGCGCATCGGGCCAGTGTCGATGTACGGCTCTAATGGAGTAGGCAGCGACGATCGGGAAAACTGGCGAGTGATGTGGATTCCAGCCGTTTACTTTGTTTCATGAGATGATGACCGCCGTGTCGAACCACCACGTAACAAAATCGATCCGACCGAATATTCTCGAAATGGCGGGGTATGCGCCCGGCGAGCAGCCTCAGGCAGGCAAGTTCATTAAACTCAACACGAACGAGAATCCGTATCCGCCATCGCCACGGGTCGTGCAAGCGATTCGGGAGGCAGCCGAGTCTTCGCTGATTCGTTATCCCGATGCGACCGCGACCTGTTTTCGCCAGCGCGCGGCCGAGGTGTTGGGGGTGGATCCCGATTGGATATTGTGTGGGAACGGTAGCGATGACATCCTGACCATTTTGACGCGTGCTTTTGTGGGCGAGGGGGAACTGTTGCGTCTGCCCTATCCCAGTTACGTGCTCTACAAGACGTTGGGTAATCTGCAGGGTGCGCGGTCCGAAGAAGTCCCGTTCCAGAACGACTGGACGTTGCCCGATACCTTTGCGGCCCCCAGCGAGGGACTGAAGTTGGCCTTCCTGCCAAATCCCAACAGTCCCAGCGGTACGGTGATCAACCATGATGATTTGCGGCGGTTGGCAGCGCAGATGCCCTGCCCCTTGTTGATCGACGAAGCATATGTCGACTTTGCTGATGCGGATTGCTTGGCGCTGGTGCGCGAGTTCGAGCACGTCATGGTATCGAGGACTTTGAGCAAGTCGTACGCCTTGGCGGGGCTCCGTTTTGGCTTTCTGGTTGCTCAGCCAACGCTGATCCAACAACTGGTCAAAGTCAAAGATTCCTACAACTGTGATGCCTTGGCGATCGCCGGAGCCACGGCGGCCATCGATGACCAAGAATGGCTGCGAGAGAACCGGCAGAAAGTGATTGCCACGCGGCAGCGGCTGCATCAGGCGCTGGAACAGTTGGGATTTTCCGTGATACCGTCGCAAGCTAACTTTCTCTGGTGTACCCACCCCGCAGTTCCGTTAGAACCGGTGTACCAACAGCTGAAAAGTAACCGCATCCTGGTCCGATATATGAAGTATCCGCAGTGGTCGGATGGAATTCGGATCAGCGTTGGAACCGATGATCAAATCGATGCGCTGCTCGCCCTGCTGCCAACCCTGATGTGAGTTGCTCCATGCCCCGCACCGCGAAAATCGACCGAGCTACGGCCGAAACCAAGATTCAACTGGAAATCGATCTCGACGGAACCGGCGTGGCCGATGTCCAAACCGGAGTGGGCTTCTTTGACCACATGCTGGAATTGATGACCAAGCACTCCGCGATCGATCTGACTGTGCGTGCTGACGGCGATTTGCACGTGGACCAACATCACACGGTCGAGGACGTTGGTATCTGCTTTGGCCAGGCAATCCGGCAAGCCGTGGGAGACAAAGCGGGTATCCATCGATACGGGCACTTCACATTGCCCATGGAAGAAACCTTGGTCACCAGTGCGATTGATTTAAGCGGCCGCTATTTCCTGGTATTCCAAGCGGACTTTCCCACAGCAAAGATCGGCGAGTTCGATAGCGAACTGGTAGAAGACTTTTGGCAAGCCACCGCAGCCAACGCGCTTTGCAACCTGCACGTGATCTTGCACCACGGTCGCAATAGCCACCACATCAGCGAGGCGATCTTCAAGGGGACAGGCCGCGCACTGCGAATGGCACTCGCTACCGACGAACGGATGCCGGGTGTGCCGAGCACCAAAGGGACGCTGTCTACATAGTCAGCCAGAAGACTCAGGCTGGCTGATCGCCGGCCAACTGGTCGTTATGTAGCGACGGAAATCATCCGGTGCATGAGCGGAGGGTAGGGGATTGCATCACGGCGCCCACATGCTGCCATCGGGAACTGCAAGCCGCGTGTCGCCGGAAGGATTCAGCCAAGTGTTCGACTCAGCTGAGAACGGCGGACAACTCTTCGAGTACTTTCTCTTCCGACTCTGAAATGCTGCCGATTCCCAGAATGCCACCCGCAGCTTTGGCAACGGCACGTGCTCGACCGAGCACATCACCGGCAATGCGCTTCTGCGCTTTGTTGCTAACCGAGGCTTTGACGCCGGACGCGTAGTCTTTCCAGGTAGCCAACAAATCATCCGGAGGCGTATCGACGAGCCAGTCTTGGAGCAATTTCCCGGCGTTGGATTCGGTTTGAATGCCCTCGTTGGCTGCCGCTTTGAGAATCGCCTCGCGCTCTTCCAGGGCGACCGAGCCATCCGCCCAGGCGACGGCGACTAGAGGAACAAGAGAAAATGCGGCCAGCGTGTCGGTTGAGATGCCTGCCGCGAAGAGTTCGTCGATCACCGCCGGATCCTGGATCCCGGTCATGGCGGCCAAGGCACTTTTGGTCTCCACTTCAGCCAATTCTTCGATCAAGTTACCCAGCAACTCACGATTCTTTTGTGCGAAGAAGGCTTCTTCGAGCGCTCTTCCTCGGTCTCCCAGTGCACCTTCCATTGCATAATCCTCAAGCCAGGTTGTCGCATTGAAACTGAAACGTGCCAATAGTTTACGGAACGTATGGGGGGCTGGCTAGGGGCAGGACTGCTATCGTTTTTGATGCCAGCAGGTCGCCAAAAGAGGAAAAACAGGGCAAAATAAGTGTCCTAGACACTTGGAAAAAAATGGATGAATGATAGGATCGCCGAATTCGGTAAATGGGGTCGATGTAGGTGTCTACGTCAACTTCGCGGGTTGTAACGCTCGTCATATCAAGGGAACTGACTGCGGGTACTTGCACATCTGTGGCGATCCAGAACGATCGTGCGACGCCAGCTTGGAGAGCTACTGTCATGAAATGCTATTGGCGACTGTCACTTCTGTCTGTCCTGTCCGTGCTTTTGACTACGGCACAGGCGCAAGAAACCCCACCTGTGGCGGAGGATGCCCCTGCGGTTGCCCCAGCTTGGAAACATCTGCGCGATCAGATTGCGGCTAGCCGTGGCAAAATGCGTGCGTCCACTGCGGCGGATGTTGCTGCCGCGCGTGAGCGATTGGAAGCAGCAGTCGACGACGTCGAAAAGCTCTTGTCGCGAGGCACGGATGAGAATCGGGATGCCTGGAAGCGATTCTTGCATTGGGATGTGCTGGAACAGCAACTGGCTGCCAAAGAAGTAAATCCTGTGGTGTTGATGGGCGTTTCGAAACGCTTCAAACGGAATGAGCCCGGTTTGGAACTGTATACCTTTCGCAAGCTGCGCAAGGCGATCGAAGACTATGCGAACATCGCTTACTACTCGTTGCCGGTTCAGCAAGAGCGGTTGAAAGATAGCTTCGACAAAGGCTTAGCGGAACTGGAACATGCGCTCAGCGAGTACCGCGGCGACACGTCGGCGAATTACGCAGAGCGCGTGAACCGATTGGTACGTTACTTCGGACGACGTGGTCAGGTGCCTGAATTGCTTGAGGCAGTGCACGCAACCTACAGTCACCCCAATATGTACAACCGCTTTTCGGAACGTTTTTTTGCGGTTGCCATCGACCGTGATGTGAATGATACGGGCGACGTTTCGGAGACCATTTTGGGAACACGGATTCGGGGCAAGCAGCAGACCACCGGACGTGTGTTCGCCAAGCTCGTTCCCAGTGATAACGATGCGGCCTATCAAATCATCCTGGAAGGTACGGCACTGTCTGAGAACATTGGCTACAACCGCAAGTTCAAGATCTACACCGAGGGAACCACGCAACTGCGGGTGACCAAAGCAGCGACACTCGGACAGTGGGGCGTCGCCGTCGCACCGGCGCAGGCCAAGACCAGCACGGAAACGAAAATCACCGGAGTCAGCGGTGGGCATAGTTTTGTCAACGACTTTGTTTTGAACCGTGCGAACAAGCAACGCGACAAGGCCAGTGCCATCGCGAACCAGCGGGCGGCGAAACGAGCGGCCCGTGAGTTTGATAGCCAAGGTGCTGAATTGGTGGGCGAAGCGAATCAAAGCATTCGTGACGAATTGTTTTATCCACTGCTGCGATTGGATTTCTTCCCTCGCGACGTTCATTTCTCGTCGACCAGCGAACATGCCTTTGGCCAACGGACCCTGCGGACCGAATATCAGGTCGGTGCTCCGGATACCCCAAATACCGATGTACTCAAGGATTGCGATGACGACGTCGTGGCTCAGGTACACGAGAGCGTGGTTGCCAACTTTGCTGAGTTGCGGCTGGCAGGATTGACCATCGACAGCGAGCACATGGAGGACTTCCGTGCGGAAGTCGCCGATATCTTGCCGAAAGGTGTCGATCTGGATCAGACACTGGAGGAACGCGAAAAGGAAAGAAAGGGAAACTGGCAGGTGACCCTGGCCGAATCGCAGCCGCTGCGAGTCCAGTTTGAAAAGACGGAAGACGGCAAAGGCAGTATCGTCAAAATTGTGATTCGCGCGAAAGCGTTCTCTAGCGAAGATGAAACGGGACAGCGCGGAGCCGAACAGGTGGAAGTGGCTGTGCCGTATCTGTTTGATCCAGCACGTGGAGTCCTGGTACGACAGAAATTGATCATCGCGAAGTATTCCCGTCAAAAGCGTCAGTTACTGCAAACACGCGTCTTGTCGTCGGTCGACATTGAACGGGCAGTGATTGAAAAACGCTTTACCCCACTCTTCGAGCAGGAAATCGATATTCAATCGCTCAAAATGGAAGGCGAGTGGGCGAAAGCCGGTAACTTGCGAATCAACACGTTTCATGCCGATAATGGATGGCTGACGCTTGGCTGGGTGTTATCAGAACAGGGAAGTCCGAAAACTGATGAAACAGTGGATTGAGATCACATTTGACTGCTTGCCGTTACGAACCATTGGACGGTTCGACATTCCGCTCGATGCGTCTCCCAAGTACCGTGAGCGATGTGAACGCATTAAAGCGGCGCTCGACAAACACGGCTCGCACAATGCGTATTATCTCCACAATGCGCAATGCACGTACCGGTTAACCAATGACCAGGAACTCGGGATGTTGCAGTTCCGGTTTGAGGGGACCGTACTCACAGACGCTAGTGACCAACGGGCTGAATCTTGTGATTTGCAAGTCGCCCTGGTGCGCGAAACCTGTGATTGGTTAAGCGAGCCGATTGTGCAGTGGTTCACTGAAACCGTAACCCACAGCGTCCGTGTCGAGTTTGATCGTTACATCGAAGCTGGTGATTTGCAAAAGACCCGCGAGCGGATCGAAAAGATGCAGTCATCCAGTGACGATGCGGGTGGTTTCATGGGCATGTATCTGTAATGAATTGAACGCAGTGCCTAAAAGTTGGGCACTGTGTTTGTGGTTTGCCTGCGCCTCGGCTGCACCTTGCCGGTGGCGTGCTGCGCATGACGTGGGGTTCACCTACACCAAGCGTCGGTTCGTGCTGAGGTGGTGTTGCGGCGGCCAATGCGGGCCATCGCCAGCGTAGTTGCGCAGTGCGTTGCACTTACGCGAAGTGTCTCGAAGAAGCTCGGAGGTGCTGGGAAGAGCCGGTTTGCGAAGGGAACTGCTCCATGCCGGCGGCAACGGTTCTAGTGCCTTTTCGGTCTTGCCGGGTAGGAAAGTCCAGTTTGTAAAGTGTTTGTTATAGGTGACTTGGGTCAAATGCTTGAATGTGAGGTCCGCCGCTGCGTAGGATGAAATAGTAGGCTTTTGTAGAGCGTTTCATCGGTAGCGACCCGTTTTAGAGCGAGGGATTCGAGTTAGCATCAGGAGGGCTGGAGCGTTGTCTAAAACGGCCGCACCGATTGGTCTCAACCAAACGGTGTTACTATGCAACGTCGACCTCCATCGAGTCCGAAAACACGTCTTGCTTGTCGCAATAACCGTTTTGTTTCACAAAGGCAATCGCGGCGCGCCGTCGGTTTGGGCAAGCGTGCGCGGGGATTGCGCAAGAGTGTGCAAGAACCATTCTCGCCGCCGGAAGACTGGTATGAACCGAGCGATGACAAGCGACCTGGTTACCGGGTGGTGGTGCAAGATCCGGGTGATGGGTACACGCATGTGGTGACCGAGCAGGACGTTCGTGCGCGATTGGCGGCGTTGCCGGCCAGCATGACGGCAGGATTGGATGTGGTGCAGTTAAGTCGGATTACCCGCAAGAAGGAGACGTTTCCTTGCTACGGTATGCAATGGGGAACGGCGCTTTATTTGTACCCCATCGAATCGGAACTGGTTGAGATCTACGCGCAACCTCCGACTCCCGAGCAGCGCCGCGAAGCAAAGATGTATGGTGGGCGTTGGCGTTGCGAAGACGGTTTCTGGTACTTGCAATGGACCGCGGAGACGATTCGAGATTACTACCTTAACAATATTCTGATTCACGAGTTAGGGCATTTGCTCGACGAGCGGAACGGGAGTTATACCGACCGCGAGCGATACGCGGATTGGTTTGCGATTGAGTATGGTTATCGCGCGACACGGCGACGGCGCAAGCAGAAGATCAGGCGGCGCCATCACTCCCAGTAAGTATGTTGCGGCGTGTTGGCGGACTTTTTGTGGTGGGATTATGATACGAGGCCCAGATGCCACGTCGTGGGACGTGGCAACTCGCCAACCGATCTTGCCGGAGTCCCTGCCCATGCTGTGTCGCTCACATCAATTCGCGGTGTTGTTGACCGTCTTCGTGCTGACTGCGATTGCAGGCGCTGCCCAGCCGTCGGCTCCGGTCCGGGTCTTTATTCTGGCCGGTCAATCGAACATGGAAGGGCAGGGTGTTGTCGATCTGGACCATCCTCAGTATTACAACGGTGGCAAAGGGATACTGCAGAATGTGATGGCGGCGCCGCAGTCTGCCTGGCGATACGCTCACATCCGGGATGCGGCAGGTGCGTGGGTCGAACGGGACGATGTGTTCGTTCGCTTTAAGGTGCGCGATGGCGTCAAACACGGCAAACTTTCGATCGGATTTGCAGGGTATCCGGGGAAGCATCACATTGGACCCGAGTTTCAATTTGGGCACGTGGTCGGGGAGGCGTTTGCCGAGCCAGTGTTGTTGATTAAGACCGCTTGGGGTGGGAAAAGCCTGTTTGCTGACTTTCGTCCGCCGAGTGCCGGTGGAGCAACCGGTCCCTTTTATCAGCAGATGCTTGCGGAGGTGGATGAAGCGTTAAAAGCCGTCCCTGTGGAATTCCCGCAATTGGCAAATCGGGCATTGGACATCAGTGGCTTCGTGTGGTTTCAAGGTTGGAATGATATGGTGAACGCCGAGGCGCGTGCGGAGTATGAGACGAATCTGGTGCATTTGATTCACGACGTCCGCCAACACTTTGAAAAGCCGAAGCTGCCGGTGGTGGTGGGAGAATTGGGGAATGGTGGCAGGCAAGCGAGTGAGGCGATGCGTGCGCTTCGGCAGGCCCAGTGGCGGGCGACCGCGCGGGCTGAGTTTGCCGGTACGGTCGCTTTTGCCCCCACCCACGAATTCGCACGTCCTGCGAAGGAGTCGCCCAATGTGGGGCATGGGCATCATTGGTACGGGAATGCGGAAAGTTATTTCTTGATCGGCGACGAACTCGGTAAGTCGATGCTGGAATTACTTGGTCGGAAGCATCGTGTCGTGCGAGATATCGCCTACCGACAAGAAGGCGGTGCTGATCCTTATCAACGCGCGCGATGCAAACTTGACTTGTACCTGCCAGCAAACGCGGATAAGGCGCCCGTGCTGGTTTGGTTCCACGGCGGTGGGTTAACCGCAGGCAGCAAAGATCGAGTGGAAGCTACGGGCTTGGCAAGATTCCTGGCAGACCGCGGTGTGATGGTGGCGAATGTAAATTACCGTCTTTCTCCGAAAGCCAAGTATCCTGCCTATGTGGAAGATGCCGCTGCCGCTGTGGCCTGGGCGCTCCAGCATGCGGGGGATTACCGAGGTGATGTGAAACGCGTTTTCGTTGGTGGTCACTCGGCAGGCGCTTATCTGGCATTGATGGTTGCCTTGGACCCGGACTTGCTGGAGAAACATCAGTGCCGTCCGCAGCAACTTGCCGGGGCGATTCCTGTGAGCGGTCAGACGGACAGTCACTGGACGGTTCGGTCAGAACGGGGAATCGGTCGCGATCAGCAGGTGATCGATGCCACGGCACCACTGGCGCACGTTACGGCGCAGGCCCCACCGATGCTGCTGATCTGTGCCGATCGCGATCTGCCCGGTCGGGTGGCTCTGAATGAGCAACTGGCTCAGGCGATGGTCAAGGCGGGGCATCAAGGAACGCAACTGCATGTCATTCCCGATCGCAATCATGTCAGTCTGGTGACTTGGATTGCCAAACCTCAGGATCCCACGTCCAAGCGGATACTTGCATTCATCGCTGACTGATGAGCACGTTGGGCAACGCGCTTTTGTGGTGGGCCGGTGCTACCTGCGCGTGGTACCGTGTTTTGAGGGGAGGGGAGGCAACGGTGGCAAGTCCTCAGCGGCCGCGTACCGACGAGCGGCGTATTGCAAGTACCAATGAGCAGCGTCCGCCAACCAGGGTTCTGTTGCGGATCGAGCCCGTATCCGTTCGACGAATTGGTGAATCGTTTCACTGGGGCCGCGTACCAGTTGGTAGCGTTGCAGGCGGCGACTGAGGCGGCGGAGTAGTAGGCCTTCACGCCGGAAGCGAGGGTCGATGCCATCGTCGCGGGAAGCCTTCCAATTGCGATACGTGCGGCGAATGACCCAGGCAACCAGGATCAGCAGTAAGGTGATATTCAAAGGGCGTTGTAAGACGATACCGATATCGTTGAGCCAGTTTCGCAGCCAGGCCCAGTTCAGGAGTAACGAATAGTCAAAAGCGTCGGCAAACTCCGTAACTTGGTCGCGGATTCCTGCTGCCAGGGAATCGGAGGCGTTGGTGCCACTGTCCCAAAGGTTCTCGGAGACATTCATGCCTGGAGTGGCTTCGACGATGACCCAGCGTTTGCGATCGCGGTCGTAAGCTTCCGCCCAGGCATGTGCGTTGCGATTACGTGCCAGCCAATATTCGCCGTGCTCGGTTTGCAGTTCCGTGACGGTGTAACCTGTGACATAGCGACATGGGATGCCTTGGAGACGCAGCAGAATCACGGCACCGGAGGCAAAAAATTCGCAATGTCCCTCACGGCTTGTCTGGATGAAGTGCAGGAGCCGATTGCCTTGTTTGGGCTGGGTGTGGTTTTCCAGGGAATAGCGAAATCCGCTGCGGAAATACTCTTCGATTGCGTCGATCCGTCCTGCATCGGTGGTCCGGCCCGCGCAGATATAGCGAGCACGACTCTGAAGCGACGTCGCTAAACTGTCAGGGACTTGCAGCAGGGTGGGATATAGAGAAGGGTCCGGAGGCGCTCCACGAGATTGCGGGCTGACATAACAGGTGTAGTTTTCCCGCACGCTGAAATCACCGTGAACACAGCCATGTTCGTCCCAGCGGGCACTCAGGCTGCGGCCTTGTACCAGGTCGGTTCCGAGTAGGGTGAAGTAAACCCGCCCACGCTCGGGGATGTTACTGATTTCGACTTTTTTCCAGGGGCCGGTGGTGTTGTTACCGATCGAGAAAATTTGGTTGCGATTCTTTTCCTTGACGCCTTCAGGGGCGGTTGCCAGCGGGGAGCCGAGAAATTTGCGACCTGAGCCGTAGTACTCCTCGTGTCGCCACCACGTGTCGCGTTCAAGATGATCGAAAACACGCCCACGCAAATAGCCCGGTTCCGTGTCGCAATAGACGCGCAGAGCGACCTTGTTGGGAGACGCCAGCTTGGAAGCGGTAATGTTGTCCAGCGTGGCTTGTGTCGAATACGCCATCTGCGTGTCCCGCCGAATGGACAGCGTGATCGCCTGGGCCAGCCATGACTGCACATACTCGATATTTCGAGATAACTGCGTGGACGCATAAAACGTGATGACGGCGACGCAGATGCTGGTAATGGCCAGGACGGTCCAGCGACCTGAAGTGAATTTCCGATTCTGTGTGGGGTGGCGAAACGTCCCCTCGGCACGTGAAGACTGGAGAAACAAACCGACCAGGGTGACCGTGACAATCGCATGCAGAAACAGCAACGTCTTGGTGTCGGAATAAGCTTGGCGACAGAAGAGTACAACCAGCGTGATCAAGGTGATCAGGATGAAACGTTGCGGCAACAGGTCGTCGTCGCGCCGGAAGAAGAGTTCCATTAACTGGATGCCGATCAGATAGGTCGCGGTTGCAACGACCAATTGCGCCGGCACGAGCCACTCGTCCATGATGTCTGGTTGCGCCATCATCCACCCTTGCAGGGCGCAAACGGACGACCAGGCCAGACGCAGTATCCAGCGGACCAGAGGTTTGGTTTTCAGTCTCAGACGCGGCAGGAGGCCCAGCATGGCAATGCAGATGCCAAGCGTTGGCAAACGAAACGATTGGGCATAATTGCCTAGCAAATATGCTTGGATGCAAATCAGCACGACGGCAGTGAAACGTTGTTGCATTAGTCGAGCTCCACCGTTCCTGCTTCGATGGATTCAACTGAGACGCATGTTGCCGCATGGGGCAGGTCATGCAATTTCCCGGCATTGGCGGTGGTCACGATGATCGGCTTCACTGCACACCCACTGGTCAGTAGCCAGCGATGGAGCTTCTGGCGTTCGGCGTCCCAGCCGTTAAACACTGCCAAAATGACCGCTGCGTCCGTGATTAACTCGTGTTCGTTCTGCAGCATGGCGGATAAGGCATGAGGTGTTGCCGGGGTAGCCAGTGCCAGCTGAATCGCGACGGAATCAGCCTGCTCGACGATCGAATCCGACGTGCAGCTGACTTTTTGCGGACCCAGGGAGAGGCTCGATATCATGCCGTTGTCGCGCAGGACTTCGTGCGTCAGAGACATGGTCAGCGATACGACGGCTTCAAACTTGCGTTCGTCGTCGGCCCCCGCTGCGGGAAACGTATCGGTGAAGATCTCAACGGCCTGATGCTGAGTATGGTGGTATTCGCGGATGACCGGCAGACCCAGTCGGGCCCACGAGCAATAATCCCACCGGCGAACGGTGATGCCAGGTTGATACTCCCGATTACCAAAGTATTGATCCGATGCGCCGACGCGGTGTGTGCTCTCGGCGTGCGAACCCAGCATCGCGCGGATGATACGGGACAGATCGAAGTTATGCAGAGGATGATGTTTGGGCAGCACGACCAACTCACCATCGATGCGTTGAGATTGCCGAAACCGGAATAAGTTGAACGGAAAGGCACTGGTGATGCGGACGCGGGGCCAGGAAAAAACGCCCCTCTTTTCAGGCTGAAATGCCAGTCCGACGCGGGTCACGCGTTTGCGAGGTACCTCTGGCACGAACGGTAGCAATCGGTTGGGCAGGTGACAGTGGTCAGGAAGGTCGACCATGCTGATGGTCAAGTCATAGGCGGGACGCGAGCGAGCGTTCCGCAGATAGACTTCCAGCTCGGCCGTATCGCCAGCTAAGACGGTGGGCGGGGCTATGACACTGATCTGCAGGTGTGGCCGCAGCAGAATGCTGGCAGCGGCGCCCGCAATCAAGAGGGCAAAGAGCGCGCAAAACAGAAATAGCAGCGGTGTTTCCAGATACACCAGACCAATCAAGCTGCAGAGCATGCCGAACAGACACGCTTTGCCGCCGGCGGTCATGTTGCGCCGCGCGAAACGGTAGATGGCTCGGAAAGTTGGAATCGGGTCACGGTATCGCATACGGGAACCGTTATTAGGTCATACGGGAACCGTTATTAGGTCATACGGGAACCGTTACTTGGTCGATCAGTTCCTTGATGATTTCACTCTGATGTGCTTGTTTGCTGGAGTGGGAACGTGTCACCACAATGCGATGTTGCAGCACGTGAGGTGCAATGTGCTGGACATCGTCGGGCAAGACATAGCTCCGGCCTGCCAGTAAGGCCAAGCCCTGCGCTGCGCGGAATAGCTTCAGCGAGCCGCGTGGGCTGCAGCCGAGTTGTAAGCGCTCGTCGGTGCGCGTGGCCACGGCAATTTGCAAGATATAGTCTGCAATGCTGCGGTCCACGCGGATCTGCCGCACCTTGGCTTGGCACTGCAAAACTTCTTCCTTGGACAACACCGGCGTGATCGCGTCTGCCGGGTGCCGTGTGTTCTGGTTATAGAGGATGTCGATTTCACTTTCNGTNTCCGGGTAATCCATGGAGACTTGAAGTAGAAACCGATCCAGTTGTGATTCGGGTAACGGGAACGTGCCCTGATATCCCACCGGGTTTTGAGTTGCCAGTACCAGAAACGGTGGGGCGAGTTTGTGAACGTTGCCTTCGATTGTTACCTGGCGTTCCGCCATCGCTTCCAATAATGCCGATTGCGTGCGCGGGGAGGCGCGGTTGATTTCGTCCACCAGCAAAATGTTGCAGAAGATGGGGCCCGGGCGAAACTGAAAACTGCCGTCTTGGGGATTAAAGACCGAGAACCCAAAGATATCAGCTGGCAGGAGATCTGGGGTGCATTGAACGCGTTGGAAGTCGAGGTGCACCGAGGCGGCCAGCGATTTGGCAAGCGTGGTTTTGCCTACTCCTGGGACGTCTTCGATCAGCATGGACTCGCCGCAAATCAGCGCCAGGATCGCATGTTCGATCACGTCGTCCTTGCCTTTGATCACCTGACGAAGATTTTCGCGGAGTTTCTCTAGCCAGGACTGAGTCTGCTCGATCGAAGGCAGGGCAACCGAATCCGTATCTTTGGCGAGCGTCATCGTGTTGATTTTTGGGGGTGATGTGTCGGTTGGGTGCACGCTTCCGGCCTTCTCCAGGAGAAAGTCGGGTGTCCGGCGTGCAGAGGTGCAGATCAGCACTGGGATAAGCTTCCGTTATCCTACCGAGAATGTACCAAAAAGCCAATTTGTGGGCACCACTTGCGAGATGTTCCGAGGCGCAACATTGCATCTGCTCGGGCCCCCGCATAAGTTGATGCAACGTGCTGCGCACCATCGCTTTGACGACGACTTCATCGATTATTAACGGATGCAACTCATGTTTTTTGCTCAGTGGAGACCCACCTGGTTGGTTCGTGTCCTGGTGATTCATACGGTGGCCATGGTGTGTCCGCTGTCTGCTCAAGAGGACGCTTCTCCCCNTCCTCATTGGATTTGGGTGTCCGGGCCGGCAGCGGCACAGGTCGATTTTCAGCGGGCCATTACTGTCCGCCCGCAGATGACTTCGGCCAAGCTCATGATGGTTGGCCATGCCGTCAGTGCCGAGATCCTGATCGACTCCCAACGTGTGGCTGAATTAGAAGCTTACCGCCCGTTGCAGGTGCATGAGATCGCGTCTTCGCTGACAAGCGATACACACCAGTTGGTCATTCGCAGCACGCCGGGGACTGGTCCGGCGGCTTTCTTCGTCAAACTGCAATTGGACTATGCCGATGGTTCGCGTGCGGTGCTGGTATCTGACAAGCAATGGCGCGGCATCGTGGATGGAAAAGACCGGGGCGTCAGCGAATTGGCGCCGGTTGACGAGCGGTTGTTGGTTCCGGATGCGCGGAAAGTGACCGTCGACACAACGGACAACTACGAACAGTGGAAACATGCCATCGGGGCTTCTGAAGGGACGGACCCGGCTACCTTTCGTGTGACTCCCGGTTTCGAAATCGAACGCGTGCGTTCCGCACAGCCGGAGGAAGATTCGTGGGTCTCACTGGCCTTTGATCCACAGGGAAGGGCTGTGATTGCGATGGAGCAGGCCGGNTTGCTCAGGATGACCTTGTCTTCGGATGGAAGCGAAGTGAAACGTGTTGAGTCGCTGGCGCCAACCTTGAAAGAGTGTCGTGGTCTGGTGTTTGCCGGCCAGGATTTGTTTGCCAATGCCAACAACTCGAAAGGCTTGTATCGCTTGCAGGGAGAGGCATTGGACGAGGTGAATCTGCTGCACTCGACAACGGGAGGGGGTGGTCACGGCCGGAATGCGTTGGCCCTGGGACCGGACGGCAAGGTGTATTCGATTCATGGTGACTCCGTCGATTTGCAGGCCCGCAAAGCGGACCTGACGTCGCCTTGGCGAGAAGCGCGGCGAGGTCAGCAATCCAAGGAGGGGCACGTGATCCGATTGGACCCGAAGACCGGTGAGGTCGAGACGTTGACGGCCGGTTTGCGGAATCCGTTTGGGATTGCCTTCAATGGCGACGGCGAGATGTTCACCTACGACGCCGATGCCGAATTTGACATGGGATCGCCCTGGTATCGGCCAACGCGGGTGAATCATCTGGTGTTGGGCGGAGACTACGGCTGGCGCGGGGTGACCGGGTCCTGGCCGCCCTACTATCCNGACCACCCCGATACCGCCTTGCCGAACCTGGATATCGGCAAAGGCTCGCCGACGGCAGTCAAGTTCGGGACGACCAGCCATTTTCCGCCTCGCTATCGGCAGGCTTTATTTGTCCTCGACTGGACTTATGGCAGAATCTTGTTGGTGCATGCCATACCACGGGGCGCGAGTTACCTTTGCGTCGGTGAGACGTTTTTACAGGGGAAACCGTTGAATGTGACGGGGCTTGATTTCGCGCCGGATGGCTCACTGTACATCGTTACTGGCGGGCGAAAAACACAATCGGCCCTCTACCGGATCCGCTATGTGGGACGCGATTCGCAGCCTCGTGCCGCAGTAGACGACTTCACGCAAACATGTCGTGAGTTTGCTGCGGAGGCGCGTGCCCTGCGCCGCCAATTGGAGTCTCAGCTTGGCCAGCAGTTGGACCCGCCTGCCTTGGACGCCGTCTGGCAGCAGCTCGGTAACGACGATCCTTGGATTCGCTATGCTGCTCGCAATGTGCTCGAGCAGCAAGCTCCCGACACTTGGCTGCAACGCGCCTTGACGGAAACAGATCGGTTGCGATCCTTAAATGCGCTGATGGCGCTGGCGCGCACCAGACTGCCTGAACACGTTCCTGCTATCCTGCGACGCCTCCATGCCATCGACATGACAGGAGCCAGGCCATCCGAACGTCTGTCTCTGGCTTATCTGTACGTCTTGTGTCTGCAAACCAGCGAGGCACTTGATGACGAACAGAAAGCCAAACTGCAAACGCGATTGCTGGGGCTGTATCCCGATACCGAGTATCTGGTGAATCAACGCCTGAGTGAGGCCCTGGCACAATTGAATGCTGCCGAGATGGTGCCGCCGACGATCGAGTTGTTGACCACCACGACCGACCAGCGTGAGCAGATGCATTTTTTGTTTGTCTTGCGGCACATGACCCAAGGTTGGACACCAGAACTGCGTCAGCGTTACTTTCAAGTCCTGGCGCAAGCAGAACACTACCTGGGTGGGCAAGGTATGCCAGGGTTCCGCAGCAAGATTCGCGAGGAGGCATTGGCGAGTCTGACGGATGCTGAACGAGCGCAGTACGAGCCGTTGCTGCGTGCGCATCAGCTTGCTGACGAAGTCGCGGTGTCTCGCCGCGAGGTGGTACGGAAATGGACGCTCGATGAGGTGCTTGCCGAATTGGACAAAATTGACTCCCGTGGGGACGTGCAGCGAGGTGCCGAGTTGTTTGCTGCGGCTTCCTGTGTTCAGTGTCATCGGGTGGGAGGGCGCGGGACGCTGGTCGGCCCCGACTTGACCGCCGCCAGTAGTCGGTATTCACGGCGCGACCTGTTGGAATCCATCGTGCTGCCTTCGAAAGTGATCGCGGAAAACTATCGCAGCTTGCAGATTGTCACCACGGATGGAAAAACGTATACCGGTCGTCCGGCGTTGGGAGGCGACTACCGCTCTCCCATCTTGCGGCTGACCACCGATCCCACTCGGCCATTCCACATCACAGAGATTCCCAAACGGGAAATCGAGGTCCAGCGGACGTCGCCGACTTCGTGGATGCCTGAGGGGTTGTTGGACACGTTGCAGGCAGCAGAGATCCACGATTTACTGACCTACATTGAGGCTCGCGGAGTGTTGAAATGATGAATGTTTGGGGATTGGCTGTTCGGGGAATGATCGCGTTCTTGTTGTTGGGAATGAGCGCACTGTCGGCTTCCGGTGAAGCGGCACAGCCTAACGTCTTGTTCCTGATCTGCGATGATTTGAACTGCGATTTGGGGTGTTACGGACATCCGCTGGTGCAAACGCCCAACCTGGACGGTTTGGCAGCGCGGGGCGTGCGGTTTGCCAACGCCCATTGCCAGTTTCCACTGTGCGGGCCAAGTCGCGCGTCTTTCATGACGGGCATGTATCCCGCTCAAACGCTGGTCAGACGCAATGCCGTTTATGTTCGCGAACACACGCCGAATGTGGTGACCCTGCCTCAGATGTTTCGCCGCGCCGGGTATCAGGCAGCACGAATTGGGAAAATCTATCACTACAATGTGCCCAAGCACATTGGTACCGGAGGCCACGACGATCCTTATTCATGGAACTTCACGATCAATCCTCGCGGTCGCGATGTAGACGACGAACCGCTGATTTTTAGCCTGCGTCCCAATAGCTTTGGAGGGACTCTGAGTTGGCTGGCAGCTGAAGGGACGGATGCCGAGCAGACAGACGGGATCGCTGCGACCGAAACGATTCGGCTGTTACAGCAATATGCGCAAACGAACCAATCTTTCTTTCTGGCCGTTGGACTCTATCGGCCGCACACACCTTACGTCGCTCCCAAGAAGTACTTTGATATGTACCCACTGGAGTCGATTCGCGTGCCGCAAGTTCCCGCAGGGTATCTGGCGACTTTGCCCAAGCCGGCGCAAACATCGGTGCGCCGTAAGAAAGAGCAGTTGGATTTGGCAGACGATCTCGCCAGACGGGCGATCCAGGCATATTACGCATCGATCACCTTTGCCGATGCACAACTGGGACGCATCTTGGAGGCGCTGGAACAGACGGGCTTGAGCGAGAATACCATCGTGTTGTTCACCTCGGATCACGGTTATCACATGGGGGAACACGGGCATTGGCAGAAAACCACGCTGTTTGGCAATGCCACGCATGTTCCGCTGATCATGGCAGGGCCTGGTGTGCCCGCGAGTGGAAAGGCGGCGCAAACTCCCGCTGAAATGGTCGACTTCTACCCCACCCTGGCTGAGTTGTGTGGACTCGAACCTCCTCGACAGGTGGCAGGTAAAAGTCTGGTGCCCGCTTTGAAGGATCCGGCAGTCGCCGTGCGCGATGGCGCTTTGACGCAATACGCCAATGGCTACAGTTTGCGGACCGCAGGCTATCGGTACACCGAGTGGGGCGATGCGGGAACTTTGGGAGCGGAGTTGTACGACTGTCGCCGCGACGCAGCCGAGTTATCCAACTTGGCTGGGAGTGAGGAGCATGCTGAAATCCAACAGCGATTGGCAACGCAGTTGCGCCGGCGCGTGCAGGAAGCAAATCAACCACCTGCAGGCGTGAAGCAACTGCGCTTTGACGATGTCCGCCGAGTCCCACGCTGAGCACGCATGGGATGCCGCCTGATCACCCAGAGCAGGTAGCGAACTCAGGCCTATCACCCGCCTGAGCTCACCGTGAGTGGCATTGCCAAGAGACCGGTCAATGCCGATGCGCTGTGCGTCAGTGGGCTGTGCGTCAGGGGGCTGTGCGTCAGTGGGCTGTGCGTCAGGGGGCTGTGTGTTTGGGGCCCAGCCTAGCGTCGGGACATGAATATTTGGACGAGGTACCAGAACAGCAAGGCGACGGAGGCAAACAACGCTAGTGACGCGGCCACGTGTTGTCCAACTTGATAATGATGCAGGACGTTGGACGTGTAATACAAAATATAAGCACAGGCGAACGCGACCATGAGGTAGGCGAAGATGGGCCCAAGAGAGAACTGAAAGAAGATTGACACGGCAATCAATCCCAAAGCCGCGAATCCACCGAACATCAAAATGGATCGCAGGAAGCTGAAATCTTTGCGGGTGATAAACACGATGGCCGTCATGCTTAAAAATAGAACGCCCGTCGCGATTCCCGCCATCGGGATCACGCTGCTGCCGCCAAATCTCGATGCGATTGTCAGGAGAGGTACGAAAATAACCGCCTCGGCGACGACGTAGAGCAGCAAGCCCATGTACTGCATGCCCACCGACGCGTTCGAACTCGCCCAACTGTTGGCAACCCAGCTGACCACCATGAAAACGCCCAGCACCATGAACCACGCAAAGCGATTATTCCCCAGCATGTTCACAAACATGTCAGCGAAGGGGGAATTGAGTAATGCGAACTCGATTCCGGCAAACACACCCACGGCCCCCGCGAGATGCAGGTACGTCTTGGTGATGAAGTCCGCTCGATCGTCGACGCTGGCATGAGCGACGGAGTAGGGGTTTTCATAGGTGTTGTCGGCGTAGCTCATGCGGTTGATCCTTGCGGAATGTGGCGAGTGGTGTGTCTTGGAATTGTACGCGCAATTAGCATGTTTTCAAGTTTGATCGGCGCTTCGCAGCGTTGGCTGCATTGCGATGTTGCCTGTTGGGGCGTTGCGATGGAGGTGGTCGAGCGGATCGCGGCTCACCTGCTGAAGGGGCATTTTTCTTACGCAACCGACAAAACTTACCTCTGCGCTTACCTCTGGGAAAGCGCCCTGTACTGTGGGCGTAAGCGAGGAGCGTTGAGCCGTTTCGACAGATGGTCAAAACGTGGTTTTGATCCGGTCATTGGCGATCTGGAATCGCATTTCCCCCTCGTCGCCCCAAGCTGCTGCGGGCAGAGTGAGACGTAAATAACGGATGTCTGACAGGGTAACGCCCTCAGGCAGCTCGAAGACCAGTACATCGTCAATCCGTTCGAGTGGGGTCATCGCGGCAGTTGCCGTGTGCCCCTTTACGCGCCGCGCGTCGACCAGCATGGCGATCGGGTAACGGCGTCCCTGGTCGTCTTCCAGGCGAGCGGTCGATGCCTTTCCCAGTTGGAACCAACTGGTATACGTTGGCGTGTCGGTTGTCGCATTCATGACGCGCACATCGATCTGGAGATACTTGCGATCGGAAACGCGCACGGTATTGGTGTCGTCTTTGGTACGCACCGCTTCGTAGCGAACCGCGAGAATACGGACCTTGCGGCGGTGGAGTACTAGCCAAACGTCGTCGCGTTCGGACCAACGCACCTCGCCTTCCCAGGGATCAATCACAATCTCTTCCAAAGGCTCGGGGGCGGCTTCTGGCTGAGGGGTTGTGCGGCGAAGTTTCAGGGGATTGAAGTAGGCGAGTGCCGTGATGGCTGAGACCAGCAAGATCAACCAGCAGGCCATCCACGCGATTTGCCCCGCCGACCCAGAGCGGGCGTTCGAGGCTGTCTCGGCGTCCGCCTGTTCCTGGTCAGTGTGTTCGTGCGACGGCTCGCCGACCGGCGGCGGAGGCACCGCAGTAGAGGCTGGTGGTGTTTGGGCTGGTGGTGTTTGGGCTGGTGGTGTTTGGGCTGGTTGGGGCGCCGCCAAGTGGGGTGGTAGAGGCATGGCAGCGGGCGCGGCCGGTGTTTGGAACGGCCGCTGGCAGGCAGTGCAAAGGACCGTCTGTCCCATGAGTTCGACCGGCACTGCCAGGGAAGCTTGGCACGTGGGACAGGTTACCTCAGGCATGCGTTTTGCCCCGAGCAGAGGGTGAGGTCAACGGAAGCTACGACAGTGAGTGACCGATTCTCTCGCGACGCAATGCTACCCATTGCCGTCCGATTTGGGTGGCATGTCTTGAGGTGCTTTTTGGGGGTCGTCCTTGGGCTTGTCGAAATTGTTGATGGAATCCAGCAGTCCGTTGATGGTCGCGGGCAAGGCACCATTTTGGGGTCCGTCATCCGCGGGCTGATTCGTATCCGCCGCTGCGGGTGCTGGCTTGGGCTGGTCAGGTGTTTCCGGTTTTTTATCGGCAGAGGCGACCGTGTTCTCCGTCGGCTTGGCATCATCGACCACCGTCTCCGGAGTTGCGGGAGCGGTGTCTGCCGGAGCATCCGTAGGGGCCTCTTGCGGGGCGCTCGCCAACATCTTTCGAGGCAGTTGGTAGCCCATGGGGGCGCCGCTCAAGGCAACTGCCGCCCGCGGCAGGACCAATCGCAAACGGTCCATGTCACCAGAGGGTTTGGCGAAGACGAGCACATCTTCGACCGACTGACCAGGAGCCAAGGGGACGGTGGGAGGGCACCATTGCTGTGCGCGTTTCGCCACGGGGACCAACTGGCAGAGTTGATCCTCGTCATCGAAGAGACGCGCTTGGGCTTCGACTCCCACGGTGCCGGTGCCATTGAAGCTGGAGTAGCTCCAGGTTGCTTCGTCGCTGACGTTGGTAATTTGGATTTTCACGAATAGCTGTTCGTCGTTGCCGTCGGCGGCTGGTGAAATCCATGCTTCACTCACTTGAACTTTGGCCGGATTGAGCTTGATTCGCGAACGTGTGGCGTCGTGAAAGGTCGTGACTTGGGTCAGCAGTTGCTTGTCAGTTGCCGAGGTCGCTTCGGCCGTTGGTGTGTCGGGTTCCGCTGATTCGTCGTCGGGCTGCGCAGCGGACGCAGGCTCCTCTTCCGCAGAGGCCACGTCTGTTGATCCGCCGTTCCAGAAAAACGCGAATGCCAGGACGGCTGCCATCCCGACTCCGATGAAGCCCAGCACCAAGATCAGGCCGAGTGAACTGCTTTTCCGACGCGGACGTTGACTGACGGGGACGGTGGCTGCACTGTTACCATCTCCTGTCTGGACCGCAAAACCATTCGCTGGAGCAACCGGCGGCTGCTCAGACGGCGGTGCAGGCGCCGGCGGTGCCGCTTGAATAATCGATGAATCTTGTGCGGGTTGGATGATCGCCGAGTCCGAGGCGCTGACGGCGCGGACTTTGGGGGCCAGCGGTTTGGCACGTTTCAAGCGTAATGACGTGATGCTGCTGTCATCGCTTCCGCTCAGCGTGTCTTCAGAGCGAGCGTGGTTTGCATCGGCTGCGGAATCAGGTTTCGGGGTGAACAGGCCTTTGACTTTGCCCGCGGTATACCAACGACCGTCGGCTCCCAAGCGGACTTCACATCGCTGCTCAATCTGGCCATCCTGAGCTAATTGAATCAGCTCTTCCTCTGTGAATGGCCCATGTGTCTCACCCTCATTCCGCCAGTACCACTCCATAAGCATTTTCGTAGCTCCGGACCTTCGGTGACAAAAGACACCATTAATCTAACAAGCGGGCGTAGAGTCCGCCACAGGTTTTGCCATCGCCCAACGATTTCGCTTGCCGCAATAGCCTGGCTTTCATCGAAACCGCAGGGAGACCACCAGCCGCACCGTTCTTCAGGGGGGCGGCTTAGGAAGGCGATTGAGGGGGCGCCTGCTGGCTGAGGTTGACATAGGCCATCCGCAACTCGTGCAACACGTTATTCAGCATGACGATCTCATCGCCGTCCAGATTTCCCTTGGTTTTTTCTTGCAGCACGCCCAGCGTATCGATGTGGTGTTTGGCGATCACCGGTTCATGCATCGGTTTACCGTCTGGACCGGGCATTTGCCCCAGGGCGGCCAGGGCTTGGGTAGCCAGACTGCTGACCAGGAGTGAAAACGAGGCGGGGGGCAGTTCGAACTGGTTGTCCGCCGGTTCCTCACCCGGTTCCTCCGGCGGGGACTCTGCCGGTGTTTCGTCACGTTGGTCTTCGGCAGCGGCTTTTTCCGCCTCGACTTGGGACTTCCAATCCTCGTCAATGATGATTTTGGGGTCTTCTTTGTTTTCTGTGTCGTCGCTCATCACGCACCTGCCGTCTGCTTGTGGCATCTTGGCGAAAAGGCCTGTTAGCCGTGTGGGTTCACCTTCGACTTGCAAATATAAAACTTCTACTGCGATCTGTCATCTGGAAACGGCGCGGGGCAGGATCTGCGAACGGCGATGGCTTTGCGGCGGCGGGCTGGCCAAACCGTCCGTGGGGGCGTGCCAGATGGCCGGGTTTTCCTCCAATGTGGCTGGTGTCACCTCTGGCGGGAGGTGTTCCGGCGTGGCCTGCGACAATGCGTCGCAGGCGGTCTCTGGTGATTGCCTTGGCGATCAGCCGATAGCTACTTATAATTCGAGGAGAGCACGCCACAGGGGTTTGCGTCCCAAACGTTCCTGTGGGTTGCCTCCCGTCACCTGCTTCATTGGCTTCCCGCTACAAGGCATCCGTACATGGCAAAGAAAGGCCCGCGCAAGAAGCTGCCCAAAGAGTTGGCAGTGATCAATGCGGACAACTGCACTGGCTGCGAATCGTGTCTTGAGGTCTGTCCCGTAGACTGCATTACGCTGAAAACGCTGGACCGTGGCCTCGTGAAGACCCAAGAGGCTTGGTGCGAGATCGACCTGGAGCGATGTGTCGGCTGTGAAGTGTGCGTGCACATTCCGCAGAAGAAATCGAACCCCTACGAATTGTTGGTTTGCCCCTGGAATGCGATCGAGATGGTGCCGACCGAGCAAGTCGCTCAGGTGGTGGCCCAAATTGGTGGCCCTCCCGAATATATCCACGAGCACTGGGACCGATTGGTGGGAACGGCGCAGCATCTGGCAGAATTGAAGGCTGGTGCGTGACACCGCGTCGGCCGTTTCGGTGGCGTGTTGTGTGCTTGGTTTGAGTTAGTGCGACTGCGGCAAGTCCGAGTTCTGTCTGTGCGCGTGCGGCTGCGATGTCGTGGCAGCGGGGCTTGAAATGGTTCTCTCAGCCCAGTAGCGTTGGCAAAGTCGCCAGATTTGCAACGGCTGGCGGGCTGGCTGATGGTGTCGCAGGACCGGATTTCGTTGGTCAGCACTGGGAGGTTGTTCGGGTACGATGGATTCCAGCTGCAGTCGAGCCGCTCCGCGCTTCGGAGAAACTTGTTGGGCGTTTGCAGAGGATCCTAGGAAAGGCGCGAGACGATGTGGCAACGACTGTTTCCGCTGGTGAATCAGATCCGTTTCACTTGGTGGGCTGCCGCGTTGGCGGTGGTTGCCATCGGACTGCTGTTGGCACATCCTGTGGCAACGGTGTGGCTGTTGCTCGCACTTGTGATGGGGTGGCTCGGCATCATGTATACTCGTTTGCTCCTGGTGAAACGTCAGGAGGGCTGGCAGTCGCGTTTTGTCGTCGGTGTGCTGGTGGTGATGGGGGCTGCTGTGGTGACCATCATCTCCGCTTGGGTGCTGGTCGTTGCAATGTTAGGGTGGTTTCTGCCAGACGTGGAAGGCAATTAAAGACCGACATGGTACTGCTGATCGATAATTACGATAGCTTTGTCCACAACCTGGCTCGGTATTTCGAGCGGCTGGGGCAGCAGACGCTGGTGCTTCGCAACGACGCGGTCACCAGTCGCGACATCGTCGACCTGAATCCCGCCGCGATTGTGCTGTCGCCAGGGCCTTGCACACCAGACGAGGCTGGCAACAGTCTGCAGATTGTGCGGGAATTGTCGGAGCGTTTTCCCATGCTCGGTGTCTGTCTCGGGCACCAGACGATCGCGGCCGCATGGGGAGCACAGATCGTGCGGGCCCCCGAGCCGATGCATGGTCGGACGAGCCGAGTGCAGCATCGCGCCTCCGGCTTGTTCCAGGGGCTGCCCAACCCCACGGTTGCTTGTCGCTATCATTCTCTGGTCGTTGATGAAGCGACGTTACCGGATGTGTTGGAGGTCACGGCACGAACGGAAGACAACGTGATCATGGCATTGCAGCATCGCCAGTTGCCGATCTGGGGAGTGCAATTTCACCCCGAGGCAATCTTGACTGAAAAAGGCTTCCCAATTCTGGCGAACTTCCTGCAACTGGCCGGGTTGCCAGTCGATACCCGTCCGCTTGACCGCGATGGCGAACGGTGTCTGCCGGAGAAATCCCCCAGCGTCATTCCCGAGGCGATCAGTTTCTAGCGTAACGAATGTGAGAGAGTGGGCTGCAGCCTATGCCATTGATCCTTGAAGGAATCGTCACCACATTGAATGCGGATCATTCGGTCAATATCTCACCGATGGGTCCGATCGTGGAACGTGATGTTTCGCGTTTGACGTTTCGTCCTTATCAGACATCGACCACCTATCAGAATTTGAAAAGGGCCGGTTGCGGTGTATTTCATGTGGTGGATGATGTCGAATTGTTGGCCCAGGCGGCAGTGGGGGATGTCGATCCTGCACCAGCGTGCACTCCCTGCACGAGCGTGCCAGGGCAGATCCTGACGGATGCTTGCCGCTGGTATGCATTTCGTGTCGACCGTTTGGACGACCGGGATCAGCGCACGACGATCGAAGCCAGCGTGGTAGAGCAAGGTCGTGGTCGTGATTTTTTT
>NZVR01000163.1 GCA_002701545.1 Blastopirellula sp. | reverse complement strand
CGTATCGTATTGTAAATTCAACTCCGTTGGTCCGGACGCTCGCGCCGGTCCGTTGTCTGAGCTGAAAATGACGAGCGTCTTGTCGGCGATTTCGAGACGGTCGAGCGTATCTAATAACACGCCGACCCGGTCGTCCGCATGAGACAGGACAGAAGCATAGATCTGGTCCGGTCGGTCTAACTCTCGAAAACGCCATTCGTATTTCGGTACCGTGTGAAACGGAGTGTGAGGTTCGTGCAGCCAGACATTGACAAAGAACGGCTTGCCTTGTTGAACACTGGCTGCGATGAATGCCGATGCGCGGGCCGCGTCTTCGTGCCAAGGCATCTGTTCGCCGGAGCAATTGAAGGCGCCGTAGTCGTCATAGCAATAATCTGCGGGGGTCGGCGAATCCGGAATCATGTCGTTGGCCAGATGCCATTTGCCGTAGTGAGCTGTCCGGTAGCCCGCTTGCTGAAGAAACCTTGGCAACAAAGGCGCGTTAGGGTCGAGCCAGTCGGGCATGTTGCGTCGCGCGTTGCTGGGGACCCATGCAAAGTGACCGTCGATGTTGTAGCGCGCCGGAAAATGGCCGGTGATCACCGCTGTGCGGCTGGGGGAGCAGACACCACTCGCCACAGTAAACCGATGAAAGTCGGTCCCCTCCCTGGCAAGCCGGTCGATATTCGGAGTCTTGACATAAGGGTGCCCATGACAGCTTAAGTCTCCCCAGCCCCAGTCGTCGGCGAAGATGAAGAGAATATTTGGCCGTTCCGCGGCGCTGGCTGATGCGACTGCGGTGCAGAACACCAGTGTGGCAAAACAAAGGAGATGGATGGCGTACTTCATGGCCGCTTGCTTCCGATGGAAATGAGCATCTTGTCTTGAGTGAATTCGTCAGCTCGTTGTTTGCAGTTTACACCGAACGAAAAAAGGGGGCAGGCCTGGTGAAAGCGTGTGGGCGGGAGGCGATTTGGCTTCCCGTTGCAGGGAGCTCGTCGACGTGTGTGTCGCCGTAGTCTGCGCCGTTGCACCCCGGTGGAACAAGTGAGGACGTATCTTCTCGGATGACACTGGTGATGCCCTTTTGGCAGGCTGTCCCTCGCCCGTTTTGTGGTGATCCGTTTCCAATGCCGTTGGCTTTTTCTATGGTGGTTGTGGCGTTTTAGGGAGGGAAGGACAATAATGAGAGGGCCGGATGCATCTTAATTTTCGGATGTACTTTTGCCCGGCCCCGCCTGAGTTTGGAACCAAGTCAATGTCTCGCCGCTGTTGTAATGTCTTTTCGTTCCAGGGCTTACGGCGCGAGTCGACGGAGTGGCTGTGGTTTTGGGTCGGGGTGGCCCTGGTCGGGGTCTGCGGGCTGACCGAGACCGAGGGCCGTTGCGCCGACCGTTATGAGAAGGAACTCCGCCCCTTTCTGAAAAAGTACTGTGTGGGGTGTCACGGGCCCCAGCAGCAGAAGGCAGAGCTACGACTCGACCAGCTGGACCCGGACATGGTGAACGGTAGTGACACCGACACGTGGCAGGAGGTGCTGGATCTGGTCAATCTGGATGAAATGCCGCCCGCTGCGGCCAAGCTTCAGCCTGCGTCAGCCGACCGCCAACGGTTTGTCGATGCACTGACGGCTGCGCTGCGCGAGGCGATGGAAGTGACGAGATCGTCTGGCGGGAGGAACACGCTTCGCCGGCTGACGGCCTACGAGTACAACAACACGTTACGTGATTTACTGCACCTGGACTTGCGTTATGCAGTTGATTTACCGCCCGAGGGTGTCGCGAAAGAAGGTTTTAAGAACAACACGACGGTGCTGATGACATCGGCATTGCATCTTGAATACTTCGAGCGCATTGCGCGCGGCGCGCTCTCCCGCATTTTGTTGGCACCTCAGGACAAGCCGGCACCATACTTCGTACGCGTGGAGCCGGAATTGGCATTTGCGGGCGCGGCTGACAAGAAAAACGAAGCCAACAAGAACCGTCGTAAAAAGCCAGGTAGTGGTGTCAGCTACGGGATTAAGAATGGGGACCATTATGCTCCCGGCAATGGAGCTCGCGGCCCGTTGTTTCGGATGGACTTTGGGGAGGCAGCTGGCGACACGATCTTGCTGGCCGGCAACCGCCCGAGAGATCCTGTGGACGCGTTGTTCGAAGTGGATCGCAAGATAGGTGGTTCGAAAGGGGATGGCCGTTCCGGTTTCCAGCCGGAATTTCGTATCGAGATGTACGAAGTGCCTTACGATGCACCGGTTCGGGTCCGTATCCGTTGTGCGGCTGTGCCAGGCAAAGGCGGTTCGTGGCCTCGTCTATCATTCGAACTCGGGTCATTCCGCGGTGCGAACGTTTCCGATCAGAAGGAAGCGGTGAACGTGGAAGTGCGTTCGTCGGAGTTGCAGACACTCGAGTTTGTTGTCCACGGAGCCAACTTTCCGTTCCAGTCGAATAAGCCGGGCAGACCCTCCTACTTTCGGATTTATAACGACTATCGCCGCGGCACAAGCCAACTGACGTACGAAGAACTTCCCAAGTTGAAAATCGACTGGGTGGAACTCCAGGGAAACTACTACGAAACATGGCCATCGCCGGCGAAACAGAGCATCCTGTTTGCGTCGGAGTACGCGCAGGATGAGCCGCGTTATGCCCGCGAAGTGATTGCGCGGTTCATGCAGCGCGCCTACCGACGTCCGGTCCTGGAAGTGGAGGTGGAACGCAAGCTTGCGCTATTCCGCAAGCTGCGACCGCAGGAAGAATCGTTTGAAGCCACCATGGTCGCGACGTTGACGGCCGTCCTTTGCTCGCCGCATTTCCTGTTACTGTCAGAGCCGGGAGACGCCGGCGCTGATGCGGAGGCGGCGACAAGAAGGCGTTTGGACGATTACGAGCTGGCCTCGAGGCTGTCCTACTTTCTGTGGAGTTCCATGCCGGATACCACGCTTTTCGAGTTGGCCGAAGCGGGACGTTTGCACGAGCCCGACGTACTCCGCGAGCAGGTACGACGGATGATTGGCGATCCCAAATCAGCTGGGTTTGCACGCCATTTCACCAGTCAATGGCTGGACCTTCCGGCCATTCGCCGCTTGGCCGTCAACCCGGAATACTTTGATTTTCAGGAACCGACCAAAGACCTTTTCGAAGAAGAGTCGATTCGTTTCGTGCACCATGTTCTCCGCGAGGATCTGGACATTGCGAATTTTATCGATTCGAAATTTGTCGTACTCAACCACGCCTTGGCAAAGCATTACCGCATCCCTGGCATTAGCGGTGGGTTTCAAGTTCGCGAACTGCCAGCCGAGCAGCATCGCGGCGGCTTGTTGACTCAGGCCAGCATGCTGTTTGGCAATTCGACGGGTGCGGAAACGCATCCGATCAAACGGGGTGTCTGGGTGCTGGAGCGACTGCTGGACGACCCGCCGCCACCCCCGCCACCCAATGTCCCCGAACTCGTGGAACCGGAAGGGCCGGACGAGAGTAAGTTGTCTCTCAAAGAACGTCTTGTTGCGCACGCGCAGGTGGCGAGTTGTCGCGACTGTCATCGCAAGATTGATCCCTGGGGCGTAGTTTTTGAAAATTACAACGCCTTGGGGCAGTGGCGTGAAGGGACGCGTGATCCGCTCGTGCGTCCTCCTCATCAGGAGGTGAACAGCGACCCGGAAACGCAGTTGCGGAATGGTCGCAGCCTCCGTAATCTGGACGAGCTGAAAGCGTACTTGTTGACCGAAAAGAAAACGCAGTTTCGACGCGCGGTGGTCCGCAAGGTGATGGCCTACGCTTTGGGGCGATACCTCGACTTCTCTGATCGGAAATCGATCGATTTGATTTGTGAGGCTGTGGAATCACGGGACGATACATTTCAGAGCGTGCTGGAAGAAGTGGTTCTTTCCGAGCAGTTTTTGACCAAATAGCGAGAGTTTTCGGATGAAACAGAAATCCTGGCACCTCAATCGTCGTACGGCGTTGAAATCCGCATCGGTTTGCCTGGCACTGCCGTGGCTGGAATGCATGGCAGCCGACGCTGCCGCCAAGCCGAAGCAGCGGTTCTTCGGAGGGTATTTTGCCTACGGCGTCCCGATGCCTGCCGACAACGCCCCCAATCGTTTGGAACACGGCTGGTTCCCGCTGGGAGAAGGACGGGACTACGCGGTGCCGGAGATGCATCACAGCATCATGCCTCTCAAGGATAAAGTCACGTTCTTGTCCGGCCTGTCGCATCCCGCCATGCGGCGAACGTCGGCGCATAAGGGTGCGGATTACTTCCTCACGGGCGCCGACATTCTCAAGACGTATGACAAGCAGACGATTTCCATCGATCAACACTTGGCGCAACGTCTCGGACAAGACACGCGTTTTCAATCGCTGGTGCTCTCGTCGTTTGGTGGGGTCAACCGACCGTATCGATCTTCGACCCTTTCTTTCGATCGAAGCGGGCGACCGATTGCGGCGCAGAACAAGCCTGCCGAGATTTTTCGACGCATGTTCGGAAAAGTCACGCAAGCCGAGAAAGATGCTTTGGCGAGTCGGGGAAGTATCATCGACGAAGTCCTGGGAGAAGCGCAGGATCTGAATCGACGTCTCGGTGCCGCTGACCGTGCGAAAATGGACGAGTACCTCAACTCGGTGCGTGAAGTCGAACGGATGACGCAGCGGAATCAAGCGTGGCAGAGCACGCCCAAGCCGAAAGTGGATGCTGAGGAACTGGATCTGCTGGCGAGCACGACCAGTCCACGCGAGTACTTGACCGTGATGTACGAACTACTGGCGCTCGCGTTTCAGACGGATACCACCAGGTTTGCGACGTTCCAAACCGCTTGCGAGGAAGCCGGGATTACCGATCGTTTCCCGACAGCCGTTGGACTGAACCACTCGTCACACAAACTGTCGCACGAGAAAAAGAATTACGCTGACGTGGCCAAGTACATCGGATTCTTGAATGAAATGCATGCGAATTTCATTAAGAAGCTGGACTCCATTCAGGAAGGCGATAGCACACTGCTCGATAACTCGCTCTGCTTTTACGGGTGTGCGACGAGCAAGACGCATCAAGCAACGAACTATCCGATCATTCTAAGCGGCGGAAAAAACATTGGGTTTTCGCACGGTTCTCATTTGCACTTCAGTGATGAGATTCCGCTGTCCAATCTGTTCGTGACGATTGCGAACCAGTTCGCCGTGCCGACCGAGCGTTTCAGTGACAGCACGAGTGATTTGCGGCAAGTACTCGGGTAGGATTTCCTTGTCTCGTTGCATCGCGTCGACGGGGTGGAGTTCGCGGGGTGGAGTTCGCTTGCGCAGGGAGAACGCGGTTGGCTCCAATTGCGCCAGCCTGCCTTCTGTGCCCCCTCGCGATCAGCGTCTGTAAGCTTCTTTATCGCTATTCTTGCGGATTTTGGGCGGCCGGGGCTGCACTGCTGTGCGGTTGTAACGGTTGTAATGCGTGGCTGCATTCCAGTGGTTTGACCGAAAAGTCGTGACGAACTAGATGTAGGATCTTGTCGTTTGCGATAAAGGGTAAGGTGTGACGTATCGGTGGTTTTTAACACTCGCCCTCGGGGCGCTTGCCACTTCGGTGAGTTGGGGTAGCGAAGGAGATTCCGTGGTGCTTGCCGGAATGGGCGAGGCCACCGAGTCGACGGTTGGTTGGATCAACGACCTGGGCAGTGGAATTGGCGGGGTTGCCGAGCCGGCGGTTGGCAGAATTGACGATCTGGGATGCGAGCCCGGTGGTTCACCCTGTCACCAGGGGGTATGTGACGACATACTCGATCGGCTCCTGCACCCCGGGTGGTTGACCGTTGGCGGCAGCTATCGCGCACGGCATCACCGCGAAATTAACATTCGCCCCGGTACGACCGGTGGGCTCTCGGGACTCGACGACACGTTTTGGCTCCATCAGGTCCGACTGTGGGTTGAGGGACGTTGGAATTCCGACCTGAGCTTTCGAGTGGAGGGCATCGACGCGTCCAGTGTGGGCGAAGAGTATCAGCCTCGCGCACGCGAAGTGAATCGGACGGACCTCTACCAGGCCCATGTGAATGCCGTGCTCTCGCGCGGTGACGGAACATGGACGGCACGTATCGGTCGCCAGGAAATACGCTACGGTTCGGCGCGGCTGATGATGGCGCCCGGCTGGGCCAATCGCCGCCGCTCGCATGATGGCGCCCGGTTCATCTATGAAAGCGACGATTGGGAGATCAATCCGTTTTGGGTTCAGCCCGCGACACGCAGCAGAGCAACCTTTACTAAGTTCGATAACCCGAACCCCAACCAACAGCTATACGGTGTCTTTTCCACGTACAAAGCACTTGAATACGCTGATGTCGACATCTATTGGCTGGCGTTCGATATTGTCCGCTCCAGCGGAGGTGCGCGATACGATACCTTTGGGACGCGATATTACGGCGAACGCGATGACTATCTTTATGAGTTCGAGGGTGGGGTGCAGGTGGGCGCGAATCC
This sequence comes from Blastopirellula sp., assembly GCA_002701545.1. GTDB lineage: Bacteria > Planctomycetota > Planctomycetia > Pirellulales > Pirellulaceae. The sequence continues at coordinate 17,558 of NZVR01000163.1, read as the reverse complement.
CGACGATACCAACCACATCGCGGGCTTCTTCACGGGCGGCGTTGGTCGACGGTTTTCAAAGCTTCTTTGGGATCCCGAGTTTTGGGTCTACTTCGATTGGGCGTCAGGCGCCGATACGGTCGGCAACGGCTTTCACACTTACGTCCAGCGAGCCCACTACTACCTTGGCTTCATGGACATCTTTGGCCGACGCAATCTGGAAGATCTGAACCTGCGCCTGACGGTCTCGCCGACCGAAAAGCTGGAACTGCTGCTGTGGTGCCATTTCTTCCAACTGGCCAATGGGAATGATGTGCCCTACAACCTCAATATGCGTCCATACGCTGGGCTTCCCGCCGGCTCGGCGGGCGATCAAACGCTGGGAACCGAGTTGGATTGTATGGTGACCTACGATGTCAACGAACAGACGCAGCTGAGGTTCGGGTACTCCTATTTCTGGGCTGGGACGTTCTACGACACAACGCCCGGTGTCCCGACGAATCAGGACGGGAGCTTTCTTTACGGGCATTTCCAGTACAAGTTTTAGAGCGGGCAAGCCTAGCCCCGAACTGGAAATCTGCGCAGCAAAAGGGTGCGATTGCCGACCCCCAAATGGGTCAGGCACAACGCAGGGCCCAAGCTGACGTCTGGCCAGGCCTCAAAAGGTTCACCTGTGCAGGTGCGGTGGCCACGGTACGCGCTACGGAGGGGCGTTTGCGGGAAGAGGATACGCATTCCTAAAAACGTGATAACTTTTCCTGAAACCGAATCTCGTTTGCGTCATAATGAAAACGTGTCCAGGTACAAACCCAGTGCGCCCAGCACCGACCCGTTGGCATGTGCTAGATTGTGACCGAACGAAGTTTATACGGTTCCCCATCGGCAGCAACACCTGATCAACAGGTAAGTTGCGCCCTACAAACGAGCACGGCCCAAGCTCGTCCTACCTTCAATCATCGGAAATCCGGCCTGACGATGAGCTCGCAACACGGCAACGTCATCCAGAATATCGTCGAGTTGCACGACGAAATGGCGATTGATGACGCGTTGGCTCAAGGAGATCTTGCCACAGCCAAGCGGCTGGCATTCCAATTCGCGCCTGTGGAAGAAGCGGCGCCGCCAGGGGAAAAGAAGAAGCCTGCACCGAAGATTTCCAATCCTCACTTGCGCAGTCGTGCCAAGGTCTATTTTGCGATGGGAGAACTCGAAGCGGCCTCGGCGGATGCCGAACAGGCCTTTTTGGCAGTCAATAGCAGAGCCGGCTGGCTGAGTCTGCGAACGCTCGAATTGGACGAAACTGAAAAACTGAAAGCAGCGATTCTCAAGGCCAGCGAACCGCGGCAGTCTGAGCCATAGTGCACATCGTGCTCAAGTCGCCGCTGACGGAGCAGATGGTGTGATTTGGACCGTGGCGTTTTGGCCCTGCCGCTGATGATTGAGCAGCGTCAGCAATGGGGCACGTCGTCACCCCGCCTGGGCTGCCCGTTCGCACGCGGTGACTCGGAGGTAAAGAGCAGGAGAGAACAAGCAAGAGGACAGGTGACTCTGCGTAAATGGCAGGAATCTTGAGGCAAGCTTGGTTCAGTCCAGCCATGTCAACGACTCCTGAGAACGGGGTGGCCGCGCGGGAGGCAGTTGCGGGTACAATCGTATTTGCCCTGGGCGCGACTGTCCAAGGAGCGTTCCGTGGGTGGCAAGCGGTTGCGGGAGTGTTGTTAGATGACTTGGGAAACAGGCGAAAGCATACCGACCAATTTGATTGTTGGTTTTCTCGGTTCGGGCAAGACGACCGCGATCAGCAAGCTGATCGACAAACGTCCTGCAGGTGAGAAATGGTCGATTCTTATCAACGAATTCGGGATGGTTTCGATCGACCACGCCTTGGTCGATGCTGAGTTACCGGAGATTGCGGTCGAGGAGTTGGGCGGTGGCTGTGCTTGCTGCACATTGGCGTACGCCTTTCAGCCATTGCTCGCGCAGTTCATCCGTCGAACGCAACCTGATCGGTTGATTTTGGAGCCTTCCGGTGTCAGTCATCCGGCAAATGTGGTCGACATTCTCCGGAGCCCAAAATTTGCCAAATCAATTGACCTGCGCAACATCATTTGTTTGATCGACCCGAAGGATTTTGAGGACCCTCGGTGGCGTGAGACCGCGGTGTTTCAGGATCAAGTGCAATTGGCGGATGTTGTTGTTTTGAATTGGACCGATCGGCGGGATCGCGATTTGGTCGATCGTTGTCGTGCCTGGGTGGAAGCGTTCCGACCACCGAAACAGCGCATCGTGGAAACTCGTTTTGGCGAAATTGAGTTGGCCTTGCTGGATATGAAATTCGAGACTGAGCGATTCCCCATGTTTGCCGATGCGCACCCGTCAACGAAGTCCAAACCGGCGGAATTGCAAGTATTGGACTTGGTGGGTGAAGATGTCCAACAGGTGACCGAAGAAGAGGAACGTTCTGGAGAATCGAATTTGGCTGAACGTAAGGCATCGCCTCGCCAGCCACTGCGATTCCAAAACGACGACCCCACTTATGACGCCTGCGGTTGGATTTTTGATGTGGAGGATATCTTTGACCGAGACATGTTGCTGGACCTGTTGGGGTATGTCCATCCAATCGTGCGTTTGAAGGGGGTCTTTCGCTGTCAGGATGATTGGTGGTTGATCAACCGGGCCAAAGATGGGACGACTTACGCCACTTCGGCCTATCGGCGCGATAGTCGGTTGGAAATCATTCTGGAGCACAAAACCTCGGGGTGGAAAGAGTTTGAAAACAAATTGCTCGATTGCTTGGCCGAGTGAAGCAACGGGGAGGGTTTCTCAAGCGGTATTTTTCTGTTGCTGCGCGTGGTTGGCCCGGGGGAGTTTTCAGGCGACAGGTAACGCGGGTGCAAAACAGAGGGGAAAGCGAGGGCGTTCGCGTTTTCGATAGCGAGGGCGCGGCAGGCGAACACCGCAAGCTTCCGTTCGTTTGCCAAGGGGCCCGATAGCTAGCAGTGGCGATCTGAAGTTGTCGTGTTTCGGCGATAGCACAGATTCAGGTTGAACGATGAGCCAAACGCAGGTATGAATCAGAAGCGGTTTTGGAACGATTTGGAACGATTNAGGATTGANGATTGAGGATTGAGGATTGAGGATTGGGGAAAACGTTGATGCGATCTTGCCANGCGCTACCTGTTGCCAGGACATCGACAAGCGGGTTGAAGTTATATTGGGCGACTGGCATGTTTCTTTGGGTCATGCTGCTTTGTTGCCCACAGACCGCATCTGCTTGTTCTTTCTGTTCGGCTCCAGCGAGAACCCTAAGTGACGACTTGAAGGACGCGACAGCGGCGGTGATGGCGCGACTGGAGTCGATATCGGATGAGACGGAGGGGATTCGCAAGTGCCGGATGCGCGTGATCGAGGTCATCAAGGGAGATCCCGACTTGCAGAACGCGGTGGTTGACACCGTGTTCTACCAAGGTGCGTCGGAATCCGCTGGAGAGTTACCGGCGGATGGGGTCTTTTGGCTTGTGGCTTATGGCGAACCAGGTCATTTGGAATGGACCTCACCGAGTTCGGTCTTGGCCGAGGGGGTCGTTTATTTCCGGGGCTTACATGATCTGCCCGCCGATGGATCCCAGCGTTTGGCTTATTTTCTGCGATTCCTGCAGCATTCCGACAAGCTGATTTCGGACGATGCTCACAGCGAGTTTACGAAAGCTTCGTCGAAGGACATTGTCGGTTTGGGAGAGAAGTTCGACCGCGAGTGGGTGCTGACTCGACTCCGCGATTCTCAGCTTGCGGTCAATCGCCGCCGGCTTTATTGGACGTTTCTGAGTCTTTGCGGGACGGCAGAGGATGCCGGGCTATTTGACGAGTTGGTTAAAAACCGGTCGGGAAAGGCTTCGTATGCGGCGCTGGATGCGGCGATCTCCTGTTTTGTCACGTTAGGGGGCGAGGAGGCCTTGGCGCGAATCGAACATGATTATCTGACCAACCCGTCGGCTGAGTATGCGGATACCTATGCGGCGATTCGCGCGTTGCGGATCCACGGCGAGGAGTTGAACAGCATTCCGCAGCAGCGTCTGGCAGCAGCCCTCCGGCTTGTCCTGCAGCAGCCCGCTTTGGCGGATCTGGTGATGCCAGATTTGGCGCGTTGGGGAGACTGGTCGGCGATTGACCGAATCGTGGAGCTGTTCCGGACGGCCACAGAAGAAACCAGTTTTCTCAAGTCAGCTGCCGTGCGTTACCTCCAGGCGTGTCCTTTGCCGGCGGCCGCAGAGGCGCTCGACACGTTAAGGGCGATCGATCTCCAGGCCGTTCAGCAGACAGAGGAGTTGAATTTGCCCGACCCCATGGTCCCTCCGCTGGCATCCGCAGAACCGGCGGGGCAGCCGATGTCAGGTTCGGTTGCACCTGTACGAGACGCTGGACCTGCTGTGGGGAGCATCAAGCGGCCTGCCGGTTTGCGGGGCAGGGCGGACAGGGCGCCTTCAACCGCGCTGCAGTCGAGGACCGGCACCGCGCAGGACGGAGATGAGGACGCAGGCTTCGGCGGATGGATGCCACGCGTGTTGGGTGCGCTGCTGGTGGTCGTGGTCCTGGGGGCTCTGACGATGGTCCGGCGTCGAGCAGACGGCTGAATCGATGTGAACCGCCACTCAAATGCTTGAGGAAACGCAATGGCTCTACGTAGCCGCGGTCCTGGCACGGTTGTCGACACGAGTGAAGGTCCGGGACGGTCAGAGGCGTCCTGGCGGATCAGGTTCAACCGCAGCCACATTGGGTGTTGCAGCAGTCGTCTCCCTTCGACATGATCGATAGGCCTGCGGAGAGAACTCGCCGAACCGGTTGCCCCGTTTCGGGGTGTTTCGTCAACGGTTCGTCTGCCATCCGTTGCCAGATTTCGAACTGAAGCGGTTCTTCTGTGTCTTTGTTAGGAATGGTTTCGTAGACGTAAGTCGGCATGGGCTGATTGGGGGTGGTAGGAGTTGATAGATTGAGTCCATCTGCGAGGCGAATTCGTCAGTGCGCTCTGTTGGTAAACTGCGCTATCACAGACGCCGCCATCGAGGTGCTATGTCGCTTTACAAGCAATCTGTTCCGCGTCATGTAAATAGTCATCCGATACGGGATAGTTGCGGAAGCGAATCGAGTAATACTGTTCAAACCATTCGCTGATGTCGCGTTCTGCTCCCGGGTCGAACCCGGGAGCGATGTGGAGCGTTTTGCCAAAGTAGTTTTGGCGGATGTCACCTTCTTCGACGATGATGTGCCCGGATTTGATGACGTACCGTGGCAGTTCGAACATGGTCTCCTTGTTTTCATGTGGCGTGTAGACTGTCACGTCCGCATCGGCGCCAACCCCGAGATGCCCTTTGTTTTTCAAGCCGAGCATCTTTGCCGGACCGGCGCGCGTGATGATCGCAATTTCGTTGAGCGTGTATTCGCGGTCGAGATCGGCCAACACGGAGCCAGCGCGAACGTCGGGGTGGAGCGTTTTGAGTACGTCCTTGCGGTAGGTGCGGTCCATGAGCAGGCGGATGACCTGAGGATACGCCAGAAACGAGCCGCCGTTGGGGTGGTCGGTGCTCATCGCCACTTGCCACGGATTGTTGATCAACAGGTACCACTCCAAGCCAATGGCCCATTGCCAGGCGTGCACCATGCTCGTGTTGCGGTACTTGATCGGTGCGATGCCACATCCCGATTCCATTTCGGTGTCGGAACTGAACCACTTGGTACCGAATACATTATGCAAGAAGTACCCCAGTGGGCCGTCGCCGGTCATGCTGGTGGTTTCGCCAAACACCACATGGCCGACATCCACGGTGATGTTGTCGTGTGAGTTGACGTAGTCGGCCATCGGTTCGACACGCGAACAGAACGTGGTTTCATCGCCATCGCCACCACCGTAGCTATGGAACTGAATGTGCGTGATGTGTCCGCGGTGGCCTTCGAGCGCTTCCATGGTGCGCATTGTGGTTTCCCAGTTTCCCGGCAGGCCAAGATTGTTGGCGTGCACGTGAACCGGGTGCGGCATGTGCAGGCTGTCGACGGCGGCAGCCAGTTCGCGAATGATCTCGCGCGGAGTGACGCCGAAGTAATCCACCGGTTCGTCAACGGTGTGGATATTGCCGGATGGCCGTTGCTTCCAAGCCTCCACGCCACCCGGGTTGACCAATTTTACGGCATAGGCTTTCGCAGCTCCGGTTAACCAGCCGACAAACGCTCGCAGCTTTTCCGGTTCCCGCTCGGCGATCGACTTCATCACGTAGTGGTTGTTTCCCAATAACGCAAAAAAGCCCTTGTCGATGCAGGGTGTATCGGCCAATTCCTCGTGAGCATGACGCGCGGAGAGGGGAGGCACAGCGGCATCGAAAGCGGTGGTGTAGCCCAGTCCCGCGTACTTGTAGCCGGTGGCAAATGTGCTGGGGACACTGCCCAGTGTCCCGCTGTGAGTGATCGCTGTCCTTTTGATCTTTTCCGCATTGCGTTTGTCTTCCGGCCGCATTTTGCGGGCCGCGTTCACTTTGGGACCGGCAAAATGACTGTGCATGTCGATCCCTCCCGGCATCACGACCAAGCCGGTGGCGTTCAGCGTGCGCGCGGGACGGGTGAGTGGATCGGTCGGCGGTGGAACGACTTTTCCGCCCTGTATCCAGATATCTTGGACCTGACCGTCCACTTGATTCAGCGGGTCATAGACGTACCCGCCGGCAATCTTAAAAAGCTCAGTCATCGTTGTGGAAGAAAACCCTTACATGTGTTCGGACCATCTACAATGGGTTATGCATAGCATACAGTATGGTTACACCTGCATAATATATGCAAGTGCAGTGTGGGGAGTTAGACTGAAGGCTGCCTGGGTTCGTCGAAGTAATTTGGTGGTGGATTGCTCTGTGGGTGCATTTCCTGGACGACGATGGTAGATTTGACCGCAGATGACTCAAGTCCATCATGGATAGATGAGAGGTGAGAGAAGTACATGTCGAAATCGAATTCGCAAGAACTCAGGGATGCGATCCGCGACGCCGGATTACGTGCGACACCTGCACGTGTGGCAACGTTGGAGCTGTTGCATCGTGCGGCGTCACCGCTGACCCACGCTGACGTTGCGGAGCACCTGGCCGAGAAGGGCATCGACAAAGCAACGGCCTTTCGCAATCTGAATGACATGACTGACTCGGGTTTGCTGCGCCGCACCGAATTGGGCGATCATGTGTGGCGTTTCGAGCCGATTGGTGAAGGCGAACACGAGCATACGGCGCATCCCCACTTTGTTTGCGTCGACTGTGGCAGCGTTTCCTGCTTGTCTGAAATCAAACTCACTGAAAAGAGCCTGAGGACCAGTAGGCAAGTGGGTGAGGTGACGGAGATTCTGTTGCGCGGTTTCTGTAAGAGTTGTGCTTGAGGCGTCGACGGCAGGGGCTTGGGCGTCGGCTGCGAATCGGGGCATTTTCCAGGTCAAGCAATGGTGAACACAGGCCGGAGGGGTGGCCGCAAACGCCGTGCGTTGCAAGAGACGGGTGGCTGGAGTTTCACCGCACGGTCGTTGGCTTGGCAGATGCCAGGGCGACCTGCACTGCTTTCAATGCGGCTACTCCGGACTGGTGTACAAGGGTATCACCTTGGTCGAGCACAATCAGGGTAGGTACGGCGCGGACGTCGAAGCGTTCAATGAGACCAGGGCTTTGTTGTACGTTGACGCGGACGAAGACGGCCCGGGTGGCATGGTCTCGGGCCAATGCTGCAAACTCAGGCTCCAGCTGGCGGCACACCCCGCAATAGTCGCCGTAGAAATTCAGCACCACCGGTTGTTTGCTGGTCAAAACGATGTCTGCAAAGTTGTCATCCGTGACCGCTGTGGTCGCGGCTACAAATTCAGCAGTCAGGTTCACCGAGGGGCGTGGCGGAACGAAGTATGAAACGAGCGCGTAGGAGATCGCGCCCAGCAGGAAAACGAAGATCGCGAACGCGCGGACTTTCATGGGCTGGTGTCACGCTTTGCATGTGGGCGAACCGCGGTCGACATTTGCCGCACTTTGGTGCGGGATCGTTGAGATCAGGAGTGCTAGCTATTGTTTGCCGACTCCCCTTGTTGCAAACCGATTGCAAGTGTAGTTTAATTACACAAGAAATGCTTTGGTAGTGGGGCGATGCTGGCGGCGACATGATCGCCAGCTCAATACACCCCAGGTTACGGCCTGCGCTGGGCCTGTGACGGAGTGAGTCTTGGAGTGAATGATGCAGAACAATGAAACGCTCGGATCCCGTTTGCCGGTCACCGTGCTCAGCGGCTTCCTCGGAGCTGGCAAGACGACGCTCTTGAACCATATTCTGGCCAATCGCGAGGGGATGCGTGTCGCGGTCATCGTGAATGACATGAGCGAGGTGAATATCGACGCGGCGCTGGTCCGTGACGGTGGGGCGGATTTGTCACGTACCGAGGAGCAGTTGGTCGAGATGACCAACGGCTGCATCTGCTGCACCTTGAGAGAAGATTTGCTGGTGGAAGTTGCTCGGTTGGCGAGTGAGGGTCGGTTCGATTACTTGCTGATCGAGTCCACAGGGATCAGTGAGCCGATGCCGGTCGCCGAAACGTTCACGTTCGAGGACGAAGAGGGTAACAGCCTATCGGAAGTTGCCGAGCTGGACACGATGGTGACGGTCGTCGATGCCGGGAATTTCATGAAGGATTTCGGCTCTTGGGATGATCTGACGGATCGGCGGATCGGGCTGAGTGAAGAAGATGATCGCAACATCGTCGATTTACTGGTGGATCAGGTGGAATTCGCCAACGCGATTGTGATCAACAAAACCGATCTCGTTTCACCGTACGTGCTTGAGCAGTTGGATCAAATCATTCGTCGACTGAATCCGGATGCGGAACTGTTGCACGCCACGGAAAGCCGTGTTCCGCTGACTTCGATCCTGGGCACGGGGCGGTTTCAGATGGCCGAGGCAGAAGCCATGCCCGAGTGGCTGGAGACGCCTCGCGGCCAGGAGGAAACCGAGACTGAAGAATATGGCATATCGAGTTTTGTCTACCGACGCGAGCGTCCTTTTCACCCGCAACGTCTGGCGGCTGAGTTCGACAGTGACCTGGATGATGGCTTGTTTTCCGGCGTGTTGCGCAGCAAGGGACTGGTGTGGATCGCGTCGCGGCACGATTGGGCCTACGACTGGTCGCAAGNGGGGTGTTCGATTCGGATGAATCCGGCCGGCTTCTGGTGGGCTGCCGCTCCGGAGGAAGAGTGGCCGACCGACGAAGAAGAGGTCGCAGAGATTCAAGGCAGATTTTGGGGGGAGCATGGGGATCGGCACCAGGAATTGGTGTTTATCGGGCAGGGCCTCGAGCAGGGGCGTGTGGAGGCGATCCTGGATCGCTGCCTGTTGACCGATGCCGAGTATGAGCAGGGCCCGGGGGCGTGGGCCGATTTCGAGGATCCGTTGCCGCCCATCGAACTCGAAACAGACGAAGTGGAATCGCAGGAGGCTGGATGATGAAACGTACACTGTCAGCGATTGGGCATTTAATTACGAACACCCAGACGTACGACGTCGTGGTGGTCGGTGGCGGTGCAGCGGGTGTCGGAGTCGCGGTTGCTCTACGGCATGCGGGCATTGAGAACTTCGTCGTGCTCGAACGGCACACGGTTGGGGCGTCGTTTGACGCATGGCCGGCCGAGACACGATTTATTACGCCTTCGTTTCCGAGCAATTCGATCGGCATGCTCGATTTGAATTCGATCGCCATTGGTGTTTCGCCGGCGTATAGCTTAGAGGTCGAGCATCCCACGGGAAGAGAATATGCCGGACATTTGCGAGGCGTCGCTCAGCATTTCGAACTGCCCATACGCGAGAACACCGACGTGCAGCAGATCACCAANGATGGTGACGCCTTTTGCATCGTGACGGCCGACGAAACGTTGCGAGCCAAGCATGTGATTTGGGCGGCTGGCGAGTTCCAATACCCGCGTACCCAGGGGGTGGCCGGCAGTGAACTCTGTCGACACACGGCAACCGTTCCCAGCTACGAATCGCTCGAAGGAGATGATTTCATCGTTGTGGGTGGATACGAGAGTGGCGTCGATGCGGCTTACCACTTGGCGTATCNCGATAAACGAGTGCGGNTGTTCGACAGCGGTTGTCCCTGGAAGGACGAGAGTTCCGATCCCAGTGTGGCNCTGTCAACGTATTCTTTNGAGCGGATGCGGGAAGAGTGGTTTNCTGAGTTCGTNGAGTTGTTCCCGGAAACGCNGATCGAGTCGGTGGCCCGCGTCGACAACNTGTATCAAGTNACGACGCAGGACGGACNGCAGTTTCAATCCAGCGCNCCGCCGCTCATNGCAAGTGGATTCGTTGGCAGTCACCAACTCGTGNCGGATCTGTTCGAAATGCGCGACGATGGGTTTCCANTGTTAAGCGAACAGGATGAGTCAACNATCACATCNGGAATGTTCCTCTGCGGACCTGCGGTTCGTCACGGCAATCACGTGTTCTGTTTTATCTACAAATATCGTCAACGGTTTGCCGTGGTTGCCAAGACCATTGCGACCTCGCTCGGCCTGCCCGCGGAAGAATTGGAAAAGTATCGCCAATGGGGCATGTACCTTGATGATCTTTCCTGTTGTGGCGAGGAGTGTGCAGTATGTTAACTGGGAATGAGACGTCGACCGCGGAGCGAACCCCTGCGGTTGCGACGCGTGAGCGGCACGTGACGAGCGTCGCAAGTGAGCCGACCAGCAGAGAATCCGTGACCGCTGTGACTCCGAGTTGGGTCGAAAAAGTACTGCGCATTGAGTGGCTCGGTCAGACCGTGGCCAGCATTTGTTGGATTATCAGCGTCTTTACCTACGGCATCAGTTCTACCGGGGATTGGTTGCAATTGGCGGCGGCGTCGTCGTGGTTGGTCGCCAATCTTGCGGCAGTTGTGACCATCAAGGCGGATTGAGATGTCCGTGCCATTTCCCGCCACGCCTTCATCCAGCACGGAAGGCGAGCTCATCCGGTCTGCGGTGGACCTGCTGAGTCAGCAGGTATGGTGCTGGGGTTGTGACATTACGCGTCCCGCGGGGAATTGGCTGCTTGANGTTGGGTTTCAACGCATCGAACCACCTGCTGGTCGAGACAATTGTTCCAGCGTCTATTCGCTGGAATTGCCGCTGGGCCGATGTGTCGTGCTGCGCGGATTTGGTGCGTTCTATGGCGATCAGCAGCGTGGATGTGTCTTTCTGCCACGTTATCGTTTCCGACCTCAGTACACGCCGGAAGCAACACTCGCACGGCCGCCTTGGTCCGAGGATGACCTGCCGGAGATGCATGTACCGAGCGATCCGCAACGGTCGCATTGCGCGTCATTGACCTTGGATTTGATCGATTGGATTCGGGCTTACGAAGTTGACATTGTGAAGCATTTGGGAATCGACTACCGCCGATCCACCTTGGTGAAATGGGCAGAGGGCAAAGATTCGGTGGTGCCCGCCGAGGAGATGGCGAGTGCCTGGCGACAGCTCGGTATGACGATTGCCAAGGATTTTCAGGTCTGGCTCTCATGAAACAGCATCCCCCGGAGTCCGTTTGATGATCAACGCGCCCGCAGCGAATGGCCAGCGCCGGACGGAGAGACGCACTCGGCAGGGGTGGTGCATGCCTCGCACGGTGCGCCGTTTTGGCGGACGGCTGATGGAGCAGCAGGTTTGGTGCTGGGGGCGGGACGTGGAATGTCATGAGGGGAATCTACTGATGCGTGCCGGCTTTGAACGCCATCGGGATTGCGAGACAGAGGATCGTTCGACGTGTTATCGACTGGATCAAGACCAGTTGCATGTGGCGTTATGGGGCTTCGGCATGTTTTTCGGACGCCGGGAGTTGGGAGGGCTCTACCTCGACCGCTTTGATTTTTGTCCGCAATGGGCACCGGTCGAGTCGCTGGCATTGGCGATTCATTGGCCGGACGAGCTTCCGGTCTTTGCGCGGCCGCAAGGCCAGCCTCAGTGGGAACGTGCTCGCAGACTCTGGGAATCGTTGTTGCAATGGATTGCTGACTATGAGACCTGGGTGCGTTCCACCGTGGGGCTGGCCTATCGACGCGAGTGCGTGGCGACCTGGTTGCGGCCATTTGTGCGGGCCGAGAAGACGGCGGCCGCTTGGCGTTTTCTCAGCCGGCAAGGCTGGGAGCAGCAGGGGCAGCCACTCGCACAGGAACTTAAACGATATACCATCTCAGCGGGAAGACCATGAAAAAACTCCCTGTCACTGTGCTGTCCGGATTTCTCGGGGCCGGCAAGACCACGCTCCTCAACCACGTGCTGGCCAATCGCGCCGGATTGCGGGTCGCCGTGATTGTGAACGACATGAGTGAAGTGAATATCGACGCGCAACTCATTGTCGGCGGCGAGGCGGCTTTAAGCCGGACGGAAGAGAAGCTGGTGGAGATGACCAATGGATGCATCTGCTGCACCCTGCGTGAAGACCTGTTGGCGGAAGTTGCGGACCTGGCCAGGGCAGGGCGTTTTGATTACTTGCTGATTGAATCGACGGGGATCTCCGAACCTGCTCCGGTGGCGGATACCTTCACCTTCGCCATTGGCGACGGCATCCAACTGGCGGAAATTGCGGAATTGGACACGATGGTCACCGTCGTGGATGCGGCGAATTTTCTGGAGGACCTGCGCATCGGTAAAGATCTTCAGAGTATCGATCAGGCTGCCACCGAAGATGATCCGCGTACGGTTGCTGATCTGTTGACCGAACAGGTCGAGTTCGCCAACGTCATCGTGTTGAACAAAACCGACATGGTGGATGAAGACACCCTGGCCACCATTGAGGGCTATGTCGACCAATTGAACCCGCACGCGCTCAAGCTGCGGGCAGAATTCGGGCACGTCGCGCCGGCACGCATCATGGGCACGGGGCGCTTTGATTTCGAAATCGCGAAACAGAGCAAAGGTTGGCAACTGACCCTGCGCGGTGACGGAGCGAGTGAAGTGGAGGAATACGGCGTCGGCAGTTTTGTCTACCGAGCTCGGCGACCATTCCATCCGCAGCGTTTCTTCGATCGCCTCAACCAGGATTGGGACGGGGTGCTACGCAGCAAAGGCTTTTTCTGGCTTTCCAGTCGGCTGGACAAGATCGGTGTCTGGTCCCAGGCCGGTCGCGTGGCGCGACTCGACTTTGGCGGGTTCTGGTGGGCCGCTGTGCCACGTGAACATTGGCCGGAGTCAACCAGCATGCAAGAAGAGATCGAGCGGAGATGGCATCCTGAAGTGGGCGATTGCCGACAAGAACTTGTCTTCATCGGGATCGGGATGGATGAGGTGGCGATCTATGATTCGCTGGAAGCCTGCTTGTTGACTGACGAAGAGTATGCGGCAGGAATGGACGCCTGGCAGCGATTTCAAGATCCCTTCCCCAAATGGGACGTCAGCGTAGAAGAAGCGCTTGCCGCACGCGTTTAAACGGCCACGGTCCGGAAAACACCCATGCTCAAGCTCTCGTCCGTGGTTGTCCGGGGTGACCTCGAAGCACGTGTCAGAAATGTGCGTTCCCATGCCTGCCTTCATTGGCGTTTGGCTAAGGGGCGTGGGCCCGCATGACGACCGGGTGGTGGTCGGACGCTGCAAGCCCCTCGACTCCCGGATTGGACTCCACTGTCAGGGTTGCCTGGGTGAAGTGCGGAGAAGTGAAAATATGGTCGATACGCAGGCCGGGGACGAGCTTCGGTTTCCATTGACTTCCCGAACTCATCTGTTGTTTGCCGTGGTGGACCAGTTGACCCGAAGCCAACAGGGTCTGGATCGCCGGATTGTCGGTGGTGGCGTTGAAATCGCCCAACAGCAGGACCGGATCGTTCGGATGGTTCCGCGTCGTGATCTTGTGCAAGATTAACTTGGCGGCTTTGACTCGCGATGGCTGGCTCTGATGATCCCAGTGCGTGTTGAAGACATAAACGGCTTGGTCTTTGACGGGTCCGGCGCGGCCGATCAAGCGGGCCCAGGTGCAGATGCGCGGATAGCGGTTGCCCCAGGTGCGACTGCGGACCACGTTGGGCGTATCGGAGAGCCAGAAGGTCCCGTGTTGGTCCGGGTCAAGCTTCCAGAGTCCGTTGTGAAAATAGATGGGCGAATATTCGCCGCGCGTTTTGCCGTCATCTCGTCCGACGCCGGTGAATTTGTGTTCGGGAAGCGCCCGGTCGATATCCTGCACCTGCCGGTGTCTTGCTTCCTGGAGTCCGATGATGCTGAACGCTCCATCGCGAAGGTATTTGGTGAGTGCTCCCTTGCGTGCCTGCCAGTCCTTCCCGCCCGTGTCCGAGGCGGTGTCTTGGCGAATGTTGTAGGAGATCACTTGCAGCATTTGCTCGGCGCGCACCGGCGGGGCGGCGAGCAGCAGTAATAAGCAAACCATGGGGGCGATTCGGTTCGTTGGTATCATCTTCTTCCAATCGTCTTCACCGCTGCAGGCGTGTCATACAGTCTGCGGAGGTGAGGAGTCGTTATCGGGCCCAGGTGTTCACCGTTGCGAACGCAACTGCGGAAGGTGCCCTATGCGGGTTATTCGTTCAGTGTGGCGAGTTTCCGTGTTGCGTTCAACACGGGAGCGGCAGGAGATGTATCGGAGGTGAAGCATGTGCTTGGAAGGGTGGGCGTTGTCGATCGGCGTGGCGCTGGTCATGGCTTTTCAGCCGCTGGAGTTCGTGTCGACGTGTCCGGCGTGGTATGTTTTCCCCTGAGGAGTTGGCAGCGGCCGGCGCATCGACGGGTTGGGCTGGTGGAAAAGTAGCCGCCACAAATTGGAATGATGGTATGCGAAATCGCTTGATCTGGTTGGTAGTCATTGGGTTGGTTGGCAATCGACTTTCAATGGCCGAAGAAAGCTTGCAGGTGGTGGCGGATTTTCAGGGCGGATCAGTCCGCGTCTTGGAAATTGACCAGCAAGCCCGCAGTGTCAGCTTTATGCCCGGCGGGGATCCCGCACGCGGCTGGCCGTGTTGGTGGTACTTTCGTGTTGACGGGCTGACTGCCGGCGAAACGCTGACGTTGCGGTTGCAAGGCTCAACGGCCGCTCTGGATAAACGGAAGCCGCTGTCGGCCTTGTGGTCGATGCCCAAAAACGCAACCTATTCCACGGACGGCAAGAGTTGGCAGCAGACGAAGCCGGGGAGCCGGCAAGCAGAATGGATGGTTTACCAGGTCACGCCGGATGCGGATTCTGTCTTGGTGGCGTGGGGACCGCCCTACACGCCGAGCATGGCGTCAACGTTCGTTCGCGAAATGAGCAAGCTGTCCCCGCACGCCCACGCTGTGGAGTTGTGTCGATCTCGCCAGGGTCGAAGTGTGCCGATGTTGCATGTCAAAGAGGGAGAGTTGCCGGACCAGCAACGTTTCGGTGTCTGGGTTCAGGCCCGGCAGCATGCTTGGGAGAGCGGCTCCAGTTGGGTTGCCCAAGGTTTTGCCAAATGGTTGCTGGGTGAGGACGAACAGGCTGTTTGGCTACGCCAACACGCTGAGGTGTTCGTGGTTCCGGTGATGGACGTGGACAACACGGCGACGGGCAACGGCGGTAAAAATGCTTTGCCTCATGATCACAATCGAGATTGGTCCGGCAAACCGCATTGGAACGAAGTCCGTGCTGCTCAGCGGCGGGTGTCCAAGTTGATCGATGCAGGCCGGATGGACGTGTTTCTGGATTTGCACAATCCCGCACCCGGCGATCCGACCTTTTTCTACATTCTTCCGAGCGAGATGTTAGAGGAGCCGATGATCGGTCTGCGCGACCGGTTGATCAACTTGGCCTATCACCGCATCAGCAAGATCAAGCCGCTTATGCCGATGAGCAACCAGCCGAAAGTTACCGGGTCCAACTACCATCCGTTGTGGCGACAAATCAGCTCGAATTGGGTGAGCATGCACGGCAACCCACACACGGTCAGCCTGTGTTTGGAAACGATGTGGAACTATAAAAACAGCACGACGACCGGCTATCAGGCCGTGGGTGCGAACCTCGCTGCGGCGGTGGGCGAGTATCTGGCGGAGCGCCCGAAACGCTGAATAACTCCGAGAAGTGGCATGGAAGTTGACGTAGGGAAAAAAGCAAGTCACCCTGAGGACTCGAGTAACCGGTCCTCGTGATGCTCCGTGTGGGCGGGGACGTGGATGGTTGTAGCCTCGTGCCGGGTGCTTGTGCTTGCGGTCGGCANTTTGATCCTGGTTTCGTTTATACTAGCGGTTGTGTTGGCAATGACCGGAAGACGCAATCGGGAACAGGTTGACGGGGTGTTGAGAGTGATCAGAACGATGCTTTGGCGGACCGTTTCGAGCAAGGTGAAGTGGGTGCCAGTGGGGACGACCGTTATGGTGGTCTGTGTTTGGAGCCAGCTCCTGGCCGGCGGTGCGGTTTTCGGAGCAGACGTCTTGGAGGCCTTTCTGACCAAGCATTGCATCCGCTGTCACGGGCCGGAGAAGGTGGAGCGCGAGCTGCGGGTAGATCAGCTGTCCCGCGATTTCCGAGCGGGTACGGACGTGCATTTGTGGGCTGAGATCATGGAACGGATCAACGCGGGGCAAATGCCTCCTGAGGACGAAGCTCAGGCCACCGTTGACGAGATCGCAGCCGTCGTCGGGGCGCTCGATCAACGCATTCGCGAGGGGCGTGCGGCGCGGATGGCGGCGCGGCCTGCTGTGGCACATTATCGACTCAGTCGCAAGGAGTATCAGAACACAGTTTATGATCTGCTCGGCGTGCGCTATGATCCGGCCAAGCCAGGGGAGTTGAACGAGGACACTTTATGGCACGGCTATGAGCGAATCGGGGCGCAGCTGTCACTCTCGCCGTCGCATGTGGATCGCTATTATCGCGCTGCGGGGGTGGTGCTCGATCGCGCCTTTCCTGCGAACGCAAGTGAGGCGCGCAAGGTCCGCAAGACGGCTGCAGAACTACGTTACCGCGGCGGCGAACGGGAACGCGAAACGTTGGCGCGGTTCGGCATCAAGCGGCCTTTGCGCTACCTGCACTTTCCCGGGCGGGTACAGCCCGCGCTGGCGTCGAACTGGTTTGGGAAGACCGGCCCAGAGCACAGTGGACTGTATCGACTGCGGCTGCAGGCCAGTGGTATCCGCCCGCCCGATGGTCAGCCGGCGCACCTCAGCATCGGCAAGAAGACGAGTGAAGAGACGGTCGACGGGCTGATCGAATTTGATATCACTGCGCCAGAGGACAAGCCGGAGGTGTATGAGTTCGAGGTCTTTCTGGAAATGCCCACGAGTTTGCACTTCTGTGTAGTGGCCACCGACGGCGTGGACCGACGGGGCGGTGCTGCTTTCCGCAATGCGCTGTCCAGCCAAGGGTATCTGTTCACGCACAGTAGCGAGACGTTGCTGCTGAATCCGAACGCTCCGCAGATGTTCGATCAGCAGGGGAACGGCATCTTTTCGACGGTGTTGCTGGATTGGATCGAATGGGAAGGTCCATTGGTATCTCCTGCCGAAGCGTCCCTGCGGCAAGGGGTGCGACCGCCCGCTGCTCCACCAGACGTCCTTCAGCTGGTCTGTCGCCTCTAACGGCATCATCCAGGGCAACGACATGGAAGT
>NZVR01000162.1 GCA_002701545.1 Blastopirellula sp. | reverse complement strand
GAGTCGATGCTGCACACGAAAATGCCTCCGTACGCGGTGGAACGCACCTTGCTGACGACCGGAATACTCGACCGCGCGATGCAGAGCCGCACGCAGCCAGGAACCAGATTGCCGACGCCGGAACTGCGGATTGCCTATCAGAGCAGCAATTGGCCGTTTGCAAATCAACACGGAGAGAATTTTCCGCAGGCTCCTCAGGACGAACCCTCAAAACCGAGCCGTTGAGGCGATATCTGCAAAGGCAGGCCTCGGGATCTGAGTGCAGTTGGTGAGGTCCGGCCCACGGCCTCGGTCATGACAAGCGAAGTGTTTGGGGCGATTTGCGCCTCGGCAGCAGCCGCACTGCCAGGGCATGCAAGCGGGAAACTTCGGGAAACCACCAGTTGAGGGCCATGACTTTCTCGTGGCATTGGGTTTATTATGATTGCTTCAGGTAGTTCATAGTGTTATACATGGACATCAGTTTTACAGGTATGCGGACTCCCGCTTCACCAGTCAGTGAAGCCTGGCCAACGCGACTTTAAGTCAAGTTGGATAGGTGTTTTAGAAGAAAAGTTGGCCCATTCGCGGCAGACTGATCGTTGCCGCACGTTGGCTGTTCCGGAAATTTGAGTGTCCGTTGCTTGAGAAGTTACGTTTTCCCGGTGAATTGAATATACTGGGAACAGGAACAAAATAGTCCGTTCGGGCGTAAAGTGAGTCGTTTGGCACAGAATTTCGTTGCCGCAATCATCTCAAGGGAAACAACCACGCCCCAAGGAAACCCTCAGTTAAATCGAATGTGAGCGCGACATGAGGAAATCTCGGGATAGAGGCTTCACGCTGGTCGAGTTACTGGTGGTGATCGCCGTGATTGGCATTCTGGTGGCCCTGCTGTTGCCTGCGGTCCAAATGGCTCGCGAAGCCGCCCGGCGAATGTCATGCAGTAATAACTTGCGGCAACTGGCGTTGGGCGTCCACCTATATGAGGGCAAGTTTGGTGTGCTGCCACCGCACTGTCTCTCCCCTGGCCATGATCGAAACTCGTGGGGCTGGGCGCCACGCCTCTTCCCTGACGTGGAACAAGCCTCGCTGCAGGAACAGATCTGTGTCAAAAAGCTGATGATGGAAGAAGCGGCCTCTGTTCCAGAAGTGCTGGCGATCATGCGCAAGCCGATTGATACGTTCCGCTGTCCGTCGGATGTTGGCCCGCCCGTCAACTCCCTCCGCGCTCAATTCCCCTGGTCTGCCGGCAGTAATAACGGCGCCAACGCAACCTCGAATTACATCGGTTGTCGCGGAGTCATGGATACGTTGTTCCCGCGGCCCCAAGAAGATGGTTGCTTCGAAGCGAAATTTTGTGTCGGATTCCGGGATATTCGCGACGGCCTCAGTAATACGTTCTTGTTTGGCGAACGCGCCTATGAAATCCGCACGGATCAAGGGCGGGTGTACACCTCGGGTGCCGGCCTGGTTTTTGGCAATCGACGGCTGAACGATTCGCAGCAACGTAATGACGTTTACGGGTGTGCCCGAGCACGTCTCAATCTTGATTCGCACGGCAATCGAGCCTGGTCGCGACGTGGATTTTCCAGTTTCCATCCGTCCGGCGCCATGTTTGCCTTTGCCGACAACAGCGTGCGATTCGTTTCGGAGACCATCGACTTCGATGGTGGCGTCAATCAAGTGATCGACAACAACCCGCAAGAGCGTGATATTGTGCTCGACTCCGTCTACGAAAAACTGGCGGCTCGACGCGATGGCCAGCCGGTCGAGCAGCCATAAGCGGTGATCCACTGATCACACGCTGCGATGAGCTCAGTTCGGCCGTGCCCGGAAAACTTAGCATCAAGTAGTCGTGACTACGGTCGCTGGCGTACTTGCAATGCACCCCGCTTCCAGCTTCTCGGTGTTGCCCGGTGTTTGTGACTGCCCGCTACTGGTGGGGTGCGAGTCACGTGGTCGGCTGAGTTGTCCCCAGTATATCCGCGAGGGGTGTGGATTCCGAGAGGGGCGTTGTCTCCCTCACGAGCGGGGTTCAGGGCGCATGAGTTTCTATTTGGCAGGCTCGGAGAGAGGCCGTGGGGCCTGCCATCAGGAAACACCAGGTTCTCCTGACATTCCGGGTACAAACCTTGCGTTTCTGTTGCATTTCTTTATGCTTAGAGGAGTTATCACGCCTTAGGGAGCAGGCTGTGGTAACGGAACATACGGCCTCGGCCTTGGCTTACAATTTTCGAGGCGGTATTCCGACTTATCTTTTCTCATTTCAATTCCAAGCAAAGACGAGTGACCGAAATTCAACCTACTTGAGTCGCAGCAAACGATGAGTGTGACGAGTTGTTGTTCCGTTGTTCAACTGAACGCAACGCTGCGTGGCAAGCGACCTGAGTAAACAAGATGGGTAACTCGGAGTCACGCGAACGGATATGGCGGGACAAGTAAAACAGTAGCACATTCTGCTGCAGGTGATCTGGCAGCACAACACGGATCACATTCCAACTCATTCTCTTTTTTTTCTTTTGTAATAGGAGTGCAACATGAAGAACCGTCGTCGTACAGGCTTTACGCTTGTGGAACTGTTGGTGGTCATTGCCGTGATCGGCGTGCTCGTAGCCCTGCTGCTACCTGCTGTCCAAATGGCTCGGGAGGCTGCAAGACGAATGTCGTGCAGTAACAACCTCAAGCAACTCGCCTTGGGCATTCACATGTACCATGACAAGTACAATGTGATTCCGCCCCACAGCTTGAACTACGCAAACAACCGCAACCAATGGGGTTGGGCTCCGCGGATCTTCCCGGACATCGAGCAGGCTGCGTTGCAAGAACTGATCTTCCTGAAGAAACTGCCGATGGAAGAAGCGTGTCAGATTCCTGCAGTCGTGACTGCGATGGCAAAGCCGATTGATACGTTCCGCTGCCCTTCGGATGTCGGCCCTCCGATCAATCCACTCCGCGACCGCACGCCGTGGTCCGCTGGTAATAACAGTGGTGCCACTGCCACCTCGAACTACATTGGGTGTCGTGGTGTGATGGACTGGTTGAACATGCGTCGTCAAGACGAAGGTGCTTTCGAGTATGGCACCATCATTGGATTCAAGGATTTCCGTGACGGTCTCAGCAATACGTTCCTGCTGGGCGAACGTGGTTACGAAATCCGTACGGATCAAGGTGTCATCTACACCTCGGGTGCCGGCACGATCTTCGGTAATCGTCGCCAGAATAATTCGGTGCACCGAAACGATGTCTATGGCTGTGCCCGTGCTCGCCTGAATCTCGATGCCCATGGCAACCGAGGTTGGTCGCGCCGAGGTTTCTCCAGTTTCCATCCGTCGGGTGCGATGTTCGCATTTGCTGATAACAGCGTGCGATTTGTCGCCGAGACCATTGAGTTTAGCGGCGGTGTGAATCAGGTGATCGACAACAACGCCACAGAGCGTCCTGTTGTGTGGAATACCGTCTATTCCAAGCTTGCTGCCCGACGTGATGGTCAGCCAGTTGAGCAACCGTAAGGTGCTCTGAATACGGAAGCGATTCGAGCGGCTTGAGGCGTACCNGTCTCAAGCCGCTTTTTTTGTGCGCTTGCCGCAAATTCACTTGGCCGGTGTACCCGCTTGGCGACTCCGTGTTGCTGCTTCCCTGGCTCCGTGCCAGCTGAGAATTGGCCATGCTCTTCTGTGCTTTCCAGCGCCGTAGCCAACGGAAAACGCTCGACGTTCCGTTTCGATGGTCCGGCAAGGGGCGGTTTTTGTCGCCGCATCATGTTGGCTTCCAGACCACACTCTATGTGCACTTGCGTGTCCCGCTGCATCCCCCGTAACGCTGCTGGCTATCCGGCTATGAAACGCGCGCGGGTTTTAGACGCGCGCGTGTTGCCAGCCACCATGAAAGAATCTTGCCGCTGCCAGAAAGCTGCGAACAATCACATCGACGAGCATGGCGTACCAGGCGCCGTACACCGACCACCCCATGCCGGTGATGGTGAGTTGGAGCCACGGGATGGTGATCTCGTCGCAGGCCAACCATAGCGCACCAGGGATCCGGATTCCGGCAAAGCCCACCAGCGTGATTAACAGTGCCCAACGGGTATCGCCCGCCCCCCGCAACGCCCCGCTCAGGACCATCGTGACCGCCAGTGAAGGCATCGAGAAGGCGACGATCCGCAGTAAGCCGGCAGCGATCTCTGCCGTTTCGTCCAGGTGCATGCCACTGAAAAATGCGCAGAGGTAGCCTCCCAGGAAGTAAAACACCAAGCCGGTCAAGCTCATGAAACTGCCGCCTGCCAGCACGGCCATGGACACGCCCCGCTTGGCACGGGCGCCGTCTTGTGCACCGAGATACTGCCCGGCAATCGTGGCCGCCGCCACTTGGAAGGCGGTGCCGGGCAAGTAGGCCAACGCTTCGACTTGCACACCCATTCCATGCGCTGCGGCAGCCGTCTCCCCCAGCCGATTGATGATGGACACGTAGGTCAGGTGACAACCGATGACGGCCAACATGTCGACGCCACCCGGCAAGCCGACCTTCAGTAAGCGTCGGATGATAGACCAGTCGCTGCGTAAATTGGACCACTTCAAATGAAGTCCCGCCCGGCCACGCAGCAGCAGCGTCAAGAGGATCAGTCCACCCACCAGGTGGCCGCAGGCCGTACCGATCGCAATTCCATCCCAGCCCATCTTCGGAAAGGGCCCCAGTCCCAGCACCAATGTTGTGCTCACGGTGACGTTGATCACATTCACGATCGACTTGGCGACCATCCCGCTGACAGTGTCTCCTGCGCCCCGCAACGCCGCCGAGGCAACCTGCTCGACCATGATGGCCGGAATCACCCAGGCGACAATCAAGCAATATCGGGTCGCAAGTTCACCCGCAGCACCGCTCAATTGCAACAGCGAAACAAACGACCTCGCACCCAACAGCGTGGCCACGGTCATCACCAGAGACAATACGACACCCACCAACATCGCCTGATTCACCACTCGGCAGGCCAGTCGTTGCTCGCCAGCACCGACAAAACGTGACACCATCGCAGTGGCGCCAATCGCGACGGCAGCAAAGAGGATGGGAATCAACCACAGTAAGTAGGCCATCAAGCCCATCGCGGCTTTGTATTCGTCCCCAGGTAGAAAGCTTCCTGTCAGCCACCAATCGGTGTAGCCGACAAGCAACGTCAACGATTCTTCGGCGAATACCGGTAGCGCAAGGGCCAGCATGGGGCGGAACTCCCCTTTGCTTTCCAACAACCGATTGCCTGTCTTTGTCACAGCCCACCTGTTCGCAACAGTCCTGCCGGAGATTCGCGACGCCTCATGAGCTTTGACCCAGGTACTTGTCGCGACCGGCTGCCAACGCCGCGATCTTGCGATCTGCCACCGAGCGTTTCAGCATCCAAAAACCGCAGTCCGGATGAATCCAGCGAACACGTCCCTCGCCGAGCACCTGTTCCGCCTGCTCAATCCGTCGCGCCACTTCGTCTGCCGTTTCAATGTGATTCACCTTGATGTCGACCACGCCAATCCCGATGGCGATCCGAGCGTCAATGTCACGGAACGCTTCTAAATCGCTGTCCGGCCGATGGGCCAATTCCAGCACCAGATGATCGCATCGTAAGGCATTGAGGAAATCGGTCAACGGTTTCCAACTGCCTGCCTGGATCGTTTGCCCACCGTAGTTACCAAAGCAGAAATGGACGGCAGTCTCCGTTCCCGAATCCACCGCGTCCAAAATCGTATTGATCGCTGCAGCAGCCAAGGGGGCATCTGTGGGGTTGCCGGGAATATTGGCTTCATCGATCTGCACACAGTCGCAAGGCAACCCCCGCACTTGCGCGGCCAGGATCTCGGCGATCGCCAGAGTCAACCGCTCGAAATCGTGGTAGTGATTGTCCAGAAGTGTCCGTGACAGCATGTAAGGGCTGGTCAGCGTGAATTTGAACGGGCCCCCTGCGACGGCGGAGGCACGGGCACAATCTTCATACAGATTCAAAGACCCCTCGCCCAACGCTCCCTGGACCACGGCAGCCGGTTTCGCACGAAATGCCATCTCGGTCTTATCGCGGTAACGCAACGTATCGGCACGTCCAATAGCCGCCGTCGCACCACTGAGCTTACTGGTGAAATATTCAATCATTCCATTCGTATCGGGATGATTGATGTCGAAACGATACAATTCGCCGTCAGTCGGTAAATCAATTCCCAGTTGGCGCTGGGTCGAAAACACCACACGCGTGGCATCCACCAACGCCTGGTCGCTGGGAGCCGCTGTCAGCCAGGCAGGGACGGGATAAGAACCGACAGTCGTGGTGAGAATCCGAGGCTTCGTGGTCATCATACTCGCAGTCATTGAATCAGTGGAAAGTGACAGTCACAGGCCACGTGGACAGGGGAACTCTATTGACTCGTGGGGGAATCGGCAGCGGGTTCTGGGGTGGGGCGAGCTAACTCGCTAAACCAATCACGCAGCTTGCGCCGCTCGGGCACGTCGTACAAGACCCACGTATCGGTGTGTGGCCACCCGCGCAGGGGTTGGAACGTAAAGTTGCCTTGAGCGTAGTTTTCTTTGAGGTAATCCTGCGTCGCTTGGACCGAGTTTTCGTGGCTGATGAATTGCGGACGCTTGTCGAGACGCTGGAGCCGCGCGACCGCTGCCGGACGTTCACTGCCAGCATACCCCCAGCGTCGCACACCATCATAATGACTGTGGCAGATGAAGCCTTTCCAGAGTGAGGCGATCTTGTCGTTGTGCAATCCTAGATAATTGCAGGCGATCGCGCCGCGGGAAAAGCCGGCTAAGAACACCCGTTCCGGATCGCCGCCGTAGTCGCGACAAACCTGTCGGACCGTCCGCTGGCAATAAGCCACAGTCGCCTCCACATCGCCCCACCAGGTGACCTGGTTCTGGAGCGTTTCTGTATTGACGTACGGCATGCAGATCCAGATCACTCCTTTACCACCAGAAATCCCGTAACCCAGATTGCTTCCCTCCACCGTGCCAGGACTTGTCTGCCATTTGTTTCCCGCATACTCCACAATGACCGGGTAACGGTTTCCAGCACGCCAGTCGGTGGGCAGATAGAGCAGGTGGTGCACGCCCGTACCCGCGTATTGCTGGTCGAACTGCTGCACACGCTTGCCCGCTGCCGGTGCTCCCGGGCTGACCTGCGGAGTCACCAAGTCTGGTTGGCGTTGCCCATCCTCAGCAAATCCCTCCGGCACCCACAAGCAACCTAGTAACGTTGCCAAGAATACCTGGGGCAACGCATTTCGGACGTTGATTCGGCCCCCGACGGCAGGTGCGTGACTCATGCCTGATCCATATTGAGAGAGTGCTGGCTGATGGGATGTGGTAACGGTCGACTCGTCCGATTGCCACAACGCGTTCGGAGTGTTGCAGGAGCGGACACTTTCCGCGAGTCTGGTCGCGGCAAGATCCTCTGCGTACTAACCGATTTTAGCTTAACGCTGACTGCATACCTAGAACAGACACGCGACCTTGCCCCCGTCTGCGGACCGGGAGCGCGGACAACCTCCTTTGCAGAAAACCGCGCGGTCAACCGTCAGGCAGCCTGTGCGAAGGTTACTCTGCGCGTCAGGTAACAGGAAGGCGACGCGTGATCGTCCGGCCTGAGTTATCGCTTGCAGTGACAGTCCGCTGCAAAGCTAGGCCGAGCTGCCATTCGCCGTGTCGGACACTTCGACTTCTGGAATGGAACGCACGTTAAATGCCAGCATGATCCATGTGACACCGTTGAACAACAACTCGACGCCAATCAAGGTTCCGATCAACCAGAGACCGAAATCCGAAAAATGCCGAAATACGATCAGTCCAAATAAGGTGGTGATGATTCCGCTGAGCAGGGACCAGCCCCACTGAGGGTAGCGGATCACGAAAGCTGACGTTGCGCGAAAGATTCCACCAACGATACAAAAAGCAGCCACCATCAGGGTTAGACCGGTCACAGCCTGCAGTGGTGAGTCGGTGATTGCCAGACCTAAGACGATGTAGAGAATTCCGATCAGCAGTTGTACCAGGAAGGCACCCCACTGGCCCGTCCAAAACGACGTCACGACCGTCGCGGTACCACTGACCAACAAGATCGTGCCAATCAAGACGGCAGCCCCCAGCGAAATGAATAGGGGATGGGAAATGGAGAGGATTCCGCCAACGATGAGTAAGCACCCCAGCAGAAGCAGCCACCACCAGGTTTTTCGGATGGCGTGAAGTTCGTGTTGCATGGCTTCCAGTTGATCGCTTGCTTGGCTCATGGTGCTTCCTCAGGGTAGTGATCTATTCAGACGACATCAAACGGGTGTTGCAGACGTACCAAGTTTAGGCAAAGCGTCGATGCAAAAGGGCAGCGGAAGTCGAAATTCTTCAAAGATTCTTGTGCCCTCTGGCGCTGTGCCTCCTGCAGCGCTCGCTCGATCGACGAAGGCAACCGTAGGGAACCGCCGCGTTGCCCATCGATTGAGGTGTGCGTGTTCAGGCCCGGCCGTTTCACGCCAGGCACTCCGCAGAGCAGGATCAAGATCCTTCGATGGGTCGACGGCTGTGTGCCGATTGAGGCATCGCTGACTAACCCGGATAAACGTAAAGCATGACGTAAAAGCGCGGGGTTGCGAGCAGAAATTAGCTGGCAAAGGAGTCGTCGGGGATTCCCACGTGGCAAAATTGCAACAGCTTGGCGATTCCAGCATGCGGGCAGCACCCTACCTCAGAAAGTAGAAACGTCATGACCGAACCCGTGCGATCTTCCAGCGCCTATGGCTCTTCATCGGATACACTCTTCGGTTGGAGTTGGATGCCAGTCTCTTTGGAAACGTCGGACAAAGGTCGTACCATGCCACTGCTGTTTACCATCGCCTGCGGTGTGGCTACGGTTTTCTCCGCGTTTCTGGTGTTCCAGATTCAGCCGGTCATCAGCAAGATGATTTTGCCCTGGTTCGGTGGCGGTCCCGCGGTCTGGACATCGTGCATGATGTTTTTTCAGTTCATGCTGCTGGCCGGGTATGGCTACGCCTATGCACTGCACCGTTTCCTTCCTCTGCGTTGGCAAGCGGTCACGCACGCTAGTCTGGTCCTGGTCGCCCTGTGCTTGTTGCCGGTCATTCCCGGTGATCAGTGGAAGCCGATGGACGGTGCGCAGCCGATGCTGCGCATTGTGTGCATCCTTCTGGCCAATGTCGGCTTGCCTTATTTCCTGTTAGCCGCCACGGCGCCCTTATTCCAAGCGTGGTACGCAGCCAAACTTCCTGGACGCGTCCCGTATCGGTTGTATGCCATTTCTAATGCTGGTTCGCTGGTCGCGTTGCTCAGCTTTCCTTTCCTGGTCGAACCGTCGATGACGTCCGCCATGCAGGCCAACGTTTGGGCGGGTGGGTTTGTGGTGTTTGCCTTCTGTTGTGTTGTCATGGCCGCCATCATCTTCCGTACCCAAGAGGGTGCGTTGATTGCCGCGGACACATCGGGAGCCAACAGCAACACATCCTGCGAAGTAAATTCCCGGACCACGATGCGTCAGTGGCTGACCTGGATGTCTCTGGGAGCCATCGGTTCCTTTGCGTTACTGGCCACGTCGAATCACATCTGCCAGGAGCTGACTGTCTCGCCTCTGATGTGGGTGTTGCCACTCAGCGTCTACCTCCTCACCTTCATTATCTGTTTTGATCGACCCCAATGGTTTCGCCCGCGTTGGTACGCAGTTGCAACCATTGCAAGTTTACTGGCGTTCTCAATCTTTCATCACGAACATTGGGAATCCGTAGAAATCTGGTTGGATGCGAACGGGCAAGCCTGGGCCTGGGGACTCTCGGACAACGCCGTGGTGAACACCATCTTTTCGCTCGTCGTCTTATTCTTCATCTGTATGTTGTCACATGGCGAGTTAGTTCGTCGCCAGCCGACCGCGAGTGGCCTGACTTCGTTCTANATGGCTTTGGCCACAGGAGGGGCTGTGGGAGGTATGGCTGTTGCACTCGTCTGCCCTGCGATCTTCTCTTCTTTCTTCGAAACACAACTCTCGCTCATCATTGGCTTGCTACTCGCGGCTTGGCTCCTGACGGCGAGGCTGACGGTTTCCTCCTCCTGGAAACGCTGGGCTATGCGCGGCCTGGGTGGGGCTGTGGCGGTGACCGGGGCCTGGTTGATACTGGACGGTAACTGGAGTAGCGCGAATGCGGACACGCTACTCGAAATGCGAAACTTCTACGGCGTGTTGCGAGTCGACCTCGAAGATGGCGGTGCGGCGGGACAGCCGGGGCGCGGACTGTATCACGGCCACACCTTGCATGGATATCAATTCATGAGTGGACCGAATAAGCATAAGCCGACGACGTATTATTCGCATGACAGCGGGTTAGCCGTTGGACTGCACACCTTGAAGAAGCAACAAGACTCGTTGCATGTGGGGATTATCGGCTTGGGAGTTGGTACCTCGGCCGCTTANGGCNAGCCAGGTGACCGCTACCACTTCTATGAAATTGATACCAACGTGATCCAACTGGCCAATAAGACGTTCTCCTACTTGGCAGACAGTGACGCCAAAATTCAAATCACGCACGGAGATGGGCGTGTCGCGATGGAGCGTCAGTCACCGCAAGGATTCGACTTGCTCGCCTTGGACGCGTTCAGCGGTGACGCGATCCCGGCACACTTGCTCACCCGCGAGGCCTTTGCAAGTTACCTCAAGCATCTCAAGCCGCAGGGCATCATCGCAGTCCACATCAGCAATCGTTATTTCGATCTGGCTCCCGTCGTTCAGGCTGCGGCAGATCGTTATGGCCTCACCGCTTTGCCGATCGATACTGACTACGACGCCAGCGACGAAGCATTTCACGCATCCTCGACCTGGGTGTTGCTGACCAGAAACGATGCGGTAATCAATGATCCCACCGTGCAATCGTTGACTGCAGAGGCCGTGCAATCAGAGACGCTGCCGATCGAGTGGACCGACCAATACAGCAATTTGCTTCAGATATTGCAATAGGTCGCCCGGTTGCAAGGTGCTCTGTCCCGCGTCACGGCGAGTGGCTCGACACGAAGAAGCTCCCGCAATTTGCTGGTGAAGCACCGCCTGACGTGACTTTGGGTTGCGGGCAAGGTACGATCCAAGCTGCACTGCGGCTACGCTACTTCCTGCATCTGGTCCCGCAGTGTTCGTTGTCCCTTTTTTTGATGTTTCGCACCTTCACGTGAGTGCCCGCCATGCCCTTGGTCGCCCAAGCCGATCGCCGTCACTTCATCATGGGGGCTGCAGCAACTTCCACCCTCGCCTGTTCGTACTCGCTTCCCGCCGCCGACAATCTGGATGCGTTGAAGTTCGTCATTGTGAGCGACACGCACTTGGGGCGAAAGGATTCNGAATCCGCAGAACGTAACTGGCGTCAGGCGATCGCGGAGATTAACCGGTTGCCTGGGCAGTTTGTTTTGCATCTGGGCGACGTGGTCGATGGCGGCCGTGCCGAGCAGTATCCGATCTACAACGCCACCCGCAAGCTGCTGAACAAGCCGATCCATGAAATNCCCGGCAATCACGACCCACTGGACCTGTTTCGCCAGCATGTGACGCAGACGATTGATCGTCATGTCGACTACAACCAGGTCCGCTTCGTCTTGTTCAATAACGCACATCAGGATTCGCACGACGGATTTATCACCGACAAACAAGTCGCGTGGCTCACACAGCAATTGAGCGGTGCAAAAAAGCAGCAGCTCAAAGTGGTGATTTGCTGTCACGTCCCGATTCACTCCAATCGACATCCGGATCGTGGATGGTACGTCAAACCCGATCACGGCCAACAGGCGTTTTACCAGTTGCAGCAGGAGTACCAAGAGACGTTGCTGGCCTGTATGCACGGCCACTTTCACAATGGAATTCGAGGTTGGCGGGATCATGGCCGCACCGTCGAAGTGCTTCTTCCCTCGGTTTGCTATAACCAGAATCGCAACCTGACNCAGCACCTTGCATCGGGGCAGGCAGATGGTTTCTTTGTGGATGAATTGAGGCCTGGGTTTGTGCTGGCCGAATTGGGAAAAGGGCGGCTGAACCTCCGCTACAAACCTCTGGGCGCCGAAACCGACGCGCATTACGTCGCCAATTGGAGCTAGGTGCGCAGGCAGCTCAACGGACCTGTCGAGCCGAGCTCGCCTGCTGTCGGCAAGGTGTCGCCGAGTTCAGCTGTTGGGGTCGGTGAGCTTCGAGGGGGGAATGCCATAGATGCGTTTGAACGATCGTGAAAACTGGAACGCGTCCGCGAATCCCAATCGCCGAGCTACATCTTGTACCAGTAAACCTTCGTTCATCAGCAGTCCCGCGGCGTAATTCATCTTGCGACGCAANAGATACTGATACGCACCGCAATCCGAAAAACGCCCAAACAAGCGAGACAGGTAGACGGGCGTGATCTCGCACTCCTCGGCCACATCCTGAGCTGAAAACAGATGGAGAAAATGCGTGTCCATGTATTGGCGAATCCGTTCATACGTGGCATACGCTTTGGGCAGTTGGCTGCCTTCGGGTAATCGCAATTGCTCGATCTTCAAGAACAGCAGNTGCATCAACGATTCGCAAATGTCCGTTGCCATCGGTCCCCGCGCACTCGCTTCGCGAATCAACATCTCAAAGACATCGGTCAATTCATGCAAGCCGCCGACGACCAATGGCGTATAGCGATTGGCCGCCGGGCGTAGGCCGGCGTTGCGTAGCCATTTCCCGGCGCGAGTGCCGACGAAATCGATATAGTATTTGCGCATGCCATTGTCGGCTCGATTGCGGATGGTGTGCGCCGCGCGGGGNCCGTAGGCGAAAACNGTACCCGCTTGCAGCGGATACGATGCGCCACCCGTCGTCAGAATCCCCTCCCCTTCCGCGACCAGCTCGAGAGCGAAGTAAGGGAAGTCGGCGCGGTCCACGACGTAATCCGGTCGCATCCGCTCCACGCCACCGCACACCACTTCCAAAGGCGCTTTGTGGTCGGGGTTCAAGTTCAAGAAGAAGCGCCGCGCTTCGGTGACTTGGCGAGAAACAAATTCGGGCAGAATGGGTGCTGAATCAGGCATGAACAAAGGTTAATTATTGACATGCAAATGTAAAGTCCTGCTATTGGGTGTCAGCGTCCCAATGTCGATAATTCTGAGAGTATCGCAGTACGCTGCGGTGCCGGGCGACAGTCCCCGGGGCGCTGCCCCTGGGCGATATTCGAGCAACTCGCCCCGCTCAGGCCCTGCCCACCCCCGAACCCCNGGGGCGGGGCGTCATCCTGCTAACCTCTCAGTCAAAGTGAGATCATTGTGGAGAAGAGACCGCTCGGTAACACAGGCCTGGATCTGACGACGCTTTCCTTCGGAGCCTCGTCATTGGGCCAGGAGTTTCGCAATGTGGACCTCAATGAGGCCTTTCGCAGNGTGCACGTGGCCTTGGAGCGGGGGATGAATTTCATCGATACCTCGCCGTTTTACGGTCGCGGCATGAGCGAAATGCTGTTGGGGCGCGTACTCCCCGAAATCCCTCGAGACAGTTATTATCTGGGTACGAAACTCGGCCGCTACGCCGGACAGCACTTTGATTTTAGTGCCCGGCGCGTGGAAGAGAGTGTGGATATCTCGCTGGAACGGATGAAAGTCGACCACCTGGATATCGCGCTTTGCCACGACCTCGAATTTGTCGAAATGTCACAGATCGTGGAGGAGACGTTGCCGGCGCTCCGCAAACAGGTGGAGAAAGGCAAAGTGCGGTTTGTCGGAGTCAGCGGTTATCCGATGAAAATGTTCAAATACGTCATGGCCAACGCTGACATCGATGTGTTGTTGACTTATAACCATTACACGTTGCAAAACGACATGGCCTTGGAGCTGGTGCCCATCTGTCAGGAACGAGGGATTGGGTTGATGAATGCGGCGCCGTTTTCGGCACGGCTGTTGACCAATGCTCCGTTACCGGAGTGGCACAAAGCAACGCCGGCGGTGCGTGAAGTGGCGCGGCAAGCGGCCGAACACTGCAGCAGTCGTGGCGTTGACATTGCTCAACTCGCCCTCCAGTTTTCACTGGCCAATCCTAACTTTACAACCTGCGTTACCGGCTCGGCCAACCCCGCACGCGTTTCACAATGGGTCGATTGGGCCGAGCAGCCGCTTGACGAAACCTTGCTACAGGAAACGCTCGAAATCCTCCAACCGATCCACAACTGGTTCTACATTGAAGGCCGTCCGGAAAACAATGACGAACCGACGGTCGCGATGTAAAACCGACCGCACGCAGCGGGCGTGAACGTCGGCCCAGAGAACGGCACACGCCGACTCGCCCCCGTATCGCCTGCTTCGCAAATGCCGCTACGGATACCACAACCCAATCATCCTTACCTTGCGAGTTGATCGCAATCTGACGAGAAAGCCACGCAGCCCATGAAAGCCATCCAGCTACAAGAGCCCAAGCGTTTTGAACACGTGGATATCGCCGAACCCGGTAAACCCGGCCCGGGCCAGGCATTGGTACGCACCCATCGGATGGGCATCTGTGGTACCGACTACAGCGGCTATCTGGGCAAAATGCCCTTCTTCAGCTACCCGCGCATTCCGGGACATGAACTGGGTGTCGAGGTGCTGGAAGTCGGAGATGGAGTCAGTAATGTCAAGGCGGGCGATCGCTGTAGCGTCGAGCCCTACATGAACTGTGGCACCTGCTATGCCTGCCGCAAAGGGAGCCCCAATTGCTGTGATTCGCTGGAGGTCATCGGAGTCATGATCGACGGTGGGCTTTGCGAACAGTTCTTGATTCGTGCCGACAAGCTGCATCGTTCCGAAAAACTGTCGTTCGAACAGCTCGCGCTGGTCGAGACGCTCGGGATCGGCTGCCACGCGTGTGACCGTGGAGCACCGCAAGAGGGCGANCATGTGCTGATTATTGGTGCCGGCCCGATCGGTTTAGCNACACTTGAATTCACCCGTCTGACAGGAGCGACAATTACGGTCATGGATATGGTGGAATCGCGGTTGGATTTTTGCCGCGAAACCTACGGCGTCCCTCATACGATTCAGTTCCGTGGGGACGGCAGTGAATTAGACCAGATGCGTGAAATCACCGGCGGTGATAAATACGCGATCGTGACCGACGCCACCGGGCATGTCGGTTCGATGTCGGCGGCGCTGCAGTATGTCGCGCAGACCGGCAGCCTGGTCTACGTTGGCATCACCACCGCCGAAATCAGCTTTCCCCACCCGGCACTGCATAAACCGGAAATGACGATCAAAGGTTCGCGAAACGCAGTCCCCGGCGACTTCACGCGGATCATCAGCCTGATCGAAGACGGTACGATCGATACCAATCCCTGGATTACCCACCGCACTTCATTTGAGGATGTGATTGGCGAATTCGAAACGTTCACCCGCCCCGAATCCGGTGTCATCAAGGCAGTCATTGAAGTCACCTAACGGGATACTGAAAACATTCTGACACGCAGCGCGACGGCCCCGGCCATCGCGGCATTCCAACAGTTCTTTAGGAAGCAGAAAGACAATCGATTATGAGTGATCAACCACGGTGCGAGACACTGGGACTCGCTCCCAGTTTTGGGTTTGGAGATCGGATTGGCCTGGCAACGCCCGGTCATGTCGCCGCCATGAAACGGTCTGGAAACGGCATCGAACCGATTTTCCCCCAGCAATCCATCCGCGAAATGACACGGACGCAACGGACCGCGCAGCAGGTCATGGACGACGCGTTGCAAGGAGCACAAGCGGCGGGATGGGATGGCCGGATCGGTGCCGACGCCGACCACTTGAAAACCCCCGCCGATGTCGATGTCACCGTCGACGCGGGCTTTACCTTCTTTACCATCGACCCCTCGGACGATGTGGACCAGCAAGCGGACGACTACGATGAAGCAACGTTGCGCGACAAATTCGCCACCGTCCGTGAGCAGACTCCGTGGTACGAAGGCTATCTAGGCAAGTCGGTCTCGCTGCCGACCGGAACGGCCATCGAGTTGTCGGAACAGGCTTGCATGCGAGCGGCGGTTAAATACGGCCCGGCCATTCAACGCGCCTTGGCCCTCGGGGATCACATTAAATCCGTTCATGAAGCCAAGGGTGCCGACTACGAAATCGAACTGTCCGTCGACGAAACCGACCAGCCCACGACACTGGCCGAACACTACATCATTGCCGACCAATGTATCCAAGGCGGCATGAAACTGGTCAGCTTGGCTCCTCGTTTTATCGGCGAGCTGGAAAAGGGTGTCGACTACAAAGGCGATGTCGACGCACTGGAGGCCTCGTTGAATGACCATGCGGCGATCGCTGAATTGATCGGCCCTTACAAGTTGAGCCTGCACTCCGGGTCCGACAAACTGTCGATGTATGCAGCTTTGGCACGAGCCACCAAAGGACGCTTTCACGTCAAAACCGCCGGCACGAGCTATCTCGAAGCATTGCGCGTGGTGGCACGACACGACGAAGCACTCTTCCGTCAAATCATTCAATTCGGACGAGGCAGGTACGACGTCGACAAAGCGACCTATCACGTCTCGGCGACCAACGAGGCGGTCCCGACCGATGACGGATTGGATGCCCAACGGCTGGAACAGGTCTATCTGGAATGCTGGGCCGACGTGCCGCAAGGTGTCGGCTTCACCGAGCCTGGTTGTCAGATTCTGCACTGCACCTTCGGCTCGACCCTGACCGATCCGGAACTCGGACCCGCCGTCCGCTCCGTGCTCGAATCTCATCCGGATACCTACACCGAAGTACTTGCCGATCACTTTAGTCGCCACTTAGAAGCGCTCGCAGCGGGGATGTAAACTATGTCAAATTCATTATTCGATCTTGAAAACGCTACCGCCGTCGTCGTCGGTGGCACGGGAGTTCTGGGCGGCGCGATGGCGGATGCCCTGGCTGCCAATGGAGCCCGGGTGGCAGTTGTCGGTCGTAGTCAAGAACG
>NZVR01000161.1 GCA_002701545.1 Blastopirellula sp. | reverse complement strand
AACTCACCGACCAATGACTGGCAGCGATCACCGAATCGCACAGCAGATCGACCGCCAGCCAGCCCAAACCGCCGGTGACTGCGGCGACGAAGGCGTAAAAAAGATAATGTGCTGGACGTTCGAACGTGTAAGAGAAACTGCGTTGGACCGCCTCGAAGGCATCGCCCTGAACCTCGGCACTGATCGTCGGCCACATGAGCGGCCAACCAAACAGCAGGCCGAAGAAGATCAAGGTCAATAACGCGCCCATGGCCAAAACGAAACACCAGAGAATGCCCACGATCACGACGCCGAAATCGAGTTGCATCAATAAACCGACGGGAGTCATCAACAAGGCCAGAAAGGCGATCAGGAACAGCAGGCCCAACGGAGCGCTGATGAAGGAACGGTAACGCTTGAGCGTGAGTTGGAAGGCTGATTTCAGAGAGACGTTTTCTTCACGCCCCAGACGCATGACGGCAATACGCGTGATGACGCCGCCAAACAACGCCCAAACCAAGAGCGTCCAGAGTCCTCCGCTGAGATAATAAGCAAATTGGGTGATGGACAGGTCGGTGCGAAACAGCGCGCGAAACGGAGCGCTGAGCCCGTAATACACACCTTCCATACGCGCCACCGTCGACGTCAGGCGACTTGCCAGTAAATCGGTGAGACGCGGAGCAGCGACCGTCTCCTGTGGCGTGGCGGCAGTGGAAAATGCCGAGCGAACTCCCGGGGGCGTGGCGTCGAGGACAGTCTGGGATTCCTCCTCGGTCAGAAACAAGCTGCCGACTTCCCAGCCGATCNGTGTTAACAGTGTGGCAGCGGTTGCCAACAGGAGGATCGAAGCACTGATCGACAGGCGAAACGATCGAAAGATCACGAGCCATGGAAATAGCTCGCGCCAAGATACTTCTCGAATCAAACCTCGTTGCGTCATCCCGGATCCTCGAACGCTTGTCTTTTAAGTCGCAGCATTATTGCGCAACTGGCGAAATTACGCAATCGAGAGACGCGGCCGGAAGATTGCCACTTGGGGGTGTTGCTATCACCTATCCGCGATTTCTTGTATCATCCACGACACGCCGGAGTGTCCGGCCGGTCACCGCCCGTGCTTTCGCATCCTGAGCTTGGAACCATGAAAACGACGCAACTTAACCATGTCGCGCTGCATGTTGCAGACGTTGAGGTCAGTTCGGCCTTTTATACCGACATCATCCAACTCCAGCCGATGGCGCGTCCCGCCTTCAATTTTCCGGGAGCCTGGTTCCTGCTGGGCGTCGACCAGGAGCTGCATCTCATCGGAGAACGGCAGGAAGCCACGACCGGGGCTCACTCTCGTGGGAATCATTGGGCCCTGATGATTGATGACATGGACGCCTGGGAAGCGCATTTGCAAGCCAAGCAGATTCCCTATGAACCCAGGCGGACGCGGCCCGACGGTGCGTTCCAGATCTATGTCACCGATCCGGACGGGCACGTNTTGGAGCTGTGTACGGCGCCGGACAATGCTGCCTGATCCCGACCGCATCCTCCCGCTGCGCACGCGGTCGTTTATCCGCAGAAGACAGCTGCCAGCCAAAGACCACTGAACGCATCCTGAGCGCATGGTTCGAAACGGACCCCTGGGCGTGTCGTTTTCAACGCCCGGTCTGGCAGCGGCTATCCCCCGTCGCCCTTTTTTGTTTGCCGATTCAGAGTGGCAATGCTACAACGAAAAGGCAAGTCAACGGAGGGCCGCGATGAAGGATAGGGATTCGATTCAGATCGGTCAGGTTCAAGGCGTCAACTGGATACGGCTGATTGGGAAAGGTACCTACACCCACAGCGCGTGTTTTCACGAGATCGTCGAGGAGTTCTTTCAGCAACACAGTCGCCAGGTCGTTGTNGATCTGACCAGGTGTTCGTATTTGGACAGCACATTTCTCGGGTGCCTTGTGCGACTTTNNCGACAATATCATACTCCTCCCGGAAAACGGTTTGTCATTGTCGCTACAGAGCAAAAGCAAGTTCAGCTGTTTGCGTCGAGTCAGTTGCAACGGTTTTTGATCTTTGACAACGCACACGCCGCAGATACCAACAGCTGGGACGAGGTGGAAATCATGTGGACGGACGCCAGAACGTTGGGGCGACACGTGATGCAGTGTCATCGAACCATTGGCGAGTTGAATATTCCCGACGCAGACAAGTTTGCCAGGATCGCCGAGCATCTTGCAGCGGAGTTACCTCCCGAAGCGTAGCACAACAGCATGAGTCCACTGCGGGTGCCGCATGCATTGGGTGACTGTTGGAGCTGTCGGTTCGTGATTTTTTTCGAAAGAAAGCATTCATGAGTTTGTCGAAGGTCAGCATACTGCGTGTCAACGTACTTGGGGTGGTGTGCCTGGCGCTGGCGACGCCTGGGTTCGCTTGCTTGTGGGATTACGACACGTTGCATATCGAGCGGTCGCGGTTTCCCGGCGCGTTGGCTTTGATTACCGGCAAGTTCGCTCGGCATTCGCCGGCATACTACCGCTGGCGTTTAGAAGATCGTCAGCAGAGGCTGGCCGACAATCCGGACGATCTGACACTCTATGACGATCTGGCGGTGGCGTACGACAAACTCGGAGAGCATGACCAAGCGATTGCGACCATTCTCGAAAAAGAAGACAGGCAGCCGGGGTTGTATGAGACCTACGCAAACCTGGGGACGTTTCATATTCATGCGGGCAATCTCGAAGAGGGAATTCAGTTCATTGACAAGGCAATTGAGATCAATCCCGATGCCCATTTCGGTCGTGAAATCTATCAGCGACTGGTGGTGCAGTACGTGCTGGAAAAACGCCAGAACGGCAAAGTTATTCTACCTTTAGAGGGAGAAGATCATCGGTTCGAGGTGCGAGGGTTTGCCAAATTCGTGCTCGATCAGCAGTTGCCTGGGGAAGACGTNAGTCGTCAAGCCAAGCAGGCAGAACTGGCGCGCGCGACCAAGGGTGTCTTGGGAATGATGCGGTTCGGGAATCATGATTCTCCCGTCCTGCTGGAATGCCTCGGCGATCTGATGGTAGGCGATTTTCAACAAGATAATAAGCGTTTGGCGGCGCGTGCTTTTTTGCAAGCGGCGAAGCAGGTTCCGGAGGACGCCACGCGACAGGCCTACCGGAAACGCGCCATGAGTGCTCTGGAAATGCAGACGACGCAGCCCGGAACGACCCAGGAATTGTCCTTGGAAACCTTGGAGGCCACGTTTGACAGCGAACGGCAAGAAGCGGACGATTGGTATCGTCAAGTAGAATCCGCCGAGGCACTCTGGGTCGAGCAAGGCGCAGATGTGGATGAAGCGTTCAGGCAACGGTTTTTGACCAGTCCGATAGACGAGCAAACCGGGTTGGGCGTGCAAGATCGCGTTGGTGGGCCCTCTGTGTCCTGGCAACGCAGTCTGACTTGGGGCGGGGTGGCCGTACTGCTGGTTCCCGCAGTCATCCTGGTCGTCGGCGGTTGGTGTGTTTTCAAATTATTACGTCACTCAGCTTAGGAGTGGAAGCGTGTTGGTTAAGCGAGGAAAGGCTGTTCGAGTTGTTGTCGTGGTCATTGCCTGCGGCGGTTTGTTGGTCGCAGGGTATTGCGGCTATATGCTGCTTGGGCCCAGTGGTAATTCGGCAGCCACGTCGGACAAGTATCGTGGACCAGAAAAAGATCTCATGGCGCGTGTGGGTGGTTCCCATACCGGAGTGACGCTCAGAGAAGGTGATTCAAGCACGATGGCGGATGCGTATTCCGCGCGGACAACGTATCGCTTCGAGCGCGTGTTGACATCGCCGACGGCGGAGGTGACTGTGACCTGCCAGGCTTTCTACCCGTCCCGACCCGAAAGCGGGACCATCTCGTCCGGGGGGAAATTCAGGGTTCAATGCGACAACCCGAAGTTCGATGAAGAGTTGCAGTTTCGACAGTTGGCTGACGACAAAGGGGGCTGGGATGGCGAATTTATTCGACATGAAGACGATCCGTTTCGCGAGGCACTCGAACGTGAACTGACCGTGGCCCTGGCAATCCTGGGATTGGATTTGGATATTGAGGGAGGCGATCAAATCACGCCTGAATTGTTGGATGAGCGTGAAGGGTTGCGCGAACAGATCGTCGAAAGCTTGACGCAGTTTTACGCCAAGTATCCGACGAAGGCTGATTCTAAGGCGGGGGACCCACCGATTGTCGTCGCGTCAGAAGACGCAACCGTGGTCGATCCGGTATTGCGTTTGTGGGCTATTCAGCGATTGAGGAAAGTTACTGAGAATCTGTCCAAATTGCGGGCGGGTGGCGGAACCGTGGTGCGGACCTGATACGACGGCTCGCGTGGTCGCCCGACTCGACAAGGCCAACGTCCCTCCAGCGACCGTTCCAGTTTTTGGCCCCCTGCACGCGGGCGGTCGATGGCACTGCAACGCTGGGCGGTTCATCGCATGTGGCACTGCCGGTGGCGTGTCGCCACCCTGACCTTGTCGATGCCCTGGCTGAAGATGCTCTAGCCGAAGATGCCGTGCGCGACGTTGCCGAAGACGTCGGTAAGGCGGAAGTCTCGGCCGGCATGGCGATAGGTCAGACGCTGGTGATCGAGGCCCAACGCATGGAGTAAGGTGGCGTGCAGATCATGCATGTGGACGTGGTTTTCGACCGGTGCGTAGCCGAAGTCGTCGGTCGCACCGTAAGTGAATCCACCGCGGACGCCACCGCCTGCCATCCACATGGTGAACCCCTGAGGGTGATGGTTTCTGCCGTGGCCGTTTTCTGCCGTCGGTGTGCGTCCGAATTCGGCGCCCCAAACAACCAAGGTATCTTCCAGGAGGCCGCGCCGCGCGAGGTCAGCCAGAAGTCCGGCGATCGGGCGATCGACTTTTGCCGATTCGGTGATGCTTCCCTCTTGCACCTTCTGGTGATGATCCCACGTGTAGTTCGTGGAAACTTGGATGTACCGCACCCCGCGTTCCGCAAGTTTGCGTGCCAGCAGGCATTGCCGCGCGAAGTTGTCGGTCGGCTTTTGGTCAACTCCATACAGGTCGAGCGTATCCTGGGTTTCGGTGCCCAGGTCCATGATGTCAGGGATGGTCGATTGCATCCGAAAGGCTAGTTCATAATTGGCGATCAGCCCTTCAATCCGCTTGTCTACCTGATTGTCGTGTAAGTGTCGACGATTGAGTGCCTGGATCAGTTGCAGTTGTTTGAGTTGAGTGGCGGGTGGGACTTGCTGGTTGACCAGATTCGGAATGCTGGCTTGCGCGATGGGGGTTTCGGCCGAGCCAATCGCTGTCCCTTGGTGGCGTGCGGGCAGGAAGGAACTGCCATAGTTCTGCACTCCGCCGTGACCTCGCGGTGGCGAAACGGTGACAAACGCGGGCAGATTTTCATTGTCACTACCGAGGCCATAGCTGACCCAGGCCCCGACGCTGGGACGTACCAGATTGGCTTGCCCGGTGTGCAGTCGGAGGAGCGCTTCACCATGGGCTTGCCCTTCGGTATGCATCGAGCGGACGATGCAAAGACGATCGGCCTGTTTTGCCAGATGTGGGAACAACTCGCTGAGCCAGACACCACCTTCTCCATGTTGAGCGAAGCGAAAGGGTGAAGCCAGAACTTGACCCAACTGTTGGCGATCACTGCCGACCGACTTGCCGGCCAACGGTTTACCATCTTCTTGGGCGAGACGCGGTTTGGGGTCAAAGGTGTCAACGTGACTGGGGCCACCCCACATGAAAAGAAAAATGATCCGTTTGGCCCGCGGCGCGTGATGGATCCCTTGGACGTTGCCTGCGGCTGCCAGACTTTGTTGCCCGGCGATGGCGGCCAGGGCCACACTGGCAATGCCGCAGCCGCTGGTACGAAGCATGTCGCGGCGACTGAGTGTCGGTTGGAATTGGTTGCAACGCATAGGTTAGTCCAGGATTTGGAACCGGCTGGCAGCAAACAAGGCCTGGCAAACGAGTGACCAGGCGGTGAGCTGAGGATCGGGGTTGTCAGATGTCTTCGCTTGGCCTGCGATGTCCCGCAGGAACGCCAGAAGCTGCTGCTGATCGGCAGCAGAGCAAGGTTGGTTGTACATCCGTGCGAACAGGTAATTCAAGCGTTGTTCGTCGGTCGTTTCTGAGGCCAGAACGTGCTGTGCGGTTTGCCGGGCCGCTTGCATCACCGACTCGTCGTTGAGCAGGAACAGGCCTTGAGGGGCGACCATGGTGTCGGGCCGCAGCCCGGTGGTTGCGTGCGGATTGGCAAAGTCGAAAACGTCAAACAGCTCCGGTAGATCATTGCGGATCACCGGCAGGTAAACACTGCGACAAGGGAAATTGGTGCGTCGCCGATTTTTGTTGTCGCCGACCGCGGTCGCCTGGTCACCCAAGTACCAGACGCTGGACTCCATCGGCCGCAGGTCGAGCGCATCTGCGGTCATCAGCATCGCGTCGCGTAACGCTTCGGGTTCCAGTCGGATTCGATGAGCTCGCCACCAAAGTCGATTGTCCGGGTCGCGTGCCTGGGCGCGCGCGCGGTGGGCGCTGCTCATCTGATAGGCTCGGCTGTGGACAATGCGTCGGATCATCTGTTTCAGTGACCAGTCTGCGCGGATCAAATCTGCAGCCAGATAGTCCAACAACTCGGGATGTGAAGGCGGTTCCCCGGTGCGACCAAAATTGTCGACTGTGCGGACGATGCCTCGACCCATGAGGTGCTGCCAGATGCGATTGGCTTGCACCCGGGCGGCCAGATTTCCTGCGCCGTGATGCGTGTCGGTGAGCCAGCGGCCCAGCTGCAACCGACCACTTGCCTCGGGGGGAATGCCAGTCGCCGAGTCGCTGATGACTTGGAGGAATCCGCGAGGAACCTTTTGGCCAGAACGATCAAACTGGCCTGACAGTCGAATCGATTCGTCCGCTGGTTTGTCGACGTCGATCGGAATCATGGCGCGAGGGGGAATCGAGGGCGGCTGCGCCTGGGATTGAAGTGCTTTGAGACGCGCTTGTTGCGCGGCAACTCGAGCCTCCATCGCTTGCCCTTCGTCGCGCGCGGCCTCGGCGATGACGTTGGCATGCTGTTTGGCGAAGTCGCCGAAGGCTTGCAGGTCACCTTTCACCAGCAAGTCCAACGCCGCCTTGGCTTGTTTGACGCGTTCATCGCGCTGGGGCCGCTCACGCCAGAAAGTCTCATAGTTCGCGTCCGCTTGCTCGCCCTCGGGGCCAATCCCAATCAGTTGCTCCATCAACCGTTGCTGCCCTAGCATGTAACGACGTTCCATCACCTGCGTCGACGTAAAGATACCCGCCAACGCGTAGTAATCTGCCGTCGGGATCGGATCAAACTTGTGATCATGGCAACGGGCGCAGCCGAGGGTTTGGCCCAGTACCGTTCGTCCCAGAGTGTCGATCTGTTCGTCGGCGACATCCATGCGGCGTTCGTCGGGGCTGTTGCCCAGCAAGACTTTGGGGCCGATAACCAGGAACCCTGCCGCGATGCGCTGGCGATCATGCTGTTCGGTCGTCGTATGTGGCAGCAGATCTCCGGCGACCTGCTGCAGCAGAAAGTGGTCGAAAGTCAGGTCCTGGTTGACTGCGTCAATGACCCAATTGCGGTAACGCCAAGCTTCGCGGAAGAGAAAATTCTCGTCGAGACCATTGGAATCCGCATAGCGGGCCAGGTCGAGCCAGTGTCGTCCCCAGCGTTCGCCGAAGTGGGGTGAACTCAGCAGGCGGTCAACCACCCGTTCCCAGGCGTCGGGGCGTGCATCCTCGCGAAATGATTCGACCAGTGAAGTGTCAGGTGGGAGCCCCAGCAGCTGAAACGATAAGCGACGAATCAGGATGTCACGCTCTGCGTCGGGAGTCGGCGCTAGATCGTGTTGCTCCAGTTGGCTCAACAAGAAAGGATCGTAGGGGGACAGCGCCCAGTCTGGCTTCGAAGGAGTCGGCAACGGCGAATCGCGGAGCGGTTGAAACGCCCAGTGCGTACGACCGGCGACGGGGTCGGATGGAGGGTGCTGTAGCTCGCCCCCGCTTGGGGACTCGGAATCCTGCGGAGCTGGAGCGCCGCGCTGGACCCACCGCTCAAGTTTGTCAATCTCGGTCTCTGCGAGCTTTCCGCTGGGAGGCATCTGGAGATCCGCATGCTCATACTGGATCGCCTGGATCAATAAGCTTTGGTTCGGTTTGCCGGGGACGACGGCCGGCCCGCGATCGCCACCGTTGATCCAGCCGGAGCGTCTGTCTAAGGCCAAGCCCCCTTCACGCTTGCCAGCGCGTTGCGAGTGACAAGCGTAGCACCGTTTCGCCAGAAGCGGCCGGATTTGCTTCTCGAAATGAGTGATCTCCTGAGCGGAGGGCGTTTTCTCGGTAGGAAGCTCGTCGGCAGGAAGCGTCAGCACGCAAGTGAGCAGGAACACCGGAGCCAACCAAATCAGGTCTGGCTGCATAGGTTTCTCTTCACCGCTGAGTTTGCGTCTTAGCACGGGAGCGACTGCTTGGGTTTCCAGTGTGCAGGTTATGGCTCAAGCTGATAGCGATTGACTTGAGTGATGATCCGTTGGTTATCCGCTTCCCGATAGGTACCGGTCAGCGTCATCACCGATCCGACATGGAGGTCCATGCGGTTACCATTAATGTTACCAAAGTTAGAGCGGATCTCGACGTGTGATCCGTCAGACAATTGAATCAGATAAAGATTCGGGTCATCAGCTGTGACCTGCACACGCAGCAGTCCACGGACGACCAGCTCCTTGTCATTCACACTCTGGATTTTCCATTTGCCGTCGTCGACCACATCGGGGCGAAAGGTGCCGGTTTCGGTAATCCCGGCGAGCGGTTCGGTCGAATTGCCGAATTGCTCGCGAGAAACCCCCATCAAGTGCATCAGTTTGAGCAGTAAGTTTCCATTGGGCGCGTGTTGATAACGCACGTAACGTCCCAGTTTGATCTGGCCAGCCCCACCGCCGGAAAGCACGAGCGGTAAATCGGCAACGGAGTGGTAGTCACCGTGCTTCAGGCCCGAGCCAAAGAGCACGATCGAATGGTCGAACAGCGTGCCCTCGCCGTCACGAAACGATTTCAGCCGTTCCAGAAAATAGGCGAACTGGCTCGCATGCCATTGGTTGATGCGGTCAAAATGCGGGATGACTTGGCGATTGCGGACGAAATGGGATAGGTAGTGAAACTCTTCGTTGATCCCAATGAAGTCATAGATTCCGCGACTCTCCGTGTGTGCCATCATCAAGGAGGCGACGCGCGTGGTATTGGTCCAGAAAGCGATGGCAATCAGGTCCAGCATGGCTTTGACGCGTTCGCCTAGATGCCGCGCTGCGGTGATCGGTTGAATCCCCGCGATCCGGCGTTGCCGGTCCTCGGCGTCGTTGCTGGAGAACTGTGCAATCTCT
The DNA here is from genome assembly GCA_002701545.1 of Blastopirellula sp. Lineage (GTDB taxonomy): Bacteria > Planctomycetota > Planctomycetia > Pirellulales > Pirellulaceae. The sequence goes on along the minus strand of NZVR01000161.1, from coordinate 14,114 downwards.
TTCTCGACGTCACGGACGGATTCCAGATATTGCTCCAGCGTGCGGCGGTCATTCCGACTCGCTTTTCTCGCCACCGCCTGATAGCTTTCTTTGATTTCGTCCAGAATGCTCTTGGTCTCGGCGCGGTAGGCAGCGTTATTGAATCCCCGGAAGAGCGTGTTGAAGACCACTTCAGGATCCGCGGCGACGGGCAGCGGATTCCCATCTTTGCCGTAGGAGAGAAAGTTCTCGCTGGAATCGTTCTTGTCGATGTAAGGGTCGCCGCGCAGGACCAGTGATTTGATGGGTGTTTGCTGGCCTACCTGTTCTGCAATGACTTGATCGAACGACTGTGCCTGTTGGAAATTTGACTTCTTAACGTCGCCGGTCATGAAAGCCAGGGTGGCAGAGATATGCGTGCCATTGGCGCGGTGGTCACTGTCGATGCCGCTGAGCACGGTGATGTCGCGCTGGTGAGCTTGCAGCGGTTTCAGCAGTTTGGAGAGTCGGAAGTTGTGCTCGCTGCCGCCGACAATGTCCCATGACGACGGATTCACGCCACAGCCTTTGTAGAGCACGCAGCAGCGCAAATGCTTCGCACGCTCGGCAGACTCGCTGCTACGCGCGATGGCCGGGGACATGATTTCCAGCAGCGGCAGAGACATTGACACGCCCACGCCTCTCAGCAGCGTGCGACGAGAAATAGGTTGTGTGTGACTCATCGACTGTCCTGTCTGCAGCGAAACTGCTTGCTGAAAATAATTTGTTCAATCAACACACCCATGCGGTAGTCGTGCTTGGCCAGGGTGGCGTGAATGTTGTCGATCGTTACCCGGTCATAGGGTTCGAGCTTCCTGCCGATCGCATACGCCAGCAGTTTGCGAATCATGTTGTCGACAATGCGATCTTGATAATGGCTGAGGAGTGCCTGTTTTAACTCTTGAGGGGATTCGAACTCGCGTCCGTTGGGCAGGGTGCCTTGAGATACAATCGGCGTTTTGTCGGCGTAGGTGGTACGCCAGTCGCCATTCGGAGCGAAATTTTCCAATCCCAGGCCGAGCGGATCGATGTGCTGATGACAGGTGCGACAAGAATCCTGTGCGGTATGGACTTGCAGAATCGCGCGGGGGCTCGTCGCTTGCTCCGCTGAAAGTTTCTTTTTCGCTTCAGCGAGTGGCGGGATGGTTTCCGGCGGATGCATTTCCTCGCCGATGATTTGTTCGAGGATCCAGACGCCGCGTCGAATCGGATTAGTGCGCGTGGGTGCGGAGGTGAGACGCATGATTCCGGCTGCCGTCAGCAGACCACCCTGACGCTCGCTTGTCAGTCGATACAGTTGCGGCGGGTTGTAAAACCGCTCGACTTTCAGCCCGGACCGTGAACGCCGTGCCGCAAAGATGTCGGCATACACCATTTCGTGTTGATGGCGTTTGGCACCCTGGCTGCGTGATTTTTCTTGACGCAGGTAGGCCCAGTCGGCGTTCACTAATTCCAGGACGCTGCGGTCCGATTTGATCAGCTCGTCAAAGCCAAACAGTAACTCATCGTAGACTCCACGTGTCCAACTCTCGCCTTGATAAAAAACCTTGTTGCGTCTCAGTTCGTCAAAGCCCAGCCATTGTCCAGCAAAGTTTTCTGACAGTGCGATGCGTTTGGGCGAATTCAACATGCGGGCAATTTGTTGGCGTAGACCTTCCTCTGTCGCGAGCGTGCCCTCCGCTGCTGCCTGGACTAACTCCGAGTCCGGCATGCTCGACCACAAAAAGTAGGCGAGGCGGACTGCCAATTCTCGCTGTCGGACCGGATACGGCTCGGCGCTGTCCTGAGTCGCTTCCAGACGATAGACGAAGGACGGTGATAGCAATGCCAGTTTCATGGCGTGCAAGAGGGCTTGGTAGGGTGTCGTGTTGTGGGCGGATGTTTGCCACGCCTTGAGGATCGGCTGTAAATCGTCTGGGGTCCCCGCGCCGCGCGTTGCCCGCTCCCAGAAACGCGCTAAGATCGCCTNGGCTTGTGCAGCGGTGACCGGTGTCTGCTTGTCGGAAAACCCCAACAGCGCGGTGCGCGCTTGGGGGTTCTGATCGAACATCCGTAAAGCGAAGTCGACGCACGCAATGTATTTGACCAGCGAGACTTTCACGTTGTGAAGTTGCTCGGCGTCATTGTCAAACCCCGATGCCCCCAGCGGATCGGCCGGATAGAGTTGCTCGATGGTGGACGGTTGCAAGCCTGCGCTTTGTGAGCTGAAGGCGTAAGGTTGTTTGAGCTGCACCTGCAGGAGATCCTCCAGAGTATTCTCCAGTTCGTAACGTGTCAGGCGTCGTAGAGGGGTCACGCCGATGTGCTCGTGGCCATCGCGCAAGATAAAAGCAGAGCGGTAATGCTGTCGGACCTGTGCCTTCTCGTCGGCAGGCAGCGGTGGTTCCGTGGCCGGTGGCATCTGACCACGTGTGACAACCCGTTCGATACGGGTCCACAAGTCACTTCCGTCTTGAGCGGAATTCGCCTGGAGCAGTCCGCTCAGATCCACGTCTCCACTCCGCTGTTCCGCATCGTGACAGTGCAGGCAGCGCGTCTTCAATACCGTGGTCGCCGCGGTGAAGTCGTTGGCTTCTGCGAGTTGCGGGCTGCTGAGGAGAATGGCTGTGACAAGCCAGATGCCGGTGCGCATAACTGTCTGTGTTCTGTGGAAAAGGTGTGTTGCCATGCCGGGTCGTCCGGCAGGAGACCGTAAGGTGGCGGCGAGGTGAGTGAGCGGGATTTCTGTCCGGGGTGACCAGCCAATACGTGCTGGTGATGCTACGACTTAGTTGTTTTTTAAGAGGTCACGTAATAACTTGATTTTAGCAGCCAGCTTGGGTTCCAGGTCGATAGCAAACCAGCGTTTCGAGTTGCCGCTCAGCGAGCGTACGGCGAGTGCGATGGGTTGGTCGGCTGACCGGCGCGCGGCGGGCAACGTGAGAAAGAAGTAGCCGGCAGAGTCGACGTCTGATTTCCAGGTGGGCAGATACAGCAGTTCGACTGTTCCGTCAGGTGTCGACCAGCGGGTGGCTTGTCGTGTGACATCAAAACGGAGGGTCTCTTGGCCGTCGATGGACAGTCCAAAGCCCTCGGTCTGCGGTTCACTTTCCCAGCCCAAGCCCCCCAGAAAGCACAGCGTGAGCGGACCATTCTGTTTTGCGGTTGCGGGCGTTTTCCAGCGAATTTCATGGCCTGCTTGCGTCTGCCGAATGAATTGGCGTGGGCCAAAGTCTCCGGAGTAGTTGTGCCATTCGGTGTCTTCGCCACCTTGAACCGTCTTGCCATCGAATGCGGGTTGCGAGGTGTCAATAAGCTGCAGGACGCGTTCGAAAATTGCTTGCTCGGCCGGCGGCTTTTCAGCCTGGGCCCAAGCGGCAAGACGTTTTTTGGTCAAGGCCTCGTTGCTCGGCAAGGTGTGAAATGGAGCTGGCGGTTGGTCTTTGGCGGGAAGAAAAGATGGGCCTGCCATATCGACGACTTCCCGCACCAGCTGGTCCTCGACGGTCGGTGCGTAACGGCTCGGTTGAGCATAATAAATTTGCGAGAAATCGGCTTCGTATCCGCCTTCTTCCAAAACACGACGCGAGGGGATGTAGCCAGGCATCGCATTGGCCCAGGCCGTGATCCAGAGGCGTCGCCAGTCTAACTCCCGATTGAGCCGGACGGCGTAATCCACGACCACTTCTCCGGCCAGGAACACAACCGCCAGATCGTCGTCGAATTTCCACATCGCTAATGGGTAGTCCACGGTGCTCGGAACCGCGCCGGTCTGCTTGATTTTCTCGACAACCGCGCGGGCCAATGCACCTTGAAAGCCGCCGCTGCCCAGTTGCTGTTCCCAGTATTCCGGTGTTTGCGGGTTAGCCAGCGGTAAGGCGATCCGTCGCTCCGTGACTTGAGGCGGACCAGTCAGGGGTTGCCCGGGATCCATGAGCAGGCGGCGAACTTCTTGCGCAATGGATTGTCCGTGTTGTTCGGCTACCTGCAGACTGCCAGACGGTTGCGGGCCCACGTCGGCGCCACAGCCAATGGTCATCAGCGAGACCGCTTGCGGGAAGGCCGTTTCGATTTCACGATTGGCGAAACCGGCCCAGTCACCTCCCACGCGGTTCCGCGCGCCGACCGTTGTGCAGTGGCAGGCGTAGTTAGCCCAAACGCCACGCACCTTGCCCTGCAGGTCGCGCGCCACCAGGACTGGCAAGCTATGGTCGACCGGTCCGCTTCTTTGGAATCCGAACCCGGCCCAGTTCCCCTGCCGCAGCACACGACGATTGCCGCCAAAGGTCACGCGCCCGCGCATCCAGGATAACGACATCGGTATCCGCGACGCGTGCGCCTGCATGACGGCGGATTCCATTTGGTCCAAAGCGTACGCCGTGTACTGGCGCACGTGCGCATCCTGCAGTTCATTGGTCCGGCCCGCCCACACGATCGCTGCATAGCCTTCCAGTGAGGGGGCATTGTGCGTGTGTGTGGCAGCGACGACCAGATGCGATTTAGGGATGCCGCGAGATGCCAGGCGAGTTGCCAACTGGTTTCGCAAAGCATCGGTGATACCACAGTTGTCCAGGACGACGATCGCCACAGGGTCCGTATCCCCAATGACCATCGCACGTGCCCAGAGCGGTGTGTCGATCCCCTCGTGTTCGGTGGTGCGGCCACCGTATCCAGCAAGTACGACGGGGGTGCGCGGTGTGACATCCACTCGGGCGACACCCACCTTGACCGTCGGTGGTGCGGCGGAGCACGCTGGCGTGCTCCCTGCTGCGAAGGCATAGAACAGGCCGGTGCAGATCAGCCAGTGAGGGTGTATCGCTCGCCAACGAGATGGGATGTTCATGATTTCGATTGTACCTGAAGAGGAAATGATTCACGAGGTTTGGCGCTCCGAGCGCCGCCGTCGTGTTAGAAAGTAGCGATGGGATTCAGCGGTGAACCCGTGCCACCTTGGACAGGGATCGGAGCAGCGTTCAGTAGGAACTCCCAGCGTTTGAGCCGGGCGCATGTNGTGGCAACCGCTTCCAGGTCACAGTTGTCAAAGATATGGACACCCATGGCATTCAACGTGAGTAGATGAATGGGGTGCGTGACGCCCGGAATACCTGACGGCAGCACATCCATGGCCGCGTCACTGCCGACCATCGCCACGTCCCGCTCACGGATCCATTTTGCGCACGAGGCATGTAAACCAGCCACGCCTTCATCCTGAACACTCCAGGGGCCTTTGGCTGCTCGACGGGCCCAGCGACCGGTGCGGAAAAACACGACATCACCACTGGAGACTTTGATCCCGGCGCGATTTTCCCAAGCGGTCAGCTCTTCGGGATAAATGGCGTCGCCCGCTTCGAGATAAGCCACGCCACGCAATCTCGGAATGTCGATCAGAATCCCGCGTGTGAAGATTCCGTCTTTCAAATTGTGGATGCTTAACTGTTGCGTTCCCCGTTCGGTGATCTCTTGCACCGAAAAGCCGTTATACATCTTGCCCTTGTAGATCAGATGACACAGGGAGTCGATGTGCGTGTGTGCAAAGCCGTGGTAAGACACGCTGTAGTTGTCGACGGCCCATTGATTGTCGGGTTCATTACCGGTCTTCAGCATCGTTTGTTGAAAAGGCGACGGGTTGTCCGGAGTGACCGTTTCTTCGACCGTGCGCGCCAGCGAGACACTGATACCCGCGCGGACCAATTTGGCTGCCTGCTGCCGTTTGGCCGCCGTGATCAGGTTCAAGGTTCCCAGCTGATCTTCCTTTCCCCATCTGCCCCAGTTCGATACCTGTTGAAACAGACGCTCGACGTCCGCTTGGGTCATGCTGCGCGGAGCCTGTGAATATCCAACCGCCGGGAGAGTCACCAGCCAGATCAGCAGTAGGCGATATCCAACAGGTCGTATGCTGCGGGGCAGCGAGGCGAAACCAGCGATCATGGTAGGCTCCAGAGAGTGGATCGGCAGTTGGCGGGCGCCCCGATTATATCCTAGCCGGTGGAGTCTGTGCTGCGGCAGGCATGAAAGTGCGGGAATGGCACAGGCGTCGCCCTGGATCCCGGGAAATGCTGACCCTGAGGTAGGTATTGCCCAAGTTGCAACGTCGCGGCGTGTACCGGCGCGCTGGCTGCCGAACCACTCAGCAACGCGTGCAGGTGGCCTTTTCGGTAACGATTTGTATTGGCCTGCTGTTCATCGCGAGTCAATGCTGACTACAGTAATAGGCAGCGAGTGGCTGTTGCACCGTTTGTTTCACTTTGCTTGATTTGCCATGGTTTCTTTGCGCAATCTCCTGCGGATGTCGATCGTTTGCGGCACGGTCTGTTGCGCGGCGCTGGTCGTTGCTCAGTTCGGCGAGAGCTCGTCGGAAACGGTGCGTGAAGAACCACGCGCGGAACCTCCGCGTGCAACACGCTGGCGACCGGAGCCGATGCCATTGCGAAGCGACTTTCCTACCTGGCAGGTCCAACCGGAGTTTCGGCATGATGTGTTTACTTTTGTGAGGATCGAATTCGATTCCTATGGACCCTTTGGCTGGTGGGATCGCTGGGATAACGATTACCCCAGTGGCGATTGGAATTTTTCCCAACGTCTGCAGCAATTGACGGCATTGCAAGTGGCACCGAACGGTCGTGTGCTGCGGTTGACGGACCCGGCACTGTTTGACCATCCGTTCATTTACATGGCTGGCGTGCAAACGATGGTACTCAGTCGAGCGGAGAAAACAGCGCTGCGGCGCTATTTACTCAACGGCGGGTTCATGATGATGGATGACTTTTGGGCGACGGAATCGTGGCGTAACGTTTCCGCAGAAATGCGCGGTGTGTTTCCCGACCGTAAGCCTGTCGAGTTGACGTTGTCGCACCCCATTTTTCATTTGGTGTATGACCTGGAAGAACTTCCGCAGGTGGTTGACATCAAGACTTGGAGCGATGGCTACCGCTATGAATACACGCACGGTCCCACCGGGGGCGATCTGAAACCGCACTTTTGGGCCTATCAGGATGACGCAGGGCGCATCGTCGCGCTGCTGTGTCACAATAATGACTTGGGTGACGGGTGGGAACGTGAAGGTGAGAACGAAGAATATTTCCGTGAATTCTCTTTGAAATATTCCTACCCGATGGGCATCAATATCGTGACGTACGCAATGACACATTGAACGCCGGCAACATGTTCGCGGTGTCCGTCGGATCAGGCAAAGATGTCGTTGACCGGTTTTCCGTGCCCGTCTTTGGTGATGTAGAACGGCCGCTTTTCCACCTCATAGGCGGTCTTCGCGTTGATGCCCATCGCCTGGAAGATCGTGGCATGCAGATTTTCCACAGGCACGGGGTTCTCGACAGCCAGTAGTGGACGCTCGTCGGCGGTGCGCCCATAGAGGAAACCCTTTTTGACACCGCCGCCAAACATGGCCACGCTGGTACCGCCGGTGAAGTGGCGGTGCAGTCCGTAGTGTTTGGACTCTTGGAGCGTTTTGGTCCGCGCTCGCGACTGATCACGTGCCGAAGAGCCAGGTACCCCTTCGATCATCATGTCGCGGCTGAACTCGCTGGCAATCACGACCAGCGTGCGATCCAGCAGGCCACGTGACTCGAGGTCGAGAATCAGTTGCGAGATGGGGCGGTCGATCTCTTTTTTCAACCGATCGACCGTGGTGTGCCCGTTCTCATGTGTGTCCCAGTGGATAAACGGAATGTACTCGGTTGTGACTTCCACGAAACGCGCACCGGATTCGACCAATCGACGCGCTAATAAACAACCACGTCCGAAACGTCCCGTGTCATAATGCTCAAACGACTCTTTTGGCTCACGCGTCAGGTCGAATGCTTGTTTGTCTTTCGATTGCAGTAGCCGATGCGCTGCGTCCATCGACCGTAACATCGACTCTTGTTGATAGTCGCTCATCCAGTCGCGATGAGGATTGCGATCGATCAAGCGGCGGTAGTGCCGGTAGCGGTTGCTGAAGCGTCCGGGCTCCATGCCTTGAGGAGGTTGAACGGATCGCACCGCGTCTTTGGGGTATGGCAAGTTCATCGGGCCAAATTCGGAGCCAAAGAATCCAGCGGTTGTGAAAGCTTTTAATTCTTCTTTCTCGCCCACACCTTCAAGGCGTTGGCCAATGTTGATGAACGGGGGAATCACCGGATTGTTGGGGCCCAAGACCCGGGCCATCCAGGCGCCAATGTGGGGAGCGGCAACGGTGATCGGCGGGACGTAGCCGGTATGCCAATGATACTGGTGACGCGAATGAAGGATGTGGCCGAGGTCGGGTTGCACCGCCGAGCGAATCAGCGTGCCGCGATCCATGACACTCGCCAGACGTTCAAAACCTGCTGTTAACTTGATGTGATCGACGGCCGTGTCGATGGCTGGGAACGTGCTCAGGATCTTGTCGACTTCCAGGCCCTTTTCGAAAGGGAAGTAACGCTTGGGATCCAGCGTGTCGGGGGCTGCCATCCCGCCCGCCAGCCAGATCAAGATGCAACTGTCGGCTGTGGCGGTCGGTTGTGCGATCTCTTCTGCCGTTGCCCAACGCTGCGTCTGCCCACAGGCTATCGCGGCGACAGAGGCGGCCCCCAGTTGTTGCAGGAATTGCCGACGGGCTTGTTGTTCTTGTGGTGTCATCAACAATACTCAACGAATGATTTGGAATTCAGGTTGCATGAAGACCATCCATAACAGGTCTTCGACAGCGATCGGCTGCTGCGCGTCACCCACGACTTCCGTGAGCACAGCTTGTTCTTCAACGGTCGGTGCCCGTGACAAGGCAAATCGGTAGAGCCAATCGATCAGTGCTTCGCCCGAGCGTTTTTGGCCCACCACATTTTGAGAGCCTTGAGCAAGGTATTTGGCCAGGATATCTCCATTGGCCAAGTCGATGGCTTGCAGCGTGGTGAGTTCCGCGGGCCGTGTGGTGACCACTTGATCGCGATGAGGGCGTCCGAGGGAGCGCATCAGGAAGTCGTTTTGCATCAGCGCGGCGCGAACGGGTGGCCCGGAAGTTGGCCCATTCGCGCGTTGGACCGCCTTGCTGCTCAGGATGGCACCCCAGGGACCGCCACCATGCGGGTGGAGCTCTTGGGCAGGTTGCCATTGCCCCTTCGGCTTGCGAACTTGCCACTTGCGGTCCGTGGTGATCACCTGCCGCGTTTTTCCTTGCACCATGACGATTTGGCAAATGAAGCCGGCAGCGCCGCCGAACATTTCACCTGCCACTTCCAACTGATTATCTCCAACCACCAGATGCTTGGTGATCTCGAATTGGAGAGGCGTTTGCCAATTCTTTGACGTTGCCACCGTCTGCCCGTTGACCTTCATGGTGAACGCGTTGTCACAGGTTGCCAAGACACTGGCTAACTGAGGGACCTCCTGCAGTTGGAAATTGGTTTTGAGTTCACACTTGGAGCTCCCTTGGCCATCGTGCCAGATCCATTTGGCTGAGATAGGGAGTTGCGGTAGGCCTGGGGATGCAGCGGGGGTGGCGACCACTCGAGGCGCGCGATCGACGTTCGCCGTTGGCTTCGTCGGATGGGTCTCGGTGATTTGCCAGATGGCATCGAGGAATTGTTCTGCGGTCATCCGTTTGGCCAACGGGCCGGCGTACACATAGTCCTCGCCCGGATCCGATTTCAAAATCGCCGTTTGGGACTGATAAGCCTGAGAGGTCATCACAAAACGAATGAATTTGCGCAGGTCGTACCCGTCGTTGGCAAAACGGACGGCCAGATAGTCGAGCAGATCTTCATTCCAAGGTTTCGTGTGCATGGCGTCGACCGGGTGTACGATCCCCCGGCCCATCAGACGATGCCACAATCGGTTGACCACGGTTCGCGTAAAACGACCGTTCTGTGGATGCGTCATCAGCTTGGATAACTGCTGCAGACGTACCTCCTTGGAAGCTTGTGGGTCCACGTCTCCGATTTCAGGAAAGATCCATTTGGGAGTGGCCATTTGCCCGGTCGGTTTGTCACAGCGATTCAGTTCCAGGGGATGGTCGGAATAGATCGCAGCCAGATTGTACGCCTCGGCCAGCTTCCAGCGGTCAATGAAGCTGTCGTGACAACTGGCACACTTCATGTTGATGCCCAGGAACACCTGAGAAATATTCTGGGCAAATTGGATCTCGCGAGTTTGGCTGGCATTGACTTCGCCCCGCCATTTGATGCCATTGATGAAGCCCGCCGAAGGTTCCGTGGGGGCGATAAGCGCTCGCACCATCTGGTCATAGGGTTGGTTCTCGCGCAAGGCACTGTAGAGCCAGCCGGTGATCTGCGTGCGTCCGCGGGTGATGAAGCCAGTTCCCGTATAGTCGTTGCGGAGCAGGTCGTTCCAGGTGGTCAACCAATGGTCCGCGTAGGCCACATCATCGGCCAACAGGCGATCGATGAACTGCTGACGCTTGTTCGTTGTCTGGTCGGCGAGGAATGCTTGGAGGACATCCGGCGTGGGAAGTAAACCGACGGCGTCCAGAGAGACTCGACGGAGAAACGCAGCGTCCGAAATCGGGCCAGGAATCTGCTGTTGATTCCGCGCCAAGTCCGCATCCAGGAGTCGATCAATCGGGTGCTCGCGACCGGCATGCGCTGGTGGCAGGGTCACTTCGCGGGGTTTCAGCGGAGGTTCCCAGGCGGAGTTGCCAAGGGAAACTCCAGGTTCCCAGGGTAAGCCGGCTTGGATCCAAGCGTTCAACGCAGCCATTTCTTTGGCACTCAAGCGAGGTCCCTCGGGGGGCATCCTCACGTCTTCATCGGCTGCGCGGATCCGTTGCATAAGCAGGCTCTTGGCCGCGTTTCCAGGGACCGCCGCAGCGCCATTTTCTCCGCCTCGCAGAAGTTGCGCCCGACTGTTCATCGTCAGACCACCCTCCTTGCGTTGGCCCGTGTGGCATTCACCACAATGCTTCTTGAGTACCGGCATCACTTCGTGCACAAAGTCGACGCCGAACGCAGAGGACGTGAGGCATATCAGAGACACCAGTGTGAGCGCGGCAGCGTAGCGGGGAGAAATGGTCACGAGAGTAGGCTGTTCGATCGAGGGAGGCGGGGCGATGCTTGTAAGTTGCAAAGGTGATTTTCGGTGGCCACATGCGACGATGGCGGGCGACAATTTCGATGTGGCAACCCAAGGGTTGTCAGACGCCGTCCGCTGGCCGCTTGCAATGCCTCTTATTATAGACTGGTTTGCTCTGCAGAGAATATCCGTTTCAAGGGCGGAATTCGCTTGTTCCCATCCGGCGGTAGCAGCCGGAAACCCGCTGTGCCAGGCGATCTGGAGAGCGTCGATTTGCCAATGGCGGCTAAGGTTCTCATACTGCAACCGGACAGGAATCACCGACGACTGCGACGATTTTTGTCCCGTGGTAGCATTTGTCGTTTCCCCTTTGTTCAAGATGGTCTCCACATGCCGTTCTCACGACGCTTGCCCCGACTTTCAAAACCTGCTCACTGGTCACGGTCGTTGCGTGCACTTTCTCAAACTGGTGCACCGCGTGAGGTGCTGCTCGCCGCGCTGCTCGTGAGCGTGTTCTGGTCGACGGCGCCAACGCGCGCGGGTTCGCCGGCCGAACCACCCCAGGCGAGGAACAAGTCGAACCAAGGGGCCGCGGTACGTTTGCCTGACATAACATCTTTTTCCGAGCAGAAATCGTCACGTTTTATTGTCGATTTCGCACAGGTGCGGACCGGGCACCCTTACCTCGGTGCGAACGCCGTCCGCCCACATACGGGAGGTCATGTTTATTTTCAAATCCCAGATAAGCCCATCTCGGCTGAACGTGTCGAGGAGTTTCCCGCCATCTATGCGGTAGCTGATGGTTACGTGTCACGCATCGACGAGTATTTCAAATTGCGACCCATCTTCAATCGACGGCTGGGAAAAGAAATTGCCAATCGTCGCTACGGTGTGACGTTGGCGATTGCCCGCAAAGATGGTGCGGTGGTTGATTTTCATTACAGTATCGAGCCCATGATGGACCCAGGGGACCCCGACTTTTACAAACCGTTTATCCTGGTCCGCCGAGGGCAGGCGGTGAAGCAAGGTGACATCATCGCGCGGATGTATATCCCACCTCAGCGCGACGTCGCCGAGAAGACTCACATTCACTTTAATTTAATGGATACGGGGCGGCGGAAATTCATGGCACCGGTGATCTTTTCAGATGACATCAATCGTCGCTTTCATGCCACTTGGGGGGCACGCGGAGTGGATGGCGAGCAACGAATTCCGGTCTGCATGGGGTATCGTTTAGCCCCTGCGGAAAACCCGTTTGGAACGGGCGCGCCAGACAAGCAATGAATCCGACCTCCATCCACGATCTGGTGGAGACACTACGGAGCGTCAGCGAACTCAGGGAAAGGTGCCGCTGCGTCGGGCGGGAAACGTTTGAGAATCATTTGCAAACGCTGCCGCCGACCGGGGGCAATTTTGTCTTGAGGGCTGACTGGATGTTGTTGCAGCGGGTCTTTGGGAAGATCATGGAAACTGCCGACGCTGTCCACAATGTGTTGCCAGTCGCGAAGTAGGCGAACGTTACCTGATTGCGAATAGATCCAGTTCCGTTTCTCGAATGGATCTTCGCTGCCTTGCAAACTCGCCACTCCGGACTTGCCATCCAACAGCCAGCCCTGGGGGGATTTGACCTGGGCCAGTTGCAACAGCGTGGGGAAGAGATCGGTCGCATCGACCAGATCTCGCGAACGCCGGTTGCCATCCGTCAAGAAAGGGGCGCGAACGATCCAAGGAACGTGCACGCCGCGGTCACTGGCGTGCCCTTTGCCAGCCGGGTACTGCTTGCCTTGCAGATTTCCGGCGACTGCCGAACCGTTGGTCCCCGTGAGCAGGATCAGGGTGTTTTTTTGCAAACCCGCTTGGTCGACAACGCTGACCAAGCGCCCGATAAGGTCATCCACGTAGGTGACTTTGGCCGCGAACTCGCCGGCTGCTGAGGCGGGAGGTTGAGGACGTTTGCGAGACGGACCTGAAGGCGGTTCGGCTGCCGTCAGCATCGGATAGTAAATGAGAAAAGGTTCCCGTTCGTGGCGGCGGATGAAATCCACCAGGAATGCGTGGATCGCCTCCGCTCCGTTCCGGACGGTGGTTTGTTGCCCGTTTTTCAACAGCTGCGCATTCCCAGCGCGGTTGTCCGGATCCCCAGGTCGCCCTGCGGAACCCAACCACACGCAATGCTCTTGGAATCCGTGAGCGGGCAACGTCTTTGGATGACGACGAAGGTTGTTTAGTTGCCATTGTCCGCCGAGGGCCGTGCGGTAACCGGCATCGCGCAGAATACGCGCCCAGGTGGTGAAACGCAGTGGATTCAATCCAATACCACCCGATTTTGGCACATCATAGTCACGGACCCAACCGTGGCGGAAAGGGTACTGCCCGGTTAATAAAGTGACATGGGACGAAGTGGCTGCGGGGGTCGACCAGGCGGTTTCGTAAAGTACACCCTGTTGTGCCAGGCGGTCGATGTTGGGAGTGGGGTGCGCACCGCCATAGCAATGGATCCAGTCGCGTCCGATATCGCCCGCCGTGATCACGATGAAGTTCGGGCGCTGGGCGGCATGTGTCGAGGCGGCGAAGAGCCCGAGCACAAACAGGTATCGCAAGGTGTGTGTCATTTCGTTTGAAACGCCTCGCTCGCGACGATCTGCTGGATCAATTCGCGTAGTCCGTATTGTTGTGGTGGCATGGCTTGAGAAATGCGATCAATGTCGTCACGATCGACGAAACTTAACTCGCGTCCCAAAGCGTAAACGAGCATTTTTTCGGTCAGGCAGCGAGTGAACTGCGCAGGACGATCCATCAAGTAGTGTTTGATGTCATCGACTCCCGCGATGTCTGAGCCGTCGGGTAATTGGCCGGTGGCGTCAATCGGTAGCGACTTGCTGTAACGGTCTCGCCAAACCCCGACGTGATCAAAGTTCTCGAGGGCGAGCCCCAGCGGATCGATTTTGCGGTGACAGGTGTTGCAAGCCGGGTTCTGGCGATGTTTGTCCATCAGTTGGCGGATGGAGGTGACACCACGCGTGTCGGGTTCGATCGGCNCCACATCCGGTGGTGGCGGACTGGGCGGCGTGCCAAGCAGATTGTTCAGGATCCAGACGCCTCGCAGCACCGGTTGT
>NZVR01000160.1 GCA_002701545.1 Blastopirellula sp. | reverse complement strand
GCATCCTCGCGTTCGCCGTGCAAGCGCTGATCGACACTCCGTCTGAGCCGCCACCGCTCCAGCTTCTCCGGGAACCAAGACCTTCCCTGCTGGATGCTATTTCCCCGCCCAACGACGCGGCCAAATCCTCGGCCATGCCGTCGGGCAATCAACCTGAAAGCTGCCTTTCAGTTGCCGAGTACTGCGCCACTCCTCGCGAAGAAACCGACCCGGCGAAGACGATCTGTCGTCGCTTCGTCCCCCGCATGCTACCGCAGGAACTGGCCTCTGAGGCCAAGGCACAGCCGCTCTCAGGTGATGCCATTATCTACGGTAGTGGACCGCTCGTTGCGTCCCTCGAACAGGAACTGAAATCCCGGGGCGTGCAAGCCACGGTGGTCCGCCCGGCATCTTCGGCCGAAGATGCGATCGCCAGCCTACAGGCCACCACCACCAAGGCGACGCGTCACCTTTTCGTCCTACCACCGGCAAGCTCGGCAGGTCAGGAGAGTACGGTCGCAGCTTTCTTTGCCGTCCAAACCTGGTTGGAACACGCACGCCAGGCAGGTATCCATGAGCAGTCCACACTGGTTGCGATCTCGTCTTTAGGCGGAGATTTCGGATTCTCCCATCGTGTCACGACCCCAGCCTCTGGAGCGTTGACAGGTCTAATAAAAGGCCTCTTCATCGAAGAGGGCCAAGTCAACCAGCAAGATGGCTTTCGGGCCATCGCAGTCGACTTTGACGAGACCCTGGCCGCCGACCAAATTGCGGAGACGATCTGTCGCGAAGTCACCACGCGGACACCGGAGATCGAGGTAGGTTATGTAAACGGGCATCGTCATGTCGTTCGCGCAATTCGCCAGTCCGTTGCCAAATCGCCGAACGAGAGTGATTTACACGGTGGTCAATGGATCATTACCGGTGGCGCACGCGGCGTGACTGCACTTGTCGCGCGCGAATTGGCGCGGCGTTTCGACTGGACACTGCACGTTCTGGGCACCAGCCCGGCACCTGAAGTTCCCGACGCCTGGCGTGACTTGACGGAAGCGCAGACGAAAGAGCTGAAGACCAAGACTTTGCGAGAAGCCCGCGCCCAAGGCCAAGCCCCCCTGCCGGCCTGGAACCGAGTCGAGAAAGCCATTGAGATTGACAAGAATCTGCAAGCGTATCGCGATGCAGGTGTGACGGTGCACTATCATCCCTGTGACCTGAGCGATCGAGCGGCAACGGCAAGCGTACTGGACAACGTGCGACGCCTCGGTCCCATCTGTGGGATTCTGCACGGTGCCGGATTCGAAAAATCATGTCGCTTCAAAAGCAAAAAACCTGAGCTCGTGGAACGGACATTCTCGGCCAAGGTTGGGGGCGCTGCTGCGCTGATCGAACTGACCCACAACGATCCCCTCCGTTACTTCGTGGCCTTTGGCTCGACGAGTGGTCGCCTCGGATCGCACGGGCAGACCGATTACTGTGCCGCCAATGACATGCTGGCCAAACAAGTCGACCAGCTTCGTTCAGAACGTCCGCAATGTCGATCGGCGGTTTTCCACTGGCACGCCTGGGACGAAGTTGGCATGGCCGTGCGGCCCGAAATCGCGGGCGTGTTGAAAGCCTTCGGGTTGAAGTTTATGCCCAGCCGGGAAGGGATCGATTTCTTGGCAAAGGACTTGTTAGGCGGGCTGCCGGAATCAGAGGTGCTGATCACCGAGTGGTCACAATATCGACGCATGTGCCCGCAATCGGTGGATGAAGCAGATCGTCTCCGTAACGCGTCGACGCCAGCAACACCCACCACGGAGCCCAACTCGGTCCAACAACTTCCTTTGATTGACGACGTCGCGACACTGGAACCGAATGAGCGGGTGACAGCCATCACCCGCTACGACCCCACCGCCGATCCCTTTCTGAAGCAACACACGCTCCGCAAGAAACCCGTGCTGCCACTGGTCAGCTCGTTAGAAGCGTTCGCCGAGGCAGGTTGGTTGCTGACCGGATCCCGCGTGCGTGAATTTCGAAATCTGCAAATCCAGAGCGGAATGCGTTTCTTTTCGGATCGTCCACAAGCGGCCGAGAGTCGACTGGTCCGCTCGAACGGCGTGGTTGATTGCGAGTTGGCTTGCGATTTTGTCAACCAACGCGGCGTGACAATGAAGCGTGGCAAGTCCTACATGCGTGCCTCGATCGTCGTTGGCGAACCCAGTTTCCCGCCAGGACTCACCAAACCGGCCGATCCACCGAAGTGGGAAGCCGTAAACTATCCAGACGACGAGTCGGTCATCTACCACGGCCCGATCTTCCGCTGCTTGAAATCTGCCTTCGGAAAGAAGGAAGAGGGCGTCTGCCGAGTGGTGGCACCGGACACGCTGAGGGAATTTGGCGGCAATCGGCAAGGCGACAACTGGATGTCTTCGCCCGCGTTGCTCGACGCCTGCCTGTTTGCCGCTGGCGGACATCTCTGGGTCTATCACAACCACGCAGTCGGGTTACCGGAGTCGCTGGATCGGCTCGTCATCGGACGGCTGCCCAAGCCCAGCGAAGAGTGTCGCCTCCAACTGTGGTTCCATGGGGAGAGTGACGACCACGGTCGATTTGACATGTGCCTGTTCGGTGACAACGGAGACATCATCTACTACCTCGAGGGATATCACAACGTCGTGATTCCGGGAACGCAAACGGCATGAGCATCACCAACCAGCAATCGAATGCGTCGTTGGTGGTCCGCGAGATCCGCCAAATCATCGCCCAACTGCCGGTCGACGAAGGCAGCTGGTTGACCCGCGCTGAAATCCAAGAACTCGCCACTTGGCGCGCTGCCGACCGTCGCCAAGCGTGGCTGGCCTCCCGCTGGACAGCCAAACAGCTGATCCTCGAGCGGACGTCTGCGACCGGCGAACCGATTGTGTGCCTGGATGTCGAAGTTCTGTCGCGCGATTCCAGCGGGAAAGGCGTCCGTCCCATCGTAAGCCAAAACGGTCAGCCTTGGCCTGGAACACTTTCCATCTCGCATTGCGGTCCGCTCGTATGCGTCTTCATCCACACGACCCCCAACCTGCGTGTTGGATGCGATCTACAGAGCCAAGACCGCCTGCCGCCCGGCTTTCAGCAACTCTGGTTTACCGACCGAGAACAACAGCATCTGAGCGGCTCGCAATATATCGACGCCTGGGCCGCCAAAGAGGCCTTTTACAAAGCCGGGAATTGCGGAGAGCCATTTCAGCCGCGCCGCTGGCAGGTACTACCACGCGGCAAACACTACGCATGTGAACACGTGGAGACGAAGCGAACAGCAACGTGCAAGATGCAGCGGACCTCCAACGCAGAGATTGCGTACGTCCTGGCAACATGTACGCTCGACACCGCACCTCACCGCGCCATCCANTCCGATTTACAAACGAATGCAACATTCGTCAGGAGATAGATTCGTGATCAACTTGACAGGAAAGACCGCTCTTGTGAGCGGCAGTTCGAGAGGCATCGGCCGAGCCTGCGTTCTGAGACTGGCGGATGCAGGGGCCGACGTCGTGATCAATTATGTGTCCTCGCGATCGGCCGCCATGGAAACGGCAAACGCCGTCAAAGCACTCGGGCGCCGCGCCTATGTCGTCAAAGCCGACGTCAGCGAGGAAGACGATGTGCAATCGATGATGGAGTTTGTGACCGACGAGATTGGCCACCTGGATATTTTAGTGAGCAACGCAGCCACAGGCGGGTTCCGTCCGCTCCTGGAGTCCAACGCACGGCACTTCGCCAATGCCATGAACACCAATGCCTTAGCGTTGGTGCACATGGTTCAAGCAGCCGTGCCGCTGCTGCAGAAATCCAACGGCCGAGGCAAAGTGATTGCCCTGTCGAGCCACGGATCCCACATGGCCTTGCCAATGTATGGTTTAATCGGCAGTAGCAAGGCCGCACTGGAAAGCCTGGTTCGCCACTTGACACTTGAAGTTGGCGATTTGGGAATCAACGTCAACGTCGTGAAGGCAGGTTTGGTCGAAACGGATTCCACGCGAATGATCCCGGGATCCGATTTGATGTTCGCCGGCCGCCGCACCAAAAGCATGATGGGACAGCGCGACCTCGAGCCAGAGGACGTGGCCAATGTTGTGCTCTTCCTCGCCAGTCCNCTCAGNGATCTGATCCAAGGTGAAACGATCGCGGTCGACGGNGGCGCNGGAATTCACATTTAACCCTTACNGACCGGCTCGCCATGTTTNTCAGTGACACACACCACCCACATTTGCTAACCCCTGAGCAATACTGTGGTGAACCTCAACTCCAGGCAGAGATCCAACACCTGTTCCAGCCGGCGTGGCACTTCATCTGCACAACAGCCGACCTGCCGAACGATGGCGACTTCCTTACCTTCGACCTGCTCGGCACACCCCTCATAGTGCGAAATTTTGGCGGCGAGCTCCATGCGTTTCTCAACGTCTGTGCGCATCGCTTCTGCCGTTTGACTGGCGAAGAAAGTGGCCATAGTAAAGAATTCACCTGCCAGTATCATGGCTGGCAATTCGACGCCAACGGGGAAACACGCAAAATTCCCGACGCACAGAATTTCCGCCCCTTCAAAAAAGGTATGGTCGGCCTGTGCAAGTATCGCCTGGAAACGGCTGGGCAACTTGTGTTCGTCAATTTGAACGATGAAGGGCCCACACTCCGCGAGTACCTGGGGCCACATTATGAGGAGAGCTGCGAAATGTTCTCTTCGCAATGGGAACAAATCTGGAGTTGGCAACCTGTCTGCCAAGGCAACTGGAAGCTCGCCTACGAAATCACGCTCGAAGGCTATCACGTGCAAACGGTACATCCCAAAACGTTAGGCCAGTTCCCCTTGGCAGGCGACGACGTCAGTACGCATCACCTGCTGACCGACCAGCACTCCAGTTTTCGCGCAGATCGCAGCGAGGATCATTTTGCCGCTTTGGACTTCGAACGGTTCGCCGTGCGCACCTGTGGCGGCATCCCCAAATGCGAGTACACACACCTGAATACCTACCCCCATCTCGGCCTGATCTCCCAAAATGTCGTGGCGATCGCGCAGTCCGTCTTGCCCATCACCACCAACACGTATCGCAACCTTTTCCGCATGTTTGTTTATCGCGGAAATCGCAGCGGCATCTTGCCGTGGGTCACCAAACGTTTCCTGAAGAGTGCACTGTGCCGGCTTTGGCCAAAAACGTTCCAAGAGGACATTGACATGGCCAGTGAAACGCACGCCGGACTTCAATCGCCGGATCACCCCAAGGGCGGTTTAATTTCCATCCGCGAGGAACGTGTGTACCATTTCCAACAGTTTATCCAGCAACATTGCCCACCGCAGAATGCCTCAGAAACGGGAAATTCCACTTAAGAACCTGACCTGCTTTCTCTGCCCGGACAAAAAATCGCACGAATCACCTCCGATCCCATCCGCTGGAATGAAGCGAAGCAACGGCAGCTAAAGAAATTCAGCAATGATCCGGAACTTCAACNCACTTCGCTCGTCTATCTAATCAATTCCCCCCGGCCCGTTCCGTGATGGAAATGGCGGGAACATCCAACAATCTCAATGGGTAGAGGATCGACACCTTGTCTCGGCAAATCATCAAAGTACTTTTCCTGACAGTTGGCATCCTTTCTATGCACTCGCCCATCGTCATGGCGAAGTTCGCAGCACCGCAATTGGAAGTCATCCCTGTACAAAGATTGATTGACAATCTGACAGCACAAGTGAAGGCGAAGCCACAGGATGCCGGACTTCGGAGAAACCTGGCGCGTGCTCATGCCATGGCCTGGTCAAACAAAGGGGCCGATGTGCAAGTCAATGGTCGCGGACAAGTGGATCGACTGTGGTTCGGCTATACCCCAAAGCTGATCCCCTTCCATGTGGTCAAGGCAACGGACGAAGCGCAACAGGTGGCGGCGAGAAACCAACTGGATGCGGCGATCGCTCAGTATCGAGAGGCAATGAAACTGGCCCCCAAGGACGCTGCAACACTTCTTGGGCTCGCCTGGGTGCTTGATCAGGCAGACCAAGACGACGAGGCAAGAAAGCTGTATCGACAGGCGATCGACATCAGCTGGAAGTCCGAAGGGCAGCGGCGACTTGGACCACTGGGTGGAAACTACATTTCGGTCGAAGCAGGTCAGTACTTGCTGGCCCACCTGCATCCCAAGCNAGATGCAAACGAGATCCGCGAGATCCAAGCTCGCAAGGCGAAACTCGAACGCCTGCCACGCCCTGTGACGCCCATCGCTATCCCCTTGCAGGACGGATTGACGGAACGCGACATTCACAACCGCCATACCAGTGTGGCATTTGATGCCGACGGCGCGGGGTTACCAACCCGCTGGACTTGGCTCAACGACAATGCGGGATGGTTGGTTTACGACGCTGCGGCAAGTGGCCAGATCGAATCGGCGACCCAACTCTTCGGCAACGTGACATTCATGATGTTCTGGCAGAACGGCTACGACGCAATGGCCACTTTGGATGACGACGGCAATGGTGTCATCTCGGGCCGCGAGTTGCGGCACCTGGCCATCTGGCGCGATCGCAATGGAAACGGCTTGAGTGAATCAGGCGAAGTGCGTCCGCTGTCGCGATACGGCATTCGCGCGCTTCGCTGTGCCGCCACCACCAACGACGCCGGCGTGCTCTTTTCTCCCCAGGGTGTCGNCTTGGATGACGGCACGACTCGACCAACATTTGATGTGGTGGTGCAACCAAACTGAGTGAACCACACACCCTGATGCTCCCCGTTGCCTTGGCCAACATGCCACAGGCCCAAGGCGTTGCAGAGGCCTGAATCTGGTTCAGCAGCTCAATCCCCACCTCCGCGGCAGCCTTATTTCCCAAGACACCGGCCCTTTTTTCGAGACCTTTTTCCAGAAACAATGTCGCGAGTGAACGCAACTGTGTTTGCTGTTTATAGTAATGATGCCATAATAGGCTGACCTACCTCGTGAAACCCATCATGCTTTCTCCCTACCAGCCATCTCGCCGCGACCTGATACGAGCCGGAGCGTTAACGCCCCTGGGGCTCTCGCTGTCCGGCCTGCTTCAACAAGAAGCCTTTGCCGCAACGACGAAACCAACCAACTGCATCTTGTTGTGGATGTTGGGCGGGCCAAGTCACATCGACATGTACGACCTGAAACCGGACGCACCTGCCGAGATTCGTGGCGAGTTCAATCCAATTCCTACACGACTGCCGGGTGTCGAGTTGGGCGAGTTGATGCCGAATCTCGCCAAGTGCAACGACAAATTCAGCTTGATCCGCTCGATGCATTCCTATTCCGCCAGTCACGGCAAGGGCGATCACCATTTGCTCAGCGGTCGCAAGTACACCGACAGCTTCATGCCCCCTTGTTTCGGAGCCGTGTTAACGTGGCAGCAAGCGAACAAGCATCCTGCCAGCGTGCCGCCGTTCGTGCAAATCGGGGACATGAAAAGCACCAACTTTGGTCGCCAGGGCCAGGCCGGCGCGCTGGGACACAACTTCGACCCGTTCCTGGTCGAGCAAGATCCCAACAGCAGCAGTTTCCAAGTCGAAGCGTTCAGCACGCCAGACAGTGTCGGAGTCGCTCGACTGTCCGATCGTCGGAACTTGCTGCAATCGGTCGATCGATTTCAATCACAGGTTGAACAACAAATCCGCCTCTCAAAAACTCGTGACGCGTTTACCGAGCAGGCGTTCGATTTACTGACTTCGCAAAAAGCCAAACAGGCGTTCGACATCACCCAGGAATCGGAGCAGACCCGCGACGCCTATGGTCGCAATCGAGTCGGCCAAGGTTTACTGCTGGCTCGCCGCCTGATCGAGTCGGGCGTCCGGTTCGTCACCGTTAAGGGCTACGTCCGCTACGGCTGGGATCATCACCCGGAAGTCTTCCCCCGACTTCGCACTGAAGTTCCGCCGTACGATCAAGGCTACGCCGCGTTGCTGAACGATTTGTCCGACCGCGGGATGCTCGATAACACCTTGGTCATCACCGCCGGTGAATTCGGTCGCACCCCACGTTTGAACACCGATTCCCGCGGGCCCGGCCGCGATCACTGGAGTCGCGCCTTCAGCCTCACCCTCGGAGGTGGCGGCATTAAAACCGGCCTGGTGCTGGGCGCAACCGACAAACACGCAGCCGAAATCACCGAACGCCCGGTCTCGGTCGAAGATTACGCCGCCACCGTTTATCACGCCTTGGGAATGAACCCACGCAAAACGTACCTCACGCTCGATGGTCGCCCCACCGAAAGCTTGCCCGCCGGCAACGTGCTTGCAGAATTGGTTGCTTAACACCGGCAGTTGCGTACAGCATGCCGTAGCCACGCAACTTGTGATTCCCGAAGCGTTCTGGCCCTCAAAGCACTCTGGCTCTCGAAACGCACTGGCTGGCCATGGCTGCCCCTGATTTACCAGCCAATTCGACCAACATGGGATGCATGAATCATGCACCACCCCGATGAATCAGGCAGCACCATGTCGGTAGCGGTGTTCATCCGATGTGGTGATCCTGAACCGTGTCTGCCATAATACATTTGTTGGTGAGCCGTGTTTTGCCGCGACATCGGTCCGAGTACACCATCCACGCTTGCACTTCCGCGAATGGGCGAACGCCGTTTCAACATCGTTGCTGTTTAAAAAATGAACCGAACCGAAACCTCCCTGGAACAACAGAGTCGCCGCAGTTTCGTGCAAGCCGGTGTGCTAGGCGTCGGCGGACTCGGCCTCAGCCAAATGTTGCAATTGCGCGCACAAGCGGCTGCACGGCGGTCCAACCGCAAAACTTCCGTGATCCTGTTTTGGTTAAGTGGTGGTCCTGGCCACATGGAAACATGGGACCCCAAACCCACCGCACCGGTTGAATACCGCGGACCCTTGGACGCGATTCCAACCAAGGTTCCCGGGGTGCACTTTGGTGAACTGATGCCGCGACTCGCCGGCATGATGGACAAACTGGCCGTGCTGCGCAGCGTCAACCACGGGTCGGGCGACCACACCAAAGGAAACCACTGGATGCTGACCGGTTTCGAAGGCCCCGCATTCAATGCCCCAGACAATCGGCAACAACGGCATCCATCCATGGGCTCCGCCGTAGCGAACGTGCGCGGTGCCAATCATGCGGGAATGCCGGCCTACATCGGTGTTCCGCACCTGCGAGGCGGTACAGACAACCTATTCCACTACGCCGCGTACCTGGGCGGCGGATACAATCCGTTCGTCGTCAATTCGGACCCTGCTTCCGACGACTTCGCCGTCCGCAACCTCACCTTGCCCACCGGATTAACGCGACCTCGACTGGGCGACCGCCTGCATCTCTTACAATCGATGGACAAGTTCCAGCGAGCCAACGAACATGCGATGGCCAACCTGTCCCAGCACCATCAGCAAGCGTTCGACTTACTGACCAGCAGCCGTGTGCGGGACGCGTTTGATGTGGACGCCGAAGACGATGCCACTCGCCAGTCGTACGGAATGCACACTTTTGGGCAGTCCGCACTGCTGGCCCGCCGATTAGTCGAACGAGGCGTGACGTTCGTCACGGTCAATTGTGTCCCCTGGGATCATCACGGTTCATCCAACCGTTACCAAACGGAAGCGGGCGCCCGGCTGTTGATCCCGCCCCTGGACCATGCCATCGCAGGCCTGGTCACCGACTTGGAAACACGCGGCTTGTACGAAGACACCATGATCATCGCCATGGGCGAATTCGGGCGGACACCGCGGATGAACAAGTACGCTGGACGAGACCATTGGGGCCGCACGTTCAGCGTGCTGGTCGGCTGTGGCGGCATGAATATGGGCCAAGTCGTCGGGCGTTCCAATGCACGCGGCGAGCACGTGGTCCATCGCCCCATTTCGCCACAAGATGTGGCGGCTACCGTCTATCATCATCTCGGAATCGACGGGACCAGCACCACGTTCCACGATCAACTGGGCAGGCCCATCCCACTGATCGCCGACGGCGAGCCGATCCGCGAACTGCTGTAACCCCTGTCGCCAGACACACCACCGGTCGCCGGATAAAAACCGACCGGCGGTTGCGAGCTTCCCAGGCAACCAAACGTAGGCCTTTCAGGATCGGACTCATCCTTAACACCCCCACCATTTCCCCGTTGTCACGAGCTGATCGCAGCCGCTGCATTCCGTGGGGTGCGTTGGTGATCCCCCATCGTCTCGCCACTTCTTCCAGCCAGGCTACGATGGCTTGACTCGTGTGGTTTTCACTCGTCATCAGACGGCACACAGACCACGCGGAATCCATAGCGACTATTGTGGGCCGATGGAGTGATCCCGTTTCGAAACGCCGACCGACAAAGCATCGCACCGGAGCTTAGACTGCCGCCACGGCAGACGCGGCCCTTACCAGGAATCTTGTACCACTCCTGGCAAAACTCCCACACATTCCCGTGCATGTCGTAAAGGCCCCAAGCGTTGGGGTACTTCTGACCCACGGGGTGAGTTTTTAATTTTGCGTTGCTGGCGTACCATCCGTACTTGATGAGTTCTGACGCATCGTCTCCGAAACTGTAGGCGGTGGTGGTTCCCGCACGACACGCGTACTCCCACTCCGCCTCCGNGGGAAGGCGGTAAGCCAACCCCGCGGATCGTTCCTCCGGCAATTCAGATAGCTTACGACAGAACGTCACTGCCTCCTCCCAGGAAACCCTTTCTACAGGGTTCTGAGCGAATTTGAATTCACTCGGGTTGGCCCTCATCACACGCTCGTACTGCTTCTGCGTGACTTCGTAAACACCAAGGTAGAAAGGCTTCGCCACCGTCATTACATGAGGTTCCTCTGCTGAATCGCCTGCTGCAGCCCCCGTCGTGAATTCACCTGCTGGAAGCAGGATCAGCTCCATGCCAATGGAATTCTTTTTTGTCTTGCCGAGCATCGTTTGCTGAGTCGCAGGCGTCGCCTTGCTGAATAAGCTTTGCTTCGTTTTTGTGGACAGCAGGATCAGGGGCACCGGTTTCGTAAGCTTGCCGTCCCTCTTGATGATCACCACCGCCAAACCTTCTTCATCGCCCGCTGGCGATTCCACCGCCTTACCTTTGACCAGGAAAGCACTAACTCTCCCCACGATCTGGAACTTGCCATCAGCAGTTTCGAACGTGATGTCCTGAGCCGAACCTGGAGAAGCACAGTGCAAGCTCATGAAAAACAATATGGCAGTCATCGAAATCCGAAACATGGGTCGCATCTTATGTTACAGCTTGTGGTTACCAGATCGTCATTTCATTAACAAACTATGATCTGACAAGCCCGCATGTAAAGCAACAGTGTCCATTTTGACCGTGAAGAAGAAGGACCGGGGGTTTTACCAAACACCGCCGTCTCCTGAGGAAAAGCAAAAGGGCCAGACATCTTTCCCTTTCTTTTCCTTTTCCGAAGCGCGAGGCAATCAGCGGTTGAGGGTCTCAGAGCGGAGGCTCAGGGAGATAGCAGCATGACGGATGCGACGACCGTCACCACAAAAATCGCGGAGGCACATAGAGTCACCCTTCCGGCGTTTAGCCCCACATCTCTTCGCGCGTAGAAACCGAAGACAAGCGGCGCGATCGGATAGAAGAAAACGTTTAGCAGCCCCCATTTCGCACTTCCATTGAAACCTGCAATGACACCCCAAAGCCAGGCGCCGGAGTTCAGCATCAAGGCGAACAGGACGGCAATGGCAGCCAGCAACCAGCTCCAGACGACGGGCGGAATGCCGCCCCCCCAATCCACCTTCGAACCCTCGGACTCGCCAGACAATTGCTTGGCAATCGAATTTCGTCTTTCCCTGACGAAGTACTTCAAAACGTGAGGTTGCCTCAGCTTCGGTTTCTCTCCCAGGACGACGTCAAACTGTTCTAGCGCCTCGTCGCCTCCCTCTGCAACGAGCGGCCGCAGAAAGGCACCGGCCTCTTCAATCTGTCTGAGCATTTTTTCTTCTGCAAAGACACTCTCCATGAGTTGCTCAAGTCGGTCGTGGTATGCCTGCCGGTACTTTGGGATCGCAAGGACCCGTTCGATCGGTCGATGATCGTTGCCCACTTGCGGATGATCGATGCTCAAATCACGACGGGAATCCGGTCGTCC
The DNA here is from genome assembly GCA_002701545.1 of Blastopirellula sp. Lineage (GTDB taxonomy): Bacteria > Planctomycetota > Planctomycetia > Pirellulales > Pirellulaceae. Next base: position 2,500 of record NZVR01000160.1, on the reverse strand, counting down.
AACCAGTGCTAAGGTGCCAAACGAATTGTCAAGATCCCACGGTATCAGCTGGACTTGATTCGATTCCGGTTCGAGATAGGCGTAGTAGTTTTGAGAGCCGCCTAAAAAGCTGTCCAGATTCGAAAGCAGCACATTCACAGCGAGATAATTCAGGAATTGGTCGACATTCAGATACGCTTCAATCTCGTTGGCGAATTCCTCATCGCTAGNCAGGTAAATGAGCCGCGACAATGCGATCAGGCGCTGCTGCTGCTCTTCGGTCCCCTTCGTCTTCGGGTAGTACCCCTTCTTGTATTTGTCCCAATCCTCGCCCAAGTACCGAAAGGTACCGAAGGTGCTCGGCTTCACCAGCAAGCCTTGTGCGGATCCGTAACGGTTCTTTAAGAACCTCTTGTCAACCTGTTCGACGAGTTCATAGAGGCCCAGATACTCGCGCTCCTTTTCGCCGGCAACGGTCAAGTAGACTTTCGCCCATGCAATTCGTGGTGCTGGAATTCCGGCTTCGCGAAACAATTCGTATGACAGCGCCTCGCGCAGCATCGACGGATCCGTCACACAGCTATTCAAGTTTACCTTGGTCAGTCCGCGGTACTCTTGTTCATCGCGATACTCGTTGAAGTCGATCTTGAAGGAGAATTTTCCGGTTTCGTGTCCGACCAGGAAGGTGCCGTTTCCCTTGAAACGCAAGCCGACCTCGGTGACGNTGTCGTCCCCGATGGTGACATTCGCCATCCCATATTGATGATCCACCCCCATGTACCCAGCGAGTCCAGGACGGGATGACTTGTCACTGTGAAAGTGCTTACCGGCGGTCGCATCACGCATGACACCTTGNAACGCAGCCCCCGCATCCCAATTGACGTCATCCGGCGGTTGCATCGCCTGCCATTGGTCAGAATCGAGTTCGAGGTGGATCTCCCAGACTTGCGTCATCCCAAAAAGCGAATCTGATGTCGCCGGATCCTGTACGGCAAGCGTGGCCTTTTCCCGCACAGACGCGNTTNCTTGGTCACTNGCCNTNTCTGGAGCAGACACCGCTTCTGGAGCAGACGGGTTGTCCTGAGCGGGCAGCTTGTCNTGAGCAGACAATGAAGAACCGATGCATGCGAACATCAACGCCAAGCACAGGCACATCGACTTCATGGGGCACTCGAATGATGAAAACGTTCAGNTCAAAACGGTCGGGCGACGCGTCGCTNAATCNTCAATGGTATTCCTGACGTTATCCGTCGGTCAATGGCTTACCGCATCGCTCACATGTATCGNANTGNACCGTTAACGTCCGCTGGTGGTCGCCTTTCCAAAACAAGCTGTGTTGGGAGAAGAAAAGGGGGAGACTTCTTTTCTTTTCCGTGTTTTCATCACCCAAATCGCGACACTCAGGGCAGCCAGAATCGACCAGCTAAGAACGGCCGCTGGCTCAGGAACGGCGTTGGTGAACAGAGCCACGTCGTTTCCGTCGCCACCACTGTAGGTGATAAATAAATCTTGCCCACCGAAATTACCAACCAGACCACCCTCGCCAAGACCGTCGTACTGGCCGGAGAGGGTACCATCGACTCGGAGGACGTTAAACACGTCACCACCCTGCAGTTCAAATCCATCGATCAAACTGACATCAAGCGTACCGCCAAGTTCGGCATTGCCCATGACATCGAGCCAGTCGTATTCTGTCAAAAACTTGTCACCACCTCCATCGAACAGACCGGCTAGTTCGATCACCATGCTGCCGTCAACTTTCGAGAGGTCGCCGTCAATCGTGAGAACCCCCTTGGAGAGTTCGCCATCGATCGCGACCACACCGTTCGTATTTCCCGGTTGAATTTGGCCATAATCGGCGAAACTCCCTTGAATCAACCCAACACCATGTAGCGTGCCGTTGTTGATGAACGTTCCGTCCCTTGTATCCAACACTCCATCGTTCATCAACGTACCCTCGTTAGTCAGGGTCCCGGCGTTGACCAATACCGCGTCGCCTGCATAGACTCCCATGCCGTAATGCGAAGAATCGAGATCTGATGCNANAAGAGATCGCGCGCCGGTTTTGGCAATCGTTACGTAGTAAAGGAAACTATCCGTGGGAAATGTAACCCCGCCGTCGATGGTCAATGCTCCGGAATTAGACAAGGAACCCGAATTGTCCAGCGTGGCGCTCGGCCTAAGACTCAAGGTGTCGTGGTTATTCAACACTCCACTATTATTCAACTCCTTAGTGCTATTCAGAGTTCCGTCATTCGTGAGCTTGCCCCCACTGTTGTTGTTGATCACACCGTGAGAGTGCAGGATCCCCGTATTGTCAGACACCGAACCAGTCGTAAACGTCAGCGTGTGCAAATTAATCAACTCGCCGCTATTACTGAATGATCCGGCATTGCTCAAGTCACCGTAATTCGTGATGGTCTGATCATTGGAGAGAACACTGGCGGCATCGATCGTTATGATCGCATGATTGACAAAATCACTTCCACTTTGGAATACGATGGTTCCCCCGGCACCAAAA
>NZVR01000159.1:2033-52858 GCA_002701545.1 Blastopirellula sp. | reverse complement strand
TGCCAGGACAGCCAGTTCGTCAGGCAGTTGCTGGCCTGTCGTTTCCAGGTATTCGACAAGGTTGACGATCATGTTCTTTTCCGTGAATCAAATAGTACAATTGAGATTCTGCCGGCCAGGATTTATTCTGGATAGAGGTAGTCTGGCTTCCACCATCCCGCCTACGTGCAAAAACAAATCAATTCCGTAGTCTTTCGTTTGCCTTGGTAGCTCCCCTTTGTATCGCGTGACATCGCCCCGAGACTCCATCAAACATGTGCGTGTTTTCCATTGTTATCCCCTGTTATCGCAGTGGCGACTGGCTGGACGAGTTAGTCTCGCGAATCGAAGAGACGATGACTTCGCTATCCGAGAAATTTGAAGTCATTCTCGTCAACGATGCCTCGCCCGACGATACCTGGTCCGCCATTACGACCCTGGTCGAGCGTCATCCGTTTCTACGCGGAATCGATATGCTCTTCAACACCGGCCAGAATCGGGCCACTCTGTGCGGTCTGGAACACGCTCGGGGGAAGTGGGTCATTATTATGGATGATGACCTGCAGCATTCGCCAGAAGAAATCCCCTTGTTGATCGATCGTATTCGGCAGCAGCCTGCCGTGGACTGCGTGATGGCCAAGTTTGAAGTCAAGTACCACAGCTTGATGCGCAATCTAGGCAGCCGCTTTGCAGCGCGACTGTTTACCCATCTTTACGGAAAGCCTCCAGGAATTGCGGCCAGCAGCTTTCGTATCCTGAGCCGAGAATTGGTCGATGCGATCTGTCAGCACCGCACAGCCACCCCGCTCGTGGGACCATTGATCTACATGAGCACACAGCGGATTGCCAACGTTGCCGTTCCTCATCAACCACGCCAGGCGAAACGCTCAGGGTATTCGTTCTTCGGGCTCGTTGGGCTGGTCGCCCATAACTATCTCAGCGTTTCCACTTTTCCACTGCGGGCAATCAGCGTCCTGGGCCTTTTTTCAGCCGCCGCCAGCCTCTGTTTGGCCGTCTTCTATCTCGTGCAGTACTGGTCGGGCAATGTGACCTACCCAGGCTTCATGACCCAAGTGCTACTGATCTTGTTCTTTGGTGGTATGACGCTGGTCGGCGTGGGGCTGATTGGTGAATACCTAATTCAAATCATGCGCGAGGTCCGTCAACCCCCGCGTTACGCGATTCGCACAGCCGTCGGCTTGCCGGATCACGATCAGCCCAAGTGAACCATCACCCTGAGAGGTCGGTCGCCACAAACGGGCATGGAACCGAGATCCCCTTGGCCGCAACCTGATATACGCCGCGAGCCTTGCCAACCGCGTCTTCTGAATTTCGATCGGTCGCAGTCACTCCCGGCCAAACCGTTGGGAAACACCTCTCGGTCGCTCGTCGGGTGGTATTTCCTGCCGCACGCGCGGCCGCGACTTCGGTAGCGAATGATTGGGAACCGAATGATTGGGAACCGAATGATTTTGGCTCACGATCAATCCAGGGTGGCCTCCCTGCCGCAGCACAGGACAATCACCGGCCCCAGGAGTACGGACCAGCCAGCCCAGAATCAGCGGGGAGTTCAGCAAAAAAAACTGCCGTTGCTTCCGAAAAGGACTGTATGACCTTGAGGATTGTGTCGATTATCCGAATGCACCAGACGCAGCCACCGTCAAGTTGCACTTCACAAAAGTGTCTCGTAAGCGGCGAAACTGCCTGGGGGGATTGCGGCAATCAGCGTGTGCGAACCCGTGACGTAACACAAGTGATTGTCGGCAAATAGGTAACGATTCGCATCCACTACCCGGAGAGGCGTCAAGAATCTGGGGTTATCAGCGGCCAACCGACGGAAACCATACTATAGTTCCGTTGCGAAACGTATCCTGTTTAGGCGGCATCAAGCCCACAGAGAACAGACGAGAGGCAACGCTCTTGATTCCAGTCGATCGAGAGAAGAGAGAAAATGTGAGGTTCAGTTATGGCTAGAAAAGAAGCAATTAAGGCTCTACGCGATGTTTTAATTCGCCGTCGTGACGCACTCCGCAAGGCTTTGGCGGGCGACTTGAGTTCGCTCAAAGAGCTCCGCGAGCAAACATCTAGCGATGTGATCGATGCGGCGTTGGATTCTGCTCAAGACGAAATCAGCTCGCAATTGGCCGAGGTCGAAAGTCGCGAACTCGCGAACATCGACAACGCGTTGGAGCGGATCCGCGAGGGCAACTACGGCGTTTGCGAAGGCTGCGCCAAGCCGATTCCACTGGCGCGACTGCAGGCCCTTCCCTATGCGGTCGCCTGCATTGACTGTCAGCGAGAACTCGAGAAAATGGGTGGCTCCATCAACGACCCAGCCGACTGGGGACGTTTGATCGACATGAAGTCCACTGACAACGATGTCGCTTTCAGCGACATTGAGTTGTAATCGATCTCGAGAGCTGACACGCTCACGGCAAGATAAGTCGTACAAAATGCACTCTCCTGCACCTGCACGGTGAACACCTTAAGGGTGCTGGGTGCATTTTGCGGCTGAGGCAATGGACTGCCCTCTGGCGAACAAATGGAGTGATGCCGATGCGCCACCTATCCGCCTCCCGCATGCTACTGGGAGCCACCATGTTGCTTGCCCTCGGCAGCAACCCTCTCGCAACCACCCGTGCTCAAGACCCTGCCCCCCCGGTCGCTTCACGGGATGCGCTGTATGAAGAGTTGGCCAATGAAATGGCGCTCATCGAACGACAGGCTCGATTGCTCAAGCGTGTTGTCAACCTCATCCGCCCCACGATCGTGCACATCGAAGCGTCCAAACGCGACCTCCCCAATCGCCGCGCATTGGAAGAAGCCGGTTCGGGAATCATCATCCAACACAAAGGCGAGCACTACGTGATCACGAACGGGCATGTGATCGCCGACGCGACGGCAGATTCCATCAGCATCAAGCTGAATAACGGCCGAACACTCCGACCCAAGCGCACGTGGATTGACGAGGCTACCGACATTGCTGTCCTGAAAGTCTCGGGAACAGGCTTGATCGCCTCCCGCCTGGGTAACAGCCGCGACGTCGACATCGGTGATTTCGTCCTGGCCGTCGGCAGCCCGTTCGGACTCAGTCATTCAGTCACTTTTGGAATCGTCAGCGCCAAAGGAAGACGAGACCTGCAACTGGGCAGTAAGGCATTCAAGTACCAGGAATTCATTCAGACGGATGCGGCCATCAATCCAGGCAATAGTGGCGGGCCGTTACTGAATCTGAAAGGCGAAGTGATCGGCATCAACACAGCCATTGCCAGCAGCTCGGGAGGCAACGAAGGCATCGGCTTCTCGGTACCGATCAACATGGCCATGTTCGTTGCCGAACGGTTGATTGAAGAAGGTGTCGTCAAACGCGCTTTTCTGGGTGTCACACTCGATGCGTCCTACAGTCCAGAAGACGCTTTCACGCTCGGCTTGAATCGCTTTGAAGGTGCTCGCGTGAGTCGCACACAACCGGGATCAGCCGCTGAACTTGCCCAGATCCGCAGCGGTGACGTGCTGCTCGAATTCGATGGTGTCCGCATTGAAGATGACAATCATCTGATCAACTGTGTCGGCATGACCGATATCGGCAAGCAAGTCTCGATCGGTATCTTACGTGACGGCAAGATGATGACTTTGGCGGTGAAGGTCAGCCAACGGCAGTGACCCGCCGGGGACTGACCGGCGCGCTCTGCTGCCGCACGCAACAGCGACGCACGCTACACTGCTGGAAGGGCATTTCGCCTGCCAGATGGCTGCGTCGCGGTTAAGAGGAAGTTTCGCTCGCCGATGACTGACGTCGGGCAAAACCTTCCTGAACGATGCGCAACCACTCATCGGTGGGTCGCCCGTACGGTCGAAACTTCTCTGCTTCGCCACGTTCTTCGCTGTACAGGATGGCCCGGTTCACGCCCAATCTGCTGGCTGCCGGAGAGTCCATCAGGTTGCTTGAATCCGCAGCACTCATTTGCAACAACACCCTCGCTTCCAATTCCCGCAGGGTCGTCCGGTCCAAGGTCCGTGCCGCGTTCGTATAAGTATCGCACCAGATCAGTGCGTGCATCCCGACATTGGGCCCCTCGCGCAACAACTGCGTCAGCTGGCCAGCCGCGTTCGCTGAATCGTCGTCACTGAAACTGAAGCTGTAATCGTCGGACTTGCGCAAGTCTCGGAAACGGCTGAGATGATAGGTGATCAGGTAGATGGGATCCGCCGCTTCGTCTCCCGAGTCGGTGCGGCGTTGGAGTTCCTGGCTAAGTTGCTGAATGGCAGCGGCGGCGTCTCGAGGTGGGACAACTTCGATGTCGAGGGGTAACGTTTTTGCCAATCGATCCCAGAACCCGGCGTCCGGTGATTCCGACCGCGTCCCGTCGAGGACGACAAAACGTGGTGTTCGATTCGCCGGCTGGGTGGCCGCCAGCGACACGACGGCGTTGGCGAAGGTGCCAAGCACGAGCGGTTCATGTTGCCCGACGACCAGCAAGTTGCTGCCCGACTGTCGCGCCATGGCGGTAAAGGTCGGCTCTTTGATGGCCACAGCAGCCCCCAGCCAGACCCGCGGATCGCCATGAGCCCCCGCATTCCCCTGCTCGATCGCGTCTCTGAGCAGCTTGTTTTTTTCTGGATTGGCTGGAATGTTGCCTTCGAAAACGATCGCCGGTTCCACTTCGACTTGCCGCTCCTCCCGCAGCTTGGCAACCTCCTGCAGATAATGCTCGCGTTCGTGATCGGGAAGCCACACCACCTGAAATGGATGATTCCCTTCCAGCAGTCCATTCGCGTCGTTGTAGATTGCTTCGCCGGGGCGGCCCAGCAGTCTAGCAGCCGTATTGTCTTCGCTTAAGATCATGTGTGCATCGGTTTCACTACATTGCAACGCGATGCGGACGGCCATTTGTCCGAGGGTACTGCGTGCCAGCGAGTAGGCTCCAGAAAGAGTCTGTGACCCGAGCAGGACGTGAATCCCAAACGCACGACCTTGCCGCACCAACCGATCGAGCAACAGCGCGGCGTCGCTGGCCAACTTGTCATCTGCAACAAACAGTTCTTGAAACTCGTCAACGATCAACATGATCCGTGGCATCACGGCCTCAGGATTCGCGTCTCGGTAACCACGAACGTCCTGCACTCCCTGTTCGCGGAACAGATCACCGCGACGTTTGAGTTCGTAGTCGAGCCGCTGCAGTACGCTCAAACCGAATTCCCGTTCACTTTCAATCGCGATCACACGGGCGTGCGGCAAGTCATAGGTCGCGTAGGCTTTGAACTCGACACCCTTCTTGAAGTCGATCAAGTAGAACTGAATTTCATCGGGGCTGTAGTGCATGGCCAGGTTGGTGATCAGCGCATGCATCATGCTCGACTTACCCGAACCGGTTTTCCCTGCGACCAGGACATGTTGCGAAGTCCCTTTCCCAAGTTGCATGCGCTGCAACTTGGTGGCACCGGCACGCCCCAAAGGAATGTCGATGCCGCCTCGGCTGTCGTTCTGCCACCAGGTATTTTCGGCAGGAGCAACCGTCTGGAATGGCACCTCGACGCGACTCGCATCCTTGGCAAATTCACCGGCAGCGCAAATCGCCTGCGTACATTGCTCATCGCTGGGTGGCTCATCCAAGTGCAACGGAAACCGTGATAACTCTTCGTCCAGGTATCCAAACTCGCCGGCTGACCAGACCATGGTTGCCGCGTGTTTTTCGAGGTCTGCCAAGTCCAGATTACGAGGCAGTTTCATTTGTGTATCGACGCTCATCAGCGTGTAGACTCCGCAGCGTGCGCCACTGGCCGCAATGCTCAGTAATCGCCGTGTGGCATCTTCGCTGAAATTTGCCGGGAAATTAGCGACCACCAGAATCTGAAATGGTTCGGCGACTTCACCGGCCGACGCGTTGTACTCTTGGATCGAAGCAAACTCATTGCGGAGATACTTCTGAATCACATTCTCCATATGCTCTGTCAGATCGGTCAGTCGCTGGGTGATATGATCCGCCTCGGTCCAGATCCGATTATTGACCAGTTTTTCGTCATAATCGGCCAGATGCATGAAGGCTGAAAAGTTCTGTCCCAAACCGACAGGATCCACAATCGTGAAGCGTACTTTTCCCGGCGGCATCGAGGTCAGCAAACGCAGCATCACGTTTTGCATCACTTTTGCAGCCGCGTCGCGACCGTCGCCTTCCGTCTTAAAAAGCAATGACGGGCACTCGGGGTACGACAGCACCGCGGGCAGGAAAAATTTGCGCGGTTCGGCCAGCAAACGTGAGTCGCGCGGCACACCGCCTTCGACCGTCTCGAGCGAAAACTCAAACGCCCCGAACTGCATCACCGGAGCCGCCTCGGTCGGAGGCTGCCAGTTCTTCCAATTGACCGTATTCCATTCGGGAAACAGTCCACGGCAGAACTGGTTCATCTCGTCGATGTCGTCAATAAATCTGCGAAACCCACCGTTCCAGGTTTCTGTCAGATTCTCCCACCGCGACTCGAAGACTTGCTCGCTGCTACGGAGTCGTGTTTGTCGCTTTTCCTCCAGCGAGAGTTTTTCTGCCTCGTAATTCTTCTCGAGCTCCTGCGTTGCCGCGGGAAATTTTCCCTGGATGCCTGCCTCGGTCTGTTCCACCGACTCCTGCAGTTTGGCATGCTTCTCACGAAACTCATTTTCTGCCGCCTGCGCCCGGGTTTCACTCGCGGTGGTCAGTTCCGCTTGCAGACGATCCCGGTTGCCATGTTCTTTGGCGATCCATTCCTGATGCTGCGACTCCAACTGTCCCAACTTGGCGTTCGTTTCGGTGCGGCTTTGTTGCAAGACTTCGTCGAGCGCCTCACGTGCGTTGGCCTTTTCCTGAAAGAAGAGCGGCATACGACTCACGATTTGTGTTTTGACCATGGGGATCATCAAGAACCGGAAGCCAACGGTCGCGATCAGAGCCAGCAGCGTCCCGGCGCCGAGAAACAGCGGGGCATTCGCCTCTTCGGGTTCCAGCTGATAGACACCCAGCAAAGCCAAAAAACAAGCCATCAGGAAAACAAACACCAAAGCGGGAATGGAGATCACCCACGCGGCCGGTGGTTTCTTAATCGTTTTGATATGCTCGCTGGCAGAGGCAAGTGCGTCATCGAACCGGGCCATGGGGGCGGCACGATCCGTCTTCCAACGCGCCGGGGGAAGTTGCTCCTCGGCCAGCTCAATTCGCCACCAGCGCACCAAACGATCGATTTGCTGCTGCACCTGGCCGAATTCACGCCAACGTTCTTCACACAATTGCTCGCAATCCGCCAATTCGATTTCGTGACGTTTTCGGCGTGATTCGTATTCCGCCTCGGCGCGTTGCGTTTGAATCAAACAGTCCTCTTGGGATTTTTTGATTCCCTGCTGCAGCTCTACCTGGATTGCCTCTACCGTCTCCGCTTGCTCCACCGCCAAGCGATGCGTCTCGCGTTCCGCTTTACGATGCAGTGTTTCCAAAGACTGCTGGTGCCCTACCTCCAGTTGCCGACTGGTCGATTCGTAGTGATCGACAATTCGTTTGAGATCGGCACGATACTGCGTCTCGGCCGCGAGTGTACGGGCTTCATGGCTATTACCAATCTGCAATTCGAACTGCGCGCGTTCATGCACGAGCAGCGACAATTCGCGCAGCAAGTGCTTTTGGTGAGCAGTGGATACATTGGGTTGGGTCACACAAAACCTCGCGTATCATCTCAGGAGGCAAGCGGCAAGTTTAGCAGATGCGTCCGCACGGGCAGTCCAGGCTACAGCAACTCGTCCGCTTCTTCTTCACAATCTCTTTCAGCCTTTTCCAGTAAATCCGCCAGACGATGAATGGTGGCCACCGTCAAAGTGATCTGTGGGGCCAAATGGCTGAGATGCTCTTTTTCAAACTTGCGCGACGTTTCATCGCTCCAGGACATCTTGGTTTCCATCCAGCGGTCTTTCAGCTGGGCAGCACCTCGCTTGAGTTGGCCCATCCCGGTTACCAGATCACAGATACGCATATACTTGGCTCTCTATCCTTCGTCCGTTGTCTGCTTTTGACTACCCTTGTCGTGCTCGATCTGCTGGGTCGCCTCACGGGTCAGATCGGTTGCTGTATCCAGTCGCGCATCTAGTTGCGTGTAGCGGTCCAACGCCGCCGTAAGACGCTCCAGGGTTGCCAGCGCCCGCGGGAGGTCGGTATCCAAGAAGTCGGTCATCTTGAACATTTGCCCCTGAAATTCTCGCACTTCGTGATGCAGTGTGCGCTTCCAGTGCTTTACCAACTCTACCTTGCGCTCACACAGCTTGAGCCTCTCCTTGGCCCGCCGCAACGCCTTTTTCTCAACCAGACATGACTTGCGATCCTCGGCCCGCACGGCCAACTCGCAGCGTTCCAGGTCGTTTCTGGCGGTCACGACCGCATCGGAAGCTTTGCGAACCTGAGCGGGCCAATACCGGCTCCGATCATGTTCCAGCCACTCAATGGCCCGCCGCACTTCCAAAATCAACATCTCCACGGCATCGCGTGTCTCATCGCCGAATTCGATCAGCGAACCGCGAAACAACTGAATCGCTTCGACCGACGTAACCCGCGCTTGTTGACCCATACAAAACAACCGTTGTCAGAAAAAGAACCTTGACGCGACGACGCGATCCATCACCCCTGTCACGCGGTGGAGCTCAGGACTGCAAGTAATCGTCTATGTGCTCCGCCTTGCGCAACAAATACGGAATGTATTGCTCGGTTGCGTCGGTGAAGCGCGACATCGCCTGTAAATGCTGTTCAAACTGTTCGGAGAACTTCCGGTGCTCCTGGTCGCGCCACGTGGCGCCCAAGGTTTGCAGATGGTTCCCCAATAAGTTCGATTTGTCTCGCAATTCCGTATTGAATTTTTTCAACGCACGGGCGAATTGCCGAAGTTCCTCAGGATCGACCACAGCTTGCGGCATGGTTATCCCCTCTCTGCTGTTCGAAAGAAAAGATGGACGAGAACGAAATGAGAAGCGACCCCTGACTGGCGTCTTTTGAGTATACCCCATGCCAGCAACTACGGCAAAACAGACTCCACCCCGACACGTCACCAAAAACACCTGACCCCGATGCAATGGATGCTGGGCCAACCACCTGTTCAGTCGACTGCCGGCTTGATCGCTTGCCACGTCCAATGCCGATCACTCGTCGCCTGCACCGTGAACGCATCAAATCCGAAGGGCTCGATCAGCGCCTGCACCTCCTCGACGGTCAACGCGGCGCGCAACGAGTCATCGAACATTTGACGTTGATGTTCGTTTTCGTCGCCCGCGTAGGTCTGCACCAGCTTGGCCACCGTTTCGTCATCGGCAGGACGCATGAGATCGCGAAAGAAAAGAAACCCACCCGGCCTGACCACCCGCACGGCTTCCTGCAACACCGCACTCGGCTCCGGGATGTGATGCACAATGCTATTGGACATCACGCAGTCAAACATATCGTCGGTGAACGGCATCTCCTTGGCATCCAGCAGTTCCAGAGAAATCCGATGCTCAAAACCGTTGGCCGCAATGTTGTATTTCGCCAACTCCAACATGTTCACAGCCAGATCCACTGCCAGCACTTTGGTGTCGTCCGTCTGCTGGCACAAGGCGACGGGAATCTGTGCCGTGCCCGTTCCTAAATCCAGCACATCACCTTCTAACTGCACGGCGTTTACGAGGTCGCGGACAAAGATCGCATTGACCTCACGGTGATCCATACTGTCGTAGTCTACGGCTTCCTCGTAGCTATCCATCACCTCCGGTTCCAGCACACGCTCAAGACTCATCAATGACTCCTACATGCGGCCTGACCGCGTCCTAACCAATGGTTATCAAAAAAATGTCACCGCGGGAACGTGCTCTCCAGGCAGGGATCGCACGTCAACCAGCTGCGTGTCAGAGCACGCGCATCGGGCACAGGCTGCTGCCATCCATACCGCAGCTTACGGCTGCTCGTCTTCTGGCTGCTCGGCTTCTGGTTGATCGGCTTCTGGTTGATCGGCTTCTTTTAGCTTTTCTAATCGTTTGCGAATCTCACTGGCCGGGATGGCATAGCTGGCCGTGCGTTCCGAGCGGGCAATATTCACCCCGACACATTCACCTTCCAGATTCAATAACGGCCCACCACAGTCACCCGGTTGGATGATGGAATCGTGCTGAATCGCGATCTCAAAATCATTCATGCGGTCGCTGGTCGGCCCGGACAAACTACCTTCCATCATCCCAGAAGTTTCTGGATGAACTCCCAGTTTGATGACGACCTCCAAAGCTTGGTCATCACGCTTGACCCGCAGCGTGATCTTGTCTCCGGGGCGATAGGTCCGCACCACCTTCGCCAGGTCCTCAAACGTGCGGACTTTACTTTCCATGACCTGTAAAATCACATCGTTGATCCGCAGCGAGGATTCATCCGCCCCACTTCCTTTCATGATGGTACGAACCACAGCCCCACCATCGACACCGTCGCCACCAACACCCATGAATCCGGACGTTCGTGGAATCTTCCGAGCCTGAACGCTTGCCACACCCACACTGGCAGCCCCCGAGCCACGGCCCAGGCTGACCAACCACTGTCCTAACGTCACTTCGTTTGCCGAACTGAATTTGACTGCTGGCACCTTGAACTTGACGCGCAACCATGCCAGATCCAGCGTGGGGTCCTCGTGAATCTTTTCAGGGGTCAACGTCTTGCCGTTGGCGAAACGCAGGCGAATTTTATCGTCGGGCGTCTCCTTCAACTCACTGGCCTTGGTCACGATCCACCCATCCTCCGCCACAATCGTCCCCAACGCCACGCGACGATTCCCAACGACGACCTCCACGACGCTATTACGATATTCTTTGGCAAGCGAACTGAACGCCCGCTTGACTGTCGCCCCGCGCGTGAACTTGGATGCCAACAGTAAATCATCCTGACGAATCTTACCTGTGTAGAATCCATCTGGCTCCGGAATCAAGGGTCCGGCATCAGGTACTTTGACCCCCAGCTTCTTGCGCAACTCTTCGATCGGCTGTGCTTTGTCGACATCAAAATTAAATTCCTTTGCCAGACGTTCATAGACTCGCCGATACATGCCCCTTGGCATCTCGCGCAACTCCAGCTTGCCATCGTCGTTGAAATCGAATTGAGCCAGGAAGTGGCTGGTGGGTGCCAGGTGAGTCGATTCGCCAGCTTTGAGTTTGTCCCAAGTCTTCACAAACGAAATCGCCGGAACGTGCAAATTGTCCGTTTCGTCTTCGCTGATCCGACTGTGGACGCCGATCACGCGACCTTGCAAATCAAACAGCGGTCCGCCCGAATCTCCCGGTGAAATCGTGCAGTCCGTGCGAATCACAAAGTCGTTCGCCACAATCACACGACCAAAACGCAGCGGTGGAGTCCGTGTCGGTAAAATCCCGCCGGGATGCCCGGCAGCCAAACACCAGTCCCCCGCCTGCGGCTGGGCGTCCTCAGGAGCCAGCGGCGCGTGCTCCCAAGGCCCCTTGTCAGCAATCTTGATCAACGCCCCATCCACGTCGGGGTTCATCCCCAAAGTTTTCCCGCGCGCAACGCGACCGTCTTGAAACACGATCTGGACGCTGCGTCCGGGCCGGCCAGCGACATGCGATGCCGTCAACACGTAACCGTCTTCGGTAACCACCACGCCACTCGCTTCCGCACCGCCAAGACGCACGCCGACGGTCGCCGGCAAAACCTGCTTGGCAATCTTCGTCACCACCGACTCCATCACCTGCAGGTCGTCAACTCCGCGAGGCACAGCTTGCGAGAGCACCTGTTCGGCACGCTCGTCTGCCGACAAGTGGGTTGCCACCAGCAGGATCGGCAACCAAACCAAGCAGACTCGGTAGAAGCAGTCGGTTGCTTTGATGTTACACATGATTGCCTTCCTCCCGTGAATTTTGCAGACCGCTTCGCAGCACCAATCATTCATTGTTGACCAATGAACACCCCACGACAAGCAAGCAGATTCCGTCGACACCGCTTTTCACCCCAGCAAGCACTTAACACCCAGCAACGACCTCGCTTAAACCGCCTGTCGGAAACCTTAACCCCGCATCCTGCAAACAGTTTCGCTAACTTTTTGACCGGTCGTAAATGCGGCACCGGTCTGATACGATGACGTGCCAGACGTGCGACTGCCCTCAGGCAATCAATCAATCTCCGCCGATACCTCATCCCCCAAAACCATCCACAGGATGCCATCGTCATGTCTCTCGACGCCTACCAGCCTTGTCCGTGCGGGTGTGGAAAAAAGATCAAGTTTTGTGAGTGCAAAGATTTCCTGCAGGACTTGGATAACGTCTCCAAAATGATCGAAGGCGATCAGCGACACGCGGCGGTAGCGGAACTCAATCGCCTGCTGACAACGCATCCCGATCAACCTGCTCTGCTGGCGATGAAAGGCTCAGTCCAGATGCAGCTGGAGGATATCGACGGGGCAGAGGAAACGGCAAAGCACTTCTTGCAAGTCGCCCCGAACAATGCCGTCGCCTTGGCGCAGTCGTCCATGATCAAGGCAGCCCACGGCGAATCCGATGCAGCCGTGGCCATGCTCCAACGTTCCCTGGAGGAAATCGAACAGCAAATCGCGCTGCCGGTATATGAGGCGGTAGGCGTGATCGGCCAAGTGCTGCTTGCCGAAGGTCGTTATCTGGCGGCTCGTGGTCACCTGTTACTTCAAGCTGGCTTTTCGGGTGGCAAAGACGAACAGGCCATGAACATGGTCATGCAACTCAATTCGGCTCGCGAAGTCCCCTTGCCCATCAAGTTGGACCTCCGCTACGAGACGTGCCCGGACGACGCACCGTGGCAGGGAGAATTCGCTGCCGCCATCAAGTGTGCCGAACGTGGAGCCTGGCAACTCGCCTACGATCAGCTCGAATCGCTGGCGGACAAAGTCCAGAACGAACCTGCAATCCTCAAGAACCGCGCCTTGGTCTCCGGCTGGCTGGGCAAGACCGAAGAGACGGTCCAGGCGTGGCGACGCTATGGCGCGATTGACGGCTTACCCGAAGACGACGCCATCGAAGCAGAGACGATCGCCCAACTCCTCGACCCCGATACCCACAAAGATCGCGTGGACGAAATGGAAGTGGTCTTTCGGGTCAACAACACCGAACTCGCGTCCGAGGTCCTGCTCTCCGAGCGGACGGTCGATCGCATGCCCATGGACCCCAACCAGTTTCGCAATGAGGACGAGCCACCGCCCAAAGCGATCTTCTGGTTACTTGACAAAGAGCTGCCTGCGACCGGAGAAGGGATTCAACGCCAGGACATCCCATCGATCCTGGGCTCGCTGTTCCTGTTTGGTAAACAGACCGATCGCGAAGCCCGACTGGAACTGACCTGTACCAAAAACAGTGACTATGAGTCCACGAAAGAACGCGTGACGACGCTGCTCGGTGAGTACGGCGGGGAAGTCGAAAAAGAAACGAAAGTCTCCGACGCATCGGCCGTCGCCAAGGCCTTGAG
Source organism: Blastopirellula sp. (assembly GCA_002701545.1). Classification (GTDB taxonomy): domain Bacteria; phylum Planctomycetota; class Planctomycetia; order Pirellulales; family Pirellulaceae. The sequence goes on along the minus strand of NZVR01000159.1, from coordinate 39,422 downwards.
TTGGAATTGGCGCCTGCCAGACGATACGCCGCCAGAGACCCGAAAAGAACTGCTCGATGAGTATCGTCGCGAAGTCACCTACGAACAGTGGCCGCAAACCCCATTGCCCGTTCTGGATGGCAAAACAGCCACGGAGGTCGCAGGCGACAAGGCCTACACCGTCCGCCTGGCCGCTGCAGTCAACCTGCTGCAGATGAACGGTGAAGAGACCGGCTGGCAAGTCGATTACGACAAACTGCGCAACCAATTACAACTGCCGATCCCCCAGCCGATCGAAGCTGCCAGCGAAGACGAACTGCAAAACATCTCGAACCTGCAATTGGTGCGCGTCGAAACCAGCCAACTCAGCGACGTTGACCTGGGAGTACTCTTCCGCCGCGCGGTCTTCCTGCGTGCAGATTCGGCGATCAAACGTTTTGGGGAAGCCATCCTCCAACGTGACTCATTCGACGGAGGCCTGAGCCGACCCGATGTCTACATGGCATTGACCCGTACCGCTGCGGATCCCGATGAGGTTCTGGAATGGATCGCAGCGGGACGCCAAGCATCCGAGGCCGAGTCCCAGTCACCGGCCCAATGGTACATCATGGAATTGCCCATTCGCCTGCAACGCGGCGAAGTGGAAAGATTCCAACANNTTATGGAGACACTCCGAGCAAATCACTTCGGAGAACCTGGCGTCGCCGAACAAGTGTTCCAGTTGCTCATGCGACTAGGGATCATCGGCCCCGACGGACAGCCGGCCCAAGGACCACCACCGACCGCAGATGCCTCCGGCGGAGAGCCCCCTGCGGCAGCGCAAGAAGGAGGTGGACTCTGGACTCCCGATAGCGACAAACCCCCTCAAGGCGGTCAGGAATCCAAGCTCTGGGTTCCTGGGATGGACTAGTGCACCCAAGCACCGGCACTCCCTGGCAGCTGAGAACCATCGGCAACGCTGCGCGTGGCAAAGCCTCCATTCGCGGCGGCAAGTCCGAGCCAAAGCGGGGCTGCTGATCGGACCAAGGAAACCTACGCGGGNTCACCTGCACCATCNCCTTGGCGATGAATCANTTCAGCCACCACCTGTGGGTCCGCCTCGTGCGTCAGATCCACGAAACGACATTCGCTCAAGTGGCGAAACCACGTTTCCTGCCGACGTGCAAATTGACGAGTCCGGGTTTTCACTTTCTCAAGCGTCAACTCCAGGCTTGCTTGACCAGCAAGGTGACGAATCACTTCGCTGTAACCGACGGCCTGAGATGCAGTACGACTCAGTTGTGGATACTTGGCAACCAGAGCGCGAACCTCCTCAACAAAATCTCGCTGGAACATCGTCTCCACACGCTGCTCGATGCGTTCGTGCAACGTAGGCCGAGGCCAACTCAAGGTAAATACCTTGCAATCCTCAGCATCCCGGCCCGCATCAAAATGTGTTTGCGAATGACTGATCGGCTGGCCGGTGACTTTGTACACCTCCAACGCCCGAATGATGCGGCGCTGATCATTGGGATGCAATTTCGCGGCGGAAAGCGGGTCCACTTGCTCAAGACGTTTTCGCAACGCCTCTAACCCAACCCGCTCGACTTCCGCTTCGACCTCCCGGCGAAATNCCCAATCGGGTGGCGGCCCCTCATCGACACCCCGCAACAACGCCTTGAGATACAACGACGTACCGCCGACAAACAGCACCTCTTTACCCCGCGCCTGGATGGCACACATGACCCTCTGCACCTCGCTGAGGTATTGAGCCAGGCTGAACTCTTCGTCAGGGTTCACGATATCGACCAGATGGTGTGGCACCTGAGCACAGTCGGCGGGAGACGGTTTTGCCGTCCCAATGTCCATTTCCCGATAGATCGCCATGGAATCGAGCGAAATAATCTCGGCATCCAGCCGCTGGGCCAATTCGATTCCAATCCGCGTCTTGCCACTCGCAGTCGCCCCAGTCAAATACCAGCAATGCAGAGGGTTTCCAGCAGATTCCAGATCAGATGGGGAAGAGAGAGAGTTCACACGATTCACCGCACAACGACCAAATTCAAAACAATCAGCGAATGCCGATTCAACCATAGTCCAACCATAGTGGAAGGCTCCAATTCATGGCAACCGCCCGCAGACAAAGACGTCCCGATCCGGTACACTTCGTCTACGAACAAGAACCGCTTTTTGCGCAAGCGTTTCACTCGCCAGCAGGCATCCTCTGCCTCCATCTGTCGGCACTCCGCCTGTTGGCACTCCGTCTGTTGGTTTTCCTGGCGTCTCTTCAAATTCAGATAAGAACAGTGACTCATGACCGAAGCAACACAAACGAGTAACCCATTCGGAGCCCGCGACACGTTTGACACGGGAAATGGACCAGCCGGAATCTACCGCATCCGCAAGCTGGAAGAACTGGGACTCACACGCATCGACGATTTACCCTATTCCATCCGTGTGTTGCTGGAAGCCGTGCTGCGAAACTGCGATGGCTACGTGGTCAGCGAGGAAGACGTCAAGAATCTGGCGGGCTGGCAACCCGAAGCGCCGGCGAAAGTCGAAATCCCCTTCAAACCGGCACGCGTGGTGCTGCAGGACTTTACCGGCGTACCAGCCGTGGTTGATTTGGCCGCCATGCGCAGCGCCATGGCCCGACTCCAGGGCGATCCGAAAAAAATCAATCCCCTCATTCCAGTCGACCTCGTGATCGACCACTCGGTCCAAGTCGACCGTTTTGGCTCCAACGACGCACTGCAATTCAATGTCGACTTGGAATTCCAACGAAATCGTGAACGCTACGAATTTCTCCGTTGGGGCCAGAAAGCCTTCGATAACTTCCGCGTCGTGCCACCCAACGTCGGCATCGTGCATCAAGTCAATCTCGAGTTCCTGGCCAAAAGCGTCTTCCTGCGTGAAGATGCGGACGGCCCCGTGGCCGTTCCCGATACGCTGGTCGGCACCGACAGCCACACCACCATGATCAATGGTCTCGGCGTGCTCGGCTGGGGCGTTGGCGGGATCGAAGCTGAGGGCGTGATGCTGGGACAGCCGATCTACATGCTGATGCCAGAAGTCGTTGGCTTCGAACTTACCGGCGAACTGGCAGCAGGAGCGACTGCCACCGACCTCGTGCTGACCGTGGTCGAGATCCTCCGCAAAGTCGGTGTGGTTGGTAAGTTTGTCGAGTTCTACGGTCCGGGTGTTTCCAAAATGTCGTTGGCCGATCGCGCTACGATTGCCAACATGGCGCCCGAGTANGGAGCCACCATGGGCTTCTTCCCGGTCGACGAAGAGACGTTGCGNTTCCTGCGAAAAACGGGTCGCACCGAGGAAGAAGTCACCCTGGTCGAACGGTACACCCAGGAACTGGGGATCTTCCGTACCGATGATGCCCCCACGCCAAAATTCACTCAAAATGTTTCGCTCGATATCTCGACGGTCGAACCGTCTCTGGCAGGTCCCAAACGACCTCAAGACCGCGTCGCCTTGTCGCAAATGAAGGATTCTTTCAACGACTCGCTGCGTGCCCCGATCGGCGAACGAGGATTTGCCCTGAACGAACAGTCCCTAAGCAACACCGGCACGGTGCAGAACGGTCAGGCCACGGAAATCGGCCATGGTGCAGTGGTCATCGCCGCCATCACCAGCTGCACCAACACCAGCAACCCCTCGGTGATGCTGGCAGCAGGTCTGGTAGCCAAGAAAGCGGTGGAACGCGGACTGCAAGTGAAACCGTATGTGAAAACCAGCCTCGCACCCGGTTCGCGTGTGGTCAGCGACTATCTCGACAAAGCAGGGTTAACCACATCACTCCAGCAACTTGGTTTCCACACCGTCGGGTACGGCTGCACATCGTGCATCGGCAACAGTGGCCCGCTGCCGGAACCAGTAGCGACGGCCATCCAGCAGGGCGATCTGGTCGCCTCTGCCGTTCTCAGTGGGAATCGCAATTTCGAAGGCCGTGTCAATCCACTCACCAAAGCCAACTATCTAGCCAGCCCTCCACTGGTCGTCGCCTACGCCTTGGCAGGCACCACCGATATCAATCTGACTAGCGAACCGCTGGCCCAAGATGCGGATGGCAACGATGTCATGCTGAGTGATATCTGGCCGTCCAACGAGGAAATCGCCGACGCAGTCAGCGCCTCCGTCACCCCGGAAATGTTCGCCGAGCAGTACGGTAGTTGCTTCGATTCCAATGAAATGTGGAATCAGATTGCGGTCACCGGAGGGGATCTGTACTCCTGGAGCGACGACAGCACTTACATTCAGGAACCGCCGTTCCTGGTCGACATCTCGGCTGAAGTCGGTCCACTCCAACCGATCAACGGTGCCCGCGTGCTGGCGCTGCTGGGTGATTCGGTTACCACCGACCACATTTCACCCGCCGGTGCCATCGCCCCCGAAACGCCCGCCGGCCAGTTTCTCGTACAACGCGGAGTGGAACCCACCGAATTCAACAGCTATGGCTCACGACGAGGCAACGATCGCGTGATGCTGCGAGGCACGTTTGCGAACATTCGCATCCGGAATCAGTTGGCTCCCGGCACCGAGGGTGGTCTGACACGACACCTGCCTGATGGCGAGCAGATGTACATTTACGACGCTGCCATGAAGTACAAAGAGGAGGGCGTCCCATTGGTCATCCTGGCCGGCACCGAATACGGTACCGGCAGCAGCCGCGACTGGGCAGCTAAAGGAACCATGCTGATGGGCGTGCGAGCCGTCATCGCTGCGTCGTATGAACGGATCCACCGCAGTAATCTCGTCGGTATGGGTGTGCTGCCATTGGAGTTCCCTGCCGGCGAAACGTGGCAATCACTCGGTTTGACCGGTGAAGAAACGTTCGACATCGACGGCTTGGACGATCGCCTGCAGCCACTCAGCCAAGTCACCGTCACCGCAACAGCCAGTGACGGTTCGACCAAGCAGTTCCAAGCTGCCGTGCGAATCGACACCCCCGTGGAACTCGACTATTACAAGAACGGTGGAATTCTGCAGACTGTCCTTCGCAAACTGCTGGCGAACTAGCTCACCTGAGCATGACCTCAGCTGGTCGACCAGTCCAACCCGATGTCCAGCGAAACGGCTTGGTGCGTCAAAGCCCCGACGCTGATCCGCTCGACACCCGTTTCGGCGATGGCACGGATCGTCTGCAGGTTCACGCCACCCGACGCTTCCAACGTTGTGGCGGAACGCGCCGCATCGCGCCGCGCAACTGCCGTACGGAGGATGTCGCACGCCATGTTATCCAACAGCACGACGTCGGGCTCGGCCGCCAGCGCCTCGTCAAATTGCTCAAGCGTATCGACTTCGACCTCGACTAACGTCTCTTCTGAGTCCGCCAACGCCGCGCGATGCCGGATCGCTTGTTCCACCGCCTGTCGTGGTCCGGCCGGCGCGTCGGCAGACGCCGTTGCCATATGGCCAAGATGATTATCTTTGATCAACCACCCATCGCAGAGCCCCAAGCGATGGTTCATGCCACCACCGCAGCGAACCGCGTACTTTTCCAAGCGGCGGTAACCGGGCGTCGTTTTGCGCGTGTCGTAGACACGTGCTCCCGTCCCGGCGACGGCATCCACGTAGGCCCGCGTCAGCGTCGCCACTCCGGACAATCGACTGGCAAGGTTCAGGATCAAGCGTTCGGCCGTCAACAGTCCCCGGACCGTCCCGGTCAGCTGCCCGAGTTGGTCACCGGCCTGGATCGCATCGCCATCGCTCGCGGTCGCCGTCCAAGTGACCTCACACCCCAACGCAGCGATCACCAGCGGAGGAATCCGCAAGCCACACACCACGCCCGCCTGGCGCGTCACCATCTGCACGGTCCCCCGCGCCTCGGCATCGACCACTGCAGCCGACGTCAGATCACCACGGTCACGCAGGTCCTCGCGGAGGGCGAGCCGGATTAATTCGCGGCAATCACCCTCCAGTTCCTCGTCCCACGTGGCTTGCCTGTAGTCACGAACCAAGGCTTGCCTCCACTCGTTGGTTGTCTCACGTCACCAAGACGGCTTCGCCAGATTAGCTGTCGCCGAACAAAGGTGTCGACAGGTAACGTTCGCCCAGGCTACACATGATGGTCACAATCCGCTTGCCTTGGAACTCCGGACGTGCGGCGACTTGAGCGGCGGCCCACATATTGGCGCCACTGCTGATGCCAGCCACGATCCCCTCTTCGCTGGCCAACTTACGGCCCCAGGCAAAAGCGTCTTCGTCATCCACGGTCACGACCTCGTCGATGATCGACGTATCCAGATTCTTCGGCACGAATCCGGCACCGATCCCTTGAATCCGATGCTTGCCAGGGCTGCCGCCACTGATCACTGGCGAGTGTTTCGGTTCGACCGCAATCGCTTTGAAATCCGGGTTCTTGGATTTCAAGAATCGTGAAACTCCGGTGATCGTACCGCCGGTTCCCACACCCGCGACAATGGCGTCGATTTGTCCACCGCTGTCGGCCCAGATCTCAGGACCGGTGGTTGCCTCGTGCACGGCCGGGTTGGCAGGGTTTTCGAACTGTTGCGGCATCCAAGCCCCAGCGTCCTGCTCGACCAATTCTCCCGCCTTGCGAATCGCTCCAGGCATGCCATCAGCAGCCGGGGTCAGTTCGAGATTGGCGCCCATGGCCCGCAATAAAGCACGTCGCTCGACCGACATCGACTCCGGCATGGTCAACGTCAACCGATATCCTTTGGCAGCACACACGAACGCCAAGGCAATGCCGGTATTACCGCTGGTGGGCTCGATGATATGCGTGTCTTGATTGATTTTGCCATCCCGTTCGGCAGCTTCAATCATCGCCACACCAATGCGGTCTTTAACGCTGTTCAACGGTTGAAAAAACTCGCACTTGGCAAAGACAGTCGCATGATCAGACGGCACCAGACGATTGATCTGGATCATCGGAGTATCACCCATCGCCGCCGCTGCGTTGTCGTATGTCTTGTCGCGTGCCATCGCTCGTGTCCTATGCTGCTTGTGGTCTTTACTTGGAGAGAAATCAGTCCGTGAAATCGGCTCACGAACCAAGATGGTACTGGATTACCGCTAAAATGCAAAGCTGCGAACCGTTCCGCAGCGATCAGAGCGGATTGCACGGGTCCCAACAGGCAGTTTCTCAGCCTGCACCTGGCTGCCCAGCATCCTCCCGACAGTCACTCGCCCGAGGGGGCAGGTCCCAGTTCCACGGTATCCCCGACTTCAATCCGCGCTCCCTGAACCACCCGGCACAGCACGCCTCCACGCCAATCCGGCATGAGCGCCTCTTGCAATCCCGCCTGCTGCTCGTCCATCCGATTGCACGGATCGGTTTCTCCAGTGATCTTCAACACCAGATCACCGATCTGTAACGTGGCCCCCGTGGTCTCGGCCAACGGCAAGCCTTCGACCAGCAGATTCGCTCGCCGCACAGTCCACGGTGAGGTCTGCCCCAACTGTTCGCAAGCCGCTTCCCATGACTCCCGTGCCAGGACGCTGACCTGCCGTCGATTCATTTGCCCGCGCGCATCATTGGCCAAACCCAATTCCGTAGACACCTCGATGGCAGTGCATTCTTCCATTGGGGCGCGCCGAGCACGACGAATTGCAATACCTAACAATTTGCCAACTGACATCGTTTCTCGTCCGTTCTGAAAAGATCGCTATCCTGAAAAGATCGCTATGGAGAGACTATCTCAGCATCCTTGTTGGCCTCTAGTTTAAACGCCTCATGGTGCCCATCCAACTGGTGCAAGAAAACATGCTCTACCGGCAAATGGCGAGTCGCCAACTCAACCAGATGTTGATGGTGTGTAAAGAAAATCACCTGTGTTTTTGCTGACAGTTCCACCAGCTGCTGCAGGGTCGCCAGCGCACGCTGATCGTCAAAATGGATGAGAATATCGTCCACAATTAACGGCAACGGCTCATGATTCGTCAACCGTCGCTCGACGTAGGCCAGCCGCAGGGCGAGAAAGAGTTGATCGCGCGTGCCGTCGCTCATGGCTTGCACCGGCACAAGTTCCCCATCGTCACGCACCGCCACCAAATGCGGCTGATCGTCAGCGTCATATTCTGTGCGCAGACCCCGGTAGGCCTGGCAGGTCAAATGTGCCAGCAGTGAGGCGGCGCGATCAATCAACGGGTCCTGATTCTGTGCTCGATGTTGTTCGATTTGATGCTTCAAGAGCTCGGCAGCCAGACGCAAACGCGCGTACTGTGCCGCATCTTCCTGCATCCCCGCCAGGATCCCCAGAGCTTCCTCGTCCGCTTCCGCCGCCGTCGCATTCCCATCGACCTGCTCTCGCGCGTTTTCCAACTCGCGGACGCGAATCACCACGCCATCGCGCTGTTTTTCTGCGTCCGCGATTTCGTCCTCGAGCGCCGCGATCTCCGCCCCCAATTCATCCGACGAGCGATCTTTCATCTCCTCCATCAGCGCCCCGACATCGCCATCGATACACAGGGCCCCCAATTGTTGATTGATCTCGGCCAAGCGATCCTCGCACCCGGCAAATTCTGCCGACTGCCGCTCGGTCTCGGACAGAGCCGCTTCATCACTCACACCAGCCATCCGACAAAACTGTTGGAGCTGGGCGGACAGCTCGGAAATCCGCTGCTGCGTGATGGTGATCTCTTCGACTCGCTTCTTGAGCGTCGCTTGCAACTCCGCTTGACGCACGGCGTCGCGGCCGGCGGCTTCGGTCAGCTTCCGCAGTTCCACAGCCACCTCGACGGCATCTTCACCAACCCGATCGGGGGCGAGATGCGCCGCCAATCCGTTGACAGCCTCCGCAAACGCGGTCTCGTCCTCGTGGATCTGCTCGATGCGTTGCTGCAATTTCTGAAGCGCTTCGAGTGCCTGAAACAATTCGTCCAGCTGACGGAGCCGTTGATGTGCCTGATCGCCGGGAGCATCGTCGGGACAACCGATGACCCGCATCGACTCCTGCCAACGTATTTGCCAGGTCTCCCACGCCTCGGTGACCTGTGTTTCCTCAGCCATGGCTTGTTCAAGTTCCAATTTGACGCGCCGCAGATCACGCTGCAGCTCTGTACGCCGCTGCTCCGCTTCGGCTTCTGCCTCCAAAATCTGCTCGGCAACCGCCAGAACATCATGCAGTATCGTCATGTTGCCAGCGTCCTCAGCCCCCGCAGGCAGCGCCGCCCGCACCGCGTCGACCGCCTGCGATCGACGTGACGTCAGTTCGTTGCAAGCCGCTCGCTGGCGGGCCAAATCGCGCGTCGTCTGCCGTAGAGCTTCACACCGCTCGAGCCAACCTCGCATTTCCCGGGGTGACAAAGCCTGTTCCAGCCCGGTGGTTTCCCAAGCGGCTTGCCAGTCGAGATCGAGTTGCTGGCGTCGTCCCTCCAAATCAATCGCTTGTTGCGCCAGCTGCTCCAGCCGCTGTTCGACCTGCCGTTGAGAAGCCAGGCGATCGGCTAGTTGTGCGACACGATCCGCTTCGCGTCGCAGGCGATCGGCCAGCGCATCCGCCTGCGCTACCTGTTTGGCGTAATCCGCAGCGGTCTCTGCGGCGGACGCTCCCGGTGGCTCTTCGCCGCGGAGCCAACCACCACGGACAACTTCCCACAGTTGATCTCGCTGCTCTCGCAAGGCCTGCAGATCACTCTCGCTGGGAACCGTTTCGCTACCGCGTAGCGCCGCGATTTCACGTCCCATCGTCTCGTGCTGCTGAGTCTGCTCGCGGCGATTCTCTTCTAACTGGCTCGTTTCGCTAGCCAGTGCGGTGAATTCGTGATCGAAACGGTCAATCGTATCGCGCAGCGGCAAAGCCAGCGCGTCGACTTCCTCCAAAGTGCCCACCCAGAGCGTCAGGTTTTTTAGTTGCTGGCGGGCATCGTTTTCCGCCGCGTCCACAGCCAGCTGTTGCTCGCGCAGCGCGGCATCCAGATCTCCCAGCTTCCGCGCCGCCACCACCTGCCGTTTTAACTCGGCAGTCTCCGTCGCCGCCCCTAATCCTAGCAACTCCTCATCGTGGCTCTTTCGCAGTGCCTCAAGCCGCGCGCGTTCACGACGTTTATCAGCGGGTCCCTGACGCCGCAATTGTTCCTCATTCGCCAGACTACGAATGGCTTCTCGTTGATCCGATTGAATCCGTAACGCTTCCACGTCGTCCAAGCAACTCTGCGGAGCGACATCGGCCAGCAGCATCTGAATCCGTGTTTGCAGCTGGTCACATTCGCGTTGCCGACGCTTCGAATCCGCAGCCGCTTTGACGATCGCTCCCCGCCGCTCCTGCAGCTCGGCAATGTCGGTCTCCCAACCAATCAGCCCATCGGGGATCGAGATCGACTTCAGCTGATCACGTAAACCTTCCGGCCCGTCAATTTCGCTCGAAAGTGAGGTCATCCGTGTCTTGAGCACTTCTAATTCGCTTTGGCATTCCGCCCGTTTTTCCGACGAATACTCCTCCGGCAACCGCTGAGCGTCACGCAAACGTTCTTTTTGTTCGAGCAACCGCTGCCGTTCAACGACGCTGCGCATGGCAGTACGCATGCGTTCGAATTTTTCTTTGCTGGTCCGCAATTCCTTCAACTGCGCAATGATCTGCTCTCGCTGCTGTATCGCGGCTTCCAGATCTTTCCGCAATTCCTGCCAGCGCGTAATCCGCATCTGGGCTTCGCTTCGGCGAGCCGTTGCGTTTCGATACGCGTCACTGGCAACCTTGAGAATATTTTTCTTACGTGGAGTGAACAACGCTTGCGCCTCGCCATGCAACGCGTCCATCACCTGCGTCAGCCCCGGTCCTCCCACACTGGCAGCAAATAAACTTTCCCCAACCAACCCCCGTAGCGCTAACAGTTCTTCACCACCCGCTCGCATCACATCATGGCCAATGGCAAAAATACGGCCAAAGGAATCGCCATCGACGCCCTGTAGAAACGGCACCAGTGCCGCGTCGGGATGAGCGGCCCCTTGCGGATGGTTGGGATTCAACAAGGTCTCTTTGTTGCCCTTACGGCGCAGGAATGTCAACGTCTCGCCCGCGACGTTCTGCAGGGTCGCTCCCACTCGCAAACGCGCGTTGGGATGCCTGAAATTGTCCTCCGTGCGAACGGGGATACCGAACAATGCCGCTTGCATCGCCCGCAACGCAGAACTCTTGCCCGCTTCGTTGTCGCCGTAAANAAAGTGCAGACCATGACTGCCGCCGGACAAATCCAACGTCACATCCGTAAACGGGCCATAGGCTGTCAACGCGAATTCCTGGATTCTCATGCGGCACCTCCTGACTCCAGCAAGCGACTCACCAACAAATCTTTGGCATCCCGCAGCAACTCGCTGACACGTTCAGGATCGTCTAAATCAAAATGCACATCGTCAGCACGCTTGTCAGCCGGCAACAGTTTTTGCAGCTTGGCAACGTCCTCACGTACCNCCGCAAGCACTNCCTCGACAGCTGCCGACTGGTCGATCCGCTGNACCAGTTCCAACAGGGAGCTGTCCAACTCACCGCTGGTCACTTCGACTGGCTCGGTGTGCAACTGAATTTTTTCCAGCCACACCTGATCGTCAAATCGATCGACCGTCTCCGTTCGAATTTCCGCGTCGTATTTATCTCGATAACGCGACAGTTCGCGATGCGCTGGTGAACGCCCTGTGATCTCGACACGAACCGCCAGTGGGCGACCTTCGGCCTGCTCCAGCAACTCCGCCAGACGCTGCTGAATCGCATCGGTGACATCGTCTGCCGAGGGACATGGCGTCGCATCCACTTGGCAAGCCTGCCAACGCAGCACATCCACCGACTCGAATCGCACGTCAATCGAATGGTCATCCCCAACCGTCACGATCGAACACCCTTTCGGCCCTTGCTCGCGGATACTGCGCCCCTGCAAATTCCCCGAATACCAGATATGAGGTTCCGGCCCGGCTAACTGAGCCCGCTTATGAATATGCCCCAGCGCCCAATAGTCGTACCCCTTGTCTGTCAAACCTTGGACCGTCGAAGGCGCGTAGGTGTCGTGCGTTTCATACTCGCCACAGCTGGTATGCAAGACGCCAAGATTGAAATATCCCGAACGCGGCTCCGGGTACCCCACGTGCAGCGGGTCCTCGACNGCTTGCTGAGCAAACCCCTGACCATGAAGTGCAACACCACACTCCTCCAAGACGGCAGTCGCCGGTTTGTTGGTGGGAAACAGAGTCACATTCTCTGGCAACTCAAGACGAAAGGCTTTCTTCATCTTGCTGGCCGCGTCGTGATTCCCTTGCAACAGATACACTTGGATGTCGCATGCTTGCAACTCTTCCATTTTGCGGCGGAAATGCAGTGGCGTATTGAAATCCGCACAGTCACCGTCATACAAGTCACCGGCAATCACAACAAAATCGACCTGCTCGGCAATCGCCAGACGGACCAGATTGTCAAACGCACGCCGCGTCGCACTACGAAACGCCTCGATCGGCGCCCCGTCATAACGACCCAGATTCAATAGCGGACTATCTAAATGGGCGTCGGCTGCGTGAATAAATCGAAACATCAAGTCTCTCCCTGACCAACAGACACAACGGCAGCAGGCGATGCAGTGCGGTGGGGCACACGTCGCGAACGTGAGTGGTCAGCGTAGCATCTGTGCGGACACGTTTGGTCACACGCGGTGGATTTTTCCACGCTTGACCCATGCTAACACAGCTTCCTGGCGCGACCACTCAACCTACCGTGGCCATCGGTGCCACAAAAGAGGCCGCACACCGACCGGCATGCTAGCACCCTCGACTCCGCGCTGCACCAGCGGACGGCAACCGCCTCCACACGCCTCGAAACACCCAACACCGCTCAGGCCAGCACCGACGTTACTTGCCAGGCCGCCCCAAGACCACCTCGAGCGTCTCTTTGCCATCCCCGCGCCGCACGATCAGCTTGACCTTCTGGCCAGCTCGATATTTCCGCAAGCCGGCCGTCAGCTCTTCGATCCCCAGCACTTCGACATCGCCAATTTGAATGATCAGATCATCATCCTTGACCCCAGCTTTGGCGGCCGGCGAGCCTTCATTGACGCTGGTCACCCGCAGGCCTTTGTCTTCCGCGTCGTAATTCGGAACGATCCCCAAATAGGCTTGTGCCTGGCGGCGTGGGCCGCGTTGAGCCGGTTTGACGAAGGTCGGTCGCTCGGGCATTTCCACGACACCACGCAACAAACGTTCTGCAAAATCAATCGTTTCCACGACGCCCTCGACATTGATGGTCTCGAAATCGTCTTCGGGGGTATGGTACAGATCGGTTAAGCCGGTGAAGCAGAAGAGGACGGGGATGCCCTTGCCGTAGAAACCCGAATGGTCGCTGCCACCAAGCATCTTCGTCATCTGAACTTTCAGGTCATCTTCCTCGATGGCTTGATCCGCCAGCGCCTGAAATTGCTTTGCAGTCTGCACGCCTCCCAACTGCAACCCTTTGTCACCGAGGTTACCAATCATGTCAAAGTTGAGCATCGCCACGGTATCTTCGAGCGGGAAAACCGGATCTTTCAGATAACGGTTGCTACCGACCAAGCCACGTTCCTCGGCGGTAAAGCCAATGAACACCAATCGGCGCCGCGGTTTTTCACTGGCTCCAGCAAAGCGTCGCGCCAGCTCCATAATTGCCGCCGTCCCGGTGGCATTGTCATCGGCACCGTTATGAATTTCACGGACGTTCGGTTTTCGAGAACCAAACGGACCATAACCGAGATGATCATAGTGGGCTCCAACGACCACGGTCTCGTTGGCCAACGGCCCTGCACCTTCAATGACCCCGATCACGTTGGTCACTTCGGCCTGAACCTTTTTGAAACGACACCGAAACTCAGCACTCCATCCTTCAAGTGGCTGGGTTGCAGGCGCCAGTGTCTCGTCAATCTTGTCGGCAATCGTCTCGACGGTCATCAAGGAGGCATCACCCACCTTCACCGGCGCTCGGTTCAACAGTTGGTGGATGGCATCGTGCGAGACGTGGGCAAACGGGATACCTGCCGGGGAAGTGCCAAAACCACTTGGCTTGGACAGCACGTCCTGTTTTTGCTGCTTGGTCGTGAACGGATCGTTGACCATCAAGATCGCCGCAGCCCGCGCTTTCTTGGCCGCTTGAAGCTTGGTCCGAATAAACGAATGCGACGTGGTCTTTTTACCTTCAAAGACACTTTTCTCGTCGCCCTGCTGCGGTTCACGGCGAATCACAATGACCACCTTGCCCGCCACGTCCGCATCCTGGTAATCATCGTACTCGAATTTCGGGGCACTGATGCCGTACCCGGCGAAGACAAGATCCGCTTTCACTTTGCCTTGCCCGCCCGCCGCCAGCGGTTGAAATTGCTTTCCCAATTCCAGCACGATCTCCTGGGAATCTGGTCCGCGCAAGACCAGTTGCGTCTCGGACGCGTTGACCTCGGTGTCGATGGAGATCTGAAACGGGCGATAAAAGCCGCCCTCTTGGCCGCCTCCGGTGACTCCTAACTCCTGAAACCGACCGCGCATATAATCTGCTGCTTTTTGCAGTCCAGCCGTTCCTGGGCCACGGCCTTCCAGCGCATCCGAAGCCAGATACCGAATATCTTCGCCGACGCGTTTGACGACGGCAGCTGGCTCTTCGCCAGAGGTGAAACTCTGCCCCGCCAAGTTCCCCAGGACTGCCACCAACGCAAGCCATAACCAGCAGGTAAATTTACGCATCACTCACTCCAATTTCGTTTTCCATCATCGCTTGCCTCATCGTAGAACAACGGGCAAACCCATTCCACCTCTGAACTGACATGGATGGCAAACCGGTTGCCAACCGGTGCCAACGGGCTTATTCGTCCGTCACGCATCCTTCCGAAGCGGATTTGACCGTCTTAATGTATCGGTACAACGTACCGCGGTTGACTTTATAAGCAGGCGCTTGCCAACGACTTTTACGGGCGGCAATTTCTTCGTCGCTGACGTCCATATCGATACTGTTGTTGTCGGCGTCGATCGTCACCTGATCTCCGTTTTCGACCAGTGCCAACGGCCCGCCCTCTTGAGCTTCCGGGGTGATATGGCCGACGATAAATCCGTGCGATCCGCCGGAAAAGCGACCATCCGTCATGAGGGCGACATCGGCCCCTAACCCGGCGCCCATGATGGCCGATGTCGGTGTCAACATTTCGGGCATGCCCGGCCCACCCTTCGGACCTTCGTATCGAATGATGATCACATCACCTTTGTTGATTTTTTGCGCTTCCAATGCATGCAGCATGTCCTCTTCGCTATCAAAGACGTTGGCCGGGCCGCTGAACACCAATCCCTCTTTGCCGGTAATTTTGGCGACCGCCCCCTCGGGAGCAAGATTCCCTTTGAGAATCTGAATGTGACCGGTCGTTTTGATGGGCTGACTGACAGGACGGACAATGGTCTGCCCCGACTTCAACTCTGGCAAAGCTTCGATGTTCTCTCCCAGTGTCTTACCGGTCACCGTCAGGCAATCGCCCTGCAACAGCCCTTCGGACAACAGCATCTTCATCACCGCAGGTGTCCCACCGACCGAGTGCAAATCTTCTTGAACGAACGTACCGCTCGGCTTGAGATCCGCCAGATAGGGCACGCGGTCGCTGACCGACTGAAAATCATCGATGGTCAAATCAACATCCACACTTCGCGCAATGGCAATCAAATGCAACACGGCATTGGTCGATCCCCCCAAAGCCATCACAATCACCATGGCATTCTCGAATGCCTGCCGCGTCATGATGTCGCGTGGCTTGATATCCTTTTCTAACAGCAAGCGAATTGCTTTGCCGGCCTCCACACACTCGTCCAGTTTCTCCGGATACTCGGCCGGGATCGATGCACTGTAAGGCAACGACATCCCCAAAGCCTCGATCGCACTNGCCATCGTGTTGGCGGTGTACATCCCACCACACGCCCCTGCACCCGGGCAGCTGACACGGACGATCTCCTGACGTTGCTCTTCGGTGATTTTGCCTGCCAGATACTCGCCGTACGATTGAAACGCAGAAACAATATCGCGCGTCGTCTGTTCATTTTCCGCCGACTTGTCCTTGAACGCGGTGCACCCCGGTTTGATGGTGCCGCCGTACACCATGATCGCGGGGCGATTCAAACGGCCCATCGCCATCACGCAACCGGGCATGTTCTTGTCACAACCAGGCAACGCAACCAACGCGTCGTACCACTGCCCCCCCATGATCGTTTCAATCGAATCGGCAATCAGATCACGGGATTGGAGTGAAAAGCTCATGCCATCGGTACCCATCGAAATGCCATCAC
Organism: Blastopirellula sp.; assembly: GCA_002701545.1. Classification (GTDB taxonomy): domain Bacteria; phylum Planctomycetota; class Planctomycetia; order Pirellulales; family Pirellulaceae. The sequence goes on along the minus strand of NZVR01000159.1, from coordinate 23,233 downwards.
TGACACCGATGGTGTTGAATCGCATCCCCACCAACCCGGCAGCACTCACACCTTCTTTGACCTTATTCGCCAAATCCAGCAGATGCATATTGCAGGTGTTACCCTCGTACCAGACGCTGCCGATGCCCACTTGGGCTTTGTTCATGTCTTCATTGGACATCCCTGTGCCATAGAGCATGGCCTGGGAAGCACCTTGGCTTTTCGGTTGGGTAATACGGCTACTGTAGCGATTTAATCCGTCGCTCATGATCTCATTACTCACTGCGTTGCGTCGTGACGTCGTTTACGGGTAAGGTCGCCATTGTATCGCAGACGTTTTTCATCGCCTAGAAGTCCGCAGCAGACCGTTACCAACGCCCCAAACTGGCTTGTCAGGCTACTCGACCACCAGTTACGCGACGAAAATCCGGACAATCGCCCGTACTCCAGTTCGACGCCGCATNCACTCGCCTGCTCTTTCATCCGCGTCTTGCCAACCCCGGGAGCCTCGCCAATCGACGTCCCGCTGCGTCCCCTCCGCCCCATCGCAGGCAAAAACCTGCTTCCGCCCCATCGCAGGCAAAAACCTGCTTCCGCCCTGCCCGCAGGCAACGCAACAGAGAGTAGAATGGAGACGCAGTGAAGCGACCGTGAGCCTTGCGTGGTGAGACCGTCAAGTTCCGCCGGGCTCCGCGAGCCATATTTCCATTACGGATCGGATGCAGCATGGACAAAGCAATCACACGACGCACCGTTCTCAAAGGTGCGGGTGTCGCACTGGCACTACCGCTGTTCGAATCGATGCAACCGCGACCAAGTGTTGCCGCCTCTACCGCTCGACCGGCCAAACGGATGATCTGCCTGTCGAACAACTACGGCGTCTACCAAAAGGCCTTTTTCCCCAGTCAGGCAGGAAAAGATTACGCACTCTCGCCGACTTTGCAGCCGCTGGAAAAACACCGCCGCGATTTCACCGTCTTCTCCCATCTCGACCATGGACTGACAGGCGGTCACGCCTGCGTACCCACGTTCTTGAATGGTATCCGACCAGACATGGCAGCCGGCTTTCCCGAAGGGAATATCAGCGTCGACCAGAAAGCTGCTGAGTTCGTCGGTGCGGCGACACGCTATGCCTCGCTGACATTGAAAGTCAAAGAAAACAACCAAATCAGCTTCACCCGCACCGGAGTCCAGGTCCCGTCGATCGACGTGACCGGCATGTATCGCAAACTGTTTCTAGAGGACTCGGCCGAATCGAAGCAGCAAGGGCGTTTGCGTCTGAAACGGCACGGCAGCATCCTCGATACCGTGCTCGACCGAGCCGGGGAAGTGAATCGCCAATTGGGCCAGCAGGACCAGCGGAAGTTCGCCGAGTATCTCGATTCGGTGCGCAGCCTGGAAAAGAAAATCGAGCAGCAGCAACCCTGGCTCGATCGCCCCAAGCCAAAGACGGAGATGGCCGAACCGCGTCCGGCGCGGCAAACAGCGGACGAGATGAAGATCATGATGGAGTTAATGGCGTTGGCCATTGAAACGGATTCCACCCGCGTGATGACGCTGGTCAGCGGCTTTGCGAATGGCGATTTCGGTCTTCAGGGTGGCTATCATGGCTTTTCGCACCACGGAGAGGTTCCCGAAAAAACCGAGGCCCTGCAGCGGATCGAGCGGAATCAGATCGCCCAGATGGCATACCTGATCGATCTACTGAAGGCCAAAGAAGACCCCATCCATGGCGGCACCCTGTTTGACCACACCATGATCCTGTTCGGTTGTGGCATGGCGACGGGTACGCATTCCTGCCGGAACATGCCACTGGTTCTGGCCGGCGGCGGGTTCAAGCTGGGCGAACACCGTGTGTTCCCAGCAGAAGACACACAACGAGTCAAAGCCTGCAACCTGCTCTTGTCGATGCTGCAGAACTTTGGACTCGAAGTCGATCGCTTTGGTACCAGCACCGGCACGCTNACCGGACTGGATTGGAGTTGANCATGCGCAAACTCCTCGCAACCGTCGGGGTCTTGCTGGCGACGTTCGTGGCGTTACCAGGCCGCGCAGCATCGCCCCTGGAAAAAGTCCGCCCGTTCCTCAAGCAACATTGCGTTGCTTGTCATGGGGCACAACAGCAAAAAGGCGATTATCGTTTCGACACCCTCAGTACCGATCTTGCCAAACTGGAAACGCTGGAGATATGGCAGGGCATCCTGGATCAACTCAACCTGGGAGAAATGCCGCCGCGAGAAAAGCCTCAGCCACCCTTCGCAGAGACGGCCAAAGTCATCGATATCCTGACCCCTGCGATCCAGCAAGCCTACGCAGCGCGTAAGAGCACGTCTGGGCAAGCGGTGATTCGGCGACTGAACAAATTCGAACTGCGCAACACGCTGCGCGATCTGTTCCTTCTCAACCATCCTGATTTCCAGCCCGGTGTGGTCTCCGGACTCTACGATTTCAATGGCAACGGCATCACGGCACAGAAAACCATTGAACCGACTCGGAGCTTTCAAGACGACGAATCGCTGGACGGCTTCGACAACATCGGCCAGCAACTCGTGATGTCGGACTTCCTGCTAAAAATGCTGATCGGTGCCGCCGAAGAAAGCATCGGCATGGCCACTCACAACGAGCCACAAAAGCCCTTCGAGGCCGAGACGTTCACTGCCCCCATCTGCACCAAAGCACTCCACGGAGATAGTCTCGGTAAATACCAACGTGCCAATGGCGATCCTTACGACGAAGTGTTTCAACGCTGGGACCGGTACAACCGCATCGGACCCGACAAGTTTCATGGTGGCATGCGCCGACCAGCACGCTATCGGATTACCGTGGAAGTCTCANCGCACAACCCGCGTGAAAAAGACTGGGGACACTGGACGGTACGCGAAGGGAATCTGATCCACCACGGCCGCACCCATCTCGACCAACCCTTTGAAATCGGCCTGTACCTGGAACGGTTCGAACACCAGCGCGGACCACGACACCAGCGCATTCAGCGTTGGACGTTACCCGGTGATGGCCAAAAGCGGAAGTTCTCCTTTGAGACCTGGATCGACAACCCGTGGAGTGCCTGGATCGGCTGGGAAAACGGTCCCTGGTTTCAACACAACGCGTATCACATCCTGCTCGAACAGTGGTACCCCGACGAGTACGCCAAGATCGATCGCAAACAGAAAGGCTTCAAACAGCGGGTCGCCGAAGCACTGTTCCAAAAGGGCTACCTCGGACCGACGCTCCGTGTGCATCAATTCCGTATCGAACCCGTTGCCGCGCCATGGCCTCCCCAAAGCCACACGGCACTTTACGGCAAGGGGACCGTGACAGAGGCTGATTGCCGAAAACTGTTCCACACCTTTGCCGAACGCGCCTACCGGAGACCCGTGAAGCCAGCAGAGCTTGAGCGATATGTCGACCTGATGGCCAAGCTGGAAGCCGAGGGAAATTCGCGGCAAGTCGCCATGCAGGGAGCTTACACCGCGATGCTCTGCTCGCCTGACTTCGTCTACCTGCGGCAACCCTCAGGGAAACTCGACGACTTCGCGCTGGCATCGCGTCTGAGTTATTTCCTCTGGTCCTCCATGCCCGATGCAACGCTGTTCCAACTTGCCCGTACAGGCAAACTTTCCGACCGGGACGAGCTGCAACGGCAGGTCGAGCGGATGCTGGCGGACCCGAAGTCTGCCGCGTTCACTCGCCATTTCCCCGAACGCTGGCTGAAGCTGTATGAACTCGGAGCCATGGAACCTGATCGGAAAGGACCTTATGGCAGCTACTTCCGCGTCAAAGACGATCTCGTACCGCAGGTCGATGCCTACTTTCGTGACGTCTTATCACGCAATGGGCCCATTCGCGAGTTAATTGATTCTGACTACACGTTCATGAACAAACGGCTGGGCGAATTGATCTATCGCCAGAACGTCGTCGGCGAAAATCTCCATAAGGTGCCCTTGGAAGACCCCCGGCGCGGCGGACTGTTGACCATGCCCGCAGTCATGACCGTGACCGCCAACGGAGTCGATACCTCGCCCATCGTGCGTGGTGTGTATGTCCTGGAAAATCTGCTCGGCACACCACCTCCTCCGCCACCACCCGACGTCGAACCACTGTCACCGGACCTGCGCGGTCTGAAGACGCTGAAGGATCAACTGGCGGCACACCGCGATCAACCTGCCTGCAACAGCTGCCATCGCAGAATCGATCCCCTCGGCTTTGCCCTGGAAAGTTTTGACCCGATCGGCCGCTGGCGCGAGCACTATCCCAAAGTCAACAAACAGGACAAACAACCGCCGGCGATCGATACCTCCGCTGTCATGGCCAACGGTCGCGAACTCCAAGACCTGAGTGATCTCAAAGCCATGTTGCTGGAACGCGAGCCGCAAGTCACACGGTGCCTGACCGAAAAACTGTTGACCTATGCGACCGGCCGGAAGATCGAAGCGAGCGATCGCGGCGAAGTGAATCGTATCACGGCCGAATTAGCGCACAGCGGCAACCGTTTGCGCGACCTGATCCACCAGGTCGTGCAAAGTGAATTGTTCTTGAACAAGTAGCGTGGCCCTTTCCCTTGGTCGCCGGACGTCGTTTTGATGCCCTCCCAGACACGGCTGTGCTCGCTGCCGATCGGTCTACCGTTGCGTTAGCGTCGATGACCTGCCGAACTCGCCTTAGCGGTTTCTCTGATACAGTCGCCTCGAATGCACGATATACTATGCGTTCCCGCTCCCCCTTGATGGACTGATCATCGAGCCTGCCTCCCAAGGAACGCTATGCACTACTCGCCCCTCGTCCTTGCCCTCTCGCTCGCGCTCTCGCTCTCGCTCTCGTTAACGATTGCCAACAGCGCAAACGCATTTCAACCGGTGCAACTCAAGTTCGAATCACGCGGAACAATCCAAGGGACACAACGCTGGGACTGGTGGCAGGCGCGCACAGCGTACGTGCCAGGAACCAAACCGTACTTTCTCACCACGATGTCGCAAACCGGAAAGGCGACCAGTCACGACTTCCACGACATCCTCCAGTCGATCAGCCGTGACGGTGGTCAGACATGGAGTGCACCTGCACTTGTCTCTTCTCTGCAACGCACACGACAGAACGACGGATTTGAGATTGCACCAGGCGACCTATGGCCCACCTATCATGCGCAGACGGGCAAGATTCTCGTCACGGGCAAAACGTTCAATTTTGAAGACGGCAAACGCGAGATTCGCTTGCGCGAGCGCGTAGCCTACGCTGTCCTGGATCCATCCACCGGCAAGTGGAGTGGTCTGCGTCTGCTGGAAGTCCCAACGCACGATCATCGAGGGGCGACCATCACCGGTGCGAATGCCGGTTGCACGCAACGAGTCGATCTCTCGAACGGTGACGTGCTGCTGCCCGTGCGCTACTGGCGTGACCCCAAAGTGCATCGCTACACCAGTGTTGTCATGCGCTGTACCTTCGACGGTGAAACACTCGCCTACAAGGAACACGGCTCGGAGCACACCATCCCCACGGGCCGCGGACTCTATGAACCCTCACTCATCCGCTTCGCCGACCGCTATTTTTTGACACTCCGAGCAAACCAGTCGGCGTACGTAACGCGGGGAACCGACGGCATCCATTTTGAGCCCATTCGCCAATGGAAATTCGACGATGGCAACGTGCTGGGTAGCTACAACACACAACAACATTGGGTCACCGTGGGTGGCGGTTTGTTTCTCATCTACACACGTCGCGGCGCCGACAACGACCATATCATGCGACATCGCGCACCCTTGTTCATTGGGCAGGTCAATCCAGAAACATTGCAAGTCGTACGAGCCACGGAACGTATCTTGATCCCCGAAAATCACGCCACTCTGGGAAACTCCGGTGTGTGCCACGTCAGCGACAACGAATGCTGGGTAACTTGCGGCGAAGGACTACTCAGAGCGGGCCAGCGGAAGGGACAACGGAACCAGGTGTTTCATGTGAGGATTACGCCGCAGCCATGAGGTCACCAATCGCCAGCACCGCGTTCTGTTTCAGCACCGTGTTCCTGTGGTTCGCCTCGTCCTCGGCGTTTGCAGATGTGACACGAGTCCAACCCAATGACCGTGTGCGCACAGAAGTGGACGGCGACCGATTCACGGAACGGACGGATCCAAGGTGGGTTGCTCCTTCTCTCGATCTGGCGAGCAGTTTCCACGCTGCGCGCATCGCGTGGCAACTCCCGCTGCCAGAAGTTGTTCCTGCCGAAAGCGTGCATCACCAGCGGCAGCACGCACGGCGTTTCGATTTCCGTCACGTTCATTTCGAGGCCACGAGGCAAGATCGAAACGACGCGCGAGCCACGGTGGCCCTGGCCACGCAGACAGAAGCACCAGCCACCCAACAGCGGTTATTCCACTCTGGTCAGGAAGGCTATCCGCGTTATCGCATCCCCACACTGGTCGCCACCAACTCGGGCGACCTGGTGGCGATTTGCGAGGGCCGCAAAGACGGCGGCGGACTGACCGGCAACGTCGACCTGGTCTGCAAACGCAGTCGCGACAACGGTCGCACGTGGAGCAAACTCCAGCGTATCGGAGACTTCGGAGACGACACCTTCGGCAACCAGAGCGCGGTGGTCGATCGCCACACCGGAGTCATCTGGGTAGCCTGCACCTGCAGCCCCGGCGAACACCTGGAAGCAGCCATCACGCGCGGCGAAACGGACAGATCCACACGCGTTTTTGTCTTCTCCAGTGACGACGACGGTGAAACCTGGAGCCGACCTCGCGATATCACATCGGCCGTAAAACAACCCGCTTGGACTTGGTATGGTTGCGGCCCCGGCGTGGGAATTCAACTTCGCGACGGGCGTTTGCTGTTTGCTGCCTACCATTGTGAAGGCAACCAAGGAAAGACCGTCCGGAGTCACTCCATCTACAGCGACGACCACGGCCAAACGTGGCACCTGGGTGGGAACGCCGGCGGCGGGAACAGTGAATCGCAGGTGCTGCAGCGTCGCGATGGCTCAATCTATCTCAGTGCCCGAACCAGTGGCGGCCCTCATCAGCGTTCGCTTGCCGACAGCAAAGACGGCGGGAAAACGTGGAGCACCAAACGTTTCGACGAATCTCTGTACGATGCCTTCTGCCAGGCAAGCTTGCTGAAATTGTCGCCCACAGCAGGACAGCCCCGCTGGCTCTACTGCCATCCCGCAGGTCCCGGACGAAGGAATCTGACGGTCCGGATGAGTAGGGACGAAGGCCGAACTTGGACCGGCGGAACGCTTCGACTACGGGCGGGAGACAGTCAATATTCCAGCATGGCTCGACTGCGGAACGGGCGAGTCGGCGTGCTCTACGATTGCTGGCAAGACAACAACTATCAGCTGTATTTCACGACCTTCGCGACCACACAACTCCAACCGGAGTGACGCGTGCAAGTGAAGTGAAATCCAGCCACCGACAAATCAAACCACCGACCGATGGGAGTATGGAATCATGCGGCAAATCGTCATCGCCTTGGGCCTGCTCGTCACCGCGCCGTCACTCACGAGCGCAGACCAGCAACAACCCCAGGAGCCGTTCGTCTTTGGGTACACCAACCAACTGAGTTATCTTCCCGGCGAGGAAATTGCGTTCCATCTCTCCAGCAGCGCCCCGCGGGTTCGCATCGTCATTGAACGCCAGGGAGGAACCAATGAAACGGTCTTTGACCGGGCAGATCTTGCGTGCAAGCCACATCCCATCCCGGATCGAGCGTCGTCGCACGGTTGCGACTGGCCAGTCACTTTCAAGCACAAGATCCCTCAGGATTGGAAATCCGGATGCTATGTCGCCACGCTGACGATCGCCAACCGGGACAAGCCCATTCGGGGGCAAATCCTGTTCGTGGTTCGGTCTGCCGAACCTGGCAAGCACGCGCGGATCTTGCTGCAACTCGCCACGAACACGTACAACGCGTACACGAATTCGGGTGGCCACAGTCTTTACTCGTACCACGACCGCGACCGTCTGCAAGGACATCGGGTGTCCTTTGCTCGGCCCCTGCGTTCCCTGTATGCCAACTGGGAACTACCGTTTGTCCGCTGGGCAGAGAGCAACGGCTACACAATCGATTACGCCGTCAACAGCGACCTGGAATTCCATCCAGAGATCTTGCAACACTATCGCTTGGTCCTGAGTGTCGGGCATGATGAATACTGGTCGGCCCCCATGCGGGACCATCTGGAACAATATATTGCGAACGGTGGCAACGTCGCTTTTTTCAGCGGCAACACATGCTGCTGGCAGGTTCGCAGCGAAGACGATGGCCGGGCCTTGACCTGCTGGAAACAGTGGTACAACGCGGACCCGCTGTACCGCCGCGGCGACCACGGTCTGCTGAGCACGCTGTGGAGTCACCATCTCGTCAAACGTCCCGAAAACCAGCTCACCGGAGTCGGTTTCCTGTGGGGTGGCTATCACCGCAGCCACGGTCAGTTCATGGACGGCCCCGCATCGTTCCGAGTACACCGCCCCGATCACTGGCTGTTTGCCGGAACAGGACTCGAACGGGACCAACGCTTCGGTGGCAAGGATACGATCGTCGGTTACGAATGTGACGGTTGCGAGATGACCTGGAAAGATGGTTTGCCGTTCGCAACGCACCAAGATGGTACGCCCAAATCGTTCACGATCCTCGCTACCTGTCCCGCCCGCTGGGCTCCCGGAGACAGTTACTGGTACGACCGTTTTCCCAAAAACCGTACCGGCGCTGCCGTGCTCGGCGTTTATACTCGCGGAGGCACGGTGGTCACCACGGGAACAACCGACTGGGCACACGGCCTGCGCGGCAAAGATCCCGCCGTCATCAAGATCACTCGCAACATTCTCGATCGACTCTCCACACCGGATACCCCCAAGCCACAAGACTGATCACTCGCTGAGAAAGAAGGTCCTCATGAGCAACAACGTCCGCCGGTTCGCCATCGTGTTTTGTCTCGTCACTGCCCCGGTAATGACCACATCTGCCGAAGATGGTGCATTCCCAGTTCAGTCGAATCTGCGCGCGGGTGTGGCCAAGGTGGATATTACCCCACACGATGTCCGGGACTTTGAGGTCACCGGCCATCGCCGCAAGGTCACCGGTGTCCGGGATCCGCTGCGCGCCGGCGTGCTGATCCTGAACGACGGGGAAACCCAGGCAGCGATTGTGTCGCTCGATACCATCGGCGCGTGGGACGAGATGGTGAAACTGGCACGCCAGCGAATCGAGCAGGAGACGGGCGTACCGGCGGCCCATATCATGATCGCAGCGTCGCATAATCATTCCGGACCCAAATTCAGCCAGCACCCCGAATGGGCTCGGGAACTGATCGACAAACTCGGGAAGACCGCCGCCGTGGCAGCAGCCAATATGCGGCCGGTCAGCGTCGGCTATGGAGTCGACCGAATCGGTTTTGGCATCAACCGTCGCAAAGTGATCAACGGTCGGGCCGTGGTGCGTCTGAATCAGGATGGACCGAATGACCCGCGCGTCAAAGTGCTACGGTTTGACGATGGAAAAACACTGACACCGATGGCCGTTGTGATGCACGCGGTTTGTCATCCATGCTTCTTTACCTGGGGAGATAAAGGCTCGCAGCCCTACCCGAAAGGCTACCCTAAAATGAGCGCCGACTTCCCCGGGGAAGCGCAGTCATTTGTCGAAATGTGCTATGCCGGAAAGACTCGTTCGCTGTTCTTGCAAGGCTGTGCGGGAGACATTCGGCCCAATCTTCCCGGCTTTCCCTATCGTTGCGCCGACGAGGCCGACATTCAGTGGGCCGGTCGCGATTTGGGCGGGGCCGTCGTGAGAACTTTGGCCCGTAGTGTCACCCGCGAACAACTACGGGAACGCGCTGAGTATTACCCCATTCGTGTCGCCAGTTCCACGGTTTCGTTGCCAGGCAAGCAGGGTCGCATCCAGGCCGAATTGATGGCCCTGAAAATTGGACCGTACCTGTTGCTGACGATGCCCGGCGAGCCGATGGTCGAATACGGCTTTCGGCTCGAAAGCGCCATCGCCGACCGCGCGATCCCCATCATTATCGGTTACGCCAACGGCAACATCGGTTACATCGCCACCACCGACGCCTACGATGTCGGCGGCTACGAACCGAACACGTCGAAACTCGCTGCGGAAGCCGAACCCATCCTCCTCAGCGAACTCAGCTCACTCGCTGACCGAGTCGTGGGCGACGTCTTTCAATCCTTCTCCAAACATCCCCAGGACGTGAAACGTCGACAAGCTTTAGAGAACGCAAACAAACCGACGGAGAAGGGCAAGTGAAATATACGATCCAACGGCAGGTGAAGATCGAAGCACCGTTGGACGTTACCGGTAACCCGCAAAAATAAGGACCGTCCGCTATGATCGACCCACCGCGCATTGCCCTGGCTTCCGTGACGTCACCCCACCAAGGCGCGTGGCGAGCGGGCCGATGGGTCATCCATTCCGTTTTGCCATTCTTCTTCGTGGCAGCACTCCTCTCGGCACGTGCAGATGAGGCGCGGCCGTGGAAAGTCGAAGACATTTATCAAAGCGAGAACTTCGGTTCCGTAGCCGTGGCGTCGGATGCAACGTTCGGCGTTGCCATTCGCCAGTGGATCGACCTAGACACACACCAGCGGCGGCACGCGTTGTGGCACTCCGCTGGTGAACCGTTGAAGTCCCGAGCGCTCGAAGCAAACGAACCGGATGCTCGCTCCCCGTTGATTTCGCCGGACGGGAAATGGATCGTATTCCTTTCCACGCGACCGCGCCCCCAGGGCTGGAAACAAACGCCCTTGGCGCCCGTTTACTCAGAGCCCAGCGTCGATATCTGGCTGATCTCTGCGGATGGCGAAAAGACAATTCCACTCGCTGGCCCCAACAAACCTTACGGTCGTGTCTATCCCGATACCAACTACGGACGCGTAGCATTTTCCCCCGATGGACAGCAACTCGTGTTCATCGCGGACGATGGCGAAGACCCTCGCTCGGCTGCCGAAATCGCCACCAACGTCCAGGTCGCTCGCGAAGACCAAGGGGAAGGGTACGAAGGGTTTGGACCGGGAGATGTCTGGGTAGCCGAACTATCAGAGGAACCCGGCGACCACGCGGCAGATCGCATTGTCCGCTTGACCGACGATGCATTCTGGTATGGGCAACCTCAATGGTCGCCCGATGGAAAAAAGATCGCAGTGCATGCCAATCGCACGAACGCGCGTGAGTCCATCCGCTACAGCTTGAACCAGAATCTCGATATCTGGGAAATCGACGTCGCGACACAGGCGATTCGGCAACTTACTGCCGGCCCGGGCCCCGAGTTTTCTCCACGCTACGCGCCGGATGGATCACAGCTGGTCTATTTGACCTCACCTCGTCATCGCGGGCCACACTTCGACATCTATAGCTTGGGTGTCGTGACCACGGGAACGACCCCGATGGCACGGACCATCTTCGATTTCCAGAATCCGGGCGTCGATTATCGCGAGGTCGGAAACCCCGAATCACGGTTGCATCAGGACTGCTGGGAAGACGATTCCCATATCGTCTATGACGGCTACGTGGGACTCGGTTCGAAGCGGTTTCTATTGAACGTCGAGTCGGGTGAGATCACAGAGTCTGGCGTGGCAAAAACGAAATTCACCCAACGCCGGGCATGGGAAAGTCGCTTTCGCCCGCGCAGCACTTCCGCGCCCACGCGACTGCAGGCAACATCCTGGCGCGTCGAGTGGAATAATGGCGAGGGAATGAAAATCGAAGGAGTTTTCATCACGCCGCACCCGACCATTTGCAAACCGCCTTTCAAATTAATCGTCAATCCTCATGGCGGACCTCATTGGCGAGCTTCTGTGGGAGTGAGTTACCAAGACCAGATTCTGGCATCCCAGGGCTTCGCCATCTTCAAACCCAACTTTCGCGGTAGCCTCGGCTACGGCTTGCGGTTCCTTGACGCCAATCGCGGCGATCTCGGTGGGGGTGACATGCGCGATATTCTCTCTGGTGTGGATCACCTGATCGAAGAGGGCGTCGCCGACGAGGATCAACTGTTTGTCTACGGAGTGAGTTATGGCGGATACATGGCCAGCTGGCTCGTTGGCCAAACCGATCGATTTCGCGCCGTCGTCGCCGAAAATGCCGTGACGGATCTGACCATGATGTGGTCACTCAGCGACCTGCAAAGCTGGACCGAATGGTCCTTCGGCGGACGCCCCTGGGAAGTGCCTGATGCGATGCGCCAACACAGCCCGTTGACACACGCCCACAAGGTGACAACGCCAACCCTGATCCTGCACTCCGCAAACGACCGCCGTTGCCCATTACCCATGGGCCAAGCGTTTCATCAAGCTCTGTCGCGAACCGGTGTGCCAACCCAACTGGTCATTTACCCTAACGAACGCCACTCCATTAGTCAGCCACGGCACCAAGCGGACAAATTGCAGCGCATCCTGGATTGGTTCGCACGTCACGCGCAGGAACCACAACCTTAAAACAACCTGCCCCCACTGCGGCATTCCTGTTGCTGGTTGGCGGCGATCGTGCCGCCGGAGAATTACTGAGCGTCCGGGAATTGACTGGCGAAATGGGGGTAAAGAGAATGAGACTCGAGTTGGCGATCAGCACCGAATCACCAACCGGCGGGTCCCCCCAACGGCACCTGCCCTACACCAGACTCAGCAGGCGCACGCAGCGCACCTACCATACCAACGCGAGGTTTCATCATGTTTCCATTCATTGGCCGGAACGCCAACAAGGATCACCCGGCTCGCAGGGGCCCTCTGCCTGATCATCGCAGACTGGTGATGGCAGCGGTGGTCGTGTGGCTGGCACACACGGTTCACGGACCTGCGGTGAGTGCGGAGCAAGCCGACCGGCCCAATATCGTTGTGATCCTGGCCGACGATGTCGGGATCGATGCCATCGGATGTTACGGTGGCACTTCCTTTAAGACACCGGCCATCGACAAACTGGCCCAATCAGGAACGCGGTTTGACCACTGTTACAGCATGCCTGTCTGTCACCCGACACGCATCTGTTTTTTGACGGGTCGTTATCCCCGCAAACTGCAAAATCCCAAATGGGGATCGTTTCCACGCGAACTGGAAACCCAAACCGTCGCGCACACGATGCAACGACTCGGTTACGCCACAGCGGTTGCCGGCAAGTGGCAATTGAGCCTGCTGAAACAGGATCCTCAGCAGCCACATCGCATGGGCTTTGACAAGTATTGCCTGTTCGGCTGGCACGAGGGTGCGCGTTACCACGATCCCCTGCTATGGCAAAATGGTGCGTTGCGCGACGGCACGGCGGGAAGCTACGGCCCCGATCTATACGTTGATTTTTTGATCGACTTTTTTCGACAACACCAAGACCAACCTTTTTTTGCCTTTTATTCGATGGCACTTTGCCATGATGTCACGGATGATCTGAAGCAGCCGGTACCTTACGTACCAGGCAAACAGCGTTATCTGAACTATGGCGAAATGGTCCAGTCGATGGATCAATGTGTCGCCCGCATCGTCGATTCACTCGAAGCACTCGGCTTGCGGAAAAAAACGTGGATTCTCTTTACCGGGGATAATGGAACCGCCAGTCGATCAATCGCCCGCGCTCAACGTGATCCCCAAGCGAAACGTGGCTGGCAATACGTCCGCGAGCCGGTCTATGTCAACTTTCGTGGCCGGCGGGTGCAAGGCGGAAAAGGTCGACTGACGGATTCCGGTACACACGTGCCACTGATCGTCAGTCGCCCGGGATCCCTCGCCGCTGGAGCCACGTCTGATGCCTTGATTGACTTCAGCGATTTCCTCCCCACGTTTGCTGCTCTGGGAGGGCAAGCAGATCTTCCCGACGCGCTCGACGGTGTCAGTTTCGCCAATCTGCTCGACGGCGCAACGCAGGGCAAACGCAGCTGGGCCTACTCTGAATCGAAATCAAAAAAATATTGGGTGCGGGACCAACGGTTCAAACTGTATTCCAACGGTGCGATTTACGATTTACAGACCGACCCTGACGAAACGCACGACCTGCAGACGCAACCTCCCGCAGCGGCCACACAACGTCTGGCCGCGCTGCGCCGCGCTCTGCAAAGTCTAAAATAATCTCTTGCCGAATATTGCCTGAGTTACCACGTCACGTCGGTCGGCAGGGCCAATTCGTTTTGCCCAAGCCGCTACAACGTCGTTCCCCGCCCCAGAATCCACAAAACGCGTTCCCCATTCCGGCGAACATTTGCCAAACGTCGCCGATCCGGGCTAAGATACCGATCTCACCTAACCCCTTCGCCGGAGGATGCTCCATGTCACGTACGACCCGTCGCCAGTTCATGAAAACGTCAGCAGCCATCACAGCTGGCAGCACATTTTTGATTACCGGAACGAAAGCTTCCGGCAACATCCTCGGGGCCAACGATCGTGTCCGCATCGCAGTGGCTGGACTCAACGGTCGCGGCAAGAGTCACATGGGCGGATGGCAAAGCCAGAAGAATGTCGAGATTGCCTACGTCGCCGATCCGGACAAGAACGTATTAGCAGGCGCTGTGAAACGATTGGACGGCAAAGCCAAAGGCGTGGCCGACATTCGCCACGCGATCGAAGACAAGACCGTCGACGCGGTCTCCGTCGCAACTCCCAACCACTGGCATTCATTGATCACGATCTGGGCCGCACAAGCAGGCAAACACGTGTATGTCGAAAAGCCGATGAGTCACGACGTGACCGAAGGACGCGTGGCGGTGGAAGCTCAGAAGAAATACGGCGTCGTCATCCAGCACGGCACGCAACGTCGTAGCGACGCGGGCATCGCCGGGCTGCACGAAGCGATTCAGGCTGGCAAGTTTGGCAAGCTCAAAGTTTCCTACGGTTACTGCTGCAAACCACGCGGCAGCATTGGCGTCAAAACGCCTTCCGACGCGCCCAGCAATCTGGACTGGAATCTCTGGAAAGGCCCTGCCGTCATTGACCAGTTCCACGGCAATTATGCGCATTACAACTGGCACTGGTTCTGGAAAACGGGCAACGGTGACCTCAACAATCAAGGCACGCATCAACTGGATGTCGCCCGCTGGGCCATCGACAAAGATCAGACTCACCCCGTACGAGCGATGGCGATTGGTGGCCGTTTCCAATGGGACGATCAAGGTGAAACCCCCAACACCATGTTCGGAATTGCACAATATCCCAACGGGCAATACTGCTTCTTCAACGTCCGCAACGTCAACTACAAAGGCTACCAGCGACAGGTTGAAAACGAATACTACTTTGAAGACGGTGGTCGCATTGTCCGTGGCCAATACTACGCCAAGGGCAGCAACCAAGGTGAAAAGGTTTCCGTCCCACGTGGCGAAGTCACACCGGGTGGAAACTGGGGAAGCTTCATCGCCGCCGTCCGCGCGAACGACCCGAGCATGGCCAATGGCAATGTCTACGACGCACATTACGGTTGTGTGCTCGGCCATCTGATGAACAATTCGTACCGACTCGGCAAGAAAGTTCCGTTCAACAAGCAAGCCGGCGGGTTCTCGGACAACCCTGATGCCAGCGAGCATTTTGGTCGCCTGCATGACATCATGTCGCAAGGCGTGGGACTGCCCGAAGATGGCAACGAATACATCGTCGGTCCGTGGCTGACCTTCGATCCTGAAAAAGAACGGCATACCGGTGCCTACGCGGAAGAAGCCAACGCCCTGTTGAAAGACAACAACAACAAGGGCTTTGAAATTCCCGAAGCACGCAACGTGTAACATCCAGCAGGATGCGGCGGCGACCGATCTCTGTCGCCCGCAGTGTCCCGGATAATTTGCCCGATCCACACGGACGGTGGTGAGACCGTTTTCTCGCCACCGTCCTTTGCTGTTCTTCTGGATGGAGCGGCACGCTTGACGCGGTCCACCATCGGGCACCTGACAACTCGGAATCTCAACCAGGTTCCCGCAACGATCTTTTTCTCCTCTCGCCCTGAAATCTCAGCAGACAACATGTTTCAACGCCTGACCTTTGTCGCAACGTTTCTGGCCGCCATCAGCTGCCACACACTACTCACCCCTGCTTCGTTTTTGTCTGCTGCAGAGACCCGGCCAAACATCGTCTTTGCCTTCGCCGATGACTGGGGAAAGTATGCCAGCGCCTATGCCGAACTCGAACCGGGTGGCATCAGTGATCTCGTCAGCACGCCTCATTTTGACCGCGTCGCGTCGGAAGGCGTGTTGTTTCGCAACGCCTTCGTCAACGCGCCTTCCTGTACCCCCTGCCGCAGTTCACTGCTTTCGGGACAATTCTTCTGGCGAACAGGACGCGGTGCCATTCTCCAAGGGGCTCGCTGGGATCTGGCGATCCCCTCCTACCCACTGTTACTCCGAGATGCGGGCTACCACATTGGCCACACCTACAAGGTCTGGAGTCCTGGCAGTCCAGCGAACGCGCCGTATGGCGCGGCCAAGTACGCTTACAACCGCCGCGGCTCGCGATTTAACGGTTTCTCTCAGCGCGTATCGGCGGCTCAGGACATCGCTGCAGGGAAACAAGCGTTACTGGAGGAAGTTCGGGGGAATTTCCAAGATTTCCTGACTGCCCGTACGGCGGGCCAGCCGTTCTGCTATTGGTTTGGTCCGACCAACTGCCATCGCAAATGGATCGCCGGTTCTGGAAAAAAACTGTGGAGCATCGATCCCGACGGCCTGCAGGGCAAACTGCCTGAATTTTTGCCTGACGTTCCGGTCGTTCGCGAGGATGTTGCAGACTACCTGGGTGAAGTGCAAGCCTTTGACGCGGGCTTGGGCGTGTTGCTGGCGGAACTGGAACGCATCGGCGAATTAGATAACACGTTGGTGGTAGTCAGCGGCGACCACGGGATCCCCGGATTCCCGCGAGGAAAATGCAATCTCTACGACTTTGGCACGGCGGTTCCCTTGGCCATACGCTGGCCCAAGAAAATCCCCGCCGGTCGCGTCCTCGAAGACTTTGTCTGTCTTCCCGATCTGGCTCCGACATTTCTCGAAGCAGGCGAGACGCAAGTTCCCGATGCCATGACCGGACGCAGCTTGCTCGGCCTGCTCGCCACCACGCAATCCGGTCTTGTCGATGCCACTCGTGATCATGTGGTGATGGGTCGCGAGCGTCATGTCGCCAAAGCACGCACCGATCTATTGCCTTACCCGCAACGGGCCATTCGCACCCAAGACTTCTTGTACATTCGCAATTTCAAACCCTCCCGGTGGCCTATGGGCACGGCAGCCGGCTATGGGGCACCTGACGGGCCGCTACCTAAACACGACCAGTTGGTGAACAACACCTTTGGTGCGTTCGGTGACCTGGATGCAAGTCCTACCAAGGCATTTGTCATCGAGCATCGGAAGGATACGGGAGGGCAAACGTATTTTGACCTCGCCTTTGGTTTACGTCCGGAAGAAGAATTATTCGACTTGAAAAACGACCCGGACCAGATCCACAACGTGGCCCAGGACCCCGCCTATCAAAAACAGCGCCAAGCCTTATCGGAACGTTTGATGCAGATTTTGAAAACCACCGGCGATCCCCGCACTGCCGGCGATGGCAGCACCTATGACAAACCGCCTTTCACCGAAGATTCTGTTAATCGCAAGCGTCCCAACAAGAAAAAGGCTCGTTAGCACGCAATGTCCGCTAAGCCTTGCGGATGTTACCCTCGAAGACTTCACTCGAGGCCCAGATAAGTTAAGATGAATGTGTCGACCGCATTCTCTTCACCCCCGGTGACGTCGTGCCCGATGCATCTGAACCTACATCTCTAAGCCTGCTTTCCAAAGTGAAAACGCAGGACGACCAAGCCTGGCAACACCTTGTGCATCTGTATGGCCCGCTCGTTCATCGCTGGTGCCGACGCTCGAATCTGAACGAGGCGGATACGGCCGATGTCTTCCAGGAGACCTTCCGCGCTGTCTCGGCGCATATCGAATCCTTTCAACCAAATAAAAAAGTCGGTTCGTTCCGCTCGTGGCTACGAACCATTGTGCGTTCGAAAGTCAACGACCATTTCCGCCGAGTGCAACGACAACCGGTCGGCCGCGGTGGGAGTGAAGCTCAGTTACGCATGGCAGCCGTCGTCGACCACCTCGAAGACGAGCACGATGCGGAAGCTGAGACCGATCACGCCGAGGTCGTCCGACGCGCGCTGGAGATGATCCAACCCGAGTTCAATGAGCGTAATTGGGAAGCGTTTATCGCCGTTGCCATCGATGGTGAATCCGCCACCGATGTCGCTGAACGATTTGGAATTCAAGCACAGACGGTGCGCCAAGCCAATTACCGTATTCGACGACGTTTACGGGTCATTTTGCAAGATTTGGGCGACTAGCAACCGCCCGTTATGCAATCTCGTTCTTCTCGCAGAACGACTTTTCGCTCGTCGTCATTCACAAGTGCCAACGCTGCCACATGGAACCGACTCCCACGACTTCCGCCTGCCCGGATCGCCAATGGCTGAAAGACTATGCCTCTGGCACCATCGACGAGGTGCGGGCGGCCATGGTCACGGTGCACCTGGAAACCTGCACTGATTGCCAAGTTCGGGTAGATGACTTGAGCAATGCCGAAGATAGCTTGTTGCATGCGATGCGAGCACACGCCAAACCATCCACGGAGCCTGATCCTGAGCACGAACAGATCCACGAACTGATCGAAACCGTTCAGAATTTTGATTCGAGTCACTCCACACACAGCGAACCCGCTCCTCTGGCATCCACCGCCCGCTCGACAACGCCCCCAGGCTGGGCTGACTTGGTCGACAGCTTACGGCGATCTGGCTGGCTGAATCTCGAGCAATTGCAGCAAGCTCAGGCAGCACCGGGAGTTTTCGATAGCCCGACGCTCGTGAATGAACTGGTCGCCCGTAATCTCCTGACACGCTTCCAAGCCCGAAAATGCTTGCAGGGAAGATGGTCCGACCTGACCATCGGCGACTATTTGGTTCTCGAACCGCTAGGGGAAGGCGGGATGGCCACGGTCTTCAAAGCCCGACAACGCCAAACTGGTCGCACGGTCTGCATCAAAACGCTGAACCCTACCGGTCGCAAATCCACCGCACACCAGACGCGCTTTCGTCGCGAGTTCAAAGCCGTCCAAGCGCTCCAACATCCGCACCTGATCGTGGCCCATGCTGCCATGGAAGTGCGTGGCATCCCCTGCCTGATCATGGATTTTGTCAACGGTCAGGACTTGGCCAAGTACGTCGCGGCACGAGGACCACTGAATATCGCCGTGGCGCTCAAAGTACTCCGCCAAATCGCCGTGGCACTACAATATCTGCACGACCAGGAGATCATCCATCGTGATATCAAACCTCACAATCTCCTGCTGGACTCTCAAGGCCATGTCCGTGTCCTGGATCTCGGCTTAGCCCGATTCAACGCCTACCTCGACCCGAATTCAGATGCCACCACACAGATCTCCATGACCAACTCCGGACTCGTCATGGGCAGTGTCGACTACATGCCTCCGGAACAAGCGATGAACGCGCGTGAAGTGGATGCGCGAACGGATATTTATGCCCTGGGCTGCACTTTTTTCTATCTCGTGACCGGCAAAGTGATCTTCCCGGGCAGTACACTCATCGAGAAACTGCTCGCACATCGCGAGCGTCCCGCTCCCCAACTCAACGCCGCGTCAGCGGTCGAAACGCTGTTCGCAAACATGGTGGCGAAAGCACCTGAAGATCGCTATCCCTCCATGACGCAGCTGGTTGCCGCCATCGACGCGCTCACCGGCGACCCCAGGGCACTGTCCAGCCAGCCAACGCTTACCCCAAAACCTGCCGCATCCAAACCAAGTAGCGCACGTGACAATCATGTCCCCTTACCATCCCCTGGTGTCGCAACGACCGGTCACTCCACAGCAAAGAATATCTCTTGGCAATATCTGAATTCCGCCGGAACCCGACCGCGCCGCCGAGACGATCTGAAGGTCTTGTTCTGGGTGGGCATCTTCGCGGCCGCCGTCGGCATCGCTTTGATCACACAACGCTTGATCCCATCGAAATTCACGATCCGGCGCCAAGCACTTGTGTTCGCGCCCATCTCGGGGGTCAAGCAAGCAAATTACGAAGCATTACGTAAGGAATTCCAGAACCGCGGCCAGCAGTGGAACACCATTTCCTGGAAAGATGCCAAGATACCAGCGATCGCGGAATACACTGAAAGAATCTCTGTGCAACCCTTGAAGGACGATCAATTGTCCGCATGTGGGACGCTGTTTCTCCTCCAAGGTGCCGAGAAGGGGTATCTGCCATACCAGGAAGACATCCAGCTGTCACAGAAGCTGATCAAACACGCGTTACAGAACTCCCAGGTACTGGTCATCGTCGGAACCTCGCAGGCAACCGGCCTCCAGCAGATCAAGTCGCTCGGCTTTCCATTGCACTTTGCAAAAAACGTTGACGACATGAGTTGCTTCACGACCTCACCCGGCGCGGCTCCGCAAGTCATCCTGACCGAGCGCGTCGACAATGCGTCCCGTTTACTCAGCCTCTCGCAAAATTTACTGAAAGATCTTGCCAAAGGGGAAAATCACGGGAAACAAGAGAAGCCAAAGTAATCAACGTCATGGATGGCCGCGTGTTGCTGTCGGCCCGCAATGACGTCAAGCAGCGCGACGGCCCATGATTCGCAACGCAGAATGCGGTGCAACAAGCCAGCAGCAGCGACGCGCGAATACGCTCCGCTGCTGCTGGTGATGTCACGCTCTGCGACCCTCAGCCATTACTCAGACATCGGATCCGGGACGATCCGCGTCGCCTGCCTGACAGAGTCTGCCGCCGCATCAGCCCCTGGCACTGTGCCACCCTCCGCACTCGCCTCTTGCTCGCGTTCGTCCGCACGCAGCTTCAAGATGTAAGCGATAATCCGACGCTGCTCGTCGTCCAAAATGCGTGCAATTTCCTGTTCGCGCTGTCGCAACAGCAGATTGATTTGTCGCTGCAGCTTGTCAATCTCCCCCTGATACTGATCCTGGATACCGTAGATCCGGCGGCGTTGGCCCCGGGTAACCACCGCACCATAGCCATCGGGTAGCTGATGCGTCTCTTTACCCTCCTCCGCCGCAGCTGGCATCGGCAGATTGGCAGGCCGCGACGCATCCCCCGGCTCCTGCGCCAGCAAACTGAGCGCATGGAACGTGGTTGCCACCCCAACGCACAACGTAACAATCGACAGTTTTCTCATCAGAACTCCCCTTCCCCAAACAAAGAGTGAAAAACGCAGCGTCTACAGACAACGCAGACGCCAACAACAAAGAATGCCC
>NZVR01000159.1:0-2028 GCA_002701545.1 Blastopirellula sp. | reverse complement strand
AAGAATGCCCAACACCAAGAATGCCCAGTGACCGAACCGCAGCAGCCCTTTCGCGGCTTCGATCAACAAAGAATGTATGAGTGACACGAGAAAGCGTCAAGCATTTTTTTCACGGCTGGCCGCTGGCGGATTGATGCCAACCCCATGACAACCTGCTCTGATGATCAACGCTTGTCGCTGGTCGCACGGGGTGCGATGAAGACCAACCGGAAGCCTTGCAGTGCGAGAAAAATGGCAAACGGGTAGGCTGGCCACAGTCGAATCCACAGCGCCCGACCCGGCCGTTTCGCGTCCGCGGTTGCGTCCGCCGGCTCATCCGGCGACGTGTCACTGGTCTGGTCTGCTTCCGAGGGTCGATAGCTCAGCGGTCGCTGGACACCTTCGAAAACGGAACCGACAACCAGGATCGCCAAGGTGATCAGCAGCAGGAAGCACCCGCCGGCAGCCATCATGCCTTTGAACGTATTTTCTTCGGATAGCTGTTCCTGGTGCAGTTCCAGGGTTTTGCCGCGTCGCAAGCTGTGTTCGACGGTATCCGCCACCTCGATGTCGCGACTGGCAGCCATCCAGGCGGTGTCTGCGGTCGGTTTTTCCACGAGCTGTGCGAATGCTTGCAGCATGGCGGACGCATCGGAAACGGGGTCATCCGTCTCGGTAGCTTGTGACTGGCCTTCGACGGTCAGACTCCATTGGTCTGGATCCGCCGAGATGTTCAAGACGGCGGTCGCGGCGGCCCCGACCAGTTTCAGCTGCGCGGTTTCGTGCTGGCCGGCATGACTCACATTCCAGCGTCCCAGCAGGCCGGATTCGCCGGTCATATTGACCGTCAAGTCCGCCAGGGTGGTGGCATCGGCATTGGGTGCCATGGCACTGACTCGCCGTACGGTCTTGAGGAAGGGCCGCATCAAGCTGACGTCATGAGCCACCTGATCCAGGACGACGGGCCGCGAGGTGGTTGCCATCGTGCGTTCCACGACGACCTGTTTCAGCTCTCCCAACGCAGTTTGCTGACCGGACACCAGCTGCGTGGCAGTTCGGTAGGCGGCACTGTGTTGCCCCGGCACAAACGGCAACACCAGCCCCTGTCTGTCTTCACGAATCATCTCCAGTTCGAATGCCACAATCGCTTCACAGGCTGGGTGAACGATCAGCAACGGGA
Organism: Blastopirellula sp.; assembly: GCA_002701545.1. Taxonomy (GTDB): domain Bacteria; phylum Planctomycetota; class Planctomycetia; order Pirellulales; family Pirellulaceae. The sequence continues at coordinate 869 of NZVR01000159.1, read as the reverse complement.
GGTCACATTGAAATAGTTTCCGGAGAACATCATTACGATCTTCCCAAGGAGTCTGTCGAGCGACGATGATCGCGTCCGCCACCGGTTCGTGAATCACCGGTTCCCAGTCGGTATCAAAGGAGGCTCCTGGAGCCAGATCAAAGAGGGTTCGTTGATGCTGTTCCGCACCGTACACGGCCACGACTTCATGCGCGCTGTCGGCGGCAATGGCTTGCACCAAACGCAGCGTCGCGTCATCGGATCCCAGCAGGGCAAATTTCATGGGTTACAGCCGCCTGATGTGGAAACCACCATCGACATGGAATCGCTGGCCGGTGCTAAATGCGAAGGTGTCGGTCACAAGCGTCCCTACCGCTTTGGCCACATCTTCAGGTTCTCCCCATCGCCGGATGGGAGTCAATCCATCAGCGATCTGTTGATCGTATTTTTCACGTACCGGCGCTGTCATATCACTGGAAATCACACCGGGGCAGATCTCGTACACATGGATCTGGTCGGTTGCCAGTCGGTCGGCATACAGCCACGTCATCATCTCCATACCGGCTTTGGCAATGCAATAATCGGCCCGGTTGGTCGATACTGCGTAAGCGGAAATCGACGAGATGTTGATTAACGTGCCTCGCTCCAACTCACCCGCTTGCCGCAACTCCAGCATTTGGCGAGCTGCCAATTGGGAAAGGAAGAAGGGTCCTTTCAGGTTGGTATCGAGCACACGATCCCAACCCTCCTCGGTGGCATCCAAAAGGTCTTTGCGGCCGGGTGACGTAATTCCGGCATTATTCACCAGCACATCGAGGCGGCCGCACTGCTGCATGGCTGCGTCGACTAAGCGCTGCCGGTCGTCTGCCGAACCAACATCGGCTGCGACA
>NZVR01000158.1 GCA_002701545.1 Blastopirellula sp. | reverse complement strand
GCAGTTTTGATTCAGCAGTTTTGATTCAGCAGTTTTGATTCAGCAGTTTTGATTCAGCAGTTTTGATTCAGCAGTTAATTGGCCAGGTCGTCGAATAGCTGACGAAACTCGGGCATATGTTCTTCGAGGTAGCGAATCCAAGCCTGAGGCTGCCAGATCTCGATACAGACTGCCGCGCCGACAATCAGTAACTCGCCCCCTGCGTCGACTCCCAGAAAATCGCGAAACGCTTCGGGGATGAGCACCCGACCGCGTCCCTGAAGCTCGACTTGCGTGTGTCTGGTGGAGAGCAGGCGTCCCATTTGCTGCACGTGTTCGACACGTCCATCGAGGCGTCCCGCTCGCATCTTGGCTTCGATCAACTGCACACTGGCATCGATCTTCTGCTGCCATTCCCCTGCGCTCCAGAGGCTGAGCGACCCCGGCCGTTCCTTGGTGAGGATGCACTGTTTGCCCTGCGCCCCGAGTGGCTCGGCCAACTCGGTCGGAATGGAAATTCGATAGCGATCGTCGATCGTGCGACGAAATTCGCCCAGGATAAACCCGGCTGTCTCCGGCATCACTCACGCTTCTCTTGTTTTTGGGCTGCTTACCCACAGTCAAATCCTTTTTACGACTGCTTGGGGCTGATTCCCCACAACACCCCCAGAGCTTAACGATCTATTCCGCAATTGCAACCACTTTTTTCAAATTCTCTCACGACGCATGTGAACCACTCGCACTCGCCGCCCCCAAACACACTTGCTTTCAATGACTTAGCTCACCCGAGATGGGGTTGGTTGTCGTGCCTCGGCGAAGCCCGTACGATGAGTCTGGTAGCACCTACACGACGAGCCGGAAACTGAAACGGGTAAACGAACATGAGCGATGCAGTGGTGCGTGGCACGGTCCACGTGGTGGAAGAAACCAAGACCTATGGAAGCAAAGGCTTTCGCAAACGTCTGGTGGTACTGGAACAAGACAACGGCCGTTTTCCGGCATACATCCCCGTGGACTTCATTCAAGACGGCTGCGACGACGCGGACCGCCTGAACGTGGGCGATGATGTCGAGATCACCTATCGGCTCAACGGGCGAAAATGGCAACGCGACGCCAACAGTGAAGTCAAATATTTCTTGAATGCGGAAGCGATCTCATTCAAAGTGGTGGGCGGCAAACCCACGGACGGCCCGCCCATACCTGACGAATCCGAGGCTCCCGCGTTTGACGACGACGAAGTCCCTTTCTAGGGAGCTTTGCCGCGTCCACTCCGAACGCCAGCTTCCCAGCCAGACACCCACTGCCAGCACGCCAACCGCCCGAAATCACTCCATCGACAGGATCCCCCTCATGACGCGTTACGTGGTCACCGCCATCCTCCTGACCAGCTCGCAACTGGCATTCGCCGCAGGCCCCAAAAGTGACACTTACACCGACGCCCAAGCCGCCGGCCCCGACTATGCCTTGCAAGGCGAATTCGCTGGTGAAGCCGACACGCCCGATGGCAAGCGGAAGTTTGGCGCCCAGGTCATCGCCCTGGGGGACCATCGTTTTCGCGTGATCGGTTACTACGGCGGACTCCCGGGAGACGGGTGGAGTCGCGGTGACAAACTGGAATCTCGCGAAGTGGAAATCCAAGGAGACTCGGGACAGTTCACCAAAGACAACGCGGTCATCACCATCACCGCGGATCACATCACCATCGAAGCAGATGGCAACACGGTCGCCAAGCTCAAAAAAGTCCATCGCAAAAGCCCAACTCTGGGTGCCAAACCACCCGCCGGCGCAAAGGTCCTGTTTGACGGCAGCAGCGTCGCCAAATTTAACAACGGCAAATTGACCGAAGGCAAACTCTTGGCAGCCACGAACGTCGAGAGCAAAGCCAAGTTCAAAGATCATTCATTCCACATCGAATTTCGCACCCCGTTCATGCCCAAAGCACGCGGGCAAGGACGCGGCAACAGTGGCGTTTATGTCCAAAGCCGTTACGAAGTGCAGGTGCTCGATTCCTTCGGGCTCGATGGCAAAGACAATGAATGCGGTGGGATCTACCAGGTCTCGAAACCGATCGTCAACATGTGCCTGCCGCCCCTCGCCTGGCAGACCTACGACATCGATTTCACCGCCGCCAAATACGACAAGGACGGCAAAAAGACTGCCAACGCACGCGTCACCGTCAAACACAACGGCGTCACCATCCATGACGATCTCGAGCTTCCCAAGCAGACTCCCGGTCGTCACGCTGAGGGCCCCACCGCCGACAGCTTGTTCATGCAAGACCACAGCAACCCTGTCGCGTTCCGGAACATCTGGGTTGTCGAAAAGTAACACCGCCTGAAACATCACGCGACCGGCGGACCTTGGCAGTCACAGCGACACGCCCGAGCTTTGGTGGAACGGCAGGCAATTCCAAGTTGCCAACCAGACCCTACTCTGCCGCCAACTGGCGTTGCGCCTGGCCGACGATATCCACTCCCACCCGCTCGCTCCAAGCTGCCAACAGTTGCTGACAGAGTGGTCCTACATTGCCGTCACCGACGGGCAATCCCTGAAACCGGGTGGCGGGCATGATGCAGTACGGTGTGCTGGTAAAGAAAACTTCGTCGGCGGTGTACAGCTCATACATTTGCAAGCGGGTTTCGCGGACCGGTATCCCCAACTCCCGCGCCAGCGACAGCACCGTCCGACGACTCACGCCGTCCAGACAGTTTTCAGCCGTTGGCGTGCGCAGTTCGCCATCGATCCAGGCAAAGATATTGCCGCCTTTATTTTCGGCCACATAGCCATCCACATCCAGAATCACGCATTGCGCCTGCGGATCGACCAGACGTGCCTCGGTATCGGCCAGGGTGTACGCCAGTCGGCTACGATTTTTAATTTTGGCATCCAGTGCTTGTGCTGGAACGACCCGACTGACGGACGCCACAGCATGACATCCCTCCGTGTAGAAGCGGGCCCAACCGCGCAAATCAAGGTGATCCGTAAAAATCATGATCGTCGCCGCCTGCGCTTGCGCCGGACTGGGACCGTGGCGCAAGAGGCCGCGTGAAATGTTATGCACAATCCAGCAATCATCGCCCGGCCCCATGCAGTGGGCATTCTCCTCCAAGACACGCAGCGTGATTTCCTGCAGCTCACGAGGCCCATAACCGGGGTCAATGCGAACGATTTTCAGCGAACGATAAAGTCGCTGAATATGGTCTTCCAGCCGAAACGGGGTGTGACCAAACGTCCTGGTTGACTCAGTAACCGTGTCTCCTAACATCACGGCACTATCAAAAATTGAGATCTTCGCATCCGCTTCAGGGACCATTTCCCCTGAAAGAAACACACTGCGCGAGTTCGTGGGATTGGCTGACATGGCATCATCCTGACCGTGAAAAGAAGTGGTCTGCGGCAACGCAGCATAACGGATCCAATCCGCACAGGAAATCAATCGTCGCGAACCTCCCCCGGCACACACCGCCCCAGCCTGCCTCTTGGGGAATGGCTCTGGAGCACGCCTCCGCGGCCAGAACCAGATCCGCCGCACGTGCGTAGCCAGGGTGGCAAAAGCACTTGCTGCAAGTGCCGCGAGTACGACAGCTGGAACACTCGCTATAATGCGGTTGTTGTTTCAGGCACGGCAACGACAATAAGAATTATGTTTCGGATCGCCTACATCCTCGGACGCCGCGCGGATTTACTGGTCTTCATCGCGTTGCCCTTCATCGCCCTGGCAGCCGGCATGGCCAGTCAAAAGTGGTTACCGGTGACTGCGGTGGCGGCCGTGGGCCTGTGGATGACGACCCCGCACCACTTCGCCTCCTGGCTGCGCACTTTCGGCTTCGCCGACGAATTCCACCGCTGGCGATTCAAACTCATCCTCGGGCCGATTGTCATCTTCTCCCTCGTCTGCCTCGGCTTGCAGTGGTCACCGCTGACAATCGCCATGCTGGTCATGCTGTGGGACCACCAACACAGCTTGATGCAACAGTACGGGTTCAGCCGCATTTACGACTTCAAAGCTGGCACTGGATCTCCCTCGACCGCGCGTTTCGACTATCTGTTCAACTGGATCGTGTACGGCAACATGTTCCTTGTCTCCCCTTACTGGACGGAAATCTGGGCGCTCGAACTGTACCAATGGAAAGTCCCCCTGAACGCAACCATCATCCAGACGGTCCACACGGTGAGCTGGACCGTGACACTGGTCTTTCTGTTTACCTACGTGGGACACATCGCTTGGTCGATCAGTAACGGCCATCGGGTCAACCCGATGAAATACCTGTTCCTGGGAGCCAGTTATTTCATGTGGTATTTCATCGCCTGGTACTCCTCATCCGCCCTGCTGTACATGGTTGCTCATCGCATCATGCATGGGCTGCAGTACGATGTCATCGTCTACTCCTACATCCACCGCAAGGCAGCGAAAACGGACGGCGTCCGGAAAATCATGGCACTGCTTGCGCGCCCGCAAAACATCCTGCTGCTGTTGGCATTTGCTGCGTTATACACCGTGGTCTTTGCACTGCTGATCGGGCACAACCTCACCGACTTTGGCCTGGGGCTCATCCACTACGATTTACCCTACGACTCGCTGCGTGAACTGGGGATCTACAACTACGTGGATGCTTCGGGCTATCAGTTATTTGCCGTGACGCTGATCAATGCCGTCGGCTTGGTGCACTACTACTATGATTCGTTTATTTGGAAAGTCCGCGACACCAAAGTACAAACAGGTTTGTAAATGCGTTTTCTCTGGTCATTTCGATATCTGTTGCTGATTGTGGGTATCACAAGTGGCTTTGCGTTATGCGAGCACTATTGGGTGCATGAACCGGGGACTTATCGCTCGACGCATACGTCGAATCCCGACGTCATGCGATCGATTGCCGACACCTACACACAGCTCTATCCCAATCGCCCGCGTTCCAACTACTTTCGCGGCGCTCTGGCTGCGCAGGACAAGCAGTACGACGAGGCCTTAAGTTGTTTTCAGCGGGGCGTCGCTTTGCAGGGCAACGATGAAGGCCTGCTTCACCAGTACGCAGCGAATCTGCTGCAAGTGGGCGCGGACGTGAGTGAATTCGAGGACGCAGTTCAAACGTGGCGCCGGCACTATCCCGATTCGCCTCGTCCCGAACCAACACTCTCCCCACGCTGACCCCCTGCTTCCCTACCACCAAGGCCCTGCAAGTGAAACTGCATTTCCTCGGCGCCAACCGCCAAGTTACCGGTTCCCGCTACTGTCTGGAAATCGCCGGGACGACGGTGATGGTGGATTGCGGGCTATTTCAAGAGCGTCCTTATGAGGATCGCAATTGGGACCCATGTCCGATCGATCCTGCACAAATCGATGCGTTGCTACTCACGCATGTGCACATCGACCATTCGGGGTGGATTCCGCGGTTGGTCAAGGAGGGGTTCCGGGGCCCCATCTACGCCACGCCACCATCGGTCGACATGGCTGCCGTCATGCTGGAAGATTCGGCCAAGATTCACGAGGAAGATGCAGCCTTCAAAGCCAAGCGTCACCGACGCGAGGGACGCCAACCGCGCCACTCGCACGAACCGCTGTATACGCGGGAGGATGTATCCCGCACCTTGCCCAACTTGCAGAGCGTCGATTACAACGCACCCCTGAAAATCGGCGACGCAATGAGCGTGACGTTCCACGAGGCGGGGCATATTCTCGGTTCGGCCATGCTGCAGATTCAGGCCCGTGAAGGCGACCGCCAGCGGTCGCTGATCTTCTCCGGCGACATCGGCCAATGGGACAAGCCGCTGATACGCGACCCGACATTATTTGACTCGGCGGATTACGTCATCATGGAGTCGACCTATGGAGACCGCGATCATCGCGAGGCGGGCGATGTTTCCGATCAATTGGCAGACGTGATCAGCAGCACCGTTGGACGCGGTGGGAATGTCGTCATCCCCACCTTCGCCGTCGAACGTGCTCAGGAGTTAATCTACTACATCAGCGAATTGGCCAATCAAAATCGGATCCCTGCCATCCCAGTCATGCTCGACAGTCCGATGGCCGTCGACATCACAGAGATCTTTCAGAAGCACCGCAATCAGTTTGACGAGGAGTCGTGGGAACGCATCTATCGCGGGGACCCGCCGCTGCGATTCCCAGGCTTGTCCCTGTGTCGCTCGGTGGAGTCGTCCAAAGGCATCAACAAACTGAATACCCCTTGCGTGATCATGGCCACGTCCGGAATGTGCACCGGTGGTCGTATCAAACACCACCTCAAACACAACATTGGCGATCCGAAGGCCACGATCCTGTTTGTTGGTCACCAGGGACGGGGCACGTTGGGACAACAAATCGTCAGTGGCAAACCGGACGTCCGCATTCATGGCCGCGAACATCGCGTGCGTGCCGCCGTCCGCCAAATCTATGGCTTCTCAGGTCACGGAGATCGCGGCGACCTGCTCCGGTGGATCTCCAACATCGAACAACCCCGTCGCGTGTTCCTGACACACGGCGACGAAGATGCCGCGCTGGCGCTGGCCGAACACCTGCAACGCGAGCACCAATTGGACGTCCACGTCCCGCACTACGGCGACACCGTCGTCCTCGACTAGCGGCTTGCCGATTTGACGTGCTTCCCGCCCTGCACGTACGATGAAGCAAGGTCCCCTGTTCCGGATTCTCCGATGGTCTCACTCAAGTCAACCACTGCTCGCTACCGCCGCTTGCTGCCATGGCATCGCCTGGCGGTCTGCTGTGCCTTACTGGCGAACGTTACGGTATCGGCCCAGGCGGAATCGGGAAGCGCGCCCGACCGGCAAGCGATGCGAACCTGGATTGAGCAACTGGATGCTCGGTCGTTCGCCACGCGGAGACGCGCGTCGCGACTCTTAGCCGACGCGGGACAACACGCCATCCCACTGCTGGTCGAGTCCTGTCAGCGAGCGGAACCGGAAGTCATCGAGCGGATTATTTTTATCCTCGAACAGAATACGCTTGGCACCGACTTGACGAAGAGCCGACAAGCGGCCCGGGCGCTACATCAGATTGCACAAGCAGACTGGGCCAGCAGCTCGCGCGCCAAGCGTGCCATTCAGCGGTACCGTGTCAAACGCCGCAACTGGATCATTGCCTACCTGGAAAGCAAAGGAGGCAAGGTCGAACAGAACATCCATCGAGGGAACATGACGCTTGACCTGCGCTTGCTCAGGTCGTGGTCTGGCGGGGTGCGCGACCTGGAATTGGTCGCCGAGCTGGAAGGGATCAAAAGCTTGATGCTGGAAGGCACCTGGCTGACTGACGAAGGATTGAAATACCTGCGCGATAATCCGGACTTGAGCCAACTGGTGATCGGGCCGAGTCGCGTCACGGCTGCAGGTCTTCGCCACTTGGCAACTTGCCCCAAACTTTCCACGCTCATCCTGACTCAGTTACGACTTCCCCAAGAAAGCTTGATCGCGCTCCAATCGTTTCCCGCACTCACGGACCTGAATCTTCTCGGATCCCCGATTTCCGATGATGCCTTAGTCCAGCTCGGCGCGCTGGAAAACATCGAGCGTCTGAACCTCAGCCGAACGCGGATCACAGATGCCGGTTTAGTACACCTGCAAAAAATGACCAAATTGCAAACGCTGGCAATCCAGCAAACCTCCACCGCTGGCCCTGGCATCGCGGCCCTCAACCAATGCCCCAATCTGAAAGACCTCAGTCTCAAAGGCGTTCACTTCCCCGCGGACAGCGTGCAGCACCTGGCAACCCTCACCCGCCTGCACACCCTTCGCCTCGAAGATACCAATTTGTTGGACGAAGATATGCAACATCTGACCGGACTCGACAAGCTCCGCGTGCTCTGGCTCTCCAAAGTGCAGATTACCGATGCTGCCGTCAAACATCTCCAACAGCTAGGCGAACTCAAGCAACTGTTCCTGCATGGTTCGCAAATCACCGAAGCCGGGGCAACCAAGCTTCGTGAAACAGTCAAATTCGGGGTCTATCGGTAACATCACGGTTAAAGTTCCCCCTTTTTGCCTCACCGACACGCCAAAACCACAGGGGCGACATGCCTGCGAAGTACCGGCATACGGCAATCCGCTGCGCGCAAACTTAACAGCAGCATCGCCCTGCTGCCTGCCGTCCCACCTGAAACATCCCCCTCGATTAGCCTCGCATTTACCCCAACCCACCTACCTGAGTGCCCTTCCCGCTACGTGAATCATGTTGTTGTTCGCTTCTCATCAAGATACACTGATGCTGTAGAAACACGCCGGAGTTGCGCATGCCTTTGCAGGTCCTTCCTTCCCACACATTCCTCGCCGTCGCCGCAGTGACACTCTGTTTCGGCCCTTGGGTCCAAGCGGACGCGCTGCAGGTCAGCCCACCGCAAGTTGCACTTGTCGGTCCCGAGTCGGCGCAACAACTTCTGGTCACGTCCACAACCGACGCTTCCGTGGATCTGACGCACAAGGTCTCGTATCGCACGCTCGACCACGCGATTGCGCGGGTGACTTCGGCCGGACGCGTACTGCCGGTCACCGATGGTACAACGACACTGGAAATTGCCTACAACGGAACGACGTTGCAGGTGCCGGTTGAAGTCCACGGCTGCGCCAACCCGGCAGCCGTCTCGTTTCGTCAAGAGATCACCCCGATCTTATCGAAGGCTGGCTGCAATTCCGGCGGATGCCATGGAAAGGCAGAGGGCCAAAACGGGTTCAAGCTGAGTGTCTTTGGATTCGCGCCGGAGGCAGACCACGACGCCATCGTCAAGGAAGGGCGCGGACGCCGGATCTCGATAGCGTCCCCTGACCGCAGCCTGCTGTTGCTGAAAGGCACTGCCGAACTGCCGCACGGTGGCGGCTTAAAACTTCACAAAGACAGTCTGTGGTATCGACGTCTGTTGCGGTGGATTGAAGCCGGCGCGCGCTTGGACGATCAGGCCAGTCGCTCGGTGGTAAGAATCGAAGTCGAGCCGGCTCAGCAGACACTTGCGGCACAACGCACACAGCAATTGCGCGTCACAGCAATCGACAGCGAAGGACGACGCTACTGCGTGACTCATGAAGCCGAATACGAGTCGAACGCAGCGGACGTCGCGGATGTCGACCGCGATGGCTTGGTCACCACCAGCGACATTCCGGGCGAAGCGGCCATTTTGGTGCGTTACATGGGCCACGTGGCCGTCTCACGACTCACTATGCCGCAACCACAAACCGAGTTTGCGCGTCCCACTGAATCCAACTTCATTGACCAACATGTCTGGGACAAATTGACCCGCCTGCGGATCGCTCCCAGCGACCGCTGTGACGATGCGACATTTTTCCGCCGTGTCAGTCTCGACATCACCGGGACACTGCCGACAGCAGCGGAGGCCCGCGCGTTTCTGGCCAACCCGTCTGCGGACAAGCGTGCTGCCTGGGTCGACGAACTGCTGACGCGTGACGCCTATGCCGATTTCTGGGCGATGAAGTGGGCTGACATTCTGCGCGTCGACAAATCGATTGTCACCCCGCAAGGTGCGGTCGGAATGACGCGCTGGCTAAGACAACAACTTGCTGACAATCAGCCCTATGACACGTTTGCCCGCCAAATTGTGACCGCTCGAGGCAACACGCTCAGCCAAAGTCCGGCGGCGTTTTTTCAGGTCCACAAGGATGCCGAAATGGCGGCCCGTTCAGTCAGCCAAGTGTTCCTTGGCGTCCGCCTCGAATGCGCCCAATGCCATCATCACCCGATGGAGCGTTGGAGCCAGACCGACTACTACGCCTTCGCCAATTACTTTGTCGACGTCGGCAGAACGAAAGGCACCACCGGCGGCACCAAGATCGTCTGGCAAGCCCCCAAGCCACTCAAGCACCCGCGCACCGGTGAGATCGTGCTGCCAGCAGCACTCGGGAGTCCGACGGGAGAACTGGATGACTTGACCAATCGCCGTGCCGAGGTCGCCAAGTGGATGACTGCTGACGACAATCCCTATTTTGCTCGGATGATCGCCAACCGCTTGTGGGCACATTATTTTGGCCGCGGTCTCGTCGAACCGATCGACGACATGCGGGCCACCAACCCGGCCACGAACGAGCCATTGCTGGAGGCTCTTGCCGAGCACTTGCAAAGCTTAAACTACGACTTAAAACAATTCACCAAGACACTGGTCACATCCCAGGCCTATCAGCGCACGGCGCGGGCCATCCCCGCCAACGAACTGGACGCGCAGAACTATTCGCACGCGAGCTGGAAGCCGCTCGCCGCAGAAGTGCTGCTGGATGCGATTTGCCAAGTCACCGATGTCCCGGAACAGTTCAACGGCTGGCCGCTTGGTTACCGCGCGATCGAAATCTGGGACAATCGCATGCCCTCGTACTTCTTCCGCGTCTTTGGTCGCCCTCAGCGGGTCAGCGTCTGCGAATGCGAACGAGGCAATGAGCCGAGTATCGCCCAAGCGCTGCACTTGATGAATTCGCCCGAAACGGTGCACAAATTACGACACCGCGATGGCTTGGCCAAGCAACTTGCCGAGTCCGACAAAACGCCCTCGCAGATCATCGAGGCCTTGTATCTCGCCGCGTTCAGTCGTCACCCGACGCCCGAGGAACAGACCCTGATGCTCGAAGCGTTCACGGAATCACCTGACAATCGCCGCGCAGCAACCGAAGACGTTCTGTGGACGCTGCTGAATACCAGAGAGTTTATCTACAATCATTAACGCGCCAGCAGACAGCGAATGCGTGTTTGCATCGCCCTGTCTGCAGCGGGCACCGACTGCCGTACGAGGTTTGCCATGTTGAAATGGGAATTCAAAAAACAGCGACCTTACTGTGACCGCGTGACGCGGCGCCATGCTTTGCGAATTGGCGGCACCGGCCTGCTCGGTGGACTCGCCTTACCTAGCCTTTTGGATGCGCCCGCTGAGGCTGCGGCCAACGGTCCAATCAAAGCGAAATCTTGCATTTTCTTCATGCTCGAAGGGGGTCCCAGTCACATTGACATGTGGGATTTGAAGCCGGACGCGCCCGCGGAAATCCGCGGCCCGTTTCAACCCATCTCGACCGTGGTTCCCGGGACACAGATCAGCAACATTCTGCCGCGTTGCGCTAAGATCACCGACAAATTCACGATCCTGCGCTCGCACAGCCATCGCGACAACGCCCACCAAACAGGCCGACATTGGGTGCTGACCGGTTATCCCCCCAGTTTTGCCGACGGCCAAGCGAAAGGGATGCCCTTCAACGAATTGTACCCTTCACTCGGTTCGATCATTTCTCGCGAACTGGGCAATCGCGGAGCGGTACCGCCCTACATCGAGATGCCCAACCCACTGGGACCGGGTGGCCCCGGTTTTTACGGCGCCAAATACGCTCCTTTCACGATCGAAACCGATCCGGTCCAACCGGACTTCGAAGTGCGGGACCTGAACGTCCCTGCCGGACTTAACGATCGTCGCTTCCGCTTGCGACGCAAGTTGCTGCAACGCGCCGAACAATTGAGCAGCTCGGGATCGTCGAGCGGGCGGGCGCAGACGATGAGCACCTACTATGACAAAGCGTTGAATCTGGTGACTTCGCCAGAAGCCAAACGTGCCTTTCGTATCCAAGACGAAGACGCGCGACTCCGCGAAGCCTATGGCTACACCTCCATCGGACAATGTTCGCTGTTGGCCCGGCGACTCGTCGAGTCCGGCTGTCGTTTCATCGGCATCGACCATGGTAGCTGGGATACCCACGTGGATAATTTCACCGGCCACGAAAAAGCACTTGTTCCACCAACCGACCAAGCGCTCAGTACCTTGCTCACCGACCTTGACGATCGCGGGATGCTAGACGAAACCCTGGTGGTCATGATGGGTGAAATGGGACGCACACCACGGATCAACAAAGATGCCGGCCGTGACCACTGGTCACAGTGCCAGACGGTCATCCTGGCGGGCGGAGGAATTCGGCGCGGTGCCGTAGTCGGTGCCAGTGACAAGACCGCCAGCTATCCCACCACCCAGCCTTATGGAATTCAAGACTTGCTCCGGACGATTTGCCATCTGATGGGCGTCAACGCCGACAAAACCTATCTCACACCGCTCGGACGCCCCGTACCGATTGTGAACGGTGGCAAAGTGGTTCGTGAGATCCTGGCATAATCCTGTTCTCTCCGCTGTTGTTCCCGAGAAAGCTCATGCGTCTTCCTTCACTGACACGACTGTGCGTGGCGATCGTGATCGTGGCTGCCTCCGCGCCGACCTATGGCCAACTGGCTCCCTCGGTCGGTTACCTCTTCCCGCCGGTCGTGGCTGCGGGCAAGACAACCACGGTGCAGTTGGGAGGGTACGATTTCACCTCCGACATGCAATATTTCATCGCCGACGAACAACTCACGCTGAAGGCCAATGGGGAGGCGCTGAGCGACTACTTTGTGCCGACACCGCCATTTTGGTTTGGCGAAAAAGGCTTCGCGGCGGCCATGCCGATCCCTCGGGAAATCCCAGCCGAAATCACCGTGCCGCCGAAATACGCACCGCAACTGGTCCACTGGCAAGTCGCCAACGCCAACGGCAGCTCAGGCACTGGTGTGCTGGCCATCACATCGACTCCCCAAACACTCGAAGACCGGTACCGGGACGAACCGCAACGACTCGCCAAGTTACCCATCGGAGTTTCCGGACGTCTCAGCAAGATTGCCGAGGTCGATCGCTATGAATTTGTAGCTTCCAAGACCGGTACGGTCACCGTCACCCTGATGGCGCGGCGTCTGGGAGTCAATTTAAATGGGGTGATCCAAGTCCACGACGCGGAAGACAAACTGCTCGTCGATTCCGCGGACACGTTGGGCCACGATACGAGCGTCTCGTTTGCAGTGACGGAAAAACAGCGTTACACGGTTACTTTGCATGACGTCGATTTCCGTGGCAATCGTGCCTTTGTCTACAATCTTGCGTTCCTGCCAGGCCCTCGTATTCTGACCACGCTACCCGCACAGATCCCGCGTGATCGCACCACATCGGTCACCTTTGTCGGCTACGGCTTAACGCCGGGCAACCCAGGAATCAGTCACGTCACCGCCCCGGTCAATGCGAAGCAAGGCGAGCAGGTGTTGCATCCCTTGACCACGCCTCAAGGCAAGGTCACCGTGCCCATCAAGCTGACCGATCGCGCGGTGGTCACCACGCCCTTGGCCAGTGGCCTGCTGCCCATTCCCTGTGAACTCACCGCTCAGTTGCCGGAAACCGGCAGCATCCCGTATCGATTTGTCGCAGCGCAAGGTCAGACGTGGACGCTCACCGCCGAATCACGTGCCCTCGGTACTGGCATGGACCTGTCTCTGGCCATACTTGACTCCACAGGCAAACAGGTCGCCAGCAACGACGACCGACCTCAGACCAGCGATCCTCAACTGAAGTTTAAGGTTCCCGCCGACGGTGAATACGTCTGTCGTGTCAGCGATGTTTCCGGTGCGCCTCGCAGTCTGGCCTCCGTCTTTCGTCTGAGTGTCGCGCTGGAACAACCCGACTTTTCTCTCTCCGTCCCCGCCACGATCGCAGCAAAGCTTGGAGCAGATACAAGCGTGGAAGTGAAAGCGACTCGGATCGGCGGTTTCGCCGGCCCCATCGCCCTGTCACTCAGCGACCTGCCGGAAGGCGTCACGGTGAGCGAGANCCCTCAGATCCCAGCGGGTAAGCAGTCCGCCCGCCTGACGCTGACCGTCAGCGAAAAAGCTGCCGTGGTCGCGATCCCCTTGCGGATCCGTGGTACAGGGCAACTGCAGGAAACCTCGTTAGTGCGTGTTGCGCAAGCCCCCGCGAGTGGCAACCTTTGCCCTCGCGATCTGGATGAACAAACGGTGGACTACAGCTTGTTGGCAATCACCATGCCCCCACCGTTTCGGGTCGAGTTGATCGACAAGAACCGCCAGCGGGCAGTGCACCGTGGAACCACCTACCCCGCTCCCTTCGTCATTGCTCGGGATGAACAGTTTACCGGTGAAGTGCGTCTCCAGATGGCAGCCAAACAGTCACGGCACCGTCAAGGCATGCGCGGCCCGGTGATCACCGTACCGGCCAATGAGGACCGCGCATTCTACCCCTGCTTTATGCCCGAATGGTTAGCCACCGACCGGACCAGTCGGATGGTCGTCATCGGCTTAGCGGAAGTGGCCGACCCGTCGGGCAAGCTACGACAGATCACCGCCAACGCCGATGCACGCGTGACGATGATCCTGGAGGGCGCCCTCATGAAACTGGCCCATACAGCGAACGAACTGACCGTCGCCCCTGGAAACACATTTGACGTCCCCGTACAGATCTCCCGCTCGGCAAAATTCCCCGTCGCCGTCCGTGTCGAACTGGTACCACCACCCGAACTCGCCGAACTCCTCCGCTGCGAGACGATCGACGTCGCGGCCGATGCTGCGAGCGGTACCCTGACCATCCACACCACCGCGGACGAGCGTCTGCGGGGGAGATGGCCACTGACCCTGCGAGCAACCGCAATGCAAGACGGCCAGTGGCCTGTGATTTCTCAAACCGAAGTGCTCGTGCAGTTTGATCAGGCCAATCCCAAAACGAAGGTGGCAGCCGCGCCTTGAGCCTGTCGCTCTCCAGCGAATTCCCACACCAGCGCGACCAACGCAACCGCCAGCAACGNGGGTCCAACGTCGCACAGCAGACGCACCGACCGNGTTNGTCANCAAGCGGANCGCCGATAACCGGGCGTCTCGGGATCAAACAGATGATCAAGCCAGCGTGCGCCGATGCCTGGCCGATCGTGCGGTTGCACCGTCCCCTCGCGGATCTCCACCGTCGTGTCAATCAAATGCGAATACAACGTCATCACATGGGCTCGCACACACTCTTGATACATGACGGAAGGAATCGCCATGGCAAGATTCAAACCGGAGAACAACGTTAGCGGGCCAGTGCAATCGTGCATCAAGACGGGAATGTTGTAGAGCTGTGCCAATTCGGCGATCCGTCGCGACTCGCTGATGCCGCCCACCCAAGTCGGATCGATCATGATGTAATCGGCTGCGGACAACTCCAACGCTCGTCGATATTGATCCCGAGTGACCAGCATTTCGCTGACAGCGATGGGTGCATCGGTCGCGCGCCGCAACTCGGCCATCGCTTCGATACTGTCGGGCCGCAAAATATCTTCCAGCCAGAGCGGTCGGTATTCCTGCATGGCACGGGCAATCTCGATGGCGGCGGGCAAAGCAAAGAAACCGTGGCCATCCAGCATGACATCGATCCGATCCCCCACACGCTCGCGGATCGCTCGAAACGGCGCTGTGCCTTGCCGCAACGACTCGGGAGTGACTCGCAGCCCTCCCTGCGTGCGATAGACCTGATCGAAGGCCCATAATTTCATCGCTCGGAACCCTTGCTCCAGCAGTTCTTCGGCGAGATCAGCGGGGCGATGCATGGATGCCCAATTGTCTTCCAACGGGCCGGGCTTCCCCGCATCTCCATGCCCTGGCCAACTGGCCGGAGTCTGGCTGCCCGGTTCTTTGACGCCGTACAAAGGTCCTCCACAGCTGTTATAGACAGGCACGGCATCGCGGACCGGTCCTCCCAGCAGACGCCACACAGGCTGGCGGGTCAGTTGCCCCAGAATGTCCCATAACGCGAGGTCGACGGCAGACAACGCGCGCAACTCCGCGCCCACACCGCCAAACGCGGTTGCCCGTTCGTAGAGAAACCGCCAATGACTCTCCAACGCGATGGCATCCGCACCGAGCAACCGATGCGCCATCCAATCGTGAATGACCGCCGCCGCCGCTTGCGGGATATAGTAAGTCTCGCCGTGCCCGATCACCTCGGTTCCGTCCACCGTCCCTGCATCCGTCTGCAGACGCAACAGCATGAGCCCCGGCATGATATGCGCAGGAATCACTGTTTCAATCGCTGTGATACGTGGTCCGCGGGCATACGCATGGGCTTGTGTCGGCCCCGAAGCTCGCCAGGCGTGATTCGTCATCCCTTGTCCCCATTGCGATCGTTAGGAATCCTGGACCGGCTCTGCATCGCGACTCAAGCAGACCAGGCAAATGTCGTCCATCTGGGGCTGCTGTCCGACGAATTGACCAATGCGGTCCACCATCGAAGTCCCAAATCGCATCGCGTCCTGCTGCGATGCGTGCTGCAAATGATCGATCACTCCAGAGATATTCAGCGT
Organism: Blastopirellula sp.; assembly: GCA_002701545.1. Lineage (GTDB taxonomy): Bacteria > Planctomycetota > Planctomycetia > Pirellulales > Pirellulaceae. Next base: position 31,039 of record NZVR01000158.1, on the reverse strand, counting down.
CTGCTCTTGAGCATTTTGCGAATCCGACACACCATCGCTATACAGCATCAACAAGTCGCCAGGTTCGATGGAAAAACAGACCTCGTGGTATTCGCTCTCAGCCATGACCCCCAGTGGCAACCCCGACTCCTCGCCTCCGAGTTCAACCACGGCACCATCGGCACTTCGCCGCAAGGGATGCATGTGCCCGGCGTTCGTCACTCGCAGCTCATTTTTCTCCGCATCCAAAACAGCCAGTAACGCCGTGACAAAACGCCACTGCGGCGAGCGGACCGAAAAGCTGCGGGTCAACTGTTGAAACGCCTCCACCGGAGTCTCGCCGGTCGCCAAACGGACCCGCAATTCGCTCGACAATCGGGCCATCAGAATGGCTGCCGGAACTCCTTTACCAGCCACGTCACCAATCACAATGGCCAGTCGGCCGTCAGGGAGCGTGATGTAGTCGTAAAAGTCACCACCCACGTATTTTGCGGGCAAGTAAAAATCATAGAACGAGTAGCCTTTGACGACCGGCGAATCGTTCGGCAACAACCCCAACTGGATTTCGCTGGCCAATTCCAGATCCCGTTGCAACTCGCGTTCACGGACTACCGTCTCATGCAAACGCGAATCCACGACACTCAGCGAAATTTGCAACGCCACACTCGCCAGCAGATCCAGATCCTCATTCTTAAACTGACTCTGACGATGCTTGGCATCCAGTTGAATCGCGCCGAGCGACTGACCATTCACGTCAATCAACGGAGTGCACATGATCGAACGTTGCGGGGACTCCATCACACTCTGACTACTGCTGAAACGAGGGTCCAGCTTGAGGTCGTCGGAAATGATCGAAGAGGCGTTCTTGGTCACATGCTCAATCACCCTTTGACTGACAAATATGGACTCATCGGTTTCGTCACGCCGATGTTTGACGACCCGTTGCTCCGGCGTTTCGTCGGTTGCCGTTAACAACACGAGCGCATAATTTGCCTGAGGGAAAATCGACAACAAGCAATCGAGTACGCGAGCCAACACTTCGTCCAATGCCAACGCTGCATGCAACTCCCGCGCAATTTGCATCATCGCTTTCAACTTGGCTTCCGGATTGCGAGATGCCCGCTTGTCCCAACTACCGGACGAAGAATCCAGCAACGACGAGAACTCGGCGTTGCTGGCCGTTGCACTTGCGATGAACTGCACATGTTCACGAGAATCTGAAAGCGCCGACCGACCGTCTTCTTCGGTCGTGAATCGCAAAATGATCGAACAGATTTTGATCAGATCACCATGCTGCAACTTATGGCCTTCACCCGGTTGCAAGCGCGTACTATTCACATACGTGTAGTTGCGACTTTTCAAATCGAAGATGTAGTGACCATCCTCTTGAGTCACAATCTTGGCATGCTTCCGACTGACCTCGTCCGGTTTCAACCACAGGTCACTTTCCTGTTGATCGCGGCCGATGACAAAAGGCAATGATTCCAGTGGAAACCATTCACTTGCCGCGGGCCCTTTGAGCAGTTTTAGCGCCGGCATAACGCAGGTTCCTCCTGACAAAAGAACGAGCCGATGCGGATGGTGACTTTCGTATTTCAGGTCGAATTTAGCAGAGACGATCGCCGGGCACGAGCCTGACCCCCATTCTGACGCATCGCCAACAGGGCCAATAGCAGGGAAAATCCACGCGACTGCCCGCCTCCAACGGCCATCGAAGTCCGTTTGCAACACTTGCAAGGCTGGTAGCGACTACCAGACCCAACGGCCGGCGTTTTTGTGTCATCCCCCGGCAAGTTCATCCCATCGGCTTGAGGCAAACCTACATTTGGGAAACGGATTTCCGTCAGACCGAGTGAATCGCGCGGCCTTTTCGATTCGAATCCAGAATCATGCCTGTGCGGGCAACCTTGGTCTTGGCCCTCGCGGGCTGGGGCATGATCGCGTGGTGGCAAAGCACCACGGTATCCCCTCAGATTCCGCAATGCAGGATGCCATGTTGGTCTCGGCGCGCTTTCTCGGGAAGCGATCGCGTGCTGGTTGGTGAAGAAAAGAAATCACCGCTTCCTACTCCCTCGATTTGCACACTTGAGATGACACCTGCGGAGATACTGTTATGCATGCCATTCATGCTTTGCGATGCCTCGTTTTCACCGTTGCCCTGTTGGCGATCTGCACGATCACGATGGCTCAAGAACCGGCTTCCGTCGCCGGTCCGTTGCCCACAACCCAAGACACCTCATTGGCCATGCAACCGTTGAACACGGGCACCACGCCAACGAGTCAACCCATGCCTTTACACGTTGCCGCCTGCCTGGCGGGCATGGCAGGGATTGTCATCTATAACTACAGCAAACGTTACCGAGAGTACGTCAACCGCGAGCGGCAAACCATCTGAGTCAGGGCAACAAAAAAACCGGCGACCACCACGGGCCGCCGGTTCTCTGAGACTCTCTGCGGAAATGCTGCGGACTAGAAGATACCCATGGCCAGCAAGCTGTAGCGGACAACCAAGCCGGCAACCACCACGCTGACCATGCTCATCAGCTTGATCAGGATATTCAAACTCGGGCCGCTGGTATCCTTGAACGGATCACCTACCGTATCGCCCACAACGCCTGCCTTGTGGGCCTCCGAGCCTTTGCCACCGAAATTACCCGCTTCGATATACTTCTTGGCGTTATCCCACGAGCCACCGGCGTTGGCCATGAAGATCGCGACGCAGAAACCGCAGGTCAACGTTCCCACCAGCAACCCCAGCACGCCGCCGACGCCCAGCAAAATGCCGGTCACAATCGGTGTCGCCAGTCCGAGGATTGAAGGCAAAATCATTTCTCTTTGAGCTGCCTGCGTGGAAATTCGCACCGGTTCCGCATAGTCTGGCGTCTCCTTTCCATCCATGATCCCAGGCATTTCTCGGAACTGCCTGCGGACCTCCTCGACCATGCCTTGCGCTGCACGCCCGACCGCCTTCATGGTCATCGCACAGAAGACAAAGGTCGCCATCGCTCCCAGGAAAACACCCACCAGAACTTTGGGATTCATCAACGATGCATCGTAGTAGGTGGTGAAATCTGGCAAGGTGGCAGTCTCGACATCGACAAGTCGAGCACCCGTTGCGAGCCGCAGTTCATCATTTTCCCGCTGCAACAAATCGTCGTTGATCTTCGCAGGCCAGGTATCTCGGGTCATCAGATCCCAGTCCTCCTTGATCTGTGAGTCACGGACATCGTTCGGCATTGCCAGATACAGATGCACATGGTCACCATGCTTGTCGACAATGAATCCATTGGAGACTTTGTACGCGCCCTCTTCGGAAACGACCTCTGCCACCGACTCACCCCAGCGTTCGAAACCAACGCGAACCTCTTCGACATAGGCCGCCAGTAACGCCAATGCGGTTAATGCTGCGGACCCGATGGCAAATCCCTTACCGGTCGCAGCCGTCGTGTTACCAAGGCTATCCAGAGCATCCGTCCGTTCGCGTACGATCGGCTCGAGACCGGCCATTTCGGCGTTACCACCCGCATTGTCAGCAATCGGGCCATACGCATCCGTCGCCAACGTGATCCCCAACGTGCTGAGCATACCGACAGCGGCAATGCCCACACCATAGAGACCCAAAGCAAAGTAGCTGACGTCCGTAAAGTTCCAACCGGCAGCAAAACCAAATGCCGAGAGCGTACCGACACACACCACGATAACCGGTACCCAAACGCTCATCATGCCATCCGCGACGCCACCGATAATGATCGTCGCTGGCCCTGTCACCGCTTGCTCGGCCAGTTTCTTGGTCGGAGTGTATTCGTCGCTCGTCGCGTATTCTGTCCATTTACCGATCAACCAGCCGGCAGCCAGGCCCACGATAATGCTGAACGCCACGCCGGGAATTCCAAACGTATTCGTCTCAGCAGTACTCGGCATCAACCACCACGAAAGTCCCACAGCAGCCACAATGACCGCCAACGTGGAGACGTTGATTCCCAGCCCCAGCGCGGACAGCAAGTTCTTCTGGGTTGCGTCTTCCTTCGTACGCACCAGGTAGATCCCCAGAATTGAGAGGAAAATCCCCACACCGGCGATGGCCATCGGCAAGAAGATGGCACGCAGCTGTGCTTCCTCTGCGCCCATCCCTGCGGGACGCAATTCCGCCGTGGCAAAGGCGGCCACGCCCAACGCCGCGGTCGCCAGAATGGAACCGCAATAAGACTCGTAAAGATCCGCTCCCATCCCCGCCACGTCACCGACGTTGTCGCCGACGTTATCGGCGATCGTTGCCGGGTTACGAGGATCATCTTCCGGAATGCCCTGTTCGACTTTACCAACCAGATCGGCTCCGACATCCGCAGCCTTGGTGAAGATACCGCCACCCACGCGGGCGAACAGTGCCTGACTACTCGCTCCCATACCGAAACACAGCATCGTCACCGTGATGTCAGTCAGCGATAATTCCTCGCCCACCATCGGCCACAGCCAGTACAGGAAGGCAAACCAGATCGTGATATCCAGCAGGCCCAGACCGACGACGGTCAAACCCATCACAGCACCACTTCGAAAAGCGACTTGCAAACCCTGATTCAAGGACTTCTGAGCTCCAGCGGACGTCCGGCTGCTGGCCCAGGTTGCCGTTTTCATACCGAACCAACCTGCCAACCCAGAGAAAAAACCTCCGGTCAGGAATGCGAACGGGACAAAGCCACTCTGCACCTTGAAGTAGGCTGCCAACGCCAGCAAGACGACAATGACGACAAAAAACGCACCGACGACTTTGTACTGCTGAGTCAGATAGGCGTTGGCCCCCGAGCGCACGTGGCCGGCGATCTCCACCATCTTCTCGTTGCCTTCGTCCTGCGCCATCATCCACTTGAAGAACATGAAGGCGAATCCGAGTGCGATCAACGAGCCGATAAACGCGACGGCCCAAATGATGACAAACGGAGCCTGGCCGACGGCACCGCCCGCCGACGAAGCTCCCTCACCTGCCGCAGCGTCCTGGGACAGTGCGACTCCCGGCACCAGGGCACCCTGCGTCACCAGAAACAGCACGGCGAGCACCATCATGAACATGGCTCCGCCGAGCCAGCGCGAGTTTCTTAATTGCATAACCATCGCAGAAAGGGTCCTTTAGAACAGGGAGGTGAGAGAATGACAGCGCGAGAAACCATCGCGGTCATGCGTTGAGGTAGGCAGAAGAAGCCAAGCGTAATCTGTCATACGCCGCAATGAGAGTCGCTGGCTCATCAACCGGGCCACAGGAAGGTAAGACCGGCGATGATGGGAGCGAAGTCAAAAACGCCAGAGACTCCGATACTCCGTCATTATGTGGGTGAATCCGTCCAATCCGTTGATCTGCTCAGAGCCCCCTAAATCGGCGGTCAAACTCCGGCACATCTACGTAAGGGGGGAAGTTTACGCCTGGAGCACAAGACTGTCAACCTATCGGGGCCATTAACGGGGCCTGGGCTCCCCCTGCACCGCCCCAGATGCCAGTCCGAATGCCACCGATCGGCAGGCAGTTCTCTGAATCCGCCCGAGTTGGGCTTGTAACCTGCTTTCGATTTGGCACAATGGCTGGTTTGCCTGCAAACGAAATTACGGACCGTCGTGCGTGACGGCCGTTTTGTGTAACGAATCAGACGAGAGCGTTCATCATGGCTGATGTATTGAATGTAGACACCCGCGAAGAACTTGGCTCGGCCAAGACGCGACGCCTGCGACAACAAGGAAAGATCCCGGCCGTCCTGTACGGGCATGGCGAAGAGAACGTACACCTTGCGCTACCCGCGTTGGAACTGGCTGCCGCGATTCGCCATGGCAGTCAGCTGGTCAATCTCTCCGGCGCCGTCAACGAAAGTGCATTGATCAAGGCCGTCCAATGGGACTCCTTGGGAAGCGAAGTGCTGCACGTCGACCTGACACGCGTCAAGGCGGGCGAGACCGTCACGGTCACCGTCTCGGTCGAACTGCGAGGTGTCGCTCCCGGAACCAAAATGGGCGGGGTCGTCAACCACGCGCTGCACTCTCTGGAAATCACATGTCCGGCCACGGCGATCCCGGAAAAGCTCGAGGTCAGTGTCAACAGCCTCGAGCTGGGAAACACGCTGACCGTCGCGGACATCGAACTGCCAGAAGGGGCCAGCACGGAAGCCGCAGACGATACCCTGGTCGCACAATGCTCGCAGCCAACCACACAAGATGAAGATGAAGCAATTCCGGGTGCAGCGGACAGCATCGAACCGGAAGTCATTGGACGAAGCAAGGAGGATGAGCAAGAAGGAGCAGATGGCGGATAATGCGACCCGGATGGTGGCGCAAACTATGGGGACAACCGGCCACGCAGGACAAGGTCGAATTGCCGATGAAGTTGATCGTTGGCCTAGGTAATCCAGGTCGCAAATACGATGAAACCCGACATAACATCGGCTTTGACGTACTGCGTGATCTGGCGAAGCAATATGGTGACGGCTCCGTGCGAACCCGCTTTCAAGCGGAAACAGCGGATGCCATCATCGCCGGCCAAAAGGTCATGCTGGTCTGCCCTCAGACGTACATGAACAAAAGTGGCGCCAGCGTGTTAGCGGCCCGCGACTTTTATAAGATAAAGCACGAGAGTATCCTAATCGTTTGCGACGACTTCAGTTTGCCAGTCGCCAAACTGCGGGTCCGAGCCAAAGGATCGTCGGGAGGCCAGAAAGGTCTGCAAGACATCCTCAATCGACTAGGGTCTCAGGAAATCCCCCGACTGCGGGTCGGCATTGGACCGCCCCCTCCCAAATGGGACGTGGCGGATTACGTGCTCAGTAAATTCAAAGCAGACGAACAGGACAGCGTAAACACGGCCATCAAGCAAGCTGCCGACGCAGCCACCACTTGGGTGCAAGATGGCGTACAAGAGTGCATGAATCAATTCAACGGTTAAAATGTCAGGGCTCAGGAAAGCGACACCAGCCCGCCACGGCCCCCCCAAAAAAACGCAAATAACGCACAGCACCGGAAACGGCTAGAACCAACGACGCCCCACCACGGCGACTCAACAACGGGAGATAACAGTTTGGCAACTAAAGCTTACGAATGCATGTTCATTCTCGACTCGAATCGGTACGCGCGCGACCCCAACGGCGTCGCAACCAAACTCCACGAGATGATCGAGTCATGCGGTGGCGAATTGCTGGCCAGCCGCCTGTGGAATGAACAAAAGCTGGCATACCAGATCCGGAAACACCGCAAGGGCACGTACTGGCTGACCTATTTCCGCATGGAAAGCACCAAACTCAACGAGCTGACTCGCGCCTGCCAGCTGAATGATAACGTGCTGCGAAACCTCACCCTGGCTGTCGACGAACGGCTGGTGGATGCGTTGGTTGCCCACGCACGTGGCGAAACGGCAGCGGAAACCACCGAAGAGGCCCCTGCAGCAACGTAATTCCCATCCCGGATGGTATCGCACCGCCCCGAGCCCCAAGGAAACGGCAGCGAACCGCCAACGCGGATGCTTGTTGGCCAGAGACAGATTCTGATAGATTAATAGGTAATTGTAGACGTTCGAAATTCCGACGTTTTGGGGTGAGGTTCAGATCATGGCAAGCTATAACCGCGTCATACTGGTGGGAAATCTGACAAGAGACGTAGAGTTGAAGTACACCCAAGGAGGCACGGCTGTCACCGAAATTGGCTTGGCAGTCAACGATCGCCGCAAATCCCAAAGCGGAGAATGGGTGGATGAAACAACCTTCGTCGACGTCACCATCTGGGGACGGACGGCCGAAGTCGCCGGCGAGTACCTCAGCAAGGGCTCGTCCGTGCTCATCGAAGGACGCCTCAAGCTGGACCAATGGGAAACAGACGGACAAAAGCGTTCCAAGTTGCGCGTCGTCTGCGAACGCATGCAGATGCTCGGTGGCCGCGGAGGAGGCGGTGGTCGACCTTCCGGCGGCAGTGGACGCCCAGCGTATGACGAGTCAGAGTACAGCCAGCCTGCCGCGACCGACAGTGGCGGTGCACCCCGTTCAGAGGAACCCGACATTCCGTTCTAGTTCCCACCGTCCCACCATGGACGACGCGAACACCCACAACCACATACCAACCCTGACATGGCTCGAACCGAGCTTGGCGCTCCCAAGGTCATACCGCGTGACCGCATGAGACGCCGCGAGCCATGCATGACAACGAAATTACCATCTCCAACCAGAAGATCCACGCCCTACGCGAGCGAACAGAAACATGCCCAATGCCCAATCAAAACGCCGTAAATCGACAGGTTTCAAACGCCTTCCCAAAGGCCCCAACGGTGGCATTGAATTGCTCCTGATTCAATCCGTCGACCACCTTGGCAAACAGGGCGACGTGGTCGAAGTCAAACCTGGCTACGCCAACAACTACCTGATCCCCCAAGGGCTCGCCACACTGGCCTCCGACCACCACAAGCGGATGGTGGAGAAGCATCGTGCGAAACTGCAAGAGATCGAAAAGAAGCGACTCAAGAGCCTGAGCGACTTTGCACTCTCGCTGTCGAGCCAAAGCATCACGATCGAAGCCAACGCCAACGACGAAGGTCACTTGTATGGTAGCGTCGGGGCTCCCGAGATCGTGGCAGCGCTGAAACAAAGCGACTTCCAACTCACCGCCGATCAGATTCGGCTCGAAGGCCCGCTCAAAGAACTGGGGCTGTACACCGTCAAGGTGCATCTCCACCAGGAGATCGCTACCGAAATCAAGGTCTGGGTGGTACCCACCGTCACCGAAGACTAACCGTCCCGGTGCGGATGGCTGTCGGCGACCTGTCCGCATCGGACCGGACGTACGGCGCAAGTTTTCCGACGGCCGATCTGGGCTCGCCGTGCAACTCCCGAGCAGGAGCTTAGGCCCGCGCCCAGGGAGCATTGCGGCACGTCTGCACAGGGCCCCAACACCTGCTTTGCTGGAGACCCGGCCAGTGGTCTAGCCCTCGGCCAGGTGCCCTGCGTCCCCTCGCCAGCATCTCGGCTCAGAACACCCTTTAGAACGCGCTTGGGCACCCTACGCCGTTCCGAGCGAACCACGTTCCGCTGCGGTTCGTAGGGAGAGTTGCGGGTAACCCTTTCGCGGTAGGCGTCAACCGTTTCACAACCGGCCATCGCCGTCCTGTAAACCGCCATTCCGCCTCGTATGGTAGGATGAATACTCCTTGTCAATCCAGCGGTCCCGAAGACAGATGGTCATGCAGGCACCTCAGACGCGCACTCAGCTGACGCTCTCCTTACTACTTTGCTGCGGCTTCGCGGTCACCCTGTCCGGTTGCTCTGGCTGTCAACCGGCCAAGCCTTTGCAAATCGGGCCTGGCCCCAATGACTCGCCTCCCCAAGTCACAGAGCAGCCCGCAGAAGAGGAAACGGATTGGGAGACCGAAGCGTTCGCCAGTGCCGTTGGTGAGCAACTACACCGGATCCGTGATGCGCTGCAGCAAGCCGATGCGATGGACGCCAGCCAGTTGGCTGAAGTCGCGCTGCCGACAGCCACAATCGGTCAGCTTCGTCCCCAGCAAATGACGGTCGCCTTTGCTGATCCGCTGCTGAAAGTCGAGCGTGGCGAGGTTGCCGACGACGCGCAACAAACGGGCCCAAATGGCTTACAGATCGCTTTACAGCAACTCGCCAAACCTCTCGCCGGCCGCACCGACATCCATGTCAAATTCAAAGTCATCAGCGTGTTGGCTGGCGACGACACGGTCGCCACCGACGTGGTGTACCAGGCCAGCGGGAGAGGCACCAGCGACACCGTTCAGCAATCTGCCATATGGAGTTGTGTCTGGCAGAACGGACACTCGGAAGACGACGTCCCGCGTCTGCTGAGCGTTCGCAGCCGGGACTTCGAGGAGGTCCTGGGCACGGGCCCCGAAGCGACGTTGTTCGCTGACTGCACAGAATCCGTCTTCCGCAATGAGCCCGATTTCCGCGACCAGTTCATGCGTGGAATCGATTACTGGCGGACCGGCATTCAGTCCCAGTACGGTGTGTATCCTTATGGCCATCACGGAATTACGGTCGGAGACATCAATGGCGATGGCTTGGATGACATTTATGTCTGCCAACCAGCGGGGCTACCTAACCGACTTTACTTGCAGAACCAGGATGGCTCTGTCACCGAGGCTGCGGCCAGCATGGGAGTCGACTGGCTGGACCGTTCACGTGGTGCTCTGCTGGTGGACCTCGACAACGACCAAGATCAAGACTTGGTCCTGGCATTGAATGAGATGGTCGTGATCATGTCCCACGAAGGCGACCGGTATGTCGAGCGTTCCGTTTTTCGTCCGACTGGGGATCCCGGGTCTCTGGCCGCTGCCGACTACGATCTGGACGGAGACCTGGACATCTACGTGGTCGATTATGGCGAGCGTTTTCTGTCGGACAATGAGAGCAGTGGCCCAGTCCCCTATCACGACGCGAACAATGGTGGCGAAAACGTCTTGTTACGCAACGACGGCGACTGCCAGTTCGTGGATGTCACCAGTCGCGTCGGGCTGGATCAAAACAATCGACGCTGGAGTTTCGCGGCCAGCTGGGAAGATTACGATTCGGACGGTGACCCGGATCTGTACGTCGCCAATGACTTCGGACGGAACAATCTCTATCGGAACGACGGCGGAAAATTCACCGACGTCGCTGCCCAAGCGGGGGTCGAAGACATTGCGGCAGGCATGTCCGTTTCCTGGGGCGACTACAATCAAGATGGAAAAATGGACTTGTATGTCGGCAACATGTTCTCGTCGGCCGGATTGCGGATCGCATTTCAAGATCGTTTTCAGTCCCTCGCCGGTGCCGATGTTCGTCAAGAATTCCAGCGTCACGCTCGCGGGAATTCGCTCTTTGAAAATGTCGGTGATGGCACATTCCGCGACGTAAGTGAAACGGCCGCCGTCACACTGGGGCGCTGGGCATGGTCTTCTAACTTTGTCGATATCAATAATGATGGCCGTGAGGACTTGCTGGTCGCCAACGGCTTCGTCACTGGTTCAGACACCGATGATTTGTGAAGTTTTTTCTGGCGACAGGTCGTGTCGCAATCTCCTGTTTCCGAAGAGCTCACGGACGATTACTCGGCTGGTTGGAGTCAGATCCTGGACTTGATCAACAGCGGAGGTTCCTGGAGTGGGCACGAACGGAATTGCTGTTTTCTGAACACGGGCCAACCGCGTTTTGCGAATGCCTCAGCGGTCACCGGATTTGACTTCTTGGACGATAGCCGAGCGATCGCGCCGGTTGACTGGGATCACGACGGCGATCTCGATTTGTGGCTGGTCGGGCGCACCGGACCGCGACTGCGATTTATCCGCAATGATGCACAACAGGCGGGCAAACAACACTTCCTGGCCCTGCACCTGACGGGTACCGCTTGCAACCGCGATGCGATCGGAGCTCAACTGCAAATACAAAATGGCGACAAGACACTCCTTCGCACCGTCCGTGCCGGCGACGGCTACCTTGGCCAAGGCAGCAAGTGGCTGCATGTTGGACTGGGTGACGCAGAGCAGGTGGATTCGGTGTCCGTACTGTGGCCTGGTGGTCAGCGGGAAACGTTTACCGGAGTGACGATGGACGGGCGTTTCCGCCTGACGCAGGGAACGGGCCAGGCCGAAGCTTGGCAAACCGCCCCTCGCTCAGTGACCCTCGAAGCTTCACGCTTGCCCACCCAGTTGGATTCAGCAACCACGCGTCTTCCCTTAGCCGATCGTATTCCTCTGCCCCGACTCGACTACACCGATTTCAGCGGCTCGCCAGCAACACTACCGAATTCCGGATCAGGCCCCGTCTGGCTCAGCTTCTTCGCCACTTGGTGCGAGCCTTGTCTGGTCGAAATGAAGCAAACGGCGTTGGAACAGGAGCAGATTCGTGAGGCAGGGCTCCGTGTCGTCGCCCTGAGCGTTGATGGGCTGGGAGACGATCGAACCACGGTCGAATCAGCGAAACAAGCGGTCGAGCGACTCAAGTTCCCCTTTGCAGCCGGCGCTGCCAATGCCGCGCTCGTAGACAAATTAGACGCCTTCGAAGAATGCTTGATCTCGCTCAGAACTCAACCGAATGCGTTACCGAAAAGCTATCTGATCGACGAATTCGGCCGGTTGGCTGTGATTTACACCGGACAAGTCTCGGTCGAACAAGTGCTCCAAGATACGGCGGCGCTGTCGTCATCCGAGCCGACCACCAAGCTTGCGTTTCCCTTCCCCGGTCGCTGGTTCGCGCACCCACGCCAGACAGGCACCGTGCTCGCCGAACTCGTGGGCGCATTCCGAGAACGGGGAAACAGCGAAGACGCGCTCCGCTTGGCCGGATTGGCTGCAGACCTCTCGACACGAGATGCCATCGCTCCGGCAATCGCATCGGAGTTGGCGACCCTGTTCTACAACGATGGGAACAAGCAAATTCAAGCCGGTGATCTCACGCTGGCCAAGCGGCGTTACGAGGCGTGCATTCAGCTGACTCCTGAATGGCCCGAACCGCATGCCAACCTGGGGGCTGTCTATCGCCAACAAGGAAACACCGAAGACGCGCGCAAACAACTGGCAATTGCGATTCAGATGAATCCCGAACTGCTCCCGGCACATGTGCAAATGGGGCTTTTGTTACTCGACTTAAAGCGGCCCAGTGAAGCGGTCCACTCGTTCCATGCAGCGACGAAGATTGACGAGCAAAATACGACGTGCTTGAACCTGTTAGGCATTGCACTCGCTCGCGCGGGAAGTACCGACTCTGCCGTCGAGCAGTTTCGCAAATCGGCAACTCTCGGGAATATGGAAGCCCGAGAACATATTAACAATGTTTTAAGCGGCAAGATTCCATGATCCAGCGTCACATCAAGCCGATCACCTGCTGGCTGATTGCCTGTGTACTCGCCTCGGTTCACACGGTAGCGGGCCAGGACACTCCGGCAACCAATCCGCCCCCACAACCGGATCCCGCAGTCCAACAGGCTCTGACGCGAATCCAAGCGCTGGGGGGAACATTCGAGATGGATCGCTCGGTCCCGGAAACCCCCGTGAACCAAGTCTCGTTTGCCGCCTCGAAAAAAGTCACCAATGAAGACCTCGCTACCCTGACGCCGCTGACCGAACTCGGCTTGGTCAATCTTGGATACACTTCGATCAGTGACGAAGGGTTACAGCATCTGGCAACGTTGTCCAAGCTGCGCGCGGTGAACCTGAACACCACGCGCGTCACCGGACGTGGCTTGGCCTATCTAGAAAACCTCTCCCGTCTCGAAGTCGTCGGCATCAGCGGTACGCAAACCACCGACGCCACCCTGGAACACTTGCTGAATCTTCCGCGTCTCAAGCGTCTCTCTTTGAGCAACTCGCGGATCACGGATGTTGGGGTGGAGAAAATCTGCCAACTCCAAAACATCGAACATCTCGACTTGCTGGGCACACAAATCACAGACCGTAGTTTGGCCCACGTCTCCAAGCTACCTCAACTCGACACCATTAGTCTGGTCGGCACGGAGCTTACAGACAAAGGCCTGGCAGCCCTGGCAGCCGCCGAGAAACTCAAGGTGATCGTTGCGGACAACACCGTGGTGACCAACCAAGGGTTGCAAAGCCTCCAACCACTGGAAAACCTGGAAGTGCTCAGCATTGGCATGACGCGCATCACCGATGAGGGATTGCAGTACGTCAGCAAACTCAAAAAACTGAAAACCCTGAGCCTCTCCGGAACCAGCATTTCCGATGTCGGCCTGGAGCAACTTCAGCAGCTGTCGAATCTCGAACAGTTATCACTTCGCTTCACGCGCGTCACCGACGACGGGGTCGGACGACTGCAACAAAAACTGCCGGGCTGTGACGTCCAGTGGTAACGGCGAGCAGCGTCTTCTATTCACTGCCGGACGCAAGCCGACAACGGATGGTCGCAACCGGCGCGCTGGTTACTCAGCGACAGCGTAAGGTAACTCGACGCGGAACGCTGCCCCCTGATTCACACCGTCACTGAACGCTTGGATCGTCCCACCAAGTTCCGCCAGCAAATTGGCACAGCTGTGCAGCCCAAAGCCATTGCCGTCACTTTTGGTGGTATAGCCGTGAGCAAAGATGCTTTGCAGATCACTGGCTTGGATGCCCATACCATTATCGGCGACTTCGATGTAAAGCTGCTGCTCGTCCTCTTCCCAGGTTTTCAGCACGAGCCGCCGGTTGGTGCGTTTCGCGCTCTGCATTGAATCTTCGGCATTCTTAATCAGATTGACGAACACCTGCAACAGACGCTGGCGATCGAGCAATAAATCAGGCAACTCTGCGTATTCCTTCACAATTTCCGTATCCGATTCCGTTCCCGAGAACGAGCTGAGCCGGAGGCTGTCATCCATCAGTTCATCGAGCTTGACTCGTTCCACCAAGCCAGCCACGCCCGCATACCGTTGCTGCGTCGTCACCACAGTTCGGATGTGTTCGACGTGCTTTTGTAATGTCTCGATCTCGTGGGTGAAAGCGTGCCGTTCAGCGACAAAGGCGGCCGACAATTCAATCAAGTATTCGGGCAACAGTTTGCCCCGTTCGTCCTGCGTAAAGAAAGTCACCGGATCGTTCAGATTGGAGTACAGCAACCGTACTGCCTTTTCCAGTGAGCCGACATGAGATTGTTGCAAGATCCGTTGCAACATGGTGGCAGACACGTTGACGCTGTTCAGTGCATTCCCGACGTTATGCAAAACTTCCACGGCAATTTCTGCTTTGCCGGCACGATACCGTTGATCCGCTTCCAGACGCGACGCCACTAACTGTTCATCTTTGCGCGCCACCTCGGATTCCAAACCCACTTTATAATCCTGCAGCTGATCGTAATGCGCTTTGACAACCACCAGATTGCGTACCCGCAATCCCAATTCGCTGGCATCCACGGGCTTACCCAAAAAATCCGTCGCGCCGAGCTTCAGAGCCTCTTGTTTGGTTTCCGAGTCCGTCGCCGCGGTCAGAATCAAGACGGGGGTAAAACGTGTTGCTGGCGTCACGCGCAAGGTGCGCAAAATCTGCAAGCCATCCACATCCGGCATCATGATGTCGAGTAACACGACATCCGGTTGCTCTTTCACGGCCAGTTCGACCGCCTCTTGGCCCGACGTCGTCGTCACAAACTGCTGATGGCCAAACTGTTCTAACTGTTTACACATGCAACGCACAATCAAATCATCATCGTCCACGATCATGATTTTCGAGTCTTTGCGTTGGGGCGCGGCTCGCAATTGTCCTGCACGAGGCTCTTGGACGCCGGAGCCGACACGCTGATAGGTCATCTCCGCATAACTGCTGGTCAGTTCCAGGGGGGAATCGCCTGTCATCGCGGTGTTTGAAATCACCATTACTCAGCCCCCCATTCGTCTGTCGCGGCTAACTGGATTTGCACAAATCGCTCCAGGCACGCTTCAAATGCGCTGACGATTTCTGGATCAAACCGGCTTCCTGACTCCCGCAAAATCATCTCACAGGCTTCTTCCACATCGATCGCATCACGATACCTGCGCTGGGACGTCAGGGCATCGAAGACATCTGCCACCGCAACGAAACGGGCGGCCAGCGGAATCTGCGTTCCTTGAAGTCCGTCCGGGTACCCCTGGCCATCAAAGCGTTCATGATGGTGCCGTGCGATATCAACGGCCATCCCTAAGAAACTCCCGAACGGCGAAGCGATCGTAGTCCGCTCTAAAACATCCGCCCCCATCTGTGCGTGTTGCTGCATGACACGCACCTCTTCCGCCGTCAGCGGTCCCGGTTTCAGTAAAACATCATCCGGGATGCTAACCTGGCCAATGTCATGCAACGGCGTCGCACGATATAAATCTCGAAGAAACTGCCGGTCGATTTGATTCGCGTAAGGACTGTCTGTCGCCAGGTATTCCGCTAAGGTCTGGGCGTACTCTCGAATACGAAACAGATGGTCACCCTTGGCGGGATCGCGTGCTTCGGCCAAATGTGCCAGCGCAAACACCACCGCATCTCGTGTTCCCAGAATTTCCACTGTCCGATCGAGCAATCGACGGCTAAGCGTATCCGCGCGATTCGCTAAGGAAGAGTGCGACTCGGCCAACTCTTGGCGTTCTGTTTCCACCAGTTTGACAACCCGGTCCAGTCGCGAAATACAGTTTTGTTGCGATTCGACCAAGCGATCAATCTGCTGCGTCAGACGCCATTTTTCAGTCAAGGCGCTGGCCAACAAATCCACCGCCACCGCGTCAAACGGTTTGCGTAAAAACAGCAAACGATCTGTCGTCCCCATCCGATCAATCACTTGCTGAGCGGTATGGTCCGCATAGGCGGTGCACAGGACAAGTTGCAGATTGGGATCCAAACGCGCCGCGCGTTCCACGGTCGCCACACCGTCCAAGCCGGGCGGCATGCGGACGTCCACGAAGGCCACGCTGTAGGATTGACCGCTGGCAACCGCTGCCGCGATCATGTCCAAACCTTCTTCTCCTTGCCGGGCGGTATCCACCTCATATTCCAGCGTCACACCTGATGAACAACTCTCACCAAACAGACGCTCTTCCTTGGCTGTCAACCCAGAACTCATGGATGGACTGCCGAGGATTTTCACGAAATCGCTATGGATCGATGGATTATCATCGATCACCAGAATTCGACGATGATGCACGGGAACGGTTGCGGAGTCGGCAGACTGCTCCAGAAAAGCAGTACTGCAGCAAATCGATTGGTCGGTAGTCATACCTGTCTCGATGGTCGGTAGCGCGAACGCGCATAAGCTAAGAAATCGATGGGATGAGCTACGAGGGAGCACCGAAACCCTACGTTATGCGACCGCTCTGCATTGCAAAAAATCACCTGGATGCGAAAAGTGCACCGCTGCCGTGTAAGCGCGATTGCTTTTTCTGCACAATCGCTAGATCCATCCCAGGCGTGACGCATGAGGCGACTTTTCAGCGCCCTGCATGACCGATGCGTTTAAGCATGACGACGGATTCAAGGAGACGTTACCGGCGTGGGAACCGGCAATCGATGCTTCAGTAGGCTTGCCACCACGACGTTTCTTGCAGACGCCCATGCGCAGAGGCGGGGCAGAGACAAGCGGGCACCCCATCAGGTGCTACCCCGAGGGCGTCTCGACGGCGTGACTCGCAGAAACGGTCTCCCGCGCATCCGCCTCCGCCAGCGCAGTCACAAACATGGTCCGCCACCGCAGTAAATAGTAGACCACCACTGCCAAGGTCAGCGCGCCACACAGAAAAAACACATGCGATGAGGTAAAGCCCAGGTTTTTGGCCAGCAAGAACACGAGGTTCCCGAAAATAATCCCCACGAATGACCCACAATTCCAGAGCCCCAGCACGCGTCCGCGTAACTGCGGGGTTGTCAAATGTTGGATCATCGTTTGTAGCGGCACCATAAAGAAACCGGCCATGAACCCAACCCCTGCCAAACAGAGCGCAATCACATAGTAGTTCAACGGCGCCACTCCCAGGAGAAAGAAACCGACAGTCGTTCCTACCGCCCCTAGCGTAATTAATTCAGGCCGAATCTTCTCGCCCGAGACACGACCTGCAACAAAATCTCCCACCCCAGTCGAGATCGCCAATAAAGCCATCAGCCCCGCAACTTCACTCGCCGTGATCTCCAGCAACCCCTTGTAATCCGGCAGCACCAAGATTGCCACGCCGCCCACAATGAAAAAGAAAATCGACCAGGCGATCACTGCGGAGGCGACCGGCGTCCCGGCAATCTCCCGCCAAGTGTCCACATATGTCCGAAACAACATCGGCTTGATCTTCAGAGCAGGGTCCTTGGCACGCAGTCGCGGTAACCCAAATGCGGACGCCGTACCAATCACCGCCACGCACAACAGTATCACACCGGGCAACCAGAGAATCCTTGGTACGGATCCCACGCTGGGAGCGTAGACGTCATACAGTGGTCCCCCCAGCGCCGATCCGAGAATCACAGCCAAGTACGTAAACATATTCAACGTACCGTTCGCACGGCTCAATCGGTTCTTCGGGACAAGCTCCGGCAACATGCCGAACTTGGCCGGCCCAAAGAAGGCACTTTGCGCAGCGATCAAGATTAATGCCCCCAGGACCATCCATAGACTGCTGAAGATCAGACCAAGCATCGCCAGGGCGGCAATGAAAATCTCCGACAGCTTAACGATGATACTCAGGTCACGTTTGCTGTAGCGGTCAGAAAACTGACCGGTAAATCCGGAGAGCAGGACAAAGGGTACTGCCAGGCAGAGTGAGGCATAGGCCTGCCCACCAACTCCGAGCTTTTCCGCCCAAATGCCTTCTGCCGCGAGCCCAAACATCAGCAGCTGCTTCAGAATGTTGTCATTGGCAGCGCCGCAGAATTGAGTAACATTAAGGAAGATAAACCCGCGTTGATGCGCCTTTTCCATGGCAATCCCTCTTACAATCGTCTCACAAGCGTACCCGGTTTCTAAGCGTAAAACTACCCAAACACGGCTAGTTCGACTCCAAATCGAAACGGATTAAGCCCACTCGAATCCGAATCCCTGGCAACAGGTCAACCATTCTTTCGAGAAACTACTGCATGCCGAATGAAACCACACGTCTGCTTGCAAACGCGGCTCGCGGGGATCAAGGCGCCGCCGAAGCGTTGATTCCGCATATCTATCACGAGCTGCGGTCATTAGCGGCAGCGAAACTGCGCAACGAACGCCAAGAGCACACCTTACAGCCCACCGCGATGGTTAACGAGGTGTATATGCAGTTGATCGACCACGCCGATGTCGACTGGCGCGACCGCCGTCATTTCTTTGCCGTGGCAGCGACTCAAATGCGGCGGATCTTGATCGATCACGCGCGGAAACGTGCGGCCGGTAAACGTGGCGGAGGCGCACGTCGTGTCCAACTGACGGATCAATTTATTCAACACACCACAGATCCGTTGGAAATTTTGGCCCTCAATGAGATGCTCGAGCGACTCCAAGAGCTCAATCAACGCCATGCCCGGGTCATCGAGTTGCGTATTTTCGGCGGGCTTTCCGTCGTGGAGACCGCGACCGTGCTTGAAGTTTCCCCCGCCACTGTCAAGAATGACTTTCGCGTGGCCAGAGCATGGCTGGCAGCAGAACTTGGCACTGAGGAAACTGAGTGAGCGGATCGGATTCGACACGAAACCAGCGGGAAGCCTACGAACAGGCGCAAGCGCTGTTTCTCCAATCCCTGGAAATCACGCCAGAGGACCGTGTGCCGTGGGTGCTCGCTCAATCCCAGTACCCCAAAGCGTTGCAGCAGCAAGTCTTGTCCATGCTGCAAGCGGATGCGGAATGCGAACCACTGCAAGCCGACCCGGGCGGCACGACGAGCCACCAGATTCCGGAAACGATTGGTCGCCCACTTCCTGAACTTGATCTCAATCAGCCTTTTCCCGAGATCGAAAACTACGAGATCATCGAAGAACTGGCACGCGGGGGGATGGGCATTGTCTACAAAGCGCAACAACTGCGCCCTCAGCGGTTGGCAGCGATCAAGATGATTCGCTCCGGTATGTTCGCTTCGAGTATCGAAATCGAACGCTTCATGACAGAAGCTAATGCGGCCGCCCAACTCGATGACGAAGCGGTCGTCCCTGTATATGAACTTGGCACGGTCCATGGTGAACCGTTCATTGCCATGAAGTTTATCGATGGGGAAGACCTGGAGTCGGTACTCACTTCCGGGGCGATTTCATTACAAGAAACCTTAACGATCATGACCGCCGTCGGCCAAGCCGTCGCCTGCGCCCATCAACGAGACATCATTCACCGAGACCTCAAGCCATCCAATATCCTGATCGACAACACCACCCAACGCCCTTGGGTCACCGACTTCGGTTTGGCCAAATACCTCAACCAGGAATCTAGCGCCACTTCGGCCGGCGACATTATGGGAACCCCCGGCTACATGGCTCCCGAGCAAGCCTTGGGAGACGTGGACATGACGTCAACCGCAACCGATGTGTATGGGTTGGGGGCGATTCTATACCGCATGCTCACCGGCAGACCTCCCATCCAATCCGAGGAAGCGGGAGTCGCCAAGCACTTGCAGTTGATCCAGGAACACGAAGTCATTGCCCCTCGAGCGATCAACCGACGGATTCCCGTGGCGCTCAACACCATCTGCATGAAATGCCTGGAAACCGACCCTGCCCGCCGCTATGCCCACGCGGGCGAGTTAGTAGATGATTTGCGACTGTTTCAGGCGGGGGAAGCGATACAAGCCAAACCGCTGAGCATCGGGCGCCGCATTTATCGCTGGGCTCGCCATCGCCCCGGCCTGTCCATCACCTGGGCAGCCGCCATCACACTCTACCTCTATCACGTCATCTACCGTACTTTTTTCCAGGAAACAAGTGCCGAGTTTCACGTTGCCGTGGCCATCACTGTCACCGCTTTGTGTTGCGGAGCCTGGGTCTGGCAGCAATGCCTGACCCGCAGTCGGGGCGCCGCTTGGGTCCTTTATTTGTGGCTCACCAGCGACGTGATCATTCTCACGGCGTTCCTGTTCTCAGCTGGCGGCAGTACGGCAAATTCGCTGATTCCTCTGTATCACGTCATGGTCGCCAGTTCAGTATTGCGCTGCCGCACCAACCTGGTCATTTACACCACCTTCCTGGTCATGGTCGGCTACACCGCCCTCTGGATCAACTTGGCCACGTATTACCCTGTTTCCACGCCTCCCTTGAACACCGCCATTCCCATCCTGATCTCCATGCTGCTGATCGGAGTCATCCAGTATTTCTCACTGCGACGTTCGATGATCAGCCTTGAATCACAATCTGCGGATCGTCTGAAATGACGTCTAGCCTGTCCTGAGAACAGGTCCCGCATCAGGCATTCCACTTCCGTTGCAGGTGATCGCTCGTCAAATGCTTGAGCACATCAAGCGGCTCACAACGATTCTCTTCACCGTAATCGATTGCAACCGGACCGATCGCCTTGGCCGCTCGGATTGCAGCCTGATTGAGTTTTTTATTCCGTTTGCCGATTCCCATCAGAGCCGTATTCATCGCTTCTCGCACCCACATCGACTCCGCGTGAATCTGCTCACGGATATGAGCGATACGTTCCAACAGATAATCATCATCCAACCCGGCAACTTTTTTCTTGGACAGTTCGTACAGCAACGCGAAACCACACTGACGTCGGAGCGCATCGGGACTGTCCATCCAATCACGCGCAACCTCGAATGCCAGGGGGGACTTGGCCAAAGTCGCATCACAGGAGGCGAAAACGTGAGACAACATGCCCAAGCCCACGTCTTCCACCTGTTGTTCAACCTGCTCCCGAGTCATCTTTTTCGGTTCGTCGATCAGCAGCCCAATGATCTTGGCGTCGTAGACGTCGCTGGCCCACAATTGAAGTGCCAACCGATGATCTCGACCAATCTCCTTCGCCAACTTACGCAGTCGGGTCAGCCCGATTCCAAAGCTCTTCACGGGTGAGTCTTCTGGCTGACGCGCCTCCCAGTGGGCTGTCCCGCGGGCATCTCGGTGCTTGCGCAGAAGTTGGATGACTTGGGTTTTCGTATGCGGCACGCGAATCCTCCAACAACTTTGCTCGATGTCCCAGCCATCGAATTGCGACGGACCGTCAATCAGGTTGGTATAAACAACGCCAGCGATCGCCAACACGAGGTCGTTGGTACGTTGCACTGCCGCCTGGCACCGCAGTGACCATCACTTCAAAAACTGTTTCGCCTTATGCTTTAGGATCCCAAGTTCATCGCGTCGCTGAATCAATTGACTGACGATGCTGATCGAGATTTCTGCAGGGGTATTATTACCTAACGGTAGACCAATGGGGCAATGATATGAGTCGATTTTCTCTGTCGCCACTCCCCGGTCCAACAGATCACGACGCAGGACACTGGCTTTCTGATCGCTGCCGATGACACCGACGTACGGAGCGGAACGCGTCGTCAAGATCTCTTCGAGTACGGGGAGATCGGTCATGTGGCCCTGGCTCATCAAGACGAAAAACGCGTGCTCAGGCTGCCTGGCCACTCCACTGACCATCGGATCCAAACACCATTTTCGCAACTTGAGATGGTCTGGCAATTTGGCCAGCCAATCGGCGCGTGTATCGATACAAGTAACATGACAATTCAGTTGCAGCAGTAGCGGAATCAATGCCTGCGCAACGTGCCCCGCTCCGAACACCGTCACCTGCCAATCCGCATTCGCATGGACTTCGAAAAACAACTTCACTTCGCCGCCACACGTCATCCCCACGTCGGTTTGCAGATTCCAGGTCAGCAATTCACACGTCGTACCACTACGTTTTTCCAGCAGCTGTTGAGCCCGTTGAATGGCAGCCGCTTCGATCTTGCCACCACCGACCGTACCGCACGCAATCCCCTCGGCCGTCACAATGGCTTTGGCACCGGTAACCTGCGGCGCGCTGCCCCGAATATCCAGCAACGTGACGATGGCAAAAGGTACTTCCGCTTCCAGCAGCTTTCCAAGCGACCGAGCATGCTGTATCACATCATAAGTCATCCGGTCTACCTGATTACGTGATACCTGGGATGAGTGAATCAAATCGATGCTACACGATCGTGCCTGCAGCGGGACACAGCCGCCGCATGGGCAAGCCCAAATTGCTGCTACCATGGCAGGGCAAAACGGTCATGGACCATGTCCTGCAAGTGTGGACAACAAGCGACGTCACAGAGACAGTTGTAGTCATAAGACGGGACGACGTCGAGTTGCAGCGCGTTTGTTCCCAGTGGCCCGTGGCGATCGTACAACCTTCCGAAGCGCCGGCCGATATGAAAGCCTCGGTGCAGGCCGGGCTACGCTTTTTGGAGCAACACTATGAGCCATCCGCGACAGACCATTGTTTTATCGCTCCGGCCGATCTCCCCACCCTGCAACAAGGAATCATCCCTCCCTTGCTGGCCGCTCCGAAAGACCCAACCCACCTGATTGTCCCCCAATTTGGCGGCAAACAGGGGCATCCCGTACTCCTCCCCTGGCCACTAACTGGCGAGATTCACACCCTGACAGCAGACCAGGGCGTCGACGCACTGGTCGCTCGCCACCCGCAGACCATCGTCCCCTTCCCGGCAGCGGACCGCGTCACCGATGTCGATACTCCCGCTGAGTATCAAATGGTATACAAAAACCACCACGGCTAGCGGATTCCGCTAGAATGTGCGGAGCACTGACTGGGGCCCTCCGCCCATACCAGTTTGCATACCAGTTTGCATACCAGTTTGACTCTCGTCAGATTCCTCTGTCACCGGAAAGCGACATGAAAACGATCCGAGTGAATGGCCAGACACATTCCGTCGAGGGCGTACCGGAAGATACGCCGTTACTCTGGGTACTCCGTGACCACCTGGGCCTGACCGGCACCAAATACGGCTGTGGCGTCTCTGAATGCGGCGCCTGTACCGTCCATGTTCAGGGGCAAGCGATGCAAGCTTGCGTCACACCTCTAAGCGATGTGGGCGAGTCGCCCGTCACGACGATCGAGGGCCTTTCCGAAGACGGCACCCATCCGGTCCAGAAAGCGTGGAAGGAACACCATGTGCCCCAATGCGGTTATTGCCAGGTAGGGCAAATGATGATGGCCGCCGCCATGCTCAAAGCCAATAACGATCCGTCGGATGAGGAGATCGAAACCGAAATGTGGAACATCTGCCGCTGTGGTACGTATCCGCGCATTCGAGCCGCAATCAAAACGGCCGCGAAGGAGATTCAAGCCCAATGAGCAACCCATCTTCCACTCACCCGGGTGCCGGTCCTTCACGCCGCACGTTTCTCACCAGCTTGACCGCCGGTTCGTTCGTATTGATGGTACGTGTCGGCGCCGGGCAGGATGCCACAGTGGCCGCCGCCCAAGAGGATCAAGTCGACAACTTTGCTCCCGATTTCTTTGTCTCGATTGCCCCCACGGGTCAAGTGACGATCATCGCGCATCGCTCTGAAATGGGAACAGGCATTCGCACTGGGCTTCCGCGCGTCGTGGCGGACGAGTTGGAAGCAGACTGGAATCGCGTCTCCATCGAACAGGCTCCGGGGGACAAACGCCTGGGCGACCAGAATACCGACGGCTCGAACAGCATTCGCTTCTTCTTTCAGCGGATGCGTGTGGCCGGCGCCACAGCGCGCACGATGCTCGAACAAGCCGCGGCAAAAAAATGGCAAGTGGACGCTGAAACCTGCTATGCCACAAATCACCAAGTCAAACATCGAGATAGCCAACGCGTACTGGACTTCGGAACTCTGGCACCACTGGCACGTCAACTGGAAGTCCCCAAGCCGGAAACGTTGCGTCTCAAGCCACGTGACAAATGGCGTTACATTGGCAAAGACGCGCCGGTCACCGATCTCGATGATATCCTGACCGGGCGAGCCATCTACGGGATCGACGCCCGCATCGACAATCAACTGTATGCCGTCATTGCCCGCCCCCCCGTGGTCGGTGGAAAAGTCCAAGGCTTCGACGCCGCGGCAGCCAAACAGATCCCCGGAGTGGTCGAAATTGTCGAGATACCGGGATTTCGAGGCGCCCCGCATTTCAAACCGCTCGGTGGTGTCGCTGTCTGTGCCGACAGCACCTGGGCTGCCTGGCAAGGTCGCGACGCACTCAATGTCGAATGGGACCACGGTGCCAACGCCAGTTACGATACCGAGACGTTTGCCAAGACGCTTCGCGAGACCGCGCGCAAGCCGGGACAAGTGGTGCGTCGCCACGGTGACGCCAAAGCGACCCTGGAACGTTCCCAGCGACTCATCTCGGCCGAATATTCCGTGCCGCATCTGGCTCACGCCCCGATGGAAACACCCTGCGCCGTAGCCGATGTAAAGACGGACGCATCCGGCAAGGTGACCTCGTGTCGTATTCTCACCGCCACACAGAATCCTCAAGCAGTCCAACAGGCAGTCGCTCCCGTTCTGCAAATGAAGCCTGACGATGTACTCGTCGAAGTCACGCTCTTGGGAGCCGGCTTCGGCCGCAAAAGCAAGCCCGACTATTGTGTCGAAGCAGCGATCCTGTCACGTCAGACAGGCCGCCCCGTTCACGTTACGTGGACTCGAGAAGATGATGTCCAACATGACTACTTCCACGCCATCTCGGCCTGCTATGCGCAAGCCGCCTTGGACGAAAAAGGGAAACCCGAAGCGTGGCTGCAACGCGTCGCCTACCCCACGATCATGTCAACATTCAACCCGGCTGCCCAAACCCCTGCCGGATTCGAAGTGGAAATGGGTTTGACCGACCTGCCTTTCGATATCCCTCACTTGCAAATCGAAACAGGCGCCGCCAAGGCGCACGTGCGCATCGGCTGGCTTCGCTCGGTGTGCCATATCCAACAGAATTTCGCCGTCGGCTCGTTCGCCGACGAATTAGCACATGCCGCAGGGCGCGATTCGTACGCATACCTGCTGGAACTCTTGGGCGAAGACCGTCACATCGACCTGAAAGCTGCTCGACTATCCAATCGAGGTGCTTCCCCCGAAAGCTATCCCTATGACATCGCCCGGCTGAAACAAGTCCTACGTCGCGTTGCTACCGCCGCCCAGTGGGAGAGATCTGCAGACTTGCCTCGCGGACGTGGGCTGGGAATCGCCTGTTGCCGCGCTTTTCTCGGGTATGCGGCGCACGTGGTCGAGGTCGAGGTGCAACAAGACGGCACGCTGCACATCCCTCAAGTATGGGTGGCACTCGACGCCGGCACGATCGTCAGCCCAGACCGCGTGCGAGCCCAGGTCGAAGGGGCCGCAATTATGGCCACCTCGCAGGCACGTTACGGCGAAATCACCTTTACCAAGGGCCAAGCCAACGAGTCGAATTTCGATACCTTCTCGGTCACGACCATGCAGGACGCCCCACAGAAAATCTTCGTGGACATCGTCCCCAGCACGGAACCTCCGGCTGGAGTCGGCGAAACTCCCGTACCCTCATTCGCACCGGCGCTGTGCAACGCAATCTTTGCCGCCACAGGCCAGCGTGTGCGTGATCTACCGTTGTCCAAACATGATTTAAGCTGGACTTGATTGAGAGTTGCCGTTGACTTCTGTTGCCGTTGAAGGGGCCCTAGCGCGTTGAAGGGGCCCTAGCGTTTAGGCAAGCGGATCTCGACTTCCCCAGTGAGACCGAAGCGAGCAAACTCAGGTTGCTGGTCCAACGAAACGGTGACGGCGTATCGTTTGACGTCTGCTTCAAACCACATGGCAGGTTCGGGTGTGGCAGACACACGCTTCACCTTACCCTGAAAGACCTCGCCGGGAATCGCATCCAGTGACACCCTGGCAGGCGCCCCCACGCGCACGCGGGCGATACGTGACTCATTGACGGAGACTCGCATTTGCCATTCGCTTAAATCAGGTAACCGCAACAGTGGCTGGCGTTCACGTACGGTGGACCCTGCCGCTAATGTCTGCCGCCCCGTGCGCCCGGTCATTGCGCGAACATGCA
The DNA here is from genome assembly GCA_002701545.1 of Blastopirellula sp. Lineage (GTDB taxonomy): Bacteria > Planctomycetota > Planctomycetia > Pirellulales > Pirellulaceae. The sequence goes on along the minus strand of NZVR01000158.1, from coordinate 4,661 downwards.
TCACCGTGCCGGCTTGCGGTGCATGAATCTTGCAACGCTTGATTTGCTCCTCGATGTCGGCCACTTGCTTCTTTTGGACCTGTTCCGCTGCTGACGTGGCACGCAGATTCGCCTCAGCAGAACGGACCAACCCCAGCTGCTCGGCTGCGCGCGATTTGACCTCTTGCTCTGCTTCCGCCAGGGCTAACTGACCTTGCAACTTGCGTCTGCGAGTTTCTACACCAGTCAGCAGTTGCTGCCGTGCATCGCCCAGGCGAATCGCCGCCTGCGCTTCTTTCATCACCAGTTGCAACTCGGCGTAATGCACGTCCGATTCGTCCATGCCAACCAGCCGCTTTTCAGCGGACATCAGCCGCAAGCGTGCGACGTCCAAGGCACTTTGAACCTCCAGCAGTTCCAAAGCCAACGTACCGTTCTTACCCAACACGCGTTCCTGTTCGACGGCTACCAGTGCTAACGCCTGACGCGCAATGGTCAGATTCAAACTCCCCTGCTGTTGGGCTTGCTCCAGGTCTTGCTTGGCCGCTACAACGGCTGCCGCAGCGGATTCCAACGCAATCTTGCTCGTGGCCAACCGATCTTGCAGCTTGGAATCGTCGAATTCGACAAGCAGATCTCCCTGCTTGACCTGTGTTCCTTCGGGAACGATCGAGACCAGGGTCGCTTGGCCTTTGACTTCACAACGAATCTCCGTGGCGCGCACCGTCTCCAGCGAACCGACCTCGCGCACCGTCGTTTCGATCCGTGCTTCCAATGCGGGCGGTAATTGCGCAACCGCTGGAACCTCAGCACAAGCAACCAGTAAGCTACCGAGCGTTACCCTGATCGCGATGGCCGTCCAGTTGCCAGCGCCTCGCGCGTCCAATTCATTTCGTTTGCCCTCGTCTCGCATCACTTGCTTGCCTTTCACTATCGACGATTGTCGTTTCCCATTTCGCAGGCGGGCGCAGTTGCAGAGACTCACCCGCAGGATGTCTTCATTCTCGTGATATCCGCAGCATCTTGAAGATGGCTTCCCTCTGGTCCGAAAGATCGACACCTGGTTGTGGTACAACGCGGACCGCATTCAACTCGTATTGTTCCATCGAAAACGTTCCCGCTTGGCGGACGACGACGGTGTCTCCAAAGCGTACGCGCATGGTGCTGATGGGTACGTGAACGACGTTCGCTCCACGCTGAGTTCCCCAACGGGCCACTCCGACGACCAAAAAGAGCTGGTCTCCAGCACGCAGAGTCTTACCAATCGGATCGACCTTGGCGAACAACCGTGCGGCAACATCGTGCCCGATCACCGCCACACTATGCCGTTGCTTCAGATCGTTTTCCGTCAGATAGCGTCCGTGTGTCAACGCATGACCGTCGTACTGCAACTCCCCGGCGTTCGTTCCCACCAGTCGACCGGCGAGTTGCGAACCTTGGTGACGGAAAATCACGGGCATCGAACGAAACGGAATCACGCGCAGCACCCCGGGAACGGTCTTAGCAATCCGATCCACATCAGCTCGCAGAAACCCATATCGCAGCACCGGCTTATTGGTGGCCGCCGGCTTGACACTCTCCAGATACAAATCATCCGCGCGGGCCCCGAGGCACACGCCGGTCAACACAACCGCAGCAACGCCTACACGGAATACATGTGAACCAAGCTCCAACATACTTACACCCCAATCTTTACACCGACACGCTCGCGTGCGGGCCCCTCATATCGCGGCCGAGCAGTATCACGCGCTGCGTTGGATATTGACCTTGCCATCATTCCCAGTTTTCTGTGCCAGCTCAAATCACTCGCCTGCCGCATCACCAACCCCGGGTTCCCGATGAACGGTTTGACAGGCCTCCAAGGCGGACACGATCACCGTCACATTGTCATACCCACCAGCATCCAGCGCGCGTTCAACCAACTGAGCGCATGCCGTGTCAGGATCACAGTCCGCCAACACTTCGGCAATGGCCTCGTCATCGACCAGATCCGTGAGACCGTCCGAGCACAACAGCAACCGATCGTCGGCTTGCAGCTCGACGTGAATCACCTCTGCCTGTAGCCGCGTCGCGTCACATCGCAGACTATTGGTCAGCACATTACTGTATTGGCGAGCATCTGCAGGGTCGGCGCCCTCGTCGAGCATCTCCTGAGCCAACGTCTGGTCACGGGTAATCTGTTGTAGCTTGTGATCCCGCAGGCAATAGGCGCGCGAATCACCGATTTGCACCACTAACGCGTGCGGTGGTAACACCACGGCGAGCGTCAGGGTCGTCCCCATCGACTGCAGTTCCGGTTCCCGTTTCGCTCGCTCCAAAAACTCGCGCTGGATCAGTTCAAGATACAATTCGACGCGATTTCGAAACGCGTCAAATTCAGACGTGTGATACTTCATGACCCAACTGCTGGCTCGTTCTGCCAAATCCAGCACCGTCTTTACAGCCAGCTGACTGGCCTGATCCCCGGATGCGGCGCCTCCCACGCCATCGGCGACCAGCAAGAGATACGCTTCCTCCGTTCCAAACGCCCAGGTTCCGGGCGGCAAATTGGTCGACAGCATTTCCGCATGGCGCGTGCGGCGTATGACCGCATGGTGATCCTCGTTTCGCTTACGCATTTTCCCCACATGCGTCTTGCTTGCCACCTTCACTTGCAACTTGGGTTGCGCGTCTGGAACCAACGGCAAACGACCGTCGGCAAGCGGCCACAGGGTATCGTCATCCGGATTGAGCATGGTCTGATTCAATCTTCTCCGCGGGTCGTTGACGTTGGCAAGAATGCGCAGGCAGTATACCAACAAACGGCGAATCCGACGTCTCCACTACCGTACAAACCGCGCGGAGAGACACTCCAGCAGTCCTGACTCTGACCATCGCCCGGCAAAGCGAACGACCCAATCTACTTCACCTGCGAGCCCCGGCAGAACGTCAGACAAGCCTCCATGGGGGCCGCCGTGAGGGACCGAACCCGCAAACAGAAATCGGACTCGGCTGCCGCTGGTCTCCTCGGCGGCAATCCTGCTGGCGACACGTCTCAGCGTGTCGACTCAGCCTCCGCCGGGAGGGCTTCCAGCAAGCGCAAACGCTGCTCCAGATTTTGCAACTGCTGTGCCTGCGCGGCACGTTCTTCGTCGCGCGTCTGAATTTCATCCTGCAAGTAAATGATGACGCTGCGATATCGGTCTAATGCTTTTTCCAAAAGTTCAATTTTCTGCGCATCGCTGAGTTCCGCATCAGCTTCGGTTTGCTCCTCGAGCATATCCGCCGACGCAACGAGCTCGCGCACACTAAACCGATCTCCACTCGCTTCTTTGGCCGAGGCATCGGCTACCGCCACGAACTCGGCCGTATCTCGCTGTGTAGGCACAGCCGAAGGCTTGGAAACATCCTGTGCTGGCCGAGCCTGCACCACCCAATTCCTCTGACGGCGCGGCGTAAGTATGTCCCAAGCGACAAAAACAGATCCGAACACGGCTACCAACACGACAGCAATGACGGAACCAATTGACAAAGCAACCGCCAATTGCGTGAGCGACGTAGGCCGTCGCGCCCCGGAGTGCTGACCGACAAACACCTGCGTCCGCGCATTCACTTGGGACGGGTACGTCTGCTCCAAGTCACTTGCCTGGGCCATCAATTGATAACCCAAAGCACCGAGATCTTCTGGTAACTCATGATCGTCATCAAACATGCGTCGAACCCTCCGCCTTCTGGTCGGGAAGAGAATCTGTCATCTCTTGGTCGTGAATCATCCGCTTCAAATTACTCAGCCCATGATGGATCCGTGATTTCACCGTGCCCAATGGACAACTAAGAACATCGGCAATCTCGTCGTACTGCAAACCTTCACTGAACCGCAAGACCAGTGTTTCCCGCTGCGCATCTGGAAGTTGCTTCACATAAGCCCACAAACTGCCTTTCCACTCAGCCACTTCAATCGCTGTTTCCGCAGGAGGGCAAACTAGTTCCTCGTGCTTTTCGTTGTCCCACAGCACCCGCAGCTTGCGAAAACCAATCCCTCGACGACGACGCTCCCGTCGCTCCAAGTTCAGCAGGATCCCGTAAAGCCAGGTGTAGACCTGACTGTGCCCGCGAAATTTCTCTGGTTGGTTGGCGACCACCAGAAACGTCTCTTGGGCCAGATCATCCGCGTCCCATGGATTGCCACTCAGCACCAGCGCAGCACGATGGATGCGTGGAAAGTACTCTCGGGAGATCTCGTCAATATTGAGTTTCACGCCACAATACTTCCGCGTAGATCAGAAACGCCCCAATAGGGTTATTCTAACAGCAACCTGCGACCGGGAACCAGGAACTTGGGCTCAATGTATGAGTGCCAGAAAAGCACGCAAAAGTTCATAGTTGCCCTTTGTGAATTTCAAGCGTGCAGTATAACCTATGGTTTGACAGTAGGTTAGAGCGGCAGACGCAGACCACGTAGGCCCTGACCGCCGAGGCGAAATCCTCCGCCGTTGTTGACTTGCCATCGCTCGAGCGGGCTCGTTTTGAGGTAACTGCTTGATCGCAGTCGGCCTCCGAATCAGCCGGCATCGGGCGATACACCGTCAAGCCTGGAACAGCAACTTGAACATTCTCGTCGCGAGCACCGAGATTGCCCCGTTTGCCAAAACCGGCGGCTTGGCAGATGTCTGCGGTGCGCTGCCCACCGAGCTTTCTCGTCT